>NZ_JBWJPA010000010.1:0-157230 GCF_056393075.1 Stenotrophomonas sp. Steno-Z10-HUANG
GTTCTCGAAAACCGCTAGGCACTATGGCGCAAAGAAGCCAGCACACTTAGTCGTCGAGTTGAAGCGCCCTTCCGTCAAAATTGGCAAGTCAGAACTAGACCAAATCGTTGATTACGCAAGGAGCGTTTCCAAAGACTCGCGTTTCGACAAAACTGGATGCAGTTGGGATTTCTGGCTCGTCAGCACAGAGATAACCGAAGATGCCGCATATCGGATAAAAAATGGTAGGTACGAGACAAGCGACGAGAGTGTGCATATCTACGTCAAGACGTGGAGCGAGATTCTCGACGAAAACCGCGATCGACTTCAATTCTTCAAGGAAAAACTGGACTTTGATGCCACGGAAGATGTGGCATTGAAGCATTTGGCGGAACGCTATTCTGAGCTACTGCAAGGCGTGGTTGAAATCGAGGACACCGAAGAGCCTAGCGAAGCCTAAGCTCCAGACAAGGCTTTTTCTGTCCTGCTGCTGAGCGGGACATCGCTGCTCGACTTCTCACAAGCCCTTAATCAAAACCTTTGCTACGGCGTCGAAGCTAGCTAATGCTTCCGCGTAGCTTGGATGATCCCCGCCGTAGACCAGCGGCAGCAGTTGACGCGCGTATTCGTCCTGACTCTGCACATCACCAGCAATTTTCCCCAAGGCTTCCGAAAGTACCCGCTTCGGGCTTTCCGCGAAGTCGGGAGACTGGCTGCCAAACTCCTGCCGATCTCCTTCAACCAACTGCGGGAAGGCGGTTGCCGCATCGCTGACAACTTCCGGATGACGCCGGAAGATGCAGTGCACGTCGTAGATGTGCCGAACCAGTGTCGTGTCCCAGTCCTGACGCATTTCGCCAGCACGGTGTTGTGCGAAGCGCCGCAGGAACGACAGCACCTTCTCGGCAACGGTTTCAGCCAACGAAATGGTGGGCACGCTCGGCGAATCAGTTTTCCTTCCAGCCATTTGATCAGCCAGACGTGCAATCGGCAAATCGACCGTTGGCAACATTGGCGTTCGCACAGTGAATTCGACTTGCAGGTGCGGACGCAATCCAATTGCTGGTGCGAAAACAGGCTGATAAAGCCATTCGCTGCGGAAGTAGTGGTTCTGGTTGCGTGCAGTGGAACTGCCAGGCTCAAGCTCCAAGCCCGTTTCCGCCAATGCCTCAGTGACAGCGGCCTTCAATTTGGACAAGCGACCGCGCAACTGATTTCCGGACAGCCGCAATAGCGCAGGAGACAACACCACCTTCACGTCGGCGTCTTCGGACATGCGCTCAATCACGCCATGCGATTTCGACAAGCTGCTGCCGCCGCAGAAGACCAGCGTGATGTCGTCCAATTGCAAGGCGAACAAAGCCGCCAGCGCGTCACTCAGATGCTCGTCTTTTTCCAGCAAGCCAACAGGAAACTCCTGCGGGCTTTCACTCGAGAGTGCTTTGATCCACTTGCTGCGTTCTTCGGATAGGACTTTCATGCACGCTCGTACTTGACGAACTTGCCATTGAAACCCAACTTCCGCGTGACACGCTGCTTGCCGATGCCGATGACAATGCCTGCGGGAATCTGCGTGCTCCGGCCTTCGTTGTACGCCTGCACCAAGCGACTCGGGCGAACGGTGACGCCCAGTTTTTCCAGCGCCCGCGGAGCCAGAACATCCAGCGGCTGCGCAGGAATCGGCTTGCCGGACAGAACACTGGTTTCAGCCTTGGCATACACGCCTTTGCCAAGACGCACCAGCGAACCCTCGCGCTGCATTTGCAGCAAGGCACGCCCCACCTGCGCCGGACTGCCGAAGCGGTCGAATTCTTCGCGCAGGAACACGTCATCGCTGCGATTGGCGACGGATCGCTTGATTCGAGCTGCAATGTCCATGTGACCCTCCATCTGCCTGCGCTGATACGCCGCCATCATACCTAATCGGCAATATAAATTCATCCTGTTGTTTTTATTGGGTTTTTACAAGCAACATCTGCTCACACCTCCACACTTCACAAGGAACTTCCCCGCTATCGGGCAACCACCTTGCGAGGACGCCGCTTCCTCGCCACCTTGACCTTGGGCTTCGCGGCGGCACGCGCCGCGATCTCGTCCAGGAAATCCGCCCACGCCTGCATCATGGCGATGCGTTCGTCCAGATAGACCGCATGGTTGTAAGCCGCATCCGTTCGGCTCTTCTTGGCATGGGCAAGCTGCACGTCGATCACGTCGTCACGGAACTTCTTTTCGTGCAGGTGGGTTGAAGCCGTGGCGCGGAAGTCATGGCCGGTCACATTGCCGGTGGCGAAGCCCATGTATTCGAGTGCACGGTTGATGGTCGTCGCGCTCATCACGTCCTTGGGGCGGCGCGTATTCGGGAACAGGTACGTCCCTGCCCCGGTGATGCCGCGCAACTCGGTGAGCAGCGCCACCGCTTGCGTCGGCAACGGCACCAGATGCTTCCTGCGCCGCTTCATGCGACCTGCTGGAATAACCCAGGTCGCTTCATTCAGGTCGAACTCCGTCCACTCGGCCTTGCGCAGCTCCGCCGTTCGCGTCCACAGCAACGCCAGCAGGTTCATGGCGATGGCCGTCGTGCGATTGCCGCCGAAACCTTGCAGCTTGATGAAGAACTGCTCGATCTCCGCCTCAGTCAACGCACGCGCGTGCTGGATGGGGTTACGGACAACAGCACGACGCAACGCGATGGCCGGATCGGCATCCGCCTTCAGATGCGAAATGGCGCGTCCGAACACCGCCGAAATCCACTGGCGCACGTTGATCGCCGCCGTCTTCGCATCGCGCCCGGCGATTGCCTTCACGATTTCCAGCACGTCCGCCGAGGTGATCGAGCGCATGGGACGACGCCCGATCTTCGGGTACACGTCGCGGTCGAAGTAGGACTCGATCTGACTGACGTAGTAGGTCGACCAGCGACTGCGGTTTTCCTCGATCCATTCCTTCGCCATGACCTTGAAGGTGTTGGCGTTCGAGGCCACGGATTCGGCTTTGGTGCGTGCCCGCTCATGCGCTGGATGGAAGCCCTGCTTGACCAGCGCTTTCGCCTTGTCGCGCTCGGCACGCGCCTCCGAAAGCGAGACGCTCGGGTACTCGCCCAAGGCGTAGAGGTTCTCCTTGTCGCCGATGCGATAGCGGTAGCGCCACAGCTTGCTGCCGCTCGGACGCACTTCAAGATACAGCCCGCCGCCATCGGTGAGCTTGAGCGGCTTGGCTCCGGGCTTGGCAGTTCTGATCTTCGCGTCGGTCAGGGGCATATGCCGATTACGGGCTTTTCGATACCCGCAACGATACCCGCTTTTTCGTCGGCTTGCCACGAACCCCTGCGGACAAGCCTGAAACAAAAACCCTTAAAAACAAGCAATTTCAATCGAATCAACGGACAACTATGGACGCCCAAGGACTCGTATCGTAATTGTCGATCATCAACAGCATGGTTCGTCTCTCATCGTTGTCCTGTTGCGGCGAGCGGCTGCGGGTGGTCGGCCACCAGCCGCCATTCCCCGTCCCAGCGCCCGTAGCCGGGCATGCCATAAGCGGGGTCGGCCGCCACCGAATCGATTCCAAATTTCGCCATGTCCGCGACCGTAACGGTCCAGTTGCACCCGCAGTCCTGCAGCTGGCCGAGCACCGTTATCCGCGGATCGACTCCGATCCTGGCGTAGAACGCGGCCTGCTCGGCCGAGATCCTGCGCAGCCACTGCCTGGCCGTCCGCTTCATGGACCACCGCTCCCACCAGGTAGGTGGCCGGCCGAGCTGCTTCTGCACGCCCGAGTAATCAAAATCCTCAAGCAGATTCTTCTGGATCATGGAGCCGTGCCAGATCACCAGCGCGCCGCTTTCCACGATCTTCCGCCGACCTGCCGGAAACACGTAATTCGCGCAGGACGACATGCAGACATCACCGACGACGCGCACGTCCAGGCCGCGGTCACGGACCAGCCCGCCCAGCGCCAGCCCGGCTTCGACATCGCCGCCGCCCGAGCGGATCGCCAGTTCCTTCAACGAGCCGTCGGCCTCAAGCAGCATGCGTACCGCGGCAACGGAGGCCTGCGTTATCCGGCCGTCGTAATGAACGACCCTGCCTTCGGCACGGACCGCCGCCTGCGCGCCATCCACGGTGCCAGCGGCTCGCGCAGAGGACACCGTCGTCGCCGCTCCCATCACTGCAGCGAGCAGGACGACTGGCAGGCAATTGGCGGCCATGCCGTTCACCTCACAGCCCTTTCGCCGCCTGCGCCACCGCGCGGAACAGCGCGCGGCCCTTGTTCATGGTCTCCTGCCACTCGGCGTCCGGGTCGGAGTCGTAGACCACGCCGCCGCCGGCCTGCACATACAGGTAACCGCCCTGGATGACCGCGGTGCGGATGGCGATGGCGGTGTCGCCGTCGCCATGCCAGCCGATGTAGCCGACCGCGCCGGAGTAGACGTTACGCTTGACCGGCTCCAGCTCGCGGATGATCTCCAGCGCGCGGATCTTGGGCGCGCCGCTGACGGTGCCGGCCGGGAACGTGGCGCGCAGCACGTCGCTGTAGCTCAACCCGGCCTTCAAGGTGCCGGTGACTTCGCTGACGATGTGCATGACATGGCTGTAGCGTTCGATCACGAACTGCTCCCCCACCCTCACCGTGCCCGGCTCGGCGATGCGGCCGACGTCGTTGCGGCCCAGGTCGATCAGCATCACGTGTTCGGCGCGCTCCTTGGGATCGGCCAGCAGCTCGACCTCCAGCGCCTTGTCCTGCTCCGGCGTGGCGCCGCGCGGGCGGGTGCCGGCGATCGGGCGCACGGTGACCATGCCATCGCGCAGCCGCGCGAGGATTTCCGGCGAGGAGCCGACCACCTGGGTGCCGCCGACGTCGATGAAATACATGTACGGCGACGGATTCAGCGCCCGCAGCGCGCGGTATACGTCGATCGGCCGCGCACGGAACGGCACGCGCAGGCGCTGGCTCGGCACCACCTGGAAAATGTCGCCAGCGCGCACGTACTCCTGCGCCTTGCGCACCACCGCGTGGTACTGCTCGCGGGTGAACGAGGACTGGAAATCCTGCTCGTCGATGGCATCGGACACCTGCGCCTGCGGGTAGCCGGCCCCGCCCTGGCGCAGCCGGTGCGCCAGTTCGTCCAGGCGGCGGTTGGCGCGGGCCCAGGCCTGCGGCTGCGCCGGGTCGGCATGCACGATCAGGTACAGCCGGCCCTTGAGGTTATCGAACACCGCCAGCTCTTCGGAGAGCATCAGGTAGATGTCCGGTGTGCCGAGTTCGTCGGGTTTGTCGCCCGCGCCCAGGTGCGGCTCGATGTACTGGATGCACTCGAAACCGAACCAGCCGACCAGGCCGCCGGTGAAACCCGGCAGGCCATCGAACTGTGGCACCGAGTGCTGCGCACGCAGGACTTCGACCTCGGCCAGCGGGTCGGCGACCTCGCGGCGTTCGATCACTTCACCCAGTTCGCTTACTTCCAGCGTATGGCCGCGGACGCTGTAGATGCGCCGCGCCGGCAGGCCGATGATCGAGTAGCGGCCGAAGCGTTCGCCGCCCTCGACCGATTCGAACAGGTAGGTATGCGGGCCGTCGGCGAGCTTGAGGTAGACCGACAGCGGCGTGTCCAGGTCGGACAGCACTTCGCGGACGACGGGGATGCGGGTATGGCCTTCAGCGGCCTGCTGCTGGAACTGCTCTTGCGTGATCAAGACGGCTTTCCTTCCGGGAATCGACGGTGGCGGTACGGACGACGGCAACGGGCCACCATCGCCACCAGCGGCGAGCGGAAGAAAGGGAACGCTTGGTCGTCAGAATGGACACCGCGCAACTGTACCGCAAATGGGCCGCAGCGGGGGGCCGCGATGCCCGGCCGGAACGCTTGCAGGGGCAACTGTCCAAGCCCGCCTGGGGGTGCGCGGCGCCCCTCCACGGGCCTCAGGCCAGGGCAGCGGGCGGCCGCCGTGGCAGCTGCACGGTCACGCACAGCCCCGGGGTGCCGCCCGGGCCCGGGTCGCCCGCGGACAGCACAACGGTGCCGCGATGGCGGCTGACGATGGCGCGCACCAGGCTCAGGCCCAGCCCGGTACCGGGCTGGCCGCGGTCGGCCTGCAGGCGCTCGAAGCGATCGAACACGCGCTGGCGGTCGCCTTCGGGGATGCCCGGGCCCTGGTCGCGGATGCGCAGCACGGCATGCTCGCCGTCCACCGCCGTGTCCACGCTGACGGTACCGCCGGTGGGCCCGTACTTGAGTGCGTTGTCGAGCAGGTTCACCAGCACCTGGAACAGCTGGTCGGGGTCGCCCGCCACCTGCAGCGGCACGCCGGAGACGCACAGGCGCATGCCGCGCTGCGCGGCGACCGGCTGGTAAAGCTCGACCACGTCGGCGACCAGCTGGTCCAGGTCGACCACGGTGGCATCGTCGGTGGTCGCCGCCTGCGCCTCGATCCGCGACAGCCGCAGCAGCGCGGAAAACGACTGCAGCAGGCCGTCGGCCTCGGCCAGCCCCGACTCCAGTTCGGCCAGCGCCGCCGGCGACGCGGCAATGGCCGGTACCGCGCGCATCGCCTCCAGCCGGGTGCGCAGGCGGCTCAGCGGAGTGCGCAGGTCATGGGCGATGTGATCGGTGGCGTGGCGCACCGCGTCGAGCAGCGCCTGGATCCGGTCGAGCATGCCATTGAAGCGCAGCGCGACGCGGTCGAAGGCATCGCCACTGCCATCGCTGCGCACGCGCAGGTCCATTTCGCCGGCCGCCACCCGCTCGGCGGTGCGGTCCAGGCTGCCGAGCCGGCGCGCCACCCAGCGCGAGGTCCAGCCGCCGACCATCGCCCCCATCACCGCCGCGGCCAGCAGCGCGGCCAGCGCCGAATGCAGGATCAGGCGCAGGAAGCCGTCCTCCGAACGCATGCGCAGGCCGGCGACCAGGTACTGGCCGTTGTCCAGCCGCTGCTGGTGCGCGACCACCCGCGGGGCGTCGTCGGCCTCGACGTCGGTGAACTCCAGCCAGCGCGCATGCGCGGTCCAGCCCGGCACGCTCGCCAGCGTGCCGACGATGACCTCGCCGCGCGCGTCCAGCAGCATGTACACCATGTCCGGGTCGTCCGGGGTGCCGATACGCCCCTGCAGTTCCTCGCGCAGCCGCGCGTAGCCGGCGTGCCGGTAGAGATCGCGCAGCCCGGCCGCGTCGGTACGCACGACCTCGTGCGCGTCGCGCTCGAGCAGGGCGGACACCGCGGCATAGACGCCGGTGCCGAGCACGATGAACGCCAGCAGGAACGCGACCGACACCGCCAGCGCCAGCCGCGAGGTGGTGGAGCGCGGCAGGCGCATCAGCCGTCGAGCCGGTAGCCGGCGCCGCGCACCGTATGCAGCAGCGGCGTGGCGAAGCCATGGTCGATCTTCTGCCGCAGGCGGCTGATGTGCACGTCGATCACGTTGGTCTGCGGATCGAAATGGTAGTTCCACACCGACTCCAGCAGCATGGTGCGGGTGACCACGCGACCGGCGTTGCGCATCAGGTACTCCAGCAGCATGAACTCGCGCGGCAGCAGGTCGATGGCACGGCCTGCGCGCGAGGCGGTGCGGCGCAGCAGGTCCAGTTCCAGGTCGGCCACCTGCAGCCGCGTCGACACGGCGGCCGGCGATGCCCCCGGAGCGCGCCGCGACAGACCATCGAGCCGGGCACTGAGTTCGGCGAACGCGAACGGCTTGACCAGGTAGTCGTCGGCACCGGCGCGCAGGCCTTCCACCCGGTGGTCGACATCGGCCAGCGCGGTCAGCAGCAGCACCGGCACCGTATTGCCGGCGCCGCGCAGCGTGCGCAGCACGGTGAGCCCGTCCAGGCCGGGCAGCATGCGGTCCAGCACGACCGCCGCGTAGGTTTCGGTGGTGGCCATGAACAGGCCATCGCGGCCGTTGTCCACGCAGTCGACGACGTGCCCGTCCTCGCGCAGTCCCTTGGCGATGTAGGCCGAAATCTGGGTATCGTCCTCGACGACCAGTATGCGCATGACGGCGTGGCTGTGGCCTGGGTCGGGCAAGCATAGCGCCGGCGGCGGCGCGGTTCAGCGGGTCGGAGCGGGCGTTGCCACGGGGGCGGCGCGGTTGCCGCCGGACGCGGCTGGCGCGCGGCGCTCGCACTTGCCCAGCGCGCTGCGCTTGAGGCAGCGCGGCAGCACCTTCGCCGTTGCCGGGCGGGGTGCGGAAGCCGGCGCACTGGCGTCCGCGGGCGTAGCCGGGGCCGCAGGTCTGCCGGGCAACCCCGTGCCCCCCAGGACCGCCAGGACCGCCAGCATGACCAGGGCCGCCAGCGAATACGGGTGATGGATGCCGGTGTTCATGGCCCTGCCCTCGGTCACGGTGACTCGACCGGACGCAGGCGGATCACGCCGGCCGACGGACCGGCGTGACCCTCCCGGGCCGGGGACTTACTTGCCGTCTGCCGGGGTGGCGGGCGTTGCCGGCTTGGCCGCGGCGGCGTGGTGGTGGTGCTTCTTGGCGTGGTGCTTGGTGGCCGGCGCGGTGGCGGTCTTGGCCGCCGGCGCCATCTGCATGGCCGGGGCCGCCGGGGTGGCGGGCGTGGCGGGGGTGGCCGGGGTCGACTGGGCGGCGAACGCGGTGCCGGCCCCCAGGGCCAGGCCGACGGCGAGGAGCAGGGCGGAGGTCTTCATATGCGTGATCCTTTGGGCGGGCTACAGCGTGGAAGTTCGGGAAGATGGCGTTTCCAACCATCGCCGACAGATTGCGCCGCGCCGGCTAACGGGAGCGTGGCGCACGCATGAACGCGCTGTAATGTGCATCCGCCACGCAACCGCAACGCGTTCGTCATCGCCGCGTCATCGAACCGGCGGAGCATGGAAGGCCATAGCAGGGACGATGGATGGAGGCAGGATCAGCCTCCCACGAATTCCCCCGGCCGTGGCAACGATGCCACGGCCTTCTTTTTGCCGGTGCCGGCCGGCGCGGCGGTTACCGCGACGCCGGCACCCATGCCGTGCCTCAGCCCTCGGCGAACCGCCGCAGCGCGTCGCCCTGCAGCCGGTACACGGTCCACTCGTCCTGCGGCAGCGCGCCGGCGGCGCGGTAGAAGTCGATCGCCGGCGTGTTCCAGTCCAGTACCGACCACTCGAAGCGGCCGCAGCCCTGCGCCACCGCCAGCCGCGCGATGTGTTGCAACAGTGCCTTGCCCGCCCCGCAGCCGCGATGTTCCGGGCTGACGTACAGGTCTTCCAGGTAGATGCCGTTGCGGCCCAGCCAGGTGGAATAGTTGTAGAAGTAGACCGCGTAGCCGATGGCCTGCCCGTCGCGCTCGCAGACCAGCGCCTGCGCCTTGGCATCGGCACCGAACAGGCTGGCGCGGATCCCGGCCTCGTCGGTCTGCACCGACGATTCGGCCCTTTCGTAGATCGCCAGTTCGCGGATGAAATGCAGGATCAGGCCCGCATCATCGGCGGTGGCCGGACGGATATGCAGGCCGGCAGCCATGCTCACCCCCGCGCCGCGGCGACGTTGGCGCGCATCTGCGCGATCACCTGCGCGTAGTCCGGGGCGTTGAAGATGGCCGAGCCGGCAACGAAGGCGTCGGCGCCGGCGGCGGCGATCTGGCCGATGTTGTCGGCCTTGACCCCGCCGTCCACTTCCAGGATCACCGGCTTGCCGAGCTTGTCGATCATCGCCCGCACCGCGCGCAGCTTTTCCAGGGTCGAGGGAATGAACGCCTGGCCGCCGAAGCCGGGGTTGACCGACATCAGCAGCACCAGGTCCAGGTCCTCCAGCACCCAGTCGAGCACTTCCACCGGGGTCGCCGGGTTCAGCACCAGACCGGCCTTGCAGCCATGCGCCTTGATCAGCTGGATGGTGCGGTGGACGTGCCGCGACGCTTCCGGGTGGAAGCTGATCAGGCTGGCGCCGGCCTCGGCGAAGTCCGGCACGATGCGGTCCACCGGCTCGACCATCAGGTGCACGTCGATCGGCGCGGTCACGCCATGCCTGCGCAGCGCCTGGCAGACCATCGGGCCGATGGTCAGGTTGGGCACGTAATGGTTGTCCATCACGTCGAAATGGACCCAGTCGGCACCGGCGGCGAGGACGGTGTCGACCTCCTCGCCGAGCCGGGCGAAGTCGGCCGAGAGGATGGACGGGGCGATGATGCAGTTGGACATGACGGGGCCTTTCAGCGCTTGCGCAGGGTTTTGATGCGGTCGTAGGCGGCGTTGATCTGCCGGGCCTTCTTCTCGGCCTGGGCGCGCAGTTCGGGCGCTGCACCGGCCAGCTTGTCGGGGTGGTACTGGGAGATCAGGCGGCGGTAGGCCAGGTCGATCTCGGCATCGCTGGCCTCGCGGGTCACCCCCAGCTCGCGGTAGGGCAGGTCCTTGCCGAGCCTGAACCAGTCGCTGTCGAACGCATGCCCCAGCAGCATGCCCACCACCGCGCCGAACAGCGGGTTGGGCCTGAACAGCAGGGCGCCGGCGATGAATCCCAGCAGTTTTCCGTACCAGCGCATGGGCGGGGCCGTGGCCTTGAAGATCGGGGCCGTATTTTATGCCACAGCCGCCCCGGACGGCCTTACACTAGGCCGCCCGCCGTCCCGCCGCGGGCCCCCCGGGTCCTGTGCCGACGGCTTCATCGCCAAGTTCCAGGAGTGCCCGTGCCGACCACGCTGCTGCAATCCGATCTTCCCGGCCTGCCCTTGCGCCACCGCGGCAAGGTGCGCGATGTATTCGATATCCCGCGCGAACGCCTGCCGGCCGACACGCCTGCCGGCGATTACCTGCTCATCGTGGCCACCGACCGCCTGTCCGCGTTCGACGTGGTGCTGCCCGACCCGATCCCGGGCAAGGGCGAGATGCTGTGCCAGGTGTCCAATTTCTGGTTCGCCAAGACCGCGCACCTGATGCCCAACCACCTGACCGGCATCGACGTGGCCAGCGTGCTGCCCGACGGCGTGGACCCGGCGCTGTACGCCCGGCGCGCGGTGGTCACCCGCAGGCTCAAGCCGGTGCCGGTGGAGGCCATCGCCCGCGGCTACCTGATCGGCAGCGGCTGGAAGGACTACCAGCGCACCGGCCAGGTCAGCGGCATCAAGCTGCCCGACGGCCTGCAGCAGGCGCAGCAGCTGCCCGAGCCGATCTTCACCCCGTCCACCAAGGCCGCGGTGGGCGACCACGACGAGAACATCGACTTCGACGCGATGGTCAAGGCGGTGGGCGCCGAGCTTGCCGAGAAGGTGCGCGACGCGACCCTGCGCATCTACAAGTTCGCCGCCGAGTACGCGGCCGAGCGCGGCATCCTGCTGGCCGACACCAAGTTCGAGTTCGGCACCGACGCCGACGGCCGCCTGTACATCATGGACGAGATGCTCACGCCCGACTCCTCGCGCTACTGGCCGGCCGACGAGTACGCGGTCGGCACCAGCCCGCCGAGCTACGACAAGCAGTTCGTGCGCGACTACCTGGAAACGCTGGACTGGAACAAGACCGCCCCGGGCCCGGCGCTGCCGGCCGAGGTGATCGCGCGCACCCGCGACAAGTACGCCGAGGCCCTGCAGAAGCTGGCGGGCATCCACATCGACTGAGTTCCCCCGCGCGCCCGTCCGGGCGCGCGCCACCGCCCCTGCCGGGAGAAGAGGCCGCATGGACATGAGTGCCGCACGCCCCATCGACCGTTGGTTCGCCAGCTATTCCGGCGACCACCGCAATCCCGTCAACCAGGCCATCCACGTGGTCGCGGTGCCGGCCATCCTGTGGTCGGTGATCGCCCTGTTGTGGTGCATCCCGCCGCTGCTGCCGTGGTTCCAGAACGGCATCTGGGCGGCGCTGGCGATGTTCGGCGCATGGGCGTACTACAACCGCCTGTCGCGGCCGCTGGGCATCGGCATGCTGATCCTGTTCTTCGTCTCCGGCTGCCTGTGCCGGCTGCTGGAGGACCGCATCGGCGTGCGCGGCCTGCTGTACGCCGGCGTCGGCGTGTTCGTCGTCGCCTGGATCGCGCAGTTCATCGGCCACCACATTGAAGGCCGCCGGCCCAGCTTTCTCACCGACCTGACCTATCTGCTGATCGGGCCGATCTGGGTGCTGGCCAAGCTGTACCGGCAGTTCCGCTGGAAGTACTGAGCGGCGCGCACCCGCGGGCAGGCCAGGGACCGTGGATGCGGGGCCCGCCGCGCATGCGACACCGCGCCAAAGCCCGTGCGGGGCGAGCCCCGCACTACAGCCCGAACATGTCCCGGGTGGGATGGAACGGGCGTGGCGCATAGCCGAAGTCGCGTCGTGCCGGGTCGATATCGAACACCAGCGGCTCGCGCATGCGTGCCAGCGCGGCGGCGTTCATGCCGCGCAGGCGGCCGATGGCATGGGCCATCGCCAACGCCCCGCGGAACAGCGGCGCCGGCACCCGCAACAGCCGCGGCGGCGGCTGCAGCGACGCCAGCACCCGCCGCACCATTTCCGCATAGGCCAGGCGCTCGCCACCGCCGAGCGCATAGGCGTGCCCGGCGGTGGCCGGGTGCCGCAACACCTGCAGCGCGGCGTCGGCCAGATCCTGCACGTGCACCGGCTGGCGCAGGCCGTCGGCCCCGGCCGGCAGCACGAACACGCCGCTGCGGGTGGCCAGCCGCGCGATCGCGGTCAGCGTGGCATCGCGGCCGGCGCCGTAGACCAGGGTCGGCCGCAACACCGTGGCGGCCGCGCCACGGGCGCGTGCGGCGGCGAACAGCGCGGCCTCGGCCTCGCGCAGGCGGCGGGCGACATCGCGCTCGGCCGGTTCGTGCGAGTCCTGCTTGACCTCGACGCTGGTCGAGCCGAACGCGACCACCCGCGGCGCGGCGATGTCCGCGGCCTGGTACCAGCGCGCGAAGTGGTCGAGCGGGCCGCAGCTGAACACCGCATCGAACGGGCCATCGTCCCGCCAGTCGCCGGACAGGTCGCCCTGTCGCCAGCTCAGCCCCGGCGCGGCCGCACGCGGCGCGCGCGACACGGCCTGCACCCTCCAGCCATCGGCCAGCAGCCCGGCCAGCAGCCGTTCGCCGATCTGCCCGCTGCCGCCGAACACCAGCGCCCGCCGCGGCATGTCTTCTGCGTGTTGCCCTGCTTCCATGCGGACAGCATAGGCGATGGCGGCGCAGCGACGCGCCATGTCCGCGCACGGCCATCGCCACGGGCACCGCCATGGCATCCGCGGCGCGAACACCCGACGCGCCGTTGCCGGTGCCTGGCGGGCCGGTCTCCGCGCCTGCCAGGCGCGCCGCAGCGTGCGCGCGTCCGCCCTCCGGCAGCGCCACGCCGGTCCGTTCCGCCGGGGGCGGCCGGGCCTGCTGCCGGGGCGCGGACGCCGGCCACTCGGGGCGCCCGGCGCGGACCGCGAACCCGAACGGCTCGTTCATCTACGGGGTTCCGGCGGCAAAAAAGCGCCTGCTAGACTGCTGGACCTGCTCGCGAATCCCGCATTCCCTGCATGACATCCGTTCTCCCCCTGCTGCTCGCGCTGCCATTCCTGATGGCCGCGCTCATCGCCCTGCATGGCCGCCTGTCGCGCACGGCCGCGGCGTGGGTGGCCGGTGCCGCCCCCCTGCTGGGCCTGGTGCTGCTGGGAACGATGACCCCGGCCGTGCTCGACGGCGCGGTACTGCGCGAAAGCTGGCCCTGGCTGCCGCGGATCGGGCTGGAGGCCACCCTGCGCCTGGACGGGCTGGCGTGGATGTTCGCCGGGCTGGTGCTGGGCATCGGCGCGCTGGTGGTGCTGTACGCGCGCTACTACCTCTCGGCGCAGGACAGCACGCGCCGCTTCTACAGCTGCCTGCTGCTGTTCATGGGCGCGATGCTGGGCATGGTGCTGTCCGGCAACCTGCTGCTGCTGATGGTGTTCTGGGAGCTGACCAGCATCAGTTCGTTCCTGCTGATCGGCTTCTGGTCGCACCGCCGCGACGCCCGCGAGGGCGCGCGCATGGCGTTCGTCGTCACCGGCGGCGGCGGGCTGGCGCTGCTGGCCGGCGTGCTGCTGATCGGCCGCATCGTCGGCAGCTTCGACCTGGACGTGGTGCTGGCCTCGGGCGACCTGATCCGTGGCAGCGCGCTGTATCCGTGGGCGCTGCTGCTGGTCCTGGCCGGCATCTTCACCAAGAGCGCGCAGTTCCCGTTCCATTTCTGGCTGCCGCACGCGATGGCCGCGCCCACCCCGGTATCGGCCTACCTGCACTCGGCGACGATGGTGAAGGCCGGTGTGTTCCTGCTGGCGCGGCTGCACCCGGCGCTGGCCGGCAGCGAACTGTTCTTCTACCTGGTCAGCGGCATTGGCGCGATCACCCTGCTGGTCGGCGCCTGGAATGCGATCTTCCAGCATGACCTCAAGGGCCTGCTGGCCTATTCGACGATCTCGCACCTGGGCCTGATCACCCTGCTGTTCGGCCTGTCCACGCCGATGGCGGTGGTCGCCGGCGTGTTCCATATCCTCAACCACGCCACCTTCAAGGCCTCGCTGTTCATGGCCGCGGGGATCATCGACCACGAAACCGGCACCCGTGACATGCGCCGCCTTGGCGGCCTGCGGCGGCTGATGCCCATCACCAGCACGCTGGCGATCATCGCCTCGCTGGCGATGGCGGGCATCCCGCTGCTCAACGGCTTCCTGTCCAAGGAAATGCTGTTCGCCGAAGCGCTGGCCACCGGCGGCCCGCAGTGGATGCGCACGGCGATGAGCTCGGCCGCGCTGCTGGCCGGCATCCTCGGCGTCGCCTACAGCCTGCGCTTCGTCCACGACACCTTCTTCGGCAAGGGCCCGCTCGACATCGAGGGGGTGCCGCACGAACCGCCGCGCTGGATGAAGGTCCCGGTGGAGGTGCTGGTGCTGATCTGCCTGGCGGTCGGCATTGCCCCGGCGCTGACCGTGGCCCCCGTGCTGCACGCCGCCGCGCAGTCGATCCTCGGCGCCGCCATGCCCGTCTACAGCCTGTCGGTCTGGCACGGCTTCAACCTGCCCCTGGCGATGAGCGCGGTCGGCGTGGCCGGCGGCATCGCGCTGTATGCCGGCCTGCGCCGGCGCACCGACCTGTATGCCGCGCGCAACCGCCCGGTCGGCAAGCTGCTGTTCCAGCGCGGCATGGACGCGCTGTTCGGGCTGGCCCAGCGCATCACCCACGCGCTGGCGGACGGCAGCCTGCAGCGCATGCTGCTGGCGCTGGTGCTGGTGGCGGTGATCGTGGCCGGTGCGCCGTACGCCGCCGCCCCGGCATGGCCGGCCTGGCCGGCGGCGCAGCCGATGCCGCTGCTGGGCTGGGCACTGTGGCTGGTGATGCTGGCCTGCGCCCTGGGCGCGCTGTTCCTGTACCGGCAGCGCCTGCTGGCGGTGATCGTGGTGGGCGGTTCCGGGCTGATGGTGGCGCTGGCGTTCGTGTTCCTGTCCGCGCCGGACCTGGCGTTGACCCAGCTGATGGTGGAGATGGTGACTCTGGTGCTGATGCTGCTGGGCATGAACTACCTGCCGGCGCAGTCGCCACCCGAGCGCACGCCGTGGCGCAAGCGCCGCGACGCGCTGATCGCGGTGGTCGCCGGCGGCGGCCTGGCCGCGCTGGCCTACACCATGATGACCCTGCCGCCCAACACCGTGGCCGGCGAGATGCTGCAGCGCGCGCTACCCGAGGCCTACGGCCAGAACGTGGTGAACGTGATCCTGGTCGACTTCCGCGGCTTCGATACCTTCGGCGAAATCACCGTGTTCGGCATCGCAGCGCTGGTGGTGCATGCGCTGCTGCGCCGCGCGCGCATGGCGCCCGAGCAGATCATGCCCGGCCCGCCGATCAAGCTGCCGGTACCGGCCGATCTGGCGCAGATCATGTTCCCGCTCACCCTCACCGTGTCGATCTTCCTGTTCCTGCGTGGCCACAACGCCCCGGGCGGTGGCTTCATCGCCGGGCTGGTGCTGGCGGTGCCGCTGCTGATCCAGTACGTGATCCAGGGCACGGTGTCGGTGGAATCGCGCTTCGGCTTCGATTACATCCGCTGCATCGGCGTGGGCCTGCTGGTCGCCGTACTCAGCGGCATGGCGTCGATGCTGTTCGGGGTTCCGTTCCTGACCAGCGGCCACCTCGACCTGCACCTGCCGCTGATCGGCGAGCTGCCGCTGGCCAGCGCGATGGGCTTTGACACCGGCGTGTACCTGGTGGTGTTCGGCGGGGTGATGCTGATCCTGTCGATGATGGGCACGGTCAAGCCGTCGCGCACGCGCAGCGCGCGCCATGGCGAGATCGACATCCACCGCCGTTCGCCGCGCACCGGGGAGATGCACTGATGGAACTGGCCCTGGCAAGCGCGATTGGCGTGCTCACCGCGATCGGCGTGTACCTGCTGCTGCGCGCGCGCAGCTTCGACGTCATCCTCGGCATGACCTTCCTGTCCTATGCCACCAACCTGCTGATCTTCAGCGCCGGGCGCCTGGCCAGCGGCAAGGCGCCGGTGCTCAAGGACGGCGTGGCCCCGGATCTGGCGCACTACACCGACCCGCTGCCGCAGGCGCTGGTACTGACCGCCATCGTCATCGCCTTCGCCATGACCGCGGTCAGCATCGTGCTGGCGATACGCAGCCGCAGCGACAACCACAGCGACCACGTCGACGCGCACGAGCCCGACGGCGGCCGCGACGCCGGCAACCGGGAGGGCGCATGAACCACCTGCCGATCCTGCCGGTCCTGGTACCGCTGCTGGGCGCGTCGCTGTCGTTGTTCGTCGAACACCGGCGCTACGGGCCGAAGGTGCAGCGCAGCGTGGCCTGGGCCAGCATGGTGGTGCTGGCACTGGTCGAAGGGCTGCTGATCGCCGCCACCAGCCAGGGCGAGACCATGGTGTACCTGCTGGGCGACTGGCCGGCGCGGCTGGGCATCGCCCTGGTCGCCGACCGCCTGGCCGGCTGGATGCTCGGTACCACGCTGCTGCTGGCCGCGGCCTGCCTGTTGCATGCGTGCACCGGCTGGGACCGCCGCGCGCCGCACTTCCATGCCCTGTTCCAGTTCCAGCTGGTCGGTCTCAACGGCGCCTTCCTGACCGGGGACATCTTCAACCTGTTCGTGTTCTTCGAGGTGCTGCTGATCGCCTCCTACGGCCTGCTGCTGTCCGGCGGCCGCGGCCTGCGCCTGCGCATCGGCCTGCACTACGTGGTGTTCAACGTCTCGGCCTCGACCGTGTTCCTGATCGCACTGGGCATGCTCTATGCCACCCTGGGCACGCTCAACATGGCCGAGATCGGGCAGCGCATCGCCGAGCTTCCGCCGACCCATCTGAAGCTGGCCAAGGCCGCGCTGGGCCTGCTGCTGGTGGTGTTCTGCGCCAAGGCCGCGCTGCTGCCGCTGTACCTGTGGCTACCCGAATCGTATGCGCGCGCACCGGCGGCGGTGGCGGCGCTGTTCGTGATCATGACCAAGGTCGGCCTGTACGCGGTGCTGCGCGTGGGCACGCTGTGGTTCGGCGAGGGCGCCGGCGCGCTGGCCGGCTATGGCGCCGGCTGGCTGCTGTGGGCCGGCATCGGCACCCTACTGCTGGGCGCGCTGGGCGCACTGGCGGCGACCCGGCTGCGGGTGCAGGTGGCGTACCTGGTGGTGGTTTCGGCGGCAACCCTGTTCATCGCCTTCGCGCTGGGCAACGCCGGGACCATCTCGGCCGGCCTGTACTACCTGCCGCACAGCACGTTCACCGCGGCCGCACTGTTCCTGGTCGCCGACCTGATCCGCCGCCGGCGCTGGCGCGCCGGTGAACGCGGCGAACGCGACCTGGCCGCCGCGCTGCCGGGCAAGACCATCCCCGGCCTGCTGTTCCTGGTCGGCGCGGTGGCGGTGGCGGGGCTGCCACCGCTGGCCGGCTTCCTGGCCAAGGCCGCGCTGCTGTCGGCGGTGCCCGACGCGCATACCGGCCTGGTCTGGGCGACGATACTGGGCAGCAGCCTGCTGGTGATCATCGGCCTGGTACGCAGCGGCATCCGCCTGTTCTGGCACGTGCCCGGCGAGGACGACGCGCCGCCAGCACCCGCGGGCGAAGTGCCGGCGCGACCGTTCGAGACCGCCGCCACCACCGCGCTGCTGGCCTGCGCACTGGCGATGAGCGTGTTCGCCGCGCCGCTGATGCGGCAGACCGACGCCATTGCCGCGCAGCTGCTGGCGCCGCAGCAATACCTGCACGACGTGCGCGGCGCCACGCCGCAATCGAGGCTGCCATGAGCGCGCGCCGGCCCCTGCTGCGGCGGCTGTTCCCCTCGCCCGCGCTGTCGATCACCGTGGTCGGGTTCTGGCTGGTCATGTCCGCCAGCTTCGACCTCGGCCAGCTGCTGCTCGGCATGTTGCTGGGCGTGGTGATCCCGCTGTTCGCCGCGCGCCTTGACCGCGAGTTCGCCCGCATCGGCACGCTGCGGCCATTGCCGCGGCTGGTATGCGTGATGTTGTGGGACATCCTGCTGTCCAACTTCCGCGTCGCCGCGCAGGTGCTGGGGCCCGAGCGCAGGCTCACCCCGGGGTTCATCTGGGTGCCGCTGGACATCGGCAACATCCACGGCATCGCCGCGCTGACCAGCCTCATCACCCTCACCCCGGGCACGGTGTCCTCCGCCCTGTCCGACGACCGCCGCTACCTGCTGGTGCACGTGCTGCACCTGGAGGACCCGCAGGCTCTGATCGCCGAGATCAAGTCCCGCTACGAGGCGCCGCTGATGGAGATCTTCCCGTGACCGGACTCCTGGTTTTCCAGACCACCGTGGTGGTGTGCATGCATATGGTCGCGCTGGCGATGCTGCTGGCGCTGTGGCGCCTGCTGCGCGGGCCGACGGTGCCCGACCGCATCCTCGCCCTGGACACGCTTTCGGTCACCGCCATCGCCGAACTGATGCTGTTCGGCATGTACCTCAATTCGGCGGTCTACTTCGAGGCCGCGCTGGTGATCGCCATGCTCGGCTTCTGCAGCACCGTGGTGCTGAGCAAGTTCGTGCTGCGCCGGGACATCGTCGAATGATGGCCGTGCTGCCCTTCGTGCTGTCGGCGCTGCTGCTGTTCGGCTGCTTCTTCATCCTGGTCGGCGCGCTCGGCCTGGTCCGGTTGTCGGACTTCTTCAAGCGCCTGCACGCCCCCACCAAGGCCAGCACGCTGGGCGTGGGCTGCGTGCTGGTGTGCTCGGTGGCGTACCACATCTTCCTCGGCGAGGATCCGCAGCCACGTGAGCTGCTGATCACCGTGTTCCTGTTCATCACCGCACCGGTGAGCGCCCACATGATGGCCAAGGCGGCCCTGTCGCTGATGATGGAAAGCCGGCCGGAAGTGCCGGGCGAAAACCAGGAAGCGGGCGATGGGAAACAGGACGGCTAGCCGCCGCCCGGCTTCACTGAGCGTCGCCGGCAGCGCACGCGCTGCCGGCGACGCCAACTCACATCAGAACTTCACACTGACGCTAGTGAAGAAGTAGCGGCCGGCCTGGTCGTAGCCACCCGGAGCATTGCCGTTGAGTGCCAGCGCGTTGCCGACCATCGGCGGTTCCTTGTCCGCGATGTTGTTGACGCCCATCGTCCACACCATGGGACCGATGTCGAAGTTGGCCGACAGGTCGAAGTAGTTGGCTGCGCTGAGTTTGTTCCCATTGGCCACCAACAGCTTGTCCGTGCTGAGCTTGCTGCCGGTGACGGCATTTACATAATCGACACCGGCGGTGTAACGCCAGCGCAGATTGACGCTGTACCAGTCACGCGCGAAGCTGGCATTGGCGATATGGCGCCACTTGGGATTCAGGCAGGAAACATTGATCTTGCCAGCGCAATCGAACTTCGTGCCTTCGATCTCGGGCAGGTTGTCGATCTCAACCTTCTGCGTACGGGTACCAACGAAGGTCGTGTTGAATCGGCCACCCAGGGCATCCCAACCATAGGCCGCGGTGAAGTCGAACCCACGGTGATGCGATTTGCCGAAGTTGCCGGTCAGGTTCTCGATGTAACCCGTGGTCGCCACATCATTGCCGATCCAAAGATCACCGCTTCCACTACGGCGGTGGATCATCGAGCACAGCGTCGGGTTGCCGGTACTGCCACACAACTCGAGGATCGTGGAGGCGCCGATATCGGCGATGCGATCGGTCATCTTGATATCGTAGAAATCAAGACTGAGATCCAGGCCATCGATCGGGCTGTACGCCGCACCCAGCGTCCAGGTCTTGGCCTTCTCCGGCGTCAGCTCCAGGTTGCCACCCGCATACTGGTTGTACTGGTCGGCGGGACTGGCCGGAATGTTCCCATACTGGGCGCCGGTCACGCCGGTATTGGCGCACTGTGCCGCGGTATAGACCGGGTTGGAACCAGCGCACGGATCTTCGCCTTCCCACAGGGAGATCGACTGCAGCGAGAACAGCTCACCGATGTTCGGGGCGCGGATGGCGCGGTTGAAGCCACCGCGCAGGCGCACCGGGCCCAGCTCGGCATTGGCGCCGACCTTATAGGTATTGGCGCGACCGGACAGATTGTAGTCGGATGCGCGGAAGCCCAGGTCCAGCGACAGGCTCCGCAGCAGCCCCATGTCCTGCGCCAGTGGCACCGCGCTTTCCATGAACAGTTCGCGCACGCTCACATCGCCATTGATCGCGGTCACGGGGCCACCAGCGCCCGTGAAGTTGCCGGACGCGGAATTACTGTCGGCCTCGACCTCGTAATGTTCCTTTCGCCATTCATAGCCAAACACCAGCTTGATCGGATCGTTGTCGGCCGTGGGAAAACCCCATCCCAGGTCTCCGCTCACATAGGCGTTCAGTACCTTCATCGAGGTACTGGTCGACACCATGCTGACGCCCTGCAATGCCTCGGCCGCCTCCTTGGTGACCCCATTCGGTACCCAGACGTTGTAGGGAACGCAGCCGGCGAAGGAGCCCGCCGGGCAGCCCAGTAGCGCCGACGCGACGCGGTCGGACAGGAAGTCGCCGCGCCCGATATTGGTATTCTCGGTACGACTGAAAGCGTACGAGGCGTTGTAGCTCCAGGTGTCGTTGATGAAACCCTCGGCACCGCCGATCAGACGCCATGAATTGGTATCGTCGCTGGTCCTGCGGGCGCCACCTTCGTTGTTGCGCTTGCCAACATAGATCTCCAGCGGTTCGGCGTCCGAAAGTCCCAGATCCGAACACATGGTGTTGATCAGCGGGTCATCGCACGCGATCGAAAGCGTCTGAGCAAAGAACGTGCCGGATTCCGCGACCTGGATGCTGCTCTTCTTGTTGACGTACATCATTTCCGCATAGGGACGGAAATAGTCATTAACGTCATAGCGAACCGATGCGCCGAAGTTATAACGGGTATCGGGGCGCTGGTAATAGTTGATGGGCGCGTAGTTGTACAGCTGGCCCATGTCCGGCGCCCACTTGCCGGTAGTGGGATCGAAGTGCGCGGCGCCGCCCGTATCCGAAAGCACGTAGTCGGCGTCATAGATGTAGAAATTGGGGATCGGCGCGGTTCCCGAGCCACCACAGGCAGTGCCGCTCGCATTCAGGGCACAGGAAGAGTAATCGCGATCGCCCTGCATCAACGCGTCGTTCTCGCGCCAGGTCATCCATGCCATCGCGTGGCCTTTGCCTTCGCCAAACTTGCCACCGATGGCGATGTCCACGTTCCGCGAGATTCCGTCAAACCCCGAATCGCCCCTCGGATAGGTATACCCGACCTCGTCCATTTTCCCGGGGAGATAGGAATTGTCGTTCTTGTGCCGGTAGGCCGAGGTGCCGGCATTAAGGCTGATACCTTCGAAATTGGTATCCAGGACGAAGTTGACTACACCGGCGATCGCGTCGGAGCCATAAACGGCCGAGGCACCGCCGGTCAGAAGATCGACGCGCTTGATGAGTGCCGCGGGCACGATGCTGATATCGCGCGATTCGAAGGTGCCCGGCGGCAGGCGGTGCCCGTTCACCAGGGTCAGGGTGCGGCCCGGCCCCAGGCCGCGCAGATCCGCCGTCGGATACGACTGCGCGCCGTTATTCGCGAAATTGTCGAAGTAGGGCGCCATCTGCGGGTACTGGTTGATCAGATCGTCCGCACGTGTCGCACCCGTGTTCTTGAAGGCCTCCCGGTCGATTTCCGCGACGGGACTGGAAGCCGTCATGGTCTGGCTCTTGATGCGGGTGCCGGTCACGGTGACCGTGTCGAGCATCTTGGCGTCGGGTTTTGTTTCCGCGTCCTGCGCGGCTGCCGTGCCTGCAAGCCCAGCCGTACCAATCAATGCAACGAGAATCGCATCACACAATTTACGTGTCTTCATCGATTAACCCCTGGATCTTTGAATGGATACCTCTTCTGCGGCGAATCTCCCTCGCCGCCCCGGACAGCGCATGGCCCCCTTTCGACACCATTGCAGCGTCGAATCCATATGGCAGCGCTTAATGGGAAGCTAACACCCCAAACCTGACTCAGCAAACTCCGGCTGATACGGGGCCGGCCAAGACCAACGCGCCAGAAGTGATAAGCATCACATTACCTTGCAGGGCCATGCCTCCATCGACAGGACTGCAGGCAAGCCACCTGGCGGAAATAAATGACGGATATAGGGCAAAAGCACCACGACTTTCAGTGCCGCCGGAACCTTGACCAAATGCGCGTTCCCGATAGCCCATGTCATCACGCTTTCACCTGCGACGGGCAGGCTTGGGGCTCCGCGCCGCATCGCCCTTCCGCCCATGCAACCGCGCAAGACCGACCTCGCGCATGCCGCCCTCCAGGCCCACCGTGCCCCGCTGGACCTGCGCCAGCGCCGCGCCCTGATCCTGTGCGACGGCAAGCGCGATCTGGCCGAACTGGTCACCCTGCTCGGTGACGACGCCCCGGCCCTGATCGCGCGGCTGCAGCGTGACGGCTACCTGCACATGGCACAGCCGGAACCGGCGCCGGCAGCCGTGCCCGACGCCGCACCATCGGCGGCGGCACGGCGCCGCTCGCTGGTGGCCGCGCGCATCTATCTGCTGGACATGCTGGCACTGCAGCGCCACCCCGCCGCCGCGCGCCTGCGCCAGCTGCTGCAGGCCACCCGCGGCGAAGACGATACCGTGCACGCGCTGCGGCTGGCGCTGGCGCAGTTGCCGGCAATGGCGTCGGACGGCTACGTCGGCCGCGTGCGCGACCGCCTGCGCGAAGTACTGCCCGAGTCTTGCCTGGCAGCGGTGCTGGACACACCGCTGCCGGCCTGAGTCACCGCGGCGGCGCGAAGTTGTCGCGCAGCCCGCTCCAGCACGCCTGGTAGTCGCGCTGCCGGTGCGCGGCGGCGATGGCCTGCTCGGTCGGGCGGATCACGCCACGGGTCTCGAACATGAACGCCATGGTGTCGGTGATCACGTCCGGGCGCGACAGGTCGGCGGCGGAGGCCTTGTCGAACGTGGCCGCGTCCGGGCCATGGCCGGTCATGCAGTTGTGGATCGAGCAGCCGCCCGGCACGAAGCCCTCGGCCTTGGCGTCGTACGCGCCATGCACCAGGCCCATGAACTCGCTGGCGATGTTGCGGTGGAACCACGGCGGGCGGAACGTGTCCTGGGCCACCAGCCAGCGCGGCGGAAAGATCACGAAATCCAGGTTGCTGGTGCCGGGCGTGTCGCTGGGCGAATGCAACACCAGGAAAATCGACGGGTCCGGATGGTCATGGCTGATCGAGCCGATGGTGTTGAAGCGGCGCAGGTCGTAGCGGTACGGCGCGTAGTTGCCATGCCAGCCGACCACGTCCAGCGGCGAATGGCCGATGGCGGCGCGCCACAGCCGGCCCTGGAACTTGGCGACCAGTTCGAAATCGCCTTCCAGGTGCTCGTACGCGGCCACCGGCGTTTCGAAATCACGCGGGTTGGCCAGGCCGTTGCTGCCGATCGGGCCGAGGTCGGGCAGCTTCAGCAGCGCGCCGAAGTTCTCGCAGACATAGCCGCGCGCCTGCCCGTCCGGCAGCTCCACCGCGAAACGCACGCCGCGCGGGATCACCGCGATCTGCTGCGGCTCGACCTCCAGCACGCCCATCTCGGTGCGCAGCCGCAGCCGGCCCAGCTGCGGCACGACCAGCAGCTCGCCATCGGCATTGTAGAAGTAGCGGCCGCGCATGTCGGCGTTGGCCGCGTACAGGTGGATCGCGGCGCCGGCATGCGCCTCGGGCGAGCCGTTGCCGCCCATGGTGTACAGGCCCTCGACGAAATCAGTGGGCGCCTGCGGCAGCGGCAGCGGGTTCCAGCGCAGCTGGTTGGGCGACACCGCCGCGTGGCTGAAATCGCCGTGCAGGCACGGCTGCGCGAACGGGGTGAACTCGCCGTGCATCGCCGCCGGGCGGATGCGGTACAGCCAGCTGCGGCGGTTGCTGCCGCGCGGCGCGGTGAATGCGGTGCCGGTCAGCTGCTCGGCATACAGCCCGTGGGCCACGCGCTGCGGCGAGTTGCGCCCCACCGGCAGGGTGCCGGGCACCGCCTCGGTGGCGAACTCGTTGCCGAAACCGGTCTGATAATCGTTGCTGAGCATGGAGCTGCCTGCCTGTTTGCTGTTTTCAGAGCCCTCTCCCTACCGGAGAGGGGCCTGGAGCGCTTTGCTTACAGCACGCCGCGCTTGATCTGGTCGCGCTCGATGCTCTCGAACAGCGCCTGGAAGTTGCCTTCACCGAAACCTTCGTTGCCCTTGCGCTGGATGATCTCGAAGAAGATCGGGCCGATGCAGTTCTGGGTGAAGATCTGCAGCAGCTTGCGCTGCTTGGTTTCCGGGTCGGCGTCGATCAGGATCTTGTTCCTGCGCAGGCGCGGCACGTCCTCGCCATTGTCGGGGATGCGCAGGTCGACCACGTCGAAGTAGGTGTCCGGCGTGTCCAGGAACTCGATGCCGTGCGCGCGCATCGCCTCGACGGTGTCATAGATGTTGTCGGTGAAGCAGGCGATGTGCTGGATGCCCTCGCCCTTGTACGCGTCCAGGTACTCGTTGATCTGGCTCTTCGGGTCGGACGACTCGTTGAGCGGAATGCGCACGATGCCGTCCGGCGCGGTCATCGCCTTGGACACCAGGCCGGTCTTGGCGCCCTTGATGTCGAAGTAGCGGATCTCGCGGAAGTTGAACAGGCGCTCGTAGTAATCCGACCACTTCTGCATGTTGCCCAGGTACAGGTTGTGGGTCAGGTGGTCGATGAAGGTCAGGCCGAAGCCCTTCGGGTCCTGCTCGGCGCCGTCTACCGGCACGTAGTCCGCATCGTAGATGCTGCCGGCCTCGCCATAGCGGTCCACCAGGTACAGCATGCAGTCGCCGATGCCCTTGATCACCGGCGCCGGCACCGCGCGGGTGTCGGCCAGCAGGGTCACTTCCTCGGCGCCGTTGCCCAGCGCCGCGGACAGCACCTCGGCGGCCGGCTTCTGGAAGCGGATGGCGAAACCGCAGGCGCACGGGCCGTGCTTGGCGGCGAAGTCGGCGGCGAACGAATCCGGCTCCTCGTTCACCAGGAAGTTGACGCCGCCTTGACGGTAGACGGTAATAGCACGCTGCCGATGGCGGAGCACGGCAGTGAATCCCATGTTCCTGAAGTAGTCGTGCAGCCCGGCGACCTGACCGGCCGGCGCGGCGAATTCGACGAACTCGAAACCGTCGATGCCCATCGGGTTCTCGAAGGTGGTCACCTGCATGCCCAGGTTGGGCGCGTTGGATGCGGCGTGGACGTGGGTGTTCATGGGTTGCCTCCGGAAGTGGGTCGTCGCCGCAGCCGGCGGCGCAATACAGGAAGACACGCGGCGAACGCGGGTCAGAACCGAAGGTTATAGTTTCACATGAAACCACCATCAAGGTGCACTGCAGCATGAGCGCTTCCGATTACAGCAAGTCCACCAGCATCCGTGCCTCGCACGTGCTGCTCGATCTAGAACAGTTCCTGCCCTACCGCATCAGCGTGCTGTCCAACCGGGTCAGCGGCAACATCGCGCGCCTGTACGGCGAGCGCTATGGCCTGTCGATCCCGGAATGGCGCGTGATCACCATCCTGGCGCTGTACCCCGGCTCGTCGGCGAGCGAGGTGTCCGAACGCACGGCGATGGACAAGGTCGCGGTGAGCCGCGCGGTGGCGCGCCTGCTGGAGCGCGGCTTCATCCGCCGCGAGACCCATGGCGACGACCGCCGCCGCTCGGTGCTGGCGCTGTCGGCGGCCGGCTTCGAGGTCTACGAGACCGTCGCGCCGATGGTGATGGAGATCACCCGCAAGCTGATGTCGGTGCTCACCGAGGAAGAAGAGCAGGTGCTGGAACGGCTCATCACCCGCCTGGCCGATGCCGGCCTGGCGCAGATGACCCTGGATTGAGACGCCTGGCGGCCTTTCCCGTGGAGGCGGGGCACGCCCTGCAGGACACGGTCCCGGTGCAGCCCATGCGGCGCAGGCTGCGCATCCACCGCTCTGCTCAGCTCAGGAACTTGCGGCGCGCGTAGATCCACGGCGCGGCCAGCGCGGCAATGGCGCCACCGGCGAAGCCGAGCGCCGCCGCCACCGCCGCGGCCTCGACGCGACCGGGCAGGGCCAGCGCCGCGATCAGCAGCAGTGCCGCCGGCAGGCCGATGAACGAGGCCAGGAAGAAGCGCCAGCGGGGCACCCAGGTATGCAGCTGCATCAGGCTCGCGCTGCTCCAGGCCTCGCCGGCCCGGCTGCGCTGGATCTTGTCCACCAGCCTGACCAGGTCAACCTCATGGGCCCCCTTGCCAGCCCTGGCCAGGCCAAGTTCGGCATCCACCTCGACCGGATCGGGCCATTGCGCCGGCCACGCCTGTGGCGCGACGACGCCGTAGGCGGTCAACAACGGGACGCTCAGCGACGGCGCCGACAGCGCGCGCAGCCTGCGGTTGTCCAGCACGCACCAGACCTGCGTGGCGCCGGCAACGCTCACCTGGTACAGCGCCAGCTGCTCCGGCGCCGGGTACGGCAACGCGGTGACCCGCGCGGCCAGCGACTCGGCCCCCATCGCACGCAGGAAGCCGACCCGGCTGCGGCCGACCTGGGCCCAGCCCAGCCCCAGCGGCCCCAGCAGCATCACCTCGGCCGCATCGGCCGCGCCCGCGGCGGCGCGTTCGTCGCTGGCCAGGAACGCACTCAGCGAACGGGGCTCGGCGACGTCATCCCTGCCCCAGCGATGCGACTGACCCAGCAGGTACTTCAACGGCACCCGCGCGGCGACGGTCTCGCCGCGCACGCTGTCCGAGGCGAACGGCACCACCGAGGCGACGAACGCGCGCAGCTCGTTGCCCGGCACCGCGCTCCACTCGGCGGGGAACAGGCCGTCAATCAGGCCTTCGCGGGCCAGCCGGTCGATGCGCTCCTTCTGCTCCACCAGCCGCGCCACCGCGGCCTGCAGCATGATGGTCGGCGGCACCGCCGATTGCGGCAGCCGGTAGCGCGGCGCCGGCGCATCGGCATCGGTATCGGCGGGTGGCTGCTCGTCCATCAGCGCGTCCACCGTGGGCAGGCCCGTGCCCGTCGCCCCGGCGGCGGCCGGGACGCTGGTTTCGGGGGTGGCATCGGAAGGAAGCGACATCGGCAATCGGCCCCGGCGAGCAAGCGAATGCTCCCGTTAGCGGCCGCTGGCCACGGAAATGAAGTCCGGATCGAAAACGGCGCCCTGCGACGCCGTCGCTTGCCTCGCCCGCGCCCTGCTCAGGGCGTGGCCGGCGGCGCCCATTGCTTGAGGAACGCAAAGAAGCGGGCGCGGTCGTAGCCCTTGCCCTTCTCCAGTTCGCCGGTGAACTGCGAATGCAGCAGCTGGCCCTCGGCGTCGAGCACGAACAGGTGCGGGTAGGCGGTGATGGCGGGGAAGCGCGACAGGAACGCCGCGTTCTCGTTGTCCTCGCTGTAGTTGACCTTCATCCACACGTAATGCGCGTCGCGGAAGCGGCGGATCTCCGAGTCGCCTTCCATGAAGGCGTCCATCAGGTGGCACCAGGAGCACCACTCGCCGCCCACGTCCAGCACGATCCGCTTGCCGCCGCGCTGGGCCTCGACCTTGGCCGTCTCCAGGTCGGCGACCGGGTCGCGCGCGGGGTCGAACTGCGCGTTGAGCGCGGCCACGGCGGCGATGTCCGCCGCGGCCGGGGTATTGCCCGAGGCGACCGGCTGGCTGGTATCGGCCACCGGCGCCTTCTGTTCGGAGGTATCCAGCGGCTGCACCTTCTCCGCCGGCGGTGCCGGTGGCTGCGCACAGCCCCCCAGCAGCGCCGCCAGCAGCAGGGATATTCCACCGGACATCCGCTTCATCGTGGTTTCCTCACTTCACGCCGTGCATCAGCTTCTGCACCAGCGGCGCGATCAGGAACAGCAGCACGCCGGCGCCCAGCAGCGACCAGAAGCCGAAGGTATACCCCTTCAGCGCCGACTCGACGGTCATGCCGCTTTCACCGCTGACCACCGCGGCGAAGATGCCCGACAGGTTGTTGCCGATGGCGGTGGACAGGAACCAGCCGCCCATCGCCAGGCCGACGACCTTGAGCGGGGCCAGCTTGGTGGTCATCGACAGCCCGATCGGCGACAGGCACAGCTCGCCCACGGTCTGGATCACGTAGACCATGAACAGGGTCCAGAACGGGATCTTGCCGGCGTCGTCGACCAGCGAGGACAGCGCGTACATCAGCAGCAGGAAGGCCAGGCCGTTGAAGATCAGGCCCAGGCCGAACTTGCGCGGGATCGACGGGTTGGCCTTGCCCAGCGCGGTCCACAGCCACACGAAGATCGGGCCCAGCGCCAGGATGGCCACCGAGTTCACCGACTGGAACCAGCCGATCGGGAAGATCCAGCCCGCCAGGTCGCGGTCGACGATGTTCTGCGCCAGGAAGTTGAACGAGCTGCCGGCCTGTTCGAAGAACATGAAGAACAGCACGTTGAACACGAAGATGATCAGCATGGCGATGGAGCGGTCGCGCGCCACCTTGCCCTCGCGGATGCCCTCGACCAGGATCATCACGCACAGCGCGGTGAACAGCGCGCCCAGGATCCAGCCGAGGATGCCGGCGTCGATCGTCAGCAGGCCATAGGCCACCGGCACCGCGACCAGCGCGCCGACCAACACCGCGAGGGTGCGGCCAATGCCCGCCCCGGCCGGGGCCGCGCCGACGCTGCCCAGCTGGCGGCGGCCGATCCAGAACCACACCAGGCTGATCAGCATGCCGATGCCGGAGGCGATGAACACGTACTTGTAGGCCGGCATGGCCTCGGTGCCGAACAGCTTGTCGGCCAGGATGCCGGTCAGCACCGGGGCGACCAGCGCGCCGGCGTTGATGCCCATGTAGAAGATGGTGAAGCCCGAATCGCGGCGCGAATCATTGATGCCGTACAGCTGCCCGACCATGCTGGAGATGTTCGGCTTGAACAGGCCGTTGCCGGCGATGATCGTGGCCAGGCCGATGCGGAACACGCGGTCGTCGGGAATGGCGATCAGGAACAGGCCCAGCGACATCACCGCCGCGCCGATCAGGATCGAGCGCTGGTAGCCGATGATGCGGTCGGCGACGAAACCGCCGAACAGCGCCGCCGCGTAGACCAGCGCCAGATAGGCGCCGTAGAGCTTGCTGGCCCCGGCCTGGCTCTCGGCGAACTGGGCGACGATGTACAGCGCCAGCGCCCAGCGGATGCCGTAGAACGCGAAGCGTTCCCAGAACTCGGTCATGAACAGCATCCACAGCGGACGCGGGTGGCCGAGGAGGTTCTTGAACTCCGGCACGGGCGCCGGGGTGGATGCGGAATTCGGCGCGGCAGCGCTCATGCTGGGTTTCCCCCTGAGTGATTCGTTGGGCAGATGATGCAAAGGAAGTCGGCCGGAATCGGCACGACGCGCGAGGATCACCGAAGCGCCGGCTTCACGTCAAATCCACAAGCGCCGCGCCGGCGGCCCGGGCGGCGGCGGGGCGGCTGCGGCCGTGACCGGCCGCAGCCCCGTCCAAAATACTGAATACGTTGGCGTTTCAGGTCCCGGCGGGCACCGCCCCGGTATCGCCGCGGATGCTGGTGCGCACCTCGAACAGTTCCGGGAAGAAGGTCAGTTCCAGCGCCTGTTTGAGGAAACCCACGCCGCTGGAACCGCCGGTGCCACGGCGGAAGCCGATGATCCGCATGACCGTGCGCATGTGGCGGAAGCGCCACAGCTGGAACGCCGACTCGAGGTCCACCAGGTCCTCGCACAGCGAATACTCGCGCCAGTAGCGGTCGGTGTCCTGGTAGATGCGCTCGAACACCGGCCGCAGCGCCGGATCACTGACATGCGGGCGGGTCCAGTCGTGGCCGGCGTACTCCGGCGGGAGCGCATGGCCGAAGCGCGCCAGGTAGCGCAGGAACTCCTCGTACAGGCTCGGTGCCTCCAGGGTCCGGCGCAGCCGCCCCTGCCCCTCCGGGTCGTAATCGAACACCGCCAGCATGTCCGCGTTCTTGTTGCCCAGCAGGAACTCGATGCAGCGGTACTGCAGCGACTGGAACCCGGAGGCCGGACCGAGCACGTCGCGGAAGCCCAGGTACTCGGACGGGGTCAGGGTTTCCAGCACCGACCATTGCTCGGTCAGCTGGCGCAGCACCTGCTTGCCGCGCGCCAGCACCTTGCGGCACTGCCAGACCTGGTCGCGCTGCAGGAAGCCGATGGCCGCGCGCAGTTCATGGTCGAGCAGCTTCAGCCACAGCTCCGAGGTCTGGTGCTGGATGATGAACAGCATCTCGTCGTGGTGCGCCGGGCTGGACAACGGCTGCTGCGCCGACAGCAGCCGGTCCAGGCAGAGGTAGCCGCCATAGGTGAGCCGGCCGTGCAGGTCGGTGTGGATGCCGGCTTCGAGCTCACGCTGGTTCTGTTCTACGGTCATCGGCCTTGCCATCTGCGTGGGGCGCAAAGGGTAACCCGGCCCGGGCGGCGGCCGCTGCCCGCGCAAACGGAAAGCGAACACTTGCGATTGCAACCGGCGCGACAATCGGCCGGCGGCCGCGGCGGCTGGCTGAATGCGTTGGATCCACGTGCCGCGGCGGCCGCCCATGGGCCGGCGCACGGATTTCGTGCTGCGGCGCAGGACGGCTTTTCCCGCCCGATTCCTTACCATGCGCAATTCCTATCATTTGAAACCATCTGTCCAAGGTGTTGCTGCAATGACGGTTTCCGCCCAGTTCCACATCGACTACCTGCAGTACCTGGATGCCGACGGCAGCCTGGTACGCGACGACCTGCCGGCCTCGTTGCGCGATCCGCGCGCGCTGCTGCCCCTGTTCCGGCAGATGCTGGCCACCCGGGTGTTCGACACCAAGGCCGTGGCCCTGCAGCGCACCGGCAAGCTCGGCACCTTCGCCTCCTGCCTGGGCCATGAAGCGGCCCACGTCGGGATCGGCGCGGCGATGAAGCCCGGCGACGTGTTCGCCCCCAGCTACCGCGAGTACGGCGCCATGTTCATGCGCGGCGTGCGCCCGCGCGACGTGCTGATGTACTGGGGCGGCGACGAGCGCGGCAGCGACTACGACCGCGACAGCGACGCCGCGCGCGACTTCCCGATCTGCGTGCCGATCTCGACCCAGTGCCTGCACGCGGCCGGCTCGGCGCTGTCGTTCAAGCTGCAGGGCAAGCCGCAGGTGGCGGTGACCGTGTGCGGCGACGGCGGCAGCTCCAAGACCGACTTCTACGCCGCGGTGAACTCGGCCGGTGCCTACCAGCTGCCGCTGATCCTGTGCGTGGTCAACAACGGCTGGGCGATCTCGGTGCCGCGTTCGGCCCAGACCGGCGCCCAGACCCTGGCCCAGAAGGGCCTGGCCGGCGGCCTGTTCTGCCTGCAGGTGGACGGCAACGACCTGATCGCGGTGCTGGCGGCGATGGAACAGGCGCGCGAGCGTGCCCTGTCCGGCCAGGGCGGCACCGTGCTGGAGTTCCTCACCTACCGCCTGTCCGACCACACCACCGCCGACGACGCGCGCCGCTACCGCGACGACGCCGAGGTCAAGGCCGCGTGGCTGAAGGAGCCGCTGATCCGCCTGCGCAGGTACCTGACCGCGCAGGGCGTGTGGAGCGAGGAAGAGGAGAAGAACTGGATCGCCGAATGCGGCGCGCGCGTGGACGAGGAGGTCAATGCCTACCTCAACTGCCCGGTGCAGCCGGTGGAGGCCATGTTCGACTACCTGTATGCCGACCCGCCGCCGGACCTGCTGGCCCAGCGCGCCGCGGCCATTGCCCTGGAGCAGCGCCATGGATGACATCAAGCGCAGCACCGGCGTCCCGGCCGGCCACGACCTTGCCAGCGACCACGGCGCGACCGGCGCCAGCGGAGAGACCCCCATGACCGCCACCCCCATCACCCTGATCGAAGCCGTGACCCAGGCGCTGGCCTGGGAAATGGAGCACGACCCGTCGGTGCTGGTGCTGGGCGAGGACGTGGGCGTCAACGGCGGCGTGTTCCGCGCCACCGCCGGCCTGCAGCAGAAGTTCGGCGCGCAGCGCGTGCTCGACACCCCGCTGGACGAGACCACCATCGCCGGACTCACCGTCGGCCTGGCCGTGCAGGGCATGAAGCCGGTGGCCGAAGCGCAGTTCGACGGCTTCGTCTACCCGATGGTCGACCACATCATCTGCCACGCCGCGCGCATGCGTAACCGCACCCGCGGCCGCCTGCACTGCCCGATGGTGCTGCGCGTGCCGTGGGGCGGCGGCATCCGCGCGCCGGAACACCACAGCGAGGCCAACGAGGCCATCTTCACCAACGTGCCGGGCCTGCGCGTGGTGCTGCCGTCCAGCCCGCAGCGCGCCTATGGGCTGCTGCTGGCGGCGATCCGCGAGCCGGATCCGGTGATCTACATGGAGCCCAAGCGCATCTACCGCCAGTACAAGGAAGTGGTCGCCAACGACGGCGAGGCGCTGCCGCTGGACGTGTGCTTCGTGCTGCGCGACGGCACCGACGTGACCCTGGTGGCCTGGGGCGCGCAGGTCAAGGAAGCGCTGGAAGCGGCCGACAAGCTGGCCGGCGAAGGCATCAGCGCCGAGGTCATCGACGTCGCCACGCTGCGCCCGCTGGACTTCGCCACCATCGCCGAGTCGGTGGCCAAGACCGGCCGCTGCGTGATCGTGCAGGAAGCGCCCAAGACCGCCGGCTTCGGTGCCGAAATCGCCGCGCGCCTGGCCGAGGAGTCGATGTACGACCTGCTGGCGCCGGTCGAGCGCGTCACCGGCTACGACACCCACATCCCGCTGTTCCGGCTGGAAATGAAATACCTGCCGAGCGTGGAGCGGATCGTGGCGGCGGCAAGGCGCGCGGTGGCGGCCGGCTGACATGCGCGCGCGACTGCTCAACGCCTACCGCAGCCAGTACCCGGTGCCGTTGCGTTTCCACGCCGGGGAGATCGTCGAGCTCGGCGTGCGCGACGAGGAATGGCCGGACTTCGCCTGGGTGCGCACCGCCGACAACCGCGCCGGCTGGGCGCCGGTGGCGTGGCTGCGCGTGCTCGGCGACGGCCGCGCCGAGGCGCTGCGCGACTACACCGCGCAGGAGCTGGACGTGGACAGCGGCGAGATGGTGCGACTGCATCACGAACACGGTGGCTGGTGGTGGGCCGAACGCGCCAATGGTGCGCTCGGCTGGCTGCCGGCACGCGACCTGGAACTACTGGAAGAAACCCCCTGAAATGAGCCAGACCAAGAACTTCAACCTGCCCGACCTGGGCGAAGGCCTGCCGGACGCGACCATCGTGGAGTGGTTCGTCAAGGAAGGCGACGTGATCAAGCTGGACGAGCCGCTGGTGTCGATGGAGACCGCCAAGGCGGTGGTGGAAGTGCCGTCGCCGGTCTCCGGCAAGGTGCTGAAGCTGGCCGGCGGCGCCGGCGACATCGTGGTGACCGGGCACATGCTGGCCCAGTTCGAGATCGATCCGAACCTGCCGCAGCGCGCCGAAGGCCAGGACACCGGCCACCACCACGGCGCACCGGCAGCGGCCGCTGCGGCGCCCGCGCCTGCCGCGGCGCCGGCACCGGCTCCCGCTGCCGCCGAACGTGCCGACGAAGGCACCGTGGTCGGGGCGATGGTCAGCTCCAACGCCGTGCACACCGAACAGGCCGTGGCCGTGGGCGGGGTCAAGGCGGTGCCGGCGGTGCGCGCGATGGCGCGCAAGCTCGGCGTGGACCTGGCGCGGGTGCGTGCCACCGGCGCCGACGGCGCGGTGACGATGAGCGACGTGAAGCAGGCCGCCGAGGCCGGCACCGCCAAGGTCGGCAGCGCGCCGGCAGCGGCACCGCAGGCGGTCCAGGCCGCCGCGCCGGCGCCGGCCGTGCGTGCCGATGCCGCGCGCACGCCGCTGTCCGCCGCCGGCAGGCCGATGCGCACCGCGCCCCCGGGCGTGGTCGCCAAGGGCCAGCCGGAGCCGCTCAAGGGCGTGCGCCGCAACATGGCGCGGGTGATGGCCGACGCGCACAGCAAGGTCGTGCCGACCACGCTGACCGACGATGCCGACATCCATGCCTGGGCACCGGGCAACGACATGACCTCGCGGCTGGTGCGCGGCATCGTCGCCGCCTGCCAGGCGGTGCCGGCGATGAACGCCTGGTTCGACGGCGACACCCTCACCCGCACCCTGCACGCGCAGGTGGACATCGGCATTGCCGTGGACACCGACGACGGCCTGTTCGTGCCGGCCCTGCGCAACGCCGACATGCTCGACGCGCGCGGCGTCCGCGAAGGCATCAACCGCCTGCGCCAGCAGGTGGAAGAGCGCAGCATCGCCCCGTCGGAACTGAGCGGCTACACCATCAGCCTGTCCAACTTCGGCATGTTCGCCGGCCGCTATGCCACCCCGGTGGTGGTGCCGCCGTGCGTGGCCATCGTCGCCGCCGGGCGCGCCCGCTTCCAGGTGACGCCGGTGATGGGCGGGGTGGAAACCCACAAGGTCATCCCGCTGTCGGTCACGTTCGACCACCGCGCCTGCACCGGCGGCGAGGCCGCGCGCTTCCTGCGCGTGCTGATCGACGATCTGGCGCGGCCGCACTGACCGCCCCGGGCGAACGCTTTGCAGCAGAACTTGAGCCCGCAGCGATGCGGGCTTTTTTTTGCCGTGCTCGATGGCGACAACGCCCGCGACCGCGGCGGGCACCGCCGTCGATGCGCCCGGCCGCTCACCCTGGCGCGGCCCGCGCGCCGGTCACCACGACGCCCCGGGTCACGCTACGATGCGCGCATCGCACAGGACAGGCGTGACCATGACCCATTGGATCTGTAGCCACTGCAGGGAAAGCAACGAAGACACGTTCGAGCAGTGCTGGAACTGCGGCACCCGCGTCGATGGCAGCGCGGACCCGGACTTCCGCCCCGACAACGCCGATCCGGCGGCCCGGCCGCCGCGCCTGATCAATTGCCTGCGCTGCCCCGGCACGCCGATGGTGTTCGCCGGACGCAAGCGCTTCCACGAGGGCTCCCAGGCGCTGCCGTTCCTGCTCGGCAACCTCGGCGAACTGCTGGTGAACCGCGAGGCGTTCGACCTGCATGCCTGCCCGTCCTGCGGCAAGGTCGAGCTGTTCCTGGCCAGCGCAGCGCGCTGATCCGGCCTCCGGCACCCGCGCCGCGACCGCCATGTCCCACCCGCGCCGGATCGTGCCACTGTTGGTGCTCGCCTACCTCGGCATGCTGTTCGGCGGCGCGCTGCTCAAGCCCGGTTATTCGCACATGGCCCAGTACATCAGCGAACTGGGCGCCAGCGGCAGCGCGCATGCGCGGCTGATCAGCCTGGCCGGCTTCGTTCCGGTGGGCCTGCTCGCCGCCTGGCTGCTGCTGGCCTGCGCGCGGCTGGCGCCGGTCCGTGGCGCCAGCCGGCTCGGCTACTGGCTGCTGATGTGCGAACCACTGGCCTGGATCGGCTCGGCGCTGGCGCCCTGCGACCCCGGCTGCCCGGCGACCGGCAGTCTCGACCAGCAACTGCACACCCTGCTGGGCATGCTCACCTACAGCGGAACCGCGCTGGGCCTGCTGCTGTTGGCCACCGCGCCACGACTGCCGGCCCGCATCCGCCTGCTGTGGGCCGGGCTGGCGGCCAGCTGGCTGCTGTTGTTCGTGCTGATGGCCCTGCCCGAACTGCAGGCCTGGCGCGGGCTGCTGCAACGGCTGGCCGAATGGCTGGTCTATGGCGTGCTGTGCGGCGCCGCGTGGCGGCTCGGTGGGCCGGCGCGGGCCATTGCCGCCACGCGCCCGCCCATGGCAGGGGCGTAAGCTCGCGGTTCCCACCGCAGGAGCACGCGCATGGCCCACCGCAGCCGCCTGGCCGGCTTCATCATCGACTGCCAGGACACCGACGCCGGCACCGCCGCCCGCTTCTGGAGCGCGGCGCTGGGGCTGGCACCGCGCACCCCCGAGACCGACACCGACGGCGCGCAGTACGCCGAACTGTCCGGCGCCCCCGGCGGCCTGCACGTGGAAGTGCAGCGCGTCAGCCATCCCCCGCGCGTGCACCTGGACATCGAAGCGGACGACATCGACGCCGAAGCCGACCGGCTGGAAGCGCTGGGCGCGCGCCGCATCGGCTTGGTCAAGCGCTGGTGGGTGATGGAAGCGCCGACCGGCCACCGTTTCTGCGTGGTGCGCATGCAGCACCCCGACAACGGGCAGCCGGCCACGACCTGGCCGTGAACCGCGGCCTTTGCGGCGACAATACCCACCGGTTCCCGCGGAAGACGCCACGATGACGGTTCAGCCACTGCGCGATGCCCGCGTGCTGATCGCCGGCGGCAGCCGTGGCATCGGCCTGGCCATCGCCACCGCGTTCGCGCGGCACGGCGTGCGCCTGGGCCTGTGCGCACGCGGCGACGACGGCCTGCAGCGCGCACAGGAAGCACTCCAGGCCACTGCCGCCCACGTCCACGTGCACGCCTGCGACCTGGCCGACCCGGCACAGATCGAAGCCTGGATCGAGGCCGCCGCCGCCGCGCTCGGCGGCATCGACATCGTGGTCAACAATGCCTCCGGGTTCGGCAACGGCAACGACGACGCCAGCTGGCAGGCCGGCTTCGACATCGACCTGATGGCCGCGGTGCGCAGCAACCGCCTGGCGCTGCCATACCTGCGGCGCAGCACGATGCCGGCCATCCTCAACGTCAGCTCGATCAACGCCCGCGTGCCGACACCGCGCGCGACCGCCTACTCCACCGCGAAGGCCGCGCTGGACTACTACACCGTCACCTTGGCCACCGAGCTGGCGCGCGAGCGCATCCGCGTCAATGCCATCGCCCCCGGCTCGATCCTGTTCCCCGGCGGCCTGTGGGACCAGCGCCGCACCTCCGAACCGGCGCTGTACGCCAGCGTCCGCGACCGGATTCCGTTTGGGGGCTTCGGCGACCCTGCCGACGTGGCGGCGGCCGCGGTGTTCCTGTGCTCGCCCGCCGCCCGCTGGATCACCGGGCAGGTGCTGGCGGTGGATGGCGGCCAGTCGCTGCCGGCCTGAGCGCGGCCGCTCCCGGCGCGCGGCGGCTATGCCAGCTGCGCCGAGCCGATCACCCGCACCCCCGGCGCCGGCGCCAGCGCCGCCTCCACCAGCGCCGCGGCGATGCGCCCGGCCGGGTTGGTGCGCCATGCGCGCGGCAGTACCGGCCCCAGCGCACCCAGCACCCGCGCCGCCGCCTGCTCGCCCGGGCGTGGCTCGGAGCGCGCGCCACCGATCAACCCCGGCCGCACCAGCGCCAGCGACGCGAACCCCAGTGCGCGCAGGTCGCGCTCCAGTTCGCCTTTGACCCGGTTGTAGAAGAACGCCGAACGCGGGTTGGCGCCCATCGCCGAATTCAGCGCGAACACCGTGCAGCCGTGCATCTTCACCGCGCGGGCGATGGCCAGCGGGTAGCCATGGTCGATGCGCGCGAACGCCTGCCGCGAGCCGGCCTGCTTCAGGGTCGAGCCCAGCGTGCAGATCGCCGCATCCACCTGCCACCAGGGCGCCTGCAGCGGCAGCGCGTCGAAATCCAGCAACGGGGCGGACAGCCGTGGATGCTGCAGCGGCAACGGCCGCCGCACCGGTGCCACCACCGCCGTGCAGCGGGTATCGGCCAGCAGCCGCTGCAGCACCTGAGACCCCACCAGGCCGGTCGCTCCGGCCAGCAGTACGCGCATCCCGCTCCTCCTCTGCCCGGCGGTTCAAGCCGGCATCCGCCTCGCCGATAATGGGGGACATCGATCCCCCGCCCGCGGCCCGTCCGCACAGCCCGTCCGGAACCGCCTCGCGATGGCCGACAGCACCGACATTCCGCCCTCCAAGCCTGCCGGACTGGGACGCATCCTGTCACGCCGCCAGGTCATGGCCGGCGCCCCGGCGGCGGCCGCGCCGGCGCCGAAAGCCGCCGCGCACGGCCACGGCACGACGCCGCTGCAGCGGATCTTCGGCCACGCCCACGCGCCCGATGCGCTGCTGCACGCGTTCGCCCAGGGCATGTCCAGCCTGCCCGGGGAGCTCGGCGATCTCGGGCGGCTGCTGCAGAGCGCCTACGACGGCCAGGAATGGGAGCGCTACGGCCGCCTGCTGCGCCAGCTGATCGACAAGTACATCCGCACCATCGACCTGGAACCGGCGCAGGCCGGCAACAGCGAAGCCGAGCGGCTGCGCGACATGCTGCGCAACACCCTCGGCGCGGTGCTGTCCAGCCTGCTGCAGCAGGCGCCGGAACTGGAGACCCAGGCCCGGCGCATGGGCGAGGAACTGCGCGGCTGGCAATCCGGGCAATCGCTGGAACCGGTGGAACAGCACCTGCGCGAGCTGTGCCACCAGGTGGGCGTGCGCAACGATGTCCTGCACGAGCAGCACGACCTGCTGCTCAACCTGTTCGACCTGTTGCTGCACAACATCGCCGAGCTGATCGACGGCGGCAGCTGGCTGCATGGCCAGATCGGCAACGTGCGGCAGGTGCTGGCCGGGCCGCTGGACCGCACCTCGCTGGAACGCACCCGCAACGACCTGCGCGAGGTGATCTACCGCCAGGGCGTGCTGCGCCAGGGCATCGAGGAATCCAAGGCGGCGATGAAGGACCTGATGGTCGACTTCGTCGAGCAGGTCGAAGGCATGGCCTCGGAAACCGGCGATTACCACGACCGCATCGCCAGCTACGCGGTGGCGGTGCGCCAGGCGCGCAGCCTGGCCGACCTGGGCCAGCTGCTGCAGAACGTACTGCAGGACACCGCGCGCGTGCAGGCGCAGGCGCTGCGCGCGCGCGACCGCCTGGCCAGCGCGCGCGCCGAGGCGCTGGCCGCCGAACAGCGGGTGCAGCAGCTCGAGCGCGAGCTGGAGGAAGCCGGCAGCCAGCTGCGCACCGACCCGCTGACCGGCGCGCTGAACCGGCGGGGCCTGCAGGACGTCCTGGCCGAAGCGATGGGCGGCGCGCAGCCGCTGCTCAGCATCGCGATGCTGGACCTGGACCACTTCAGCCGCACCAACGCCGACCATGGCCACGCCGGTGGCGACCATGCGCTGCGCCACCTGGTGGCGACCGCGCAGACCCGCCTGGGCAGCCACGGCCAGGTCGCCCGCCTCGGCGGCGATGAATTCGTGCTGGTCCTGCCCGGCATGCCCCAGGACCAGGCCGACGCGCAGCTGCGGCGGTTGCAGGAAGCGCTGGCCCACCGCCCGTTCCAGCATGAGGGCCAGCGCGTGCACGTGCGCTTCAGCGCCGGCGTCGCGCAATGGCGCCCGGGCGAATCCGCCGACGCACTGCTGCAGCGCGCCGACCGCGCGCTCTACGCGGCCAAGCAGGCCGGTCGCGACCGGGTCGGCAACGCCGATTGACCCTGCCGCCGGCGCGGACCGCGGCCCCGCGGACGCGCGTCCAGCGATACGACCGGGGCAGCACGTGGCCGCCCCGGCATCCCTTTGCCTGATGCGGCGTTACTTGAAGTCGCCGGCCACGAACACGCTCAGGCTCTCCGGCTTGAGGTGCTTGCGGATGGCGGCATTGACCTGCTCGACCGTCAGCGCCTGGTAGGCCGCGTCGCGCTCGATCACGAACGCCATGGTGCGGTCGTAATCGAGCAGGCCCTGCAGCAGGCCGGCCACCGCGGCATCGCTGGCGCGCGACTGTTCGCGCTGCACGATGCGCGCGGCCACCGCGTCGCGCACTTCCTGCGCGGTCACCCCGTCGGACACCAGCCGTGCCAGCTCCTCGCGCAATGCGGTCTCGACCTTGCCCATGTTCTGCGGCGCAGCGATGGCCTGCACGGTAAGGCTGCCGTTGTCGTCGCGGCCGACGCGGCTGTCGTCCGCGCGCAGGCCGGCGCTCACGCCGTAGCTCAGGCCTTCGCGTTGGCGGATGCGGTCGGCCAGGCGCGACTTGAGCGGATCGCCACCCAGGATGTCCACGGCGATGCTCAGCGCCGGCATGTCGGCGTCGGCCACGTTGAGCGACAGGTTCTGCCGCGCCAGCAGCACCGCGTTGGGCTTGTCCGGCGTGGTGAAGCTCTCGCGGTGCGCGGCGCGCGGCTGGTAGCGCGTGGCGATGGGCGCGTAAGGCACCGGCGACTTCCAGCCGGCGAACAGTTCCTGCAGCTGCGCCTTCACCGCGTCGGGATCGAAGTCGCCCACCACGCTGATCTGGCCGCTGGCGGTCCCGTAGAAATCGCGGTGCCAGGCGCGCAGGTCGTCGAGCTTCAGCGCCTTGAGCTTGGCCAGGGACTCGTCCAGCGAATCGGCGTGCAGCGGATGGCCCGCCGGCCACGGATCGAAGTACCTGGCCATCGCCATCGACGCCTGCATGCCCGGCTCCTTGCGCTGCGCCTCGATCCCGGTGATGGCCTGCAGCCGCAGCTGCTCGAACTGGTCCTGCGGGAAGTCCGGCTGGCGCAGCACCTGCGCGGCCAGTGCCAGCGCCTCGGCCAGGGTTTCGCGCTTGCCGCTCAGGCGGATCTGCGCGCCCTGCAGGTTGCCGCCGATGGACGCCTCGGTCTTGAGCGCGTCGAAGCGGGCGACGAGCTGCTCGTAGCTCAGCCCCGCCGCGCCCCGCAGCAGCATCGATCCCACCCACTGCGCGGCGGTGTCGCGCCCGGTCACGGCCTGTTCGTTGCCGAACTCGAAACTGGCGTTGACGGTGACCGTCTGCCCGCGCGTCCGGCGCGGCAGCAGCGACACCTTCAGGCCCTCGCCCAGGGTGAAGGTCTGCGTGCGCGCGGCGATGTTCTGCGGCGTCGCCTCGAACGTTTCGCCCGCCTCAACCGCCGCCCGGCCGGTGTAACCGTCGACCACGCTGGCGATCGCCGGCGCGGCGGGAACCTCGGCGCGGTCCGGCGCATCGGTGGGCACGAACCGGCCCAGCGTGCGGTTGCTCGGCTTCAGGTATGCCGCCGCCACCCGGTTGACGTCCGCCGCGGTCACCCTGGCGATGGCGTCGCGCTGCATGAACAGCAGGCGCCAGTCGCCGGCCGCCTGGTATTCGGACAATGCCATCGCCACCGCGTTGACGTTGTTGAGCAGGTTCTCCTGGTCGTTGGCGATGCGCTGCTTGGCCGCCTCCACTTCCTCCCCGGTCACCGGCCGGGCCGCGATGGCTTCGGCCTGCCGCAGCAGCTCGGCTTCGGCCTTGGCCGCGTCGCCGTCCCTGGGCAGCACCGCGATCACGTTGAACAGCCCCGGATCGCGCATGCTCCCGCTGCCGGCTCCCGCGCCCACCGCCAGCTTGGTTTCCACCAGCGCCTTGTGCAGGCGCCCGCTGGGCGTATGCCCGAGCACATTGCCCAGCACCGCCAGCGCCGCGCTGTCGGCCTGCGCCAGCGCCGGCACGTGGTAGGTGGTGGCCACCAGCGACAGGTCGCCGCTGCGGCGCACCGTCACCTCGCGCTCGCCGTCCTGGGTCGGCTCGACGGTATGGAACGCCGGCAGCACGCGCGCCGGCTTCTTCAGCGGCCCGAAATGCGCGGCCACGCGCGCCAGCGTGGTGTCGGCGTCGATGCGGCCGGCCACGATCAGCAGCGCGTTGTCCGGCTGGTACCAGGTGCGGTAGAACGCCTGCAGGTTGCCGATCGGCACGTTCTCCACGTCCGACCGCGCGCCGATGGGCAGGTTGGCGTAGTTGTGCCAGTCGTAGGCGACCGAACGCATGCGCTTCATCAGCACGCCTGCAGGATTGTTGTCGCCGGCTTCCATCTCGTTGCGGACGACGGTCATCTCGCTGTCCAGGTCGGCCTTGGCGACCCTGGAATTGACCATGCGGTCCGCTTCCAGCGCCAACAGCCAGTCCAGCGTGTCGTCGTTGGCGGGGAACGAGGCGAAGTAATTGGTGCGGTCCAGCGAGGTGGTGGCGTTCTTGCTCACCCCGCGCTGCTGCATCTCGCCGGGGATGTCCGGATGCGTCGGCGTGCCCTTGAACAGCAGATGCTCCAGCAGGTGCGCCATGCCGGTCTCACCGTAGTTCTCCTGCATCGAGCCCACGCCGTAGACCAGGTTGACGGTGACGGTGGGCTTGCTCGCATCCGGGAACAGCAGCACCCGCAGTCCATTGGGCAGGCGATACTCGCAGATCCCCTCGACGCACGGCCCGGCCGTCACGGCGCGCGGCAGCGTCGCCGACTCGCCCTTGGCGTATACCGCCGGCATCAACGCAAACGAAAGTGCCACGCCCAGGGCGCAGGAAGACAGTTTCAGCATCATTTCCCCTTGTCTGATGATCGACACGACACGCCGGCCCGTACACCGCCGGCATTCACTGCAAGGCGCGCATGCGCCGCAAACCTGACGATTTGAGCCGGAACGCGCTTGTGGGCGCAACTGTCGAAACTGACAGCATCGCCCGGCTTCATCGCTCGTCTACGTCACAGGCATACGGATGCCTCGCCATCCGGCCGCGGCCATTGCGGGCAGGCATGTGTACATGAGGCATCGTCATCTTCATGCACGGATACGCCCTGCTACACCGGCATCGCTGCTGCTTCGGCTTCGGCTTCCACCGCCTCCGCGCTCCGCGGAGCCTGCGGACGCAGCTCCTGCACGATCCTTCCCTGCTCCATCACCAGCACGCGATCAGCGCTGGCGATGGTTTCCGGGCGATGGGCGACGATCACGCGGGCGACGTCCAGCCGCCGGATCGCCGCATTCACCAACTGCTCGTTGCCCACGTCCAGGTGGCTGGTCGCCTCGTCCAGGAACAGCAGCTTCGGCTGCCGGTACAGCGCACGCGCCAGAATGATGCGCTGCTTCTGCCCACCGGAGAGCGAGCTGCCCATGTCGCCGATAAGGCCGTGGTAGCCCATCGGCATCGCGGCGATATCGTCGTGCACCGCCGCCAGCCGCGCCGCCTGCTCGACCCGCTCAAGATCGAACTCGGGATCGAAGAAACCGATGTTGTCGGCGATGCTTCCGGCGAACAGCTGATCGTCCTGCATCACCGCGCCGACGATAGCGCGCACGTTGCGCGCGCCGAGCTTGTGCAGGTCGTGGCCGCCGACGTGAATGCTGCCCTCGCTGGGCTTGAGCAGGCCCAGCAGCAGCTTGACCAGCGTGGTCTTGCCGCACCCGGACGCACCAATGATCGCTACCGACTCGCCCGGCGCGATGCTGAAACTGCAGTCACGCAGCACCCACGGCTCGCCCTCGGCATAGCGGAAGGACAGGTTGCGCACCTCGATGCGTACGTCCTGCGGCGGCAACGCTTCCGGTAGCGCGTGATCGTCCTCCGGCGGCGTCAGCACGATATCGGCCAGACGCTCGCCGTGCAGGCGCAGCATGCGGAACTCCACCCATTTGTCGATCAGCGCGCTCATGCGCCCCGCAAACTGATCCTTGTAGGCCAGGTAGGCGATCAACATGCCCACCGAGAACACATTGCCCAGCGCCAACACCGCGCCGATCCAGATCACCGCAATGCGCTCGATACCGAATACGAGCTGGCTGGCACCATTGAACCCCAACCCAAGGTGTGCAAGCTTCACGTCCTTGTTGACCGTTTCCACCATCAGGTTGTCGTAGGTACTGCGACGCCGCGACTCCTCGCCCGCCACCTTCACGCTCTGCATGCCACGCAGCGATTCCAGCAGGTGGGTCTGCTGCTTCGCTGCAGCCACAAGCTGCTGCTCGGTGCCGTCGCGCAGCGGGCGGTAGGCCAGTGCGCGGATGCCGGCGTACAGGGCCACCGCCAGCAGCGTCACCAGCGCTAGCTTCCAGCTGTAGACCAGCATCAGGCCCAAAGTGACCACGGCCATCAGACCGTCAATCAGGGCTTCTACGAAGCTGGTGGTCAGCGTGCGCTGGATGGCCTGCACCGACGACAGGCGCGACGTCACGTCGCCCAAGTGGCGCTTCTCGAAGAAATCCAGCGGCAGCTTGAGCAAATGCGCAAACACATTGCCCATCCATTGCAAGCCCAGGCGCGACGACAGGTGCACCACCGCCACGCCGCGCAGCAGACCAATGCCAATCTGCAGCAGCAATGCCAGTCCGAAACCCAATCCCAGTACGGTGAGCAGGTCGCGGTCGGCCGAGACCAGCACCTGGTCCACCACCCACTGCATGAAAAACGGGGCCAGCACCACGAATACCTGCAAGGCCACCGACAGCAACAGGATCTGTCCCAGCGCACGCCACAGGCCCCGCACCGGGCCGGTCAACTGCCGCGCGGTGATCGCCGGCACCGCCTTCTGTGGCTTGAACCCGGCGCTCGGCGACAGTTCCAGCGCCACGCCGGTGAAATGTTCGGAAACCTCGGCCAGCGACAACACCCGTTCGCCGATGGCCGGGTCGAGAATCGTGACCTTGCTGCGGCCGACTTTGGCCAGCACCACGAAGTGGTTCAGATCCCAATGCAGGATGCAGGGCAGTTTCAGCTTGCCCAGATCCTCCATATCCAGTCGCAGCGGACGGGTGGAGAAGCCCAGTTGCTGGGCGATCTGGATCAGATGCGAAAGCTTGGCGCCCTTGAGCGATAGCGGGAAGCGGCGGCGCAGCTGCGGCAAACCGATATGGAGGCCGTGGGCGGAAGCAGCCATTGCCAGAGAGGCCAAGCCGCATTCGGCGGACTCGGATTGGAGGATTTGTTTCAACCTTCATGCCCTATCAATGCGTAATAGCAAGCCTTGATCCGTCCTGCCGCAGATCCGGCAATTTCAAGCCCACCGCCTGCTTGCACAAAATCCAGGGCATGCCCAGGAAATCACCTTCCCTTGCGCCTCCTTAAATCCATAAAACTGAACAACATCAAACAAAGAAAAATTCCAGCCCCCATAGAAATAAATGCCTCTGCATTAACCCGCCCACCCATCCTGAAAAATGCAACAACAAAAACAAAGAAAGAAAATATCATCAATACGAGCCTTCCCATATTTATTCTCCAAATCAACCATCAGGACCAACAAAGGGCGCCAAATAGACTTTGGCGCCCGTCAGACCTATTTTAGATTAGCTTCGCATGCGGCCTGCTTATCCATCAAAGACTTCTGGAAAGCCAACATACCCATCAATCCCGCAAACCCCGCAACGCCACCAGCGGCAAACCCTAAGCCCGTTGCAATTGACAGCCCCGCCAATATCAAAACATCACCACCATCCGCATCGCATTGCGAAGCAGCGCCATCAACAAACGAAACCTCCTCAGACATCAAATCGCGCATATCCTCAATCTCCAACGTATGCGACACAGACCCCCTGCGCCACGGGGCCGGGATACACCGGCAATCCATTACCTGCGAAGAAGATCAGCCATTGCCGACTTTCCCTTTCAGCGAATACAACGGCTCGAAAATCCATTCGATCAACCTACGCCGTTCGCCCATCACATCGGCGTCCAGCAGCATGCCGGGCTTGAGCGGCTCGGGCTTGCCATAGGCAGTGATGGCCTGCTGCGCCAGCGCCACGGTAATGCGGTAATACGGTTCGCCCTGCTGGGCATTGCCGATCAATGCCCCCAACTCGCCACTGCTCAATGCGCTGCGGCTGATGCGCGCCACCCGCCCCTCCTGGTGGCCGAATTTCTGGTACGGAAACGCCTGGTAGCGCAGCAGCACGGTATCGCCGGGGGCGATGAAGCCGATGGCACGGCTGGGCACCAGCAGTTCGGCTTCCAGCTTTCCGTCACCGGGCAGCAGGCTCAGCAACGGTTGTCCGGCCTGTACCGCCTGCCCCGGCTTGACGATCTGCGTGGCGACCACACCGGTTACCGGCGCCTTCACCAGCAGCGCACCACTGGCTTGCGTCTGCACCCGTTCCTGTTCCAGCTGGGCCAGATCGCGCTGGTAGCCGGCGTCGCTGGCCTGATGCTGGCCGGGCAGTTCGCGCTGTGCCTGCTGCAGTTGCGCCATCAGCCGGCGGGTGCCGATCGCTTGCCGCTGCAGGGTCTGCATCTGGCCGGTGTAGTCCAGCACCAGCGCTTCCTGCTGTTTGATCTGCAGCACGCTGACGTACTGCCCGCCCTCGAGCCGGCGCAGGCGATCGAGGGTTTCGCTGGCGATACGGATCTGCTGCTGGCGGGTGACTACTTCTGCCTCCACCTGCGCCAGTTCGCGCTGCGCATTCGCCAGTTGACTGGCGATGCCCTGCGCCTGCGCCTGCAACTGTGCATGCTGGGCCTGTTGTGTAGCGAGCAGACCGTCCTGCCGTTGCTGCAGACGTTGTTCCAGGGCCGCCTGCGTGTCGCCGCTGCCTTGGGTGGCACGCGGTACGGTGACCAAGGCCAGCATGCCGCCGGCGGCGACCTGCCCTCCCTCCGGAACTTCCATACGCGTCACGACGCCACTGGCAGGCGCCACTACGGTCGCCAACCCCTGCGTTGGCACCAGTTGACCCGTGACGGTGGAACGGCGGGTATAAGTCCCCAAGGTGATGAACAGCACGATGGCGGACGCGGCCACTACCGCCAGCCCGGTCAGTACCCACAGCCGCAGCGGTTGCGCCAGCGAAATGCCGCCCAGCCAGCTGGTGCGGCGAGCCTTGAGCACTTCATCGCGGAACAACGGTTGCGACATTGCATCCCCATGCGTCGTCATCGGACGAGAACGACTCTTTCCCATCTACGGAGATGCGGCAAGCCTCGATACATGCCACATCTGATGACACAACCGCTTCATGAACCAGACACGACGGCACATATGAGACAGCTGTCAGCCTTAATGACCAAATGCGACAGTATCGATGGCATGCCTATCTGACGTGGCGACATGCCATCGTGGAATCAGTCGTGAGCCTTGATCAGGCGGCCCCATCCCGGTCGTGCCTATAATGACCACGTTCCTGTAGGGGGAAGGAGTGAAATGGCGGGAAGCCTGGGAATAAGAATCCGCATGGCGCGACAGCGGAAGAAGATGACGCAGGGCGAACTGGCCGCGGAACTGCGGGTCAGCCGCAGCGCGGTCGGCAACTGGGAAAGCGTTACCGGGATTTCGCCCAGCAGTACGCGCCTGATCGCCATCGCGCTGGCAACGGACGTCTCGTACGAATGGCTGGCAACGGGCCGCGGCGAGCCCTCACTGCGCGAGGACTGGACGCCCGCCGCCGACGCCGAGCTGGTCGACGATCCGGTCGAACGGCGCCTGCTGCACGCATTCCGCCACGCCCGCTCGGCCACGCGCAGGAGGGTGTTGCAGATGCTCGAGGCAAGCACGACGTTACGCACCTGAGAAGCGCCATCGAGATGGCGCCCTGCGGCATCCTCATCTGGCGGGACATGTGAGGCTCAATGCGCCGACTTGCCGCTCCGCAGTCGTTGCACCCCGCTCACCGCCACCAGCACCAGCGCGCCGACCAGGATGCCGATCACCACGCTGCCCAGCGCGTTGGCCGCGATCTCCCAGGACGGTGACGGAATCCAGCCCACCACCAAGTGGTGCAGTGCCGGTATCGCGTGCACGAGGATGCCGCCGCCCACCAGGAACATCGCCGCGGTGCCGGCGATCGACAGGCCGCGCATCAACCACGGCATGGCGCGCAGGATGCCGCGGCCCAGCGCGGCGGCGGCACGGCCGCGACGCAGCAGCCACAGGCCGATGTCGTCGAGCTTGACGATGCCTGCGACCAGTCCGTAGACGAACACCGTCATCGCCAGGGCGATGGCCGCCAGCACCAGCACCCGCTGCAGGAACGGCACGTGCGCCACCACGCCCAGCGACAGCACGATGATCTCGGCCGAGAGGATGAAATCGGTGCGGATCGCGCCGCGCACCTTGTCCTTTTCCCAGGCGACCATGTCCACCTCGGCATCGGCCAGCGCCTGGATGCGCTCGGTGTGGCGTTGCGCGTCTTCCTTGCCGTGGAGGAACTTGTGCGCCAGCTTTTCCACACCCTCGTAACAGAGGAACGCACCGCCGAGCATCATCAGCGGCGTGATCGCCCACGGCAGCCATGCGCTGATCGCCAGCGCCGCCGGCACCAGGATCGCCTTGTTGAGCAGCGAGCCCTTGGCCACCGCCCAGACCACCGGTAGTTCGCGCGCGGCACTGACCCCGGTGACCTGCTGCGCATTGAGCGCCAGGTCGTCGCCAAGCACGCCGGCGGTCTTCTTGGCCGCGACCTTGGTGAGGATGGAAACGTCGTCGAGCAGGGTCGCGATATCGTCGAGCAGGGCGAACAGGCCGGCTCCAGCCATGGGGCACCGTGAGTGTTGGGGACTCCGCGATTGTCCCGCATCGCGGCGCCGCGCGACATGCCCGCCACGTTCACCCGGCGACCACCGGCCGCCGGTGACACTGCCAGGCCATGCCGTACGGGAGAACGCCTTGACCGCAGCGAAACAAGATCCGGCCGCGCCCACCACCGTCGGCAGCATGAGCCGGCGCCAGCAGATCCTGCGGTTGCTGCTGCGCTATCGCAATTCGGGGGTATTTTCCGGGCTGCAGCTGGACGGCGAGCCACCACGCAACACCCGGCTGCCCGATGATGCCGATCCGGCGCAGTTCGTGGCCGACCTGGAGGCATTGGGGACGACCTTCGTCAAGCTCGGCCAGGTGCTGTCCACGCGCCCGGACATGATCCCGCTGGAGTACGTGGCCGCGCTGGAGCGCATGCAGGAGCAGGTCGCGCCGATCCCGGTCGAGCAGGTGCGCGCGGTGATAGAGGAAGAGCTGCAGGCGCCGGTCGGCAAGCTGTTCGCCGTGTTCGACCCGGAGCCGCTGGGCTGCGCCTCCATCGCCCAGGTCCATCGCGCGGTGCTGCACGATGGCCGCGAAGTGGCGATCAAGGTGCAGAAGCCCGATGTCGCCGCGCAGCTGCGCTCGGACATCGCGGTGCTGCGCAGCTTTGCCAGCGCCGCCGATCACCTGACCCGGGTCGGCCGCCGCGTGCGCTTCGCCGACTGGCTGGACGAGTTTGCCACCACCCTGCGCATGGAGCTGGACTACGAAGCGGAGGCGGCGAACCTGGCGCGCTTCGGCCAGCACCTGGCGCCATATCCCGAGCTGTGGGTGCCGCAGCCGCTGTGGGACCTGTGCCGGCGGCGGGTGCTGACCATGGAACTGGTGCATGGCGTGCGCGTGGACGCGATCCCGCCGGTGCGCCGCACCGAGCAGTCGATGCAGCCACTGGCCGCGGCGCTGGTACGCGGCTACCTGGACCAGATTTTCGTGCACGGCGAGATCCATGCCGACCCGCATCCGGGCAACCTGCGGGTGACCGACGACCAGCGCTTGGCGGTGTTCGACCTGGGCATGGTCGCGCACGTGCCGCCGCGCCTGCGCGAACGGCTGCTCAAGGTGCTGTTCGCGGCGGTGGACGGGCGTGGCGAGGAAGTGGCCGACGAAATCATCGGCATCAGCACGCGCCTGGAGGACTACGACGAGGAGCGCTACCTGCGCCTGACCGGGCAGATGATTGCCCGCTATGCCGCCAACGACACCCTGTCCGAGGGCCGCGTGGTCCTGGAGATCGTGCGCATCGCCACCGCCTGCGACCTGCGCACGCCGCCGGAGCTGAGCCTGCTGGGCAAGGCGCTGCTCAACCTGGAAGGGGCGTGCCGGCTGCTGGCACCGGAGCTGGATACACGCAGCGTGGTCGAGCGCCAGCTGCAGCACGTGATGCGCGCGCGTCTGGTCAAGTCGTTGTCGATGGCCAACGTCGCCAGCGAGGCGATGGAACTGCAGCAGTTGTTGCGCACCGGCCCGCGGCGGGTGTCCGACATCCTCAGCCTGGTGGCCGAGAACCGGCTGCAGATGAAGGTCACCGGGCTGGAGGAATCGCGGCTGATGGAGAACATCCAGAAAGTCGCCAACCGCATCGCCGCCGGCCTGATCACCGCCGCGCTGCTGCTGTCGTCGGTGCTGTTGATGCGCGTGCCCAGCCGCTTCTCGCTGTTCGGCTACCCGGCGTTCGCGATGCTGCTGTTCCTGGTCGGCGTGGTGATCGGCCTGGGCCTGATCGTCAGCGCGCTGCTGTTCGACCGCCGTACCCGTGCACGGGCGCGCGAGGAACGCGGGCACCGCTGACCCCCTGCGCGGTGACACCACCGCGCGGATGCCGTGCGGCATTGCGCACCGGTAAACGCACGCGTCCGCGCGGTGTGTGCGCGGTGCGCGCATGCCCTGCACACGGGAATCCAGGCCGCTGATGGACACGGTGTCGCGGCATGCGCCATGCCGCTTCCTGCAAACATTTCAGTCAGGTTCGTCTGTGCATGATTTCCGTCATCCACGTTTCATGAGCCTGACATGGGCATGTGGATCGCGCCTTTGCTCCCCGTGCGAAGGCGCCTTCCGTCTCCACTACCCAAGCGACCGCATGCATTGGACTTTCTGGCTGTACCTGCCCGCCCTGTTCCTGTTGTTGCTGTGTACGCCCGTGCTGGCGCGGCTCAAGGCGGCACTGTTGGCACTGACGCTGCTGGCGTTCAGCGGGTGGTGGCTGATCGATCGGCTGAGCGGTGATGGCATCAACTCGGCCACGCTCTACCACCTGCGCAGCGACATGGAAGGGGCGGGCGTCGGCGACTTCACCGGGTATATCGCCGCGTTCGCGGTACTGGCGGTACTTTCGCTGGTTCCACTGCTGCTGGTGCGGGTGCGGCGCCTGCACCGGCCACGCCATGGCGGCCTGCTGACGGCGGCATTCGCGGCGCTGCTGGTGGCCGCGGTCGTTGGCAGCCCGCTGTACGGCGACGCGCGGCGCATGTACCAGCAGATGAAACCGGTCGACTACAGCGCGGTGGCGCCGGAGTACGTGGTTCCCACGCAGGCGCTGGCGCGTGCCAGGAACATCGTGTGGATCTACGGCGAAAGCCTGGAACGCACCTACCTGGACGAGCGCGTGTTCCCCGGGCTGATGCCGAACCTGCAACGGCTGGCCGGGCAGGCGCTGGACCTGCGCGGCATCGCCTCGGCCGACGGCAGCGGCTGGACCATCGCCGGGCTGGTGTCTTCGATGTGCGGCGTGCCGCTGACCACCGCGCAGGGCGACGAGAACAGCATGGGCCGCATGGGCAGCTTCCTGCCGGAAGCGTTCTGCCTGGGCGACTATCTGAAACAGCAGGGCTACAGCAACCATTACCTGGGCGGCGCCAACGGCCAGTTCGCGGCCAAGGCCGATTTCCTTGCCAGCCACGGCTACGACGACATCCGCGACCTAGCCTGGTTCCGGCAGCAGCGCATCGCTGCCCGGCATTTCTCCAATTGGGGCATCCACGACGACGTGCTGCTGGAACGCGCCTACGACCGCTTCATCGAGCTGTCGCGCGCCGGCCAGCCGTTCATGCTCACCGCGCTGACCATGGATACCCACCATCCGGCCGGGCACCTGCCGGTGGCGTGCAAGGGCACGCGCTACCGCAGCGCGCATGGCGACATCGGCCTGCTCAATGCGCTCAAGTGCACCGACCGGCTGATCGCGCGGCTGGTGGACCGCATCCGCGCCAGCGAGTTCGGCGACGACACGCTGGTGGTGGTCGCCTCCGACCACCTGGCCATGCCCAACGACCTGAGCCACGTGCTGGAAACCCTGCAGCGCGAGAACCTGCTGCTGTTCCTGGGCAAGGACATCGCCCCGCGCCAGCTGTTCGCCAGCGCCGGCACCACCCTGGACTCGGGCGCGACGCTGCTGCAGCTGCTGGATCCGGCAATCGACGCGATCGGCTTCGGCCGCTCGCTGCTGGCAACGCCACGCGCGGCCAGCGCCAGCGTCGCCGCGCTCAAGGCCGATCCGTCCGACTATGCGCGCTACCGCGCGTTCGCGCGCTCGTTGTGGCTCGGCGAACAGACCCGCGTGCTGCGCCTGGAAGGCGACCAGGTGCTGGTCGGCGTGCAGAAGGTGCAGCCGCCAGTGCTGCTGGAATACGACGCGCAGTGGGCGCTGGAGTCGGTGTACCTGGAGAACACCTCGCGCCGCTTCGACGAGGCCGACCCCAGCCACCGCCTCGCCTATGTGGACCGCTGCACCGCGTTCGAGGACGCCTCGGTCGACGGCGACTGGTGCGCGCTGCTGGTGGACAGCGACCAGGGCATGCGCCTGTACCGCGACGCGCAGCTGCGCCGCGGCATCGCCGTGGACGCGCCGCTGGAGCCGTTCCATGGCCCACGCCCGAGCGTGCGCCAGTCGCGCATGATCAGCCGTACCGCGCAGCCCACCCGTCCCGGCCAGTACGTGCTGGAGCTGTACGCAAGCCAGCGCCCGGCACGCGCCTTCTGGGTCGAGGCGGTGTCGCCGCAGCGCAAGGTGGTCGTGGCACAGCAATGGGTCCAGCCGGACAGCGACGGCCGCATCCGCCTGCCACTGGGCCTGGACGAAGAGATCGACGACCTGGAGATACGTGCCTGGCTGGGCCACGCCGAGACCCTGGCGGTGGAGCGTTACGCGCTGGTGCCGGCGATCCGCGCCCGCCCGCGTTCCTGAGCCGCCACGCGGCCCTTGCCGTGGACCCGGCCGACGCCGCCCGGCGACCGGTGCCGCCGACGCCGGCGGTTCAATGCGCCGGGTCGCCGGGCTGCGGATCGGCGTGCAGGACGCGTACGTCGGTGGGGGTCACCAGCGCGATGCCCTGCTCGGCGGTGGCGCGCAGCAGTTCGAACAGCAGGTCCGAGCGCACGCCGTATACGGCACGCGGGCTGGACACGTAGGCGAAGCAGTTCAGCGCCACCAGGCCGCCGCTGATGGAGTCGATGAACACCGACGGCGCCGGGTCCGCCAGCACCTTCTCATGCCCGGCGAACAGGTCCAGCAGCAGTTGCCGCACGCGTCCCACGTCGGCGCCCAGCGGCACCGAGAACTGGATCTGCACGCGGCCCAGCGCGTTGGCCATCGTCATGTTGCGGATGGTCTTGGTGATCAGCTCCGAGTTGGGCACGATCAACGTGGACTTGTCGCCCACCTGGATCTCGGTCGAGCGCACCGAGATGCGACGGATGTCGCCCTCCTGGTCGCCGATCTTCACCCAGTCGCCGATCTTCACCGGGCGCTCGGCGAGCAGGATCAGACCGGACACGAAGTTCTGGGTGATCGCCTGCAGGCCGAAGCCGATGCCCACCGACAAGGCGCTGGCCAGCAGCGCCAGTTTCTCGAAGCCGATGCCCAGCGTGGCCAGCGACCACAGCACCGCCAGCGCGATGCCCAGGTAGCGGGCGACCGTGCTGATCGAATTGCGCGCACCGGTATCCAGGCCGGTCTTCGGCAGCCAGGTATCCACCAGCCATTGCTGCAGCACCTTCATCAGGCCCAGGCCGAGCAGCAGCACCACCACCGCCCACAGCAGCGCCGCCGGGCGCAGCGTCTGCCCGCCGATCTTCAGGCCGGTATTCAGCGTGTCCAGCCAGGCGGTCAGCGCCGCGGTATTGCCGAACCACACCACCACCGCGGCAACGCCCAGCAGCACCAGGGTGATGCGCAGCGCGGCCGACAGCAGCACGCCGGCCTGCTCCAGCCGCGCCGGCGACACGCCGGTGGACAGCCGCAGGGTGCGGCCGAAGGCACTGTCCGGCGCGAACAGCCACAGCGACAGGTCGTCGGCGAAGCGGGTCAGAAGCGCGACCGCCATCACCACCACGGTGACCCACACCATCTGCTGGGCGACGAACATCGCGAAGTTGAGATAGCCCAGCAGCGTGGCCACCAGCGCCGACAGCACGGTCAGGTGGCCGCCCAGCCGCGCCAGTACCAGCCAGCCGCTGCGGGTGGCGCGTGGCGGCCTGCCATCGGCGGTGCCCGCCTCCTGCTCGGCCTGCGCGGCCGCTGCGGCACGGCGCCGGTGCAGCCGCGCCAGCGTCACCAGCGCCGCCATGATCAACGCCACGTAGCTCAACGCGACCAGGCCATCGAGCGTGACCGTGCTCACCGTGGAGGTACGCGCCGAGCGGTTGATCTCGCGCAGCAGCGCGGACAGCCAGGTCAGCCCGGCCGCGCCCCAGGCGAACCGGCGCAGGTGCAGCGCGGCGACGTCGTCGATGCCCAGCAGCCGCCATGACGGCCGGTGCGGCACCAGCAGGCTGGCCGCCAGCGCGGCGTAGAAGGCGGCCACGAAGCTGGCCATGACGAAGATGTCGGCCACCGATTCCAGCCGCGGCGGAATCGCCGAGATGCCGCGCAGGCTGGCGACCACGACCATCGCCGCGAAACCCGGCAACAGGGTGCCGACCAGCAGCAGCCACACCGCCAGCCCGGAGCGCCGCAGGCGCCCGTCCGGGGCCAGTTCGGAGGCGGCGTAGCGGCGACCCAGGCGGCGCAGCCACAGACGCAGCGGGAACACCATCAGCAATGCCAGTCCCGCGCCCACCAGCGGCGCGGTCCAGCCGTGCGCCGCCACCGCCGCCTTCAGGCCGCCGGCGGCCTGCCGGTAAAGCCCCTGCAGCCGTGCCAGGTCGTCGGGCAGGCTGGCGGCGAACTGCCGCCACAGCGCCGGCGACAGCGGCGAGCCGACCTTGCGCCCGAGCTGCTCACCGAACTGCTGGGCGCGCGTCTTCTCGATCGAATCGCTCAGCTGCCGCGCATCCTCGGCCAGCAGCTTGCCGCGCTTGATGTCCGCATCGAGCTGGCTGCGCTGCTGGTCCAGCGCACCGCGCTGGCGGCTGATGCTGCGTTCCTCGGTGGCGCCGTCGTCCAGCGGCCCGAGCTGGGCGATGCGGGCGTCGATCTGCTCCAGCTGCGGCGCCAGCGCAGCCACCGCCGCATCGGCATCGCGCTTGGCCTGCAGCGCCTGCTCGGACAGCGTCCGCAGCGTTTCCGGCGCATCGGCGTCGTCGAGCGAGCGGCGTACCGCCTGCAGCGCGCGCTCGGCCTGGGTGATACGGGCCTGCGGCGATGGCGCCTCGGTGGCGGTGTCGACCGCCGCGGCCACCCCGGTCGACACCCCGCTGCCGACCAGCAGGAACACCAGCAACAACGCGCGCAGCAACGGGAAACGGTGGCGGAGGGACAAGGCGGTGGACCGGCGGGCATGCGCGGACCACCGCGCGTGTGCGGACTATAAGTCAGCGCGCGTCCACGCTCCGCAAACGGCGCGCCACCCGCGCCGCGACCGTCAGTACTTCAGGCCGAGCTCGGCCACGTGCGGCCGGTGCGTGGCGTACAGGTCCTGGAATTCCTCCTCGGTGAGCTCGTCGGGCGCGTACACCGCCACCGGATCCCATTGCCGGTCGGTGGCCAGCGGCTGCCGCGGCCCGGCGCGCAGCGAGTAGCTCGCGCCCGCGTACTCGACCAGGTCCGGCACCTGCTCCCAGCGCTCGCGCGCGTAGCGCTCCGGGTCCGTGAGAAGGATCACCGCGTACATGTGCGTCTCCCGTTTTCGGTAGCGCAAGCCTAGCGCAGGCATGCCGCCCGGGGGTGCGGCGCGGCCGCTGCGCACGCCGCATTCACCGCCGCTGCCCTATAGCTGCACCGCCCTGCCCGGAAAGGAGCCGTCATGGACCACCCACCGCTGCCCACCGTCCCCGCCCTCGACCTGCCGCGCTACCTGGGCACCTGGTACGAGATCGACCGCCTGCCGATGCGCCATGAACCGGAGGACGCCACCGACGTCAGTGCGCACTACACGATCGACGACGACGGCAGCATCCGCGTGCGCAACCGCTGCCTGCGTGGCGGCGAGCTGGAAGAAGCGATCGGCCAGGCCAAGCCGGTGGACGCCTCCAACAGCCGCCTGGAGGTGAGCTTCCTGCCCGAAGGCCTGCGCTGGATTCCCTTCACCAAGGGCGACTACTGGGTGATCCTGGTCGATGGCGCCTATACCGCGGCGCTGGTCGGCAGCCCCGACCGCAAGTACCTGTGGCTGCTGTCGCGCGAACCACGCATGGACGAGATCACCCGCCAGCACTACATCGCCTATGCGCGCCAGCAGGGCTTCGACGTGGACCGGCTGATCCACACGCCGCATACCGGCCACCCCACCGCCTGAGCCGGCCGGCGGAACCCGCGCATGGACCTGAAAAGTGGTTATCCCTTCTGGGCGGTCAGGAACGGCCTGATGCACGCCTATCCGCCGCTGGCGCAGGCGCTGCGCTGCGACGTCCTGGTGGTCGGCGGAGGCATCACCGGCGCGCTGATCGCCGACGAGCTGGCCCGGCACGGGCACGAGGTGGCGGTGGTCGAGCAGCGCGACATCGGCTGGGGCTCCAGCGCCGCCAGTACCGCGCTGCTGCAGTACGAGATCGACACCCACATGACCGAGCTGGCCGCGGACTACGGCGAGGACGCCGCGGTGCTGGCCTATGGTGCCTGCGCCGACGCCATCGGCCAGCTGCAGGCGCTGGCCACGGACCTGCGCGGGGTCGATTTCCGCCGTGCCGACAGCCTGTACTACGCCAGCCACCGCCGCCACCGCAGCGCGCTGCATGCCGAGTATGCGCTGCGCAGGAAACACGGCTTCGGCGTGCGCTGGCTCGAGCCCGGCGACGTCGAGGACGGCTACGGGTTCAGCGCGCCGGCGGCGATCCTCAGCGACCTTGCCGCCAGCATCGACCCCTACCGCATGGCGCACCGGCTCCTTGCGCGGTTGCAGCGTAACGGGATGCAGGTGTTCGACCGCACCACCATCAGCGCCCTGCGCGCGACCTCGCGCGGGGTGGTGGCCACCACCAGCGACGGTGTCCAGGTGCGATGCGGGCACGTGGTGCTGGCCGCTGGCTATGCCAACCAGCAGTGGCTGGAGCAGCGCGTGGCGCGCAACCGCAGCAGCTACGCGTTCGTCACCGACCCGCTGCCGGCCGAGGCGCTGGGGCCGCTGCGCCGGACCATGCTGTGGGAATCGGCGCGCCCCTACCTGTACCTGCGCAGCACCGCCGACCTGCGGCTGCTGGTGGGTGGCGAGGACGACGCGCTGGACATCCCGGCGCGCCGCGACACGCGGGTGGAACGCAAGGCGCGGCGGCTGGCCGACAAGCTGCAGCGGCTGTTCCCGCAGCTGGCGCTGACCCCGGCGTTCGCCTGGGCCGGGACCTTCGCTGAAACCCGCGACGGGTTGCCGTTCTTCGGCGCGCATCCGCAGTGGGGGCCGCGGGTGTTGTTCGCCATGGCCTACGGCGGCAACGGCATCACCTACTCGATGCTCGGCGCCGGCCTGCTGCGCGCCGCCATCGAGCGGCGCCGGCACCGCCTGGCGCGGTTGTTCGGGTTCGGGCGGCTGGGCTGAGCCACCCGGCCGCGACAGCCCCGGTTCACCGCCGCCGCGCTAGCGTCGGCGTGTCCCACCTGCCACCATGACCGCCCCCGCCAGGAGCACCCGCGCGATGAACCGGTTCCCCATCATGCTTGCCTGCCTGCTGGCCTCGCCGCTGGCGGCGGCGCAGCCGGCGGACACCGCGCCGGGCGCGCTGGACCTGAGCGTGCCGCAGGCGCCGCTGCGCTACCTCAACGATCCGTCCTACCAGGCCGACGCGCCGGGCACCTATTACGGCGACCACAGCGGTCCGCAGCCGCGACGCGACGCGGCCGCCGCGACCGTCACCGACGACAAGCTGCAGGTGCACGGCACCCTCAGCACCGGCATCGGTTATTCCAAGGCGTTCGGCAACAGCCACTGGAGCGCGGCCGACATCAATCTCGGCAAGAACTACACCACCGACGAGGGCAAGACCCGCCGGGTGGACCTGAACATCCATGTCAGCCAGGGCAAGGGCGTGGGTCCGTTCGGCTACGGCCCGGGCCCCTGGTACGGCTGGTAAGCCCGCGCTGCCCGGCAGCCGGCACGGCCGGCCTCAACCGCCGCAGCGCATCCAGACGCAATCGATCGCGTCCAGCGCCAGATGCAGCAGCAGGCCGATGCCGAACAGCCGGGTGCGGCGCGGCAGCAGCAATCCCGCGTAGACGGCCGCCGCCGGCGCGGTGTGCAGCGGGTGGAAGCCGATGCTGCAGCGGTCCGGCGCGTAGATCGGATCGGCCAGCAGGTGGTCCAGGTCGATCACCCAGCCCAGCAGCAACAGCACCCAGGCGCGGCCGAACCGCGGCCGCCAGAACATCCATGCCAGCAGTGCGGGCACCGCCGCGTGCAGGCACACGTGCAGAATCGCGCGCAGTCCCATCCGCTCAGGTGCCCATGGGCTGGCCGACGCCGGCGGCGGGACGGCGCGCCTGGCCCGCGCGCGGCGTGCGCCAGGCGCGGGACGGTGCCGCAACGGCGGTGGAAAAAGCAGCAGGAACGGGTGGGTGCATGACGCGGCGGCAAGGCGATCGGCCAGCGAGTGTACCGGCCGCCGGCGGGCGCCGGCGTTACACTGTGCATCTTGCCGGGCAGTGGCGCCACGGCCGTTCCGGAGTGGTGATGATCAACAACGACGTACTGCGCAGCATCCGCTACATGCTCGACCTGGGCGACAGGCACGTGGTGGACCTGATCCACCTGGCCGACCCGGCGTTCGATGTCGACCCGGCGCAGGTGCACGACTTCCTGCGGCGCGACGACGAGCCGCTGTTCGAGCCCTGCCCGGATGCCGCGCTGGCACGTTTCCTCGACGGGCTGATCTACCACTTCCGTGGCCGCGACGATTCGCAGCCGCAGCGCGCGCCCGAGGCCCGCATCACCAACAACCTGGTGCTGAAGAAGCTGCGCGTCGCCTTCCAGCTCAAGGACGTGGACATGCACGCGATCTTCGCCGCGGCCGGCTTTCCGCTGTCCAAGCCGGAGCTGTCGGCGCTGTTCCGGCAGCCGGACCACAAGAACTACCGCGCCTGCGGCGACCAGTTGCTGCGCAACTTCCTCAAGGGCCTGACCGCGCGCGTGCGCGGCGCATAACGGCAGCAACAACCGGCGCGTCGCCGCTGCGTACGCAGGCCACGTGCATGAAGGAAAAAGCCCGGCATCGCCGGGCTTTTCCTGTTACGCCATGTGCGGGCTGCTTACCAGCTGAAGCGCGGGCCGACCGACCATTCCTTGTTGCCGTGGCGGTCCATCTTGATGTCGCCGTTGATGCCCCAGTTCTGGTTCAACTTCACCTGGCCGCCCAGGCGGCCGTAGAACGCGCCGTCCGGGTTGACGCCGTGCTTCTTGGTGTAGTCCTGGTAGCCGGCGAAGGCATACACCTCGACGTGCTCGCCGAATGCGTTGCGCAGGCCCACTTCGGCGTTGTAGCCGTCGAAGTCCAGGTTGCTGTGGTGCCGGTCGAACTTCTGGTAGCCCACGCGCGCGACCAGGTCGGTGCTCGTCGCGATGGCGCGGTTGTAGCCGGCGCCGATGCGCCACTGGTCGAACTTGGCGTCGGTGTGGTCGACCTTCTGCTGGGTGAAGTCGCCGAACACGTGGAAGTTCGGGTGGAAGGCCCAGGAGCCCTTCAGCGCCCAGCCGTCGGCGTCGGGACCGGACACGTCGGTCTTGACGTAGTCGCCTTCGACATAGTTGTAGGAAAGGTTGTCAGCAGCGGAAGCGGCGAACGGGAGGGCGGCCGCCAGGGCCAGGGCAATCAGGGACGTCTTCATGGGGGTACACCTTCAGGAATTACTGTCTGGTGGCGCGGCGGCTCGTCGGCTGCCTGCGTCCGGATGTAATTTTTCCGTTATCCAGCCCAACCCTTCCTGAAATCGCGAGGCGCACTGCAACGCGTTTTTAGGCCTCTATTCAGGCGTTTTCTGGCACGCGCGCGCCGTGCCACGGTTCGCCGGCCGCGTGCTTTGCCGCGAGCGGCGGTGCAGCGGGGCGCCGCTGGCGATATCGCTCAGGATCGGGCAGTCCGGGCGCTCGTCGCCGGCGCAGCAGTCGGCCAGGGCGCGGACGGTGGCGACCATGTCCTGCAGCTCGGCGATGCGCTGCTGCAGTACCGCCACGTGCTCCAGCGCCATGCGCTTGACGTCGGCGCTGTGGCGCGAACGGTCGCGCCACAGCTGCAGCAGTTCGCCGATGCGCTCGACGCTGAAGCCCATGTCGCGCGAGCGCTTGATGAAGCCCAGGGTGTGTATGTCGCGGGGGCCGTAGACGCGGTAGCCGGCCCCGCTGCGCGCGACCGGGCCGATCAGCCCGTTGTCCTCGTAGTAGCGGATCATCTTGGCCGAGATGCCGGTGGCCCTGGCGGCCTGGCCGATGTTCATCACGTCTTGCATCGTCGTCTCCGTCGCCGCCGGGCAGGATCAGGGCGCGAAGCGCCGCAGCCGCAGCGCATTGCCCAGTACGAACACCGAGGACAGCGCCATGGCGCCGGCGGCGAACACCGGCGACAGCAGCACGCCCCACAACGGATACAGTACGCCGGCCGCCAGCGGGATCAACGCGGTGTTGTAGGCGAACGCCCAGAACAGGTTCTGGCCGATGTTGCGCATCGTCGCCTGGCTCAGCGCGATGGCGTTGGGCACGCCCTGCAGGCTGCCGGACATCAGCACCACGTCGGCCGCCTCGATCGCCACGTCGGTGCCGGTACCGATGGCCAGGCCCACATCGGCCGCGGCCAGCGCCGGCGCGTCGTTGATGCCGTCGCCGACATAGGCCAGGCGGCCATGCGCGGCCTGCAGCCGCTTGACCGCCTCGACCTTGCCCTCCGGCAGCACTTCGGCGACCACCTCGTCGATGCCGAGCTGGCGGGCAATGGCGTCGGCGGTACGGCGGTTGTCGCCGGTGATCATCGCCACCTTCAGTCCCAGCGCATGCAGGTGGGCGATGGCCGCGGCGGTGTCGGCCTTGACCGGATCGGAAACGGCGATGATCGCCGCCAGGGTGCCGTCGATGGCGGCGTACAGCGGGGTCTTGCCCTCGCCGGCCAGCCGCGTGGCGACTTCGGCGAACGCCGCCACGTCGAGCCCCAGCGTACGCATGAAGCGGTCCGCGCCGACGTCCACGCGCACCCCGTCCACCTGCGCGCGCACGCCCTGGCCGGTGACCGACTCGAACGCCTGCACCGGGGGCAGCGCCAGGCCCTCGGCCTGCGCGGCGCCCACGATCGCGCGCGCGATCGGGTGCTCGGAGCGGTCTTCCACCGCGGCCACCTGCGCGAGCACGCGTTCGCGGTCGAAACCGCCGGCCACGTGCAGGTCGGTCAGCAGCGGCCGGCCTTCGGTCAGGGTGCCGGTCTTGTCCACCGCCACCACCGCCGCTTCCTTCAGCAGCTGCAGCGCCTCGCCCTTGCGGAACAGCACGCCCAGTTCGGCGCCGCGGCCGGTGCCGACCATGATCGAGGTCGGAGTTGCCAGGCCCATCGCGCACGGGCAGGCGATGATCAGCACGGCCACCGCGTTGACCAGGGCGAACGTCAGCGCCGGCGATGGACCGAATGCCCACCACACAGCGAAGGTCAGCAGCGCCAGGCCCATCACCACCGGCACGAACCACATCGTGATGCGGTCCACCAGGCCCTGGATCGGCAGCTTGGCGCCCTGCGCCTGTTCCACCAGGCGGATGATCTGCGCCAGCACGGTGGCGCCGCCGACGGCGGTGGCGCGCACCCCGAGCGTGCCGGTCTGGTTGACGGTACCGCCGACCACGCGCGCCCCGGCCGCCTTGGCCACCGGCACCGGCTCGCCGGTGATCATCGATTCGTCCACGTAGCTGTCGCCGTCGACCACCTCGCCGTCGACGGCGATGCGCTCGCCGGGACGCACGTCGATCACGTCGCCGGCCGCCACCTGCGCCAGCGGCACTTCCACCGCGCCGCCGTCGCGGCGCACCCGCGCGGTCCTGGCCTGCAGCCTGAGCAGGCGCTTGATCGCTTCGGAAGTGCGGCCCTTGGCGCGCGCCTCGAGCATGCGCCCGAGCAGGATCAGGGTGACGATGACCGCCGCCGCCTCGTAGTACACGTTGACCGTGCCGGCCGGCAGCAACCGCGGCAGGAAGGTCGCCACCAGCGAGAAGCCATAGGCGGCCAGGGTGCCGACCGCGACCAGCGAGTTCATGTCCGGCGCGGCGCGCAGCAGCGCGGGAATGCCGGCGCGGTAGAAGCGGCGGCCCGGGATCGCCAGCACCAGCGTGGTCAGCGCGAACTGCAGCAGCCAGCTGTTGCGCGTGCCCAGGGTGCTGGCGATGGCGTGGTGGAACGCCGGCACCAGGTGCGCCCCCATTTCCAGCACGAACACCGGCAGGGTCAGCGCCGCGGCCAGCAGCAGGTCGCGGCTGAGTCCGCGCAGTTCCGCGTCGCGACGCTGCGCTTCCCGGTCCTCGTCCACGGCCGCCTGCAGGACGCGCGCCTCGTAACCGGCCCTGGCGACCGCGGCGAGGAGCGCGGCCGGATCCAGCGAGGCGTCGCCATGCACCTGCGCGCGGCTGGTGGCCAGGTTGACGCTGGCCGAAAGCACGCCGGGCACCTTGCCCAGCGCGCGCTCGACCCGGCCCACGCACGACGCACAGGTCATGCCGTCGATGCCCAGTTCCAGCGGCGCCGGCGCGGGCACCGCGTAACCGGCCTTCTCCACCGCGCGCACCAGCGCCTGCCGGTCCACGGCGTCGCCGCGCACGGTGGCGCGGCCGGTGGCCAGGTTGACCGCGGCGCTGGCCACCCCGGGCACGGCGGCCAGCGCGCGCTCCACCCGGCCCACGCACGACGCGCAGGTCATGCCCTCGACCGCTAGGGTCTGCGTCATTCCGCCCTCGGCGGCGGGGTTCTGGCTGTTCGGGGTCATCACCGGCTCACCTGGCGTTGTCCATGATGGCGGCATCTTGAAGCTTCCCATCATGGGAAGGTCAAGGGGCGAGGAGTGAGTGAAGAGGAGTGAGAGATGAGAGAGAGCGGCATTGCTTGCGCTTTGGCTTTTTCTCACTTCTCACTCCTCTTCACTCACTCCTCGCCCCGCCCCTTGACCTTGCCACCATGGCAAGCCCCAGACTGCCCTCCCCTCAAGGAGAAACCGCCATGAACCTGCATATCGAGAACATGACCTGCGGCGGCTGCGCGCGCAGCGTCACCGCCGCCATCAAGGACGTGGACCCGGCCGCGACGGTCACGATCGACCTGGCCAGCAAGCGCGTGCACATCGAATCGGCGCAGCCGGCCGAACGCTTCACCGCGGCGCTGGACGACGCCGGCTTTCCGCCACGGCAGGACCCCTGAAGGCGGGGGCCTGCCCCCGCATCAGGCATTCCCGGCGAAGCCCCATGCGCGGCAAGCCACGCATCCGCCCGACCGGCACCGGCGCGATCGGCGCTACCGGCCCACCCGCGTCCACACTTCGCGCTCGACCATGCGCCCGCCGTCCCAGCGCTCCAGCGTCCAGGTGTCGCCTTCCAGCGTGTAGCGGAATTCGTAGCTGCCGCCGTTCTGCAGCGGATAGGACGCCATCAGCGGCCGCTCCAGGTAACGCGTGGCGTCGCCCTCGTAGGTGCCCGAGCCCGCGGCCCAGAACGCGCCGTTGCGGGTGCTGGTGAAGGCGAAACGCCCGTCGGCCAGTACCTTGGTGCCGGCCAGGCCCTGGCTGGCATAGTCCATGCGCGCGCCGTCGCCATCGAGCGACTCGCCCGACCGCAGCTGCCACGCGCCCTGCAGTCGCGCCAGGTCGGTGGCCGCGGTGGCCCAGGCGGGGGACGCCACGCACAGCAGCAGCACGGCGGCGGGCAGCCGCAGGATCGGGGGCATCGGCATCGGGATCTCCGCACAGGGCAAAGCGGCATTGTGCCGGCATCGACGCGGCGCCGCCGGCATCGGTTCATCGGCAACTTCCGCCCGGGCGGGGCCGTGGGCCGGGGCGCTATCATGGCGCCCGTACTTTCTTCGGCGGCATGCACGTGCAGACCATCCTCACCCCGGTATCGATCGGCGAACTGATCGACAAGATCACCATCCTCGAAATCAAGGCCGAGCGCATCACCGACGCGGCCAAGCTGGACAACGTGCGCACCGAACTCGACGGGCTGTGGCCGCTGTGGCTGCAGCAGCAGGCCGCGCGCCCGGAACTGGCCGCGCTCAAGCAGCAGCTCAAGGCGATCAACGAGCGCATGTGGGACATCCAGGACCAGCTGCGGGCCAAGGAAACCGCGCAGGACTTCGGCGAGGCGTTCATCGCCCTGGCGCGCGGCGTCTACGGCACCAACGGCGAGCGCGTGGCGGTCAAGAACGCGATCAACCACGTCGCCGGCTCGGCGCTGGTCGAGGAAAAGCAGTACCAGGGCGAGTAAGCCGCCCGGCACGGCGCGATGCAAATGAAAAGGCCAGGTCGATGACCTGGCCCGCGGGATACAGCGCAGTTGCGGTTCAGTGCAGGGCGGCCGGGGTGCCGCGTGCCTGTTCGGCCGGCACCGGTGCGGTCTTGATCGACAGGCACATCGGGCAGACGCTCTCCAGCACCTTGATCGCGGGTTGATACACCGTATTGCACTTCATGCACTGGACCATTCCAGTCGTGACGGCTTCCATAAGCCCTCTCTTTGTCGTTGCTCGATCCTGCAATATCGCGACGACCACCGGGTTTTTCAAGGGCCGGGGGCATTTCCGGCGCGCGGGAGGCTCAATCCAGCGCCAGCAGCGGCACGTCGTACCAGCGCGCCTGCGGGAAGCGCGCCTGCATCCAGCCACGCAGGTAGCGGCGGCTTTCGGCGGCGATGACCTCGTCGCTGCCGTCGTCGCGGCTGTTCCAGGCGATGCCGTGCAGGGCGACGCCACGCGCGGCGATGGCCTCCAGCGACAACAGGGTGTGGTTGATGCTGCCCAGCCGCCCCGAGGTGACCAGGAGCACCGGCCAGCCCTGCCGGGCCACGTAGTCGAGGGTCAGCAGGTCCGGGGTCAGCGGCACCAGCAGCCCGCCGGCGCCCTCCACCAGCACCGTGGCGTAGCGCGCGCGCAGGCGCGCGGTGGCGGCGCCGATGGCGTCCAGGTCCAGCGCGCGCCCCTCCAGCCGCGCCGCCAGGTGCGGCGAGGCCGGGTAGGCATAGAGCGCCGGCATGGTGGTGCCGTCGCGATCCTCCTCGAACAGGCCACAGCCCATCAGCCGCCGGTGCAGCAGGATGTCGTCCGACGCGCCGACGCAGCCGGTCTGCACCAGCTTCTGGGTGATCACCTCGCCGTCCTGGTCGAGCCACTGCCGCGCCAGCCAGCCGGTGACCACGGTCTTGCCGATCTCGGTGTCGATGCCACCGACGAAAATCACCTCGCCGTTCATGCCCGCATGTCCTCGTCCTGCAGTCCTTCCACCAGCGCGACCATGCCGTCGCACAGCCGCCGCAATTGTTCGTCGTCGATCACGTAGGGTGGCATCGCGTACACCAGCCGCCCGAACGGACGCAGCCAGATGCCCAGGTCCAGCAGGCGCCGCTGGATGCGCTCGAGCCGCAGCGGCGCGGTCAGCTCGATCACGCCGATGGCGCCGAGCACGCGCACGTCGGCCACCCGCGGCAGCGCGCGCGCCGGCGCCAGCCGTTCGCGCAGGACCTGTTCGATGCGCTGCACGTTGCCCTGCCAGTCCTGCGCCAGCAGCAGTCGGGTGGACGCCAGCGCCACCGCGCAGGCCAGCGGATTGGCCATGAACGTCGGCCCGTGCATGAACACGCCGGCCTCGCCGGCCGCGATGGTGTCGGCGATGTCGCGGCGGGTAAGGGTCGCGGCCAGGGTCAGGTAACCACCGGTCAGCGCCTTGCCGATGCACAGGATGTCCGGCGTGATGCCGGCATGTTCGCAGGCGAACAGCCGGCCGCTGCGGCCGAAGCCGGTGGCGATCTCGTCACAGATCAGCAGCACGTCGTGGGCGCGGCACAGCCGTGCCAGTTCGCGCAGGTACTGCGGGTGATAGAAGCGCATGCCGCCGGCGCCCTGCACCACCGGCTCGATGATGAATGCGGCCAGCTCGTCGCCGTGGTCGGCGAACAGGCGTTCCAGCGGTGCGATCTCGGCCGGATCCCAGGCCCCGTCGAACGGCGTGACCGGCGCCGGCACGAAGCGCCGCGACGGCAGCGCCGCGCCGAACAGACCGTGCATGCCGGTGACCGGGTCGCACACCGACATCGCGTTCCAGGTATCGCCGTGGTAGCCCGAGCGCGTGGTGGCGATGTTGTGGCGGCCGGGTCGGCCGCGCGCGGCCTGGTACTGGATCGCCATCTTCAGCGCCACTTCCACCGACACCGAGCCGGAGTCGGCATAGAAGATCGCATCCAGTGGCTGCGGCACCATCGCCAGCAGCTGCCTGCCCAGGGCGATGGCCGGTTCGTGGGTGAGCCCACCGAACATCACGTGCGCCATGCGCCCGAGCTGCTCGATCGCCGCCTGGTTCAGCTGCGGATGGTTGTAGCCGTGGATCGCGCACCACCACGAGGCCATGCCGTCGATCAGCCGGGTGCCGTCGGCCAGCTCCAGCAGCACGCCATCGGCACGCGCCACTTTCAGCGCCGGCGGCGCATGGCCCAGCGCGCTGTAGGGATGCCAGAGGTGCTCCCTGTCGAATGGATCGGTCAGCATGTACGGGTGTGTCGTGACACCGGCGCGGCGGCGTGCGGGCGCGTACCTTACCGCGTCGTCCGCGGGCCTGCATCCGGATCGGCGGGCATCGTGCCGGCGCGTCGCTGCGGCTGGGCCTGGTGGGTGAACACCGTATAGGTATCGCCCGGGTGCGGCACCCCCGCCAGGTCCAGCGCATGGCCGATGGCGCCGCGGTGGTAGGTGGCGTGGTTGAGTACGTGGAACAGGATTTCGCGGCGCGTCATGCAGCCGTCGCGGCCATCGGCGAAGCGGAAGCGCAGCGCCTGGTCCCATTGCGCCGGCGCCAGCGCGGCCAGATGGGCCGCATACCACTGGTCGGAGGCTTCCAGGCGCATGGCCAGCGCCTCCAGGGCCGGTACTTCGGCGCTGTTGGTGGCCGCATGCGGCGACGCCTCGCCCAGCAGCCGCGCGCGGAACAGTTCCTCCACGATCACGATGTGGTTCAACTGCTGCCGCGCGAAGGCGACGCTGGCGGGGAACGCCCGTGCGTCCACGGCGCGTATCGCCTCCAGCGTGCGCTGCATCGCCCAGCGCTTGTAGGCGAAGGCATCGTCGAACAACGTGTCCGACGCCGGGGCAGGCGATGGCATCACCGGGGTGGGCCGGCGATGGCGCGGGGAAAAAGGTACGACGCGGGCATCACGCCTCGTCTTCTTCCTCGTCCTCGTCTTCCTCGTCCTCGTCGTCTTCTTCCTCGAACGCGTCCAGCTCCTGCACCCGCACGAAGTTGGGCAGTGCATCGGCGAAGCCGATCTGGGCGCCGTCGGCGATCATCGCCCGCACCTCGCGCTTCATCGCGCTTTCCACCAGCGCGAAGCACACCACGCCCTGCGCGCTCTCCTCGCCGTCCTCGTCGAACACGGCCACCCAGCCGGCCGCGGGCATGATCTGGATGATGTTGTCTTGCATGGACGGTCACCAGGAATGAAGAAGCCCAGAGCTTGCGCGAAGCGCATGGCCAACGCAATCGCGGCGCACCGGTTCACCGCGCCGTCGCCGGCGTGGCGTTGTCGGCCAGGTACGCCGCCGCGCGGCTGAACGCGGCCGGCGCACCGCAGCGGCAGCATTCCCGGGGCGCGGGCAGCCACGCGCACGGCTCGGCACGGGCCGCGGCAATGGCGCCAGGCAGGCAGCGGCCGGCCGTGCGGTGCCGGCGCGGCCGCGGTCAGTCGGCCTTCCAGGTACCGCCGCCCTGTGCGCAGCTGGCCGGCAGGCCGGCCAGGTCGTCGGCCGAACGCTCGTAGTAGAAGCCGTCGAAATCCTGGCCGAACAGGCGCCGGCAACTGCCCTGCGCCGGCGCTGGACAGGCGTCCATGTAAGTGATCTCGCCCGCCTTGCCGCCCATCTGCGCCGAGGTCTGCGCCAACCCCTCGCACACGCGCTTGAGTTGAGCTTCGGTGGAGGCACCCGCGGTCTGCACGCAGTCGCGGGAACGGATGACCTGGCCGAGGAGCGAAAACTCGCCGGCGATCATGCACGCGTGCGTGGCGGCGACACCGGGGGCCGCATCCGCTGGGGCCGCCGTCGCCGCTGCATCCGCCGGGGTGGCCTGCGCCGGCGTGTCCTGCGCGCCGCAGCCGGCCAGTACGCTCATCGCGCCCGCCAATGCCCATGCCTTTCCATGCCGCCATGCCCATGCCATGCAGTGTTCCTTCATCCGTGGGAACGCCGATCATAGCGTGCGCGGGCGGCGGGCCAGTGGCGGCGGGCAGCGCAACGCGCGTGGTCAGCGCTCGCCGGCCTCACCCTGCAGCGCCAGCGGACGCACCTGCTCCAGCAGGCTGACCAGGGTCTTGCCCGGCTCCTCCCACGGGATCATGTGCGCCGAATGCTCGAACCAGACGCCGCGCTTGTACGGCGCGCGCACCTGCGCCAACCAGGCCGCGGTCGGTTCCGAGGGCGTGGTGTAGTCGTGGCGCCCCATGAACATCAGCACCGGGATGGGGAACCGCTTCACCCCGCGGTAGTCCACCTGCAGGAACTCATCCAGCAACCGCCCGAGGGTGAATTCGCTGCCGGCGTTGATCGCGCAGCGTGCCGCATCGTCGTAGTCGGGCGACAACCGCGGCCCCTGGAAGAAGTAGTTCGACTCGCTGCGGAACGCACTCAGGCCGCCGTAGTGCTGTGGCCATTTGCGGGCCACGACGATCCGCTCGCGGGTGAGCGGCGCGTCGCCCGGATAGGGCGCGATGGCCTCCATCTCGCGCACCGCTTCGGCGTTGCCGCGCTCGCGCGCGGTGCGCAGGCCGTAATCGAAGCTGACCCGCTCGTTGGTGCGCACGTCGATCACCTGGCCGATGCCGACATACGCATGGAACAGGTCCGGGCGCTGCAGCGCCGCCTGCATCGCCACCACGGTGCCCCAGCTGTGCCCGACCAGCACCAGCTTGCGCTTGTGGTAGCGGCTGCGCAGGTAGTCGGCCAGTTCGATGGCATCGTCGACGTACCGCTGGATGCGCAGCGTGCCGGCCACCTCCTGCTGCGGGTTGAGCAGCAGCGTCCGCCCGGCACCGCGCTGGTCGTAGTTGACCACGGTGAAGTACTCCTCCAGCGGGCGCTGGAACTGCCACAGCGTGGGGATCACCGGCGATGCCGGCCCACCGTGCACGAACAGCAGCAGCGGGTTGTCGCGGTCCTGGCCGCGCACGTTGACCCACTGCGCGATGCCGCCGATCTTCGCCGCGTAGTCCTCCTGCACGCCGTTGGGCGCGACGATGCGCCCCAGGTCGGCGATGATCCCGCGCGCCGGCGCGTAACTGGAACGGTCCGGGCAGGCATCCTGCGCGGCCGCCAGCAGCGGCGCCAGCACCAGGACCAGCGCTGCAGGCAGGCGAAAACGGTATGCGCTCATCGGCATTGGCCTCCAGGCCGGATTGTGGGCACCGCCGAACGCGGCATGCTGGCGCCCGCCGCGGCTGGACCGCGGCGGTCATGCACCGCGCCGCCGGACATCGGTGGTCGACCGTTCCCGATCCGCGTTGCCCGCCGGCGACGGCAGCGGCTCATTCGCCCAGTTCCGGGTCGAGCAACAGGAGCGCGGCGGCGGCCGCGGCGAAGTACACGCGCTGGTCATCGTCGAGCCGGCGGTCCAGGTGCACCCGGCCGCGGTTGAGCACGTCGACCACGGCGCGCGTGCCGCCATCGCCGGCGATGACGTAACCGGTCGGTGTCATGCCCCTGACCGGCGTGCCCTGGTAGGCATACACGGCGCGCACCGCGTAGTCGCTGCCCCATGGCGACTGCAGGCGCCCGCCCAGGCCCTCGCCCTCGCGCCTCACCTCCAGCACCTGCATGGGCTGGCCATCCATCCGCAGCCCGCACGCGAGCAGCGGCCCGGCCATCGCCGTCAGGTCGACCGTCAGCCGGTGTGATTCGCTCCCCCGGCCCGCGGTCCATGCCTGCGTGCGGCACTGCACCTGCACCGGTGGCTGGTCGCGCGCCACCATCGTGTAATCGTAGGGCCGGGACGTGCGGCCCACGTCGAATGCCGGCAAGGGCACGCGCCAGGAGAAGGTCGAGCCCTCGCGCATCCGCAGGGCGCTGTACGGACCGAACCGCACCGGTTCGTTGAAGCGCCGCGGCGAGTGGCCGCTGACCTCGTAGGCCACCGCATCGGCAGTGAAGCCGTCGGGCATGCGCATCTGCGCGGGCGTGCAGGCCGGCAGCAGCGGGACCAGCAGCAAGCAGACCGCGACCGGGGCAGTGATGCGCATGACCGTATCCAGCAGGGGCGATGGGCGGATGCTAGAGCGCATGCGCGGACCGCCACCCCTGCCATTGGTTTGCCGCGCCCGGGAGGTTCAGGCGCCGTTGCCGGCGCGCGGGCCGCCAGCGCCGGACGTTACCGCGGGTGGTCCACCGGCCGCCGCCTGGCCGCCGGTACACCCTCGACGCGTGCTCCCACGGGGATCAGTACCAGATCGCGGCGGGCAACCCGGTGCGGTCCGGCTGCACCTGCGCCGGCAGCGATCGCGCGCGGCCAGCGGCAATGCGTTCGGCACTCCACAACGCCGCCAGGGCATCCAGTACGTCGTCGGTCGCGGCCTGGCGCGCCGGCACCGCACGCAGCAGCGCCATCACTGCGTCCTGGCCGTAGATGTCCGCCAACAGGCTGACGCGCCTCTGTGCACCGGCGAAGGTGCGCTTGCCATCCGCCAGGCCGCGCCCCGCTCCACCATTGAGCGCAGCGAACGACACCTCCGGATGTATCTCGCGCACCCGTTGCCGTGCATCCACGTCCCCCTGGAGCAGTTGGTCCCACTGGCGGATCTTGGGCAGGATCGCGAACGACTGCGCGCCGAAGCCGCGCCCGTCGATCTCCCGGTGGCGGCGGGATGCCTCGGGCTGCGAGCCCGCATCGAGAATGCCGCGCACGGGCGTGGAAAAAACACTGCTGGCCCGCTTGCCGCCAACGAAGCAGCGCGCCTCGCGATCGGCCGGGCGGCCACCCTGCTCGCAGAGCCCTATCGGAATATCCACCGCGATCACCCGGGCCGTCCGGTGCGTATGGAAAAGTTGCTGGGCGTCGGGGTGCAGCGCATGCACCAGCCCGCCCCCGCCCCACCAGACGGCGATCCATCCGCTGCCGGCGCCATCCACGCCGACACACCCCTTGAACTGTTCCATGCTTCCCCCCGGGCACTGGTCACAGGACGACGCAGCCGCCCAAGCACGCCTGCGTCCACACCAACTCGCAAAGCAGCCCCGTCGGCTGCTCCCCGCCGGCGGAAAAGACAAGGGCCGGGTGCTCGCGCACACCGGCCCCGGTCTCATCCGGCGTTGCCACCGGTCAGCCGCACTTGCTGTAGCCGCAGTTCAGGCAGGTGGCGCACCCGTCCATCACCACAAGCGCCTTGGTGCTGCACTTGTGGCACATGGTGGCGCTGGGCGGGAAGCTGGTGCCCTCGCCGGTGACCTGGACGTCCTCATCGCGCCCGGCGGGGGCGGCGACTACGGCGTCAGTGTTTTTTTTTGAGCGGTCCTCGAACTGCTTGCGCTTCTCGGCGATCAGCGCGCGCTGGTGGGCGCTCATTTCCGGATCGTGCAGCAGGCCGATCGACTTCATGTGGTCTTCGACGATGGAGCCCAGCTCGGCGACCAGCGACGGCATGTACACGCCGCCGGCCTTGAAATAGCCGCCCTTGGGGTCGAACACGGCCTTCATCTCGTCGACGATGAAGGTGACGTCGCCGCCCTTGCGGAACACCGCCGACATGATGCGGGTCAGCGCCACGATCCACTGGAAATGCTCCATCGACTTGGAGTTGATGAAGATCTCGAACGGACGGCGCAGTTCGTGCTCGGTGCCGGCGTTGAGCACGATGTCGTTGATGGTCACGTAGAAGGCGTGTTCCACCAGCGGCGACTTGATCTTGTAGGTGCTGCCGATCAGCACGTCGGGGCGCTCGATGCGCTCGTGCATGTGCACGATGTTGCTGTCCTGGGCATCGTCCTGCGCCTGTGCGACCGGAGCCTTGGCCGTCGCTTCCCGGGCCTTGTCGTCCGGGGTGATGACGGAATAACCCTTGATTTTCTTGTCGATCTTGACGGCCATGGTGCGGGTCCTGGTTATGCGTTGTGGTGCGGGTTGCGGCGCCCCCGCCCGCGGCGGGCGGGGACGCGGGTGCGGCTTACTTGCGGGCGGCCTTCTTCGCCGCCTTTTTCACCGCGGTGGTCTTCCTGGCCACCGTCTTCTTCGCCGAAGCCGCCTTCTTGGCCACGGTCTTCTTTGCGGAAGCGGTCTTCCTGGCCACCGTCTTCTCGACCTTCTTCACCGCCTTCCGGGTGGCGGCGGTGCGGGTGGCGACTTTCTTGGCGACCTTGCTGCCGGCCTTGTCCACCGCCTTCTTCACCGCGGCGGTCTTCTTGGCCACGGCCTTGGCCACCTTCTTCTCCGCGGCCTTCACCGTCTTCCTGGCCGAGGCGACCTTCTTCGCCACCTTCTTCTCGGCGGCGGCGACGGCCTTCTTGGCGGCGGCCTGCTTGCCGGCACCCTTCTTCTTCAGGGCCGCGGCCTCGGCCTTGGCATTGGCCTTGGCGGCCTCCAGCTTGCGGCGCACGCTGGAAACGGTCTTGCCGACCTCCTTCTTCGCCGCGGCGGCCTTCTTGGCGACGACCTTCTCGGCCTTCTTGACCGCCTTCTTCACCTTGGCGACCTGCCGCGTGGCGCCGGCCTCGACCTTGCGCGCGCGGGTCTTGACCGCGGCAACGGCATCGCCGGCGGTGGCGGCCATGGCGTCGCCGAGGTTGGCTGCGGTTTCCTTCACGTTCTCGGCAACCTGGGACACGGTCGCCGTCACACCATTGCCATTGCTCATAAAGCCCTCCTTAAGGGCATTGGATCGGTCACGTTGGCGATGCGGAATGAAGCGGGTGGGGCATGGAACACAGGCGACAACCCGGTGGTGGCGGCCACCGTCGCCGTCCCGCGCGGCGGCGGGACGGCGTGCGAAGGCGACCTCAGAACTTGCCGTAGTAGCCTTCCTTGAGGGCGTCGAACAGATTGGCGGCGGTGTGCATTTCGCCGTCGTACTCGATCTGCTCGTTGCCCTTGACCTCGACCACCTGGCCGTCTTCCAGTTCGAAGCGGTAGGTGGTGTTCTCCAGGTCCGCCTCCTTGACCAGCACGCCCTGGAAGGCGGCCGGGTTGAAGCGGAACGTGGTGCAGCCCTTCAGGCCCTGCTGGTGGGCGTAGCGGTAGATGTCCTTGAACTGCTCGTACGGGTAGTCCGTCGGCACGTTGGCGGTCTTGGAGATCGAGCTGTCCACCCACTTCTGCGCGGCCGCCTGCACGTCCACGTGTTCCTTCGGCGAGATGTCGTCGGCGGCGATGAAGTAGTCCGGCAGGCGCGAATCGGCGTCCTCGGCGAACGGCATCGCCCGGGGGTTGACCAGTTCGCGGTAGGCCAGCAGCTCGAAGGAGAACACATCCACCTTCTCCTTGGTCTTCTTGCCTTCGCGGATCACGTTGCGGCTGTAGTGGTGCGCGAACGAGGGCTCGATGCCGTTGGAGGCGTTGTTGGCCAGCGACAGGCTGATGGTGCCGGTCGGCGCGATGGAGCTGTGGTGGGTGAAGCGCGCACCGGTCTCGGCCAGTTCGTCCACCAGCTCCGGGGCGACCGAGGCGATGCGCTGCATGTAGCGGCTGTAGCGCGCGTGCAGCACCTTGCCCTGGATCTTCTGGCCGACCTTCCAGCCGTCCTTGCGCATCTCCGGACGCTGCCGCAGCATCGCCGCGGTGACCTCGAAGGTCTCCTCCATGATCGGCGCCGGGCCCTTCTCGCGGGCCAGTTCCAGGCCGGTTTCCCAGCCGGCCACGGCCATGTCGCGGGCAATGGCTTCGGTGAACTCGCACGACTCCGGCGAACCGTACTTCATGCGCAGCATGGTCAGGGTGCTGCCCAGGCCGAGGAAGCCCATGCCGTGGCGGCGCTTGCGCATGATCTCGTTGCGCTGCTGTTCCAGCGGCAGGCCGTTGACCTCGACCACGTTGTCGAGCATGCGGGTGAACACGCGCACCACTTCCTTGTACTCGTCCCAGTCGAACGAGGCCTTGTCGGTGAACGGGTCGCGCACGAACTTGGTCAGGTTGACCGAGCCCAGCAGGCAGGCGCCGTACGGCGGCAGCGGCTGCTCGCCGCAGGGGTTGGTGGCGCGGATGCTCTCGCACCACCAGTTGTTGTTCATCTCGTTGACGCGGTCGATCAGGATGAAACCCGGCTCGGCGTAATCGTACGTCGAGACCATGATCATGTCCCACAGGTGGCGGGCACGGATGTGGCCGTACACCTTGCAGGCCACCAGGCCGTCGTCGCGGACGATGTAGTTCTCGTGGGTCGGCCATTCGCGCCAGACCACTTCCTCGCCGCTGGCCGGATCCAGCTCGGCCTGCTCCTTGGTGTTGATCGGGAACACCAGCGGCCAGTCGGCGTCCTTGTCCACCGCCTCCATGAAGCCGTCGGTGATCAGCAGCGACAGGTTGAACTGGCGCAGGCGGCCGTCCTCGCGCTTGGCGCGGATGAAGTCCTTCACGTCCGGGTGCGACACGTCGAAGGTGCCCATCTGCGCGCCGCGGCGGCCACCGGCCGAGGACACGGTGAAGCACATCTTGTCGTAGATATCCATGAAGGACATCGGCCCGGAGGTGTAGGCGCCGGCGCCGGCCACGAATGCGCCGCGCGGGCGCAGGGTGCTGAACTCGTAGCCGATCCCGCAGCCGGCCTTCAGGGTCAGGCCGGCCTCGTGGACCTTCTCCAGGATGCCATCCATCGAGTCGGTGATGGTGCCCGACACGGTGCAGTTGATGGTGCTGGTGGCCGGCTTGTGTTCCTGCGCGCCGGCGTTGGAGGTGATGCGGCCGGCCGGGATCGCGCCGCGGCGCAGCGCCCAGACGAAACGCTCGTACCAGTAGGCGCGCTTGTCGTCGCTGCCTTCGGCGTCGGCCAGGGCGCGGGCCACGCGCTGGTAGGTGCCGTCGATATCGGCATCCAGCGCCTGCCCGGCCTTGGTCTTGAGGCGGTACTTCTTGTCCCAGATGTCCTGCGAGGCGGGCTGCAGGGGGATAAGGTCCGATCGGGTTGGGTTGCTGACCACTTCCAGACGCACCGTGCTCATGATGGTGGAACTCTCCTTGTGCACCTTGCGGTGCGTTTACCGTTTCCCCGGTCGGGCGGGGCTGCAACGACGACGATGCCGGCGCGTGGTCACGCGCCTGCGGGCGGGCGGGGATTGGTCCGGCGAGGGCCGGGGATCTGCATCGCTTCCGTCGTCATTGCACGCCTTCCTATGGGGTGCCTGCACCCCGGGCCTCAACCCTACTTCTTGGGGACGCATTTCACATCAACCCAACATCTAGTGGCTGATGGCGATGCCAAGCTTACCCACCGCTTGGGTGATGTCAAACGAAAAATCTGCCCCCGGCATCTTGCAATCCGCGCAGGGCTTGCGCCCCCTGCGATTGCGGCGGCGCGGAATGTTTCATTGTCGATTTAGGTCGCTGCCGCCACACTCCATTCAGCCACTCCCGCCCCACCCGGACGCCCCGCGCGGCGTCCCCGCATGGAACCCCGGCCCTTATGCGACCGCTCCCGACCCTGCTCACGCTTGCCCTGGCCGCCGCCTTCGGCGGCTTCACCGCCAGTGCCATCAACGCCCACCTGGACAACCGCGCCCAGGCCTCCACCGGCGCCATGCTGCCCGCCACCGCGGCCCTGCCGGCGGCGGTCGCCGGCCAGCCGGTGCCGTCGCTGGCACCGATGCTGGAACGGGTGATGCCGGCCGTGGTCAGCGTCAACACCAAGCAGGTGGTGCGGGTGCGCAACCCGTTCTTCGACGACCCGTTCTTCCGCCGCCTGTTCCCGCAGGTACCGCAGGAGCGCATCAACGAGTCGCTGGGCTCGGGGGTGATCATCGACGCGGCCAGGGGCTACGTGCTGACCAACCACCACGTGATCGAGAACGCCGACGACGTGCAGGTGACGCTGGCCGACGGGCGCACGGTCAAGGCCGAATTCCTCGGGTCGGACCGCGACACCGACATCGCGCTGATCCGCATTCCCGCCGAAAAGCTCACCGCGCTGCCGCTGGGCGACAGCGACCAGCTGCGCACCGGCGATTTCGTGGTGGCCATCGGCAACCCGTTCGGCTTCAGCCAGACGGTGACCTCGGGCATCGTCTCGGCGGTGGGCCGCAGCGGCATCCGCGGGCTGGGCTACCAGAACTTCATCCAGACCGACGCCTCGATCAACCCGGGCAACTCCGGCGGCGCGCTGGTCAACCTGGCCGGGCAACTGGTCGGCATCAACACCGCCAGCTTCAACCCGCAGGGCAGCATGGCCGGCAACATCGGCCTGGGCCTGGCCATTCCCTCCAACCTCGCCCGCGACGTGGTCGAGCAGCTGATCACCAAGGGCGTGGTGGTGCGCGGCACGCTGGGCGTGGAAACCCAGAACCTGAGCCCGCAGATCGCGCAGGGGCTGGGCCTGGCCGAAGCGCGCGGCGCGCTGGTCACCCGCGTGCTGGCCGGCTCGGCCGCGGCGGCGGCCGGGCTGCGCGCCGGCGACGTGGTCACCGCGATCAACGGCCAGCGCGTAGACAACGCCCAGGCACTGCACAACTTCGAGGGCCTGCAGCCGGTCGGCCGCGTCGTCGAGCTCGACGTGCGCCGCGACGGCAAGCCGCTGCAGCTCAAGGCCACGCTCAAGGAACAGCCGCGCGCGGTGACCGGTGATACGCTGGACCCTCGCCTGTCCGGCGCCACGTTCGTCGACCTGCCCGAGTCCGCGCGCCAGTCCGGCCTCAACGGCGTCCTGGTTAGTGAGGTGGCGCGTGGCAGCCGCGCCGCGCAGTCCGGCCTGGCCAGCGGCGATATCGTGCTGGCCGCGAGCAGCGGCGAGTTCGTCGACCTGGCCAGCTGGCGCGCCAGTTTCAGCCCGCGCCCGCCGCAGCTGGTGCTGCGCATCGTGCGCGGCACCACCCAGGGACAACTGGTGATGCGCTGATCGGCCGGCGCTCGTAACGTTCCTTACACCCGGCCGCTGGTATTGCTTTCCCTGCGCCGCCCCGCTGGCGTCCCCCCGAACCGAAGGAGACGAAACAATGAGCCCCACGAACACCGACACCATGAAGGACCACCTGGGCGACGCCGGATCGCACCTGAAATCGGCCGCGCGCGCCGCCGGCACGGCGGTCAAGGACGCGGCCGGCCTGGCCGGCGACGAACTGCGCCTGGGCAAGGCCAACGTGAAGGCCGAGCTGTCCGACAGCGCCCTGTCCGGGCTGGCCGCGGCCGAGCTGTCGGGCGCCGCCGCCAAGGAACAGATGGACGCGCTGATGGACAAGGGCAAGGACCTGATCGACAGCGCCGCCGACCTGATCCGCGAGCGCCCGCTGGCCTCGTTCGGCGTGGCGTTCGCCGCCGGCTGGATCATCGCCAAGCTCGCCCGCAGCAACGACTGACGCGGGCGTGGGCGACAACGCGCCACCATCGGGCGCCACCGGAAACGGCAACGACGAGGCCGGCAAGGCAGCGCCCGGGCTGGAGGAGAGCATCCGCGAGGTCGGCAGCGCCGGCCGGCAGACGCTGGATGCGGCGACCCACACGCTGCGCTCGCTGCGGCGTCTGGCCTCGGCCGATTTCGCCCTGGCCCGCAGCGCCTTCGGCCGTGGCCTGGCCTGGAGCGGCGTGGCCATCGTGTTCGGCGCCTCGGCGTGGCTGCTGCTGGCGGCCACGCTGATCGCCCTGCTGCACGCGCTGGGCCTGTCCTGGTTCGTGTCGCTGCTGGTCACTTCGCTGGCCAGCCTGGCGGTCACCGGCTATGCGATCTGGCGGGTCAGCTACTTCTTCCACCACACCGGCATGCATGCCACCCGCCGGCAGCTGTCGCGACTGGGCCTGTTCGACGAACCGGCCGAGGACGACCCCGACGCCGATGTCGAGATCCCCGGGGACCGGACGCCATGAACTTCGATGCCCTGCAGCGCCGCGTGCGCCGCGCCGAAGCCGTCGTGCAGGTACGCATGGACGAGACCGTGCGGCAATGGGACACGCTGGAAGCGGCCTGGCGCCGCAGCTGGACGCCGGGCCGCATCCTCATCGCCGGGCTCGCCGGTGGCTTTGTCGCCGGCAGGCTGGAACCCGGCGGCGCCTTCAGCGGCGCGCGCTGGCTGCAGATGATCGGCTCGGTATCCGGGTTGGTCGCCTCGGCGCAGGCCTCGATCGCCACGCTGCAGGAGGCCGGGCTGGCCGCGGCCGCCGCGGCGACCGCGGAAGCGGCCGGCGACGACGCCCCGCAGGCGGACCCGCCCACGCCGGCAGCAGGGGCGACGCCCGCGACCGCGGGCACGCCGCCGCAGGCAGCCGCCGCCGCCACCGAACTGTCAGAATCCTGAGCCGCGTGGCCGCCGGCCACGCCCCTTCCGCACCGGAGTGCCGCCCGATGTCCGCACTGCCGTCCGACACCGCTGCGCCCGACACCGCCGCCACCACCGAACCGGCCGCGCCGGCGCCGCGCCCGCGCGCCTCCACCGCCCTACTGGTGCTGGCCACGCTGGCGGTCGGCGCGACCCTGTGGGCCGCGCAGGACGTGGTCCTGCCGGTGCTGCTGGCGATGTTCTTCGCCCTGGTCGGCAACCCGATCATCCGCCTGCTGCAGAAACTGCGCCTGCCGCGCTTCCTGGCCGCGCTGCTGGTGCTGGTGCTGGGCCTGGCCAGTGCCGGCGCGCTGGCGGTGCAACTGGCCGGGCCGGCGGCCGACTGGTTCGCCGAGACGCCGCAGCAGCTGCGCGAGGTGTCGCGCAAGGTCCGCGACCTGGTGCGGCCGGTGCAGCAGGCCAACCAGGCCGCCGAGAGCTTCGCCCGCGCCGCCGGCGGCGAGGACAACCGCAAGGTGGAAGTGATCCGCACCCGGCTCGACGACCCGTACAAGGTACTGGTGCGCACGCCGCGGCTGGCCGCCTCGGCACTGGCGGTGGTGCTGCTGACCCTGTTCTTCATGATCTACGGCGAAACCCTGCAGCGGCACGTGATCGCGCTGCTGCCCAACCGCCAGCAGAAACGCTTCACCACCGACATCCTGCGCGCGATGGAGCGCGAGATCTCGCGCTACGTGCTGACCATCACCATCATCAATGCCCTGGTCGGGCTGGCCCTGGCCGGGGTGCTGGTGCTGCTGGGCATTGCCGCGCCCGAGGCGCTGCTGTGGGGCACGGTGGCGATGCTGCTGAATTTCGCGCCCTACGTGGGCCCGCTGATCGGCATCGCGCTGATGCTGCTGGTCGGCCTGACCCAGTTCCGCGAGCCGCTGGCCGTCGCGGCGCCGGCGCTGGCCTACCTGGCGCTGCATACGCTGGAGGGACAGCTGGTCACCCCGATCGTGCTCGGCCGGCGCATGGCGATCTCGCCGTTGATGCTGGTCCTGGCGCTGATGCTGTTCGGCTGGCTGTGGGGCATCGTCGGCCTGTTGCTGGCGGTACCGCTGCTGGTCTGCGCCAAGCTGGTGCTGGCGCGGCTGGACGGCATGCAGGGCTGGGCGCGCCTGCTGGAATAGGCAAGGCGCCGCGTGCCGCGCTGCCGTAAAATGGCCCGGTGAACTTTCCTGTCCTAGCCATCACCCTCGACCTGGACGACACGCTCTGGCCGTTCGCACCCATCGGTGCCCGCATCGACCAGGTGCTGCACGACTGGATGCGCGTCCACAGCCCGGCCACGGCGGCGATGTACCCCGTGGAGGCCATGCGCGAACTGCGCGTGCGCACCTTCGACGACAACCCGCACCTGCACTACGACCTGAGCGCGCTGCGCCGCCTCACCCTGGCCGAAGCGCTGGAAAAGAGCGGTGCCGGCCTGGCGCTGCTGGAACCGGCCTACGAGGCGTTCTACGCCGCACGCAACCAGGTGGAGTTCTACCCCGACGCGCTGGACGCGCTGCGGCGCATCGCCGCGCGCGTGCCGGTGGCCGCGGTCAGCAATGGCAACGCCGACCTGCAGCGCATCGGCATCGGCGACCTGTTCGCGTTCCAGCTGGGCTCGCGCGAGTTCGGCGCGGCCAAACCGGACCCGGGCATCTTCCACGCCGCCTGCGCCCGGCTGGGTGTCGAGCGCACCCATGTCCTGCACGTGGGCGACCACGCCGAGATGGACGTGGCCGGGGCCATCCGCGCGGGCCTGCGCGGCTGCTGGATCAACCGCGAATCGCACCCCTGGACCCACGCCGGCCTGCAGCCGGACCTGCAGTTCGACACCCTCACCGGGCTGGCCGACTGGCTGGACGCGCAGGAGTGAGGCCATGCCGCAACTGGGCCGCATCGAGCACTGGAACGACGGCAAGGGCCATGGGTTCGTGCGCCCGCTGCAATCGCAGGCCGGTGCCGGCGACGCGGCGCGCGCCTTCGTCCACATCAAGGCGATTGCAGGGGCCGGCCGCCGCCCCGCCGATGGCGACCTCATCCGCTACGACTGCGAGCGTGATGCGCGCGGCCGTTTGAACGCGGTGGACGTCACGCTGGTCAATGCCGCGGTGATGTGTACCCGGACGCAGCGGCGCGTGGTGGCGAAGACCACCGCCCGCCAGCGGCGTGCCGCGGCCGCGCCGATCGACGCCGTGCAGCGTTGCATTCTTGCCTGTGCGCTCATCGCGCTGGCCGCCGGCGGCGCGCTGCGGCTCTGGCCACTGCCGGTAACGCTGGCCTATATGGCGATGGGCACAGTGTCGTTCTTCGCCTATGCCCGGGACAAGAACGCCGCCGGCAACGGCCAATGGCGCACGCGCGAAAGCACCCTGCACGCCTTCGACCTGCTGTGCGGCTGGCCGGGCGGCCTGCTGGCGCAGCAGGCATTCCGCCACAAGACCCGCAAGATCGGCTTCCAGCTCGGTTTCTGGACCAGCGCGGTGCTGAACTGCGCCGCCCTCTACTGGCTGCTTCCACGTATCGGAACGGCATCATGACAACGGGCGGCCGGCCACCGCGCCACCGCCCCCCATTACCAGGAATGACCCCCATGTCTGCTTCGCCATCCATTGGTTTCACCTCCGATGCCAACAACGCCCTGCCGCTGCACGTGCTCGACAAGGCGTCGTTCGCTGCGTGGCTGGACGCCCAGCCGGCGGCCACGCAGGCGTGGCTGAAGAGCCAGCAGTTCACCGCCGCGCCGGGCAGCGTGGCGTTGCTGCCCGGCGACGACGGGCTGGCCGGCGCGGTGCTGGGCGTCGGCGACCGCGCCGATGCCCATGCCTACGCGCACGCCCCGTTCGCACTGCCGGCCGGCAGCCGCTGGCAGCTGGCCAGCGCGCTCGATGCCGCCGGGCTTTCCAACCTGCACCTGGGCTGGGGCCTGGGCAGCTACCGCTTTGCCCGCTACCGCAAGCCGGCACGGCAACCGGCACAACTGCTGGCCACGCCGTCGGCGGAGGTACAGGACGTGCTTGCCGCGTGCCTGCGCGTGCGCGACTGGGTCAACACCCCGACCGAGGACATGGGCCCGCAGCACCTGGAAGACGCCGCGCGCGCGCTGGCCGACGCCCACGGCGGCACGCTGGAAGTGATCGCCGGCGACGAACTGCTGGAGATGAATTTCCCCACCATCCACGCGGTCGGCCGCGCCTCGCACCGCGCGCCGCGGCTGATCGTGCTGCGCTGGGGCCAGGACACCGCCCCGCACCTGGCGCTGGTCGGCAAGGGCGTGTGCTTCGACACCGGCGGGCTGGACCTGAAGCCGGCCGACGGCATGCGCAACATGAAGAAGGACATGGGCGGCGCCGCGCATGCGCTGGCGCTGGCCGGGCTGGTGATGGCGCAGAAGCTGCCGGTGCGGCTGACCCTGGTGGTGCCGGCGGTGGAGAACGCGGTCGGCCCCGATGCGTTCCGCCCGGGCGAAGTGATCACCACGCGCAAGGGCATCACCGTGGAGATCGACAACACCGACGCCGAGGGCCGCCTGATCCTGTGCGACGCGCTGGCCTACGCCAGCGAGATGCAGCCCGACGCGATCATCGATTTCGCCACCCTGACCGGTGCCGCGCGCATCGCCCTGGGCCCGGACCTGCCGGCGCTGTTCGCCAACGACGACACGCTCGCCCGGCAGTGGCTGGAGGCCGGCGAGCAGACCCGCGACCCGGTGTGGCGCATGCCGTTGTGGCGGCCGTACCAGCGCTACCTCAACAGTGGCATCGCAGACATGGCCAACGCCGGCTCGCGCATGGCCGGCAGCGTCACCGCGGCGCTGTACCTGGAGCGCTTCGTCGACGAGGGCCGCGCATGGGCGCACCTGGACGTCTACGCCTGGAACGACAGCGACCGCCCGGGGCGCCCGGCCGGCGGCGAGGCACTGGCGCTGCGCTCGGCGTGGGCGATGCTCAAGGCCCGCTACGGCTGATGCCGGCACTGCCGGCGGGAGCGGTCCGGCCGGCGCTGCCCGGGGCGGGGAATATCTGACGAAAAATTGAATTTTTCCGGCTGCCCGGTTCTGCGACGATGTGCGGGCCCTTCCCATGCTCGACCCAGGCAGGACCGCGACATGCCACTGCTCCCCCCTCCCCCTGCAGGCCAGGATCCACAGGCGCCCGGCCGCCACACCGCCTTGCCCTGGATCGCGCTGATCGCGCTGATCCTGGGTGCCGCCGCGCTGGCCTTCGCCTGGCTGGCCGGCTGGATCGGCCGCGAACGGCTGACCGCGCAGCGTTTCACCGACACCATCGAGGCGACCGGCGCGGCCCATCCCGGCTTCCGCCGCGCGCACAGCAAGGGCGTGTGCGTGAGCGGCTGGTTCGAACCCAGCGCGCAGGCGCCGTCGCTGTCGCGGGCGCGCGTGTTCACGCAGCCGCGGGTGCCGGTGCTCGGCCGGCTGTCGATCGGCGGCGGCGATCCGCATGGCGCCGACGGCAATGCGCGGGTGCGCAGCATCGCCCTGCGCCTGGCCAGCGACGATGGCCAGGAATGGCGGATGGCGATGAACAGCTTCCCGTTCTTCGCGGTGCCCACGCCCGAGGCGTTCTACGAACAGACCCGCGCGCAGGTGCCGGATCCGGCCACCGGCAAGCCCGACCCGGCGAAAATGGCCGCGGTGCTGGCGAAATACCCCAGCGCGCAGGCGTTCCAGCAGTGGGCGCGGACCGCGCCGTGGACCGACAGCTGGGCCAACACCACGTTCAACGGCATCAACAGCTTCTGGTTCACCAATGCGCAGGGCCAGGCGCGTGCCGTGCGCTGGCGCTGGCAGCCGCAGGCGCCGGTGGTCGAGCTCGACGCACAGGCGCGCAAGCACGCGGACGCGGATTTCCTCAGCCAGGACCTGCAGCGCCGGCTGGCGGCCGGTCCGCTGCGCTGGAACCTGGTGGTCAGCCTCGCCGGCCCCGGCGATGCGGTCGACGATCCCTCGGTGCCGTGGCCGGCGTCGCGTCCGGAAGTGATGGCCGGCGTCCTCAGCCTGGAGCACATGCAGTCGCAGGAACAGGGCGCCTGCGGCGAACTGAACTTCGACCCGCTGATCCTGCCCACCGGGATGCGCGGCAGCGATGACCCGGTGCTGGCGGCACGCTCGGCGATCTATTCGCAGTCGTTCAACCGCCGCGAGCGCGAACGCGCCGCCGGCGCCCCGGCGCAGCCGCAGGAGGCCACGCGATGAGCACCGGCAACGGCCATTTCAACCTGCTGGCGCGGGTGCTGCACTGGTCCATGGCGCTGATGATCGTGGCCATGCTGTTCATCGGCGTGAGCATGGTCGCTTCGCTGCACCTGCGGCCGCTGCTGATCGACCTGCACCGCCCGCTGGGCATCGCCATCGGCGTGCTGGCGCTGCTGCGCCTGTACAACCGGCTGCGCCACCGCCCGCCACCGCTGCCGGCGGACCTGCCGCCATGGCAGGCACTGGCGGCCAGGGCCTCGCACGCGGTGCTGTACGCGCTGATGCTGGCGATGCCGCTGATCGGCTGGGCCATGCTGTCGGCCGGCGGTTATCCCATCGTGCTGTGGGGCGGCGTGCACCTGCCGGCGATCGTGCCGCATACGCCGGCGCTGTACGCGGCGCTGCGCGCTGCCCACGGCGTGCTGGCCTATGCGCTGTTCGCCACGGTGCTGGCGCACGTCGGCGCCGCGCTGTTCCACCTGTGGGTGCGCCGCGACGGCGTGTTCCAGGCGATGGCCCGCGGCAGGGACTGAGGTTCCACCGCGGAAAGCCTCGCACTGCCGTCGCCTCAGGTATCGCCACCTGGCGACCGGTGGCGGCGGATCCCCACTACAGCCAGCCCTTCTGCCGTGCCAGCCGGTGCGCCTCGATGCGATTGGCCACGCCCAGCTTGCCGATGCAGTCGGACAGGTAGTTGCGCACGGTGCCGTGCGACAGCCCGAGCTGTTCGGCGATCTCGTTGGCCGAGCGGCCCTCGCCCGCCAGCCGCAGCACCTGGCGCTCGCGGTCGTTGAGCGGGTCGGCCTCGGACCAGGCTTCCACCGCCAGTTGCGGATCGATGGCGCGGCCGCCGCGGTGCACCTGGCGCAGGGCCTCGGCCAGCTTTTCCGCCGGTGCGTCCTTCAGCAGGTAGCCCTGCACCCCGGCGTCCAGGGCGCGGCGCAGGAAGCCGCCGCGGGCGAAGGTGGTGACGATCACCACTTTCGCCGCCAGCCCATGGCGCTGCACCCGCTGGGCCAGCTCCAGCCCGGTCAGCCCCGGCATCTCGATATCGGTGACCAGCACGTCCGGGGCCAGCCGCTGCAGCTCGCGCCACGCCGCCTCGCCGTCGGCCGCGGTGCCCACCACCTCGATGTCCAGTTCCAGGTTCAGCAGCGCCGACAAGGCGCCGCGCACCATGGCCTGGTCTTCGGCCAGCAGAATGCGGATCATGCGCGCGCCTCCATTGCCGCTGCGGGTGCCTCGGGCGCGGCGCCGGGTTCGCCGAGCGGCACGGTTACTGCCAGCCGCGTGCCGCCGCCACGCGGCGAGTCGATGCGCAGGCTGCCGCCCAGTGCCGCCACCCGTTCGCGCATGCCGGCCAGGCCGTTGCCGTTGGCGGATACGCCGCCGCGGCCGTCGTCGGCCACCTCCAGCACCACCGCCCCGTCCTCCACCCGCAGCGCGATCAGCGCCTCGCTGGCCTGCGCGTGGCGCGCGATGTTGGTGACCGCCTCGCGCAGCACCATGGCCAGCCCGCATTCGATCCAGGCCGGCATGGGCGGTGGGGGTGTGTGCCGCAGGTGCACCCGCGAGGACTCCAGCAGCAGGTGCGCCGAGGCCAGCTCGGCGGCCATGTCGGCGGCGCGGAAGCCGGTGACGGCGCTGCGCACCTGCGCCAGCGCGTCGCGCGCGATCTGCTCTGCCTCGGCCAGCTCACGGCGCGAACGCGCCGGGTCGCGCTCGAACAGCTTGCGCGACAGCTCCATTTTCAGCGTGATCAGTGACAGCGTGTGCCCGAGCAGGTCGTGCAGGTCGCGGCCGATGCGCTCGCGCTCGGCGGTGGCCGCCAGCCGGCGCACCTCCTCGTGCGACAGCCGCAGCGCGGCGTCCTTCTCGCTGCTCGCGCGCTCGACGTTGACGATCAGGCCGATGATCACGGTCAAGGCCGGGATCCAGGCGACGACCTGCCACGGGTAACCGATCCACGCGGCCAGCGCGACGAAGCCGGTGTTGAGCAGCACCAGTTCCAGCAGGTAGCGGCGCACGCTGATGCAGCGGTTGGAGCGCAGCATCACGCAGCCGAACACGAAGTAGTTCATGCCCGACGGATAGCTGCGCAGCAGCGCCATGGACAGCACGATCATCGCCAGCGCGAACAGCGGTGCGTTGCGCCGCGACGCCACCAGGGTCATCACGAACAGCACCAGGAACAGCGGGTACGACCACAGCGTGATCAGCACCCAGCGCAGGGTGAAGCCGCCGCCGAACATCGGCGTGAGGAACACCCACACCGTCCACAGCAGGTGCACGGCGTCGATCCACGGCCATTTGCCGAGCTTGAGGTTGTCGGCCACCACCGAATCGGGGGCGGGCGTCAGCCAGGCGGGGATATGGCGGTGGTTCACGGGGCGGTTCCTGTCGCGCAGGCGTCGATGATGCCATCAGCCATGGCGGCGCAGGCGGTGCACGGCCAACGCCAGGAACACGGCGGTGAACCCGGCCAGCCACAGCACGTGCGGCGCGGCGCCGCCGGTGCCCAGGCCCAGCGCCGACTGCGCCAGCGCGTTGAGGTGGTAGCTGGGCCACAGCGGCGCCTGCGCGCGCAGCAGCGGCGGCAGCATCTGCAACGGGAACCACAACCCGGACAGGAACGCCATGGGCAGGTACAGCAGGTTGACCATGGCCGGCGCGCCCTGGCCCTTGACCAAAGTGCCCAGCAGCAGCCCCAGCGCGCAGAACGGCACCGCGCCGAGGATGCAGACCAGCGCCAGCCGCAGCATCTGCGCCGCCTGCAGCTGCACGTGCGCCAGGGTCAGCCCCAGCGCCTGCAGCAGGCAGGTGATCAGCGCCGCCATCAGCATGGCCATCGCGGTCTTGCCGAGCAGGTAGGCGGCCGGCGGCATCGGCAGCGCGCGCTTGAGGGTGAGCAGGCCGTTGTCGCGCTCCAGCGCCAGCGACATGCCGAAGCCGAACAGGCCCGGCGCCATCACCCCGAAAGTGGAATACGACGCCAGCAGGAAGCGCGGCGCCTCGGCCGCGCCGCGGCCGCCCAGCACCACCGCGAACATCACGAAGAACACCGCCGGGAACAGCAGCGTCGGCAGCAGGAACGACGGGCTGCGCAGGTAACGCAGGCATTCGGCGCGCGTCTCCTGCAGGTAGGCGGCAACCACGCGGCCACGCGGCATCGGCGGCTGGGTGGCGGAACAGGCAGGCACGGTGTCCATCAGGCGGCCTCGCGCAGAACGGAGCAGGCGACGCGGTCGTCGCGGGTCAGGTCACAGAACGCCTCGTCCAGGCCGGCGGCCTGCACTTCCAGGCCGGCCAGTGCCGGATCGGCCTCGAGCAGGCGCCGCACCACGGTTTCCACCTGGTCGCTGGAGACCTGCAGCCAGGTGCCATCGTGATCGACCTGGCGTACGCCGGGCCAGCCGGCCACGGCGCTGGCCGCGAGCGTGGACCGGCAGCGGATGCGGCGCGTCTGTACCCGGGCGCGCAGCGCGTCGACGCTGCCGTCGCTGACGATGCGCCCGCGCATGAGCACGCAGACGCGGTCGGCCAGGTGCCCGGCCTCCTCCAGATAATGCGTGGTCAACACCACGCCCGCGCCTTCGCCGGCCAGCGTGCGCACGGTGGCCCACAGCCGCTGCCGCGCCGGCAGGTCCAGGCCCACCGTGGGTTCGTCCAGGAACAGCAGGCGCGGGCGTCCACACAGGGCGATGGCGAACTGCACGCGCCGCTGCTGCCCGCCGGACAGCTTGCCGTAGGGCCGCCCGAGCAGATCCTCGATCCCGGCCAGCGCCGCGCTCTCGGCCAGCGGCCGCGGCGCCGGGTAGTAGCTGGCAGTCAGCCGCAGCAGCTCGCCGACCTTCAGCGTCGGCGGCAGCGCCGCGTCCTGCAGCATCACGCCGATGCCGCGACGTGACCCCATCTGCTGCGGGTCCCGCCCGAACAGGCGCACCTGGCCGGCGTCGGCGCGCAGCAGGCCCAGCAGCAGGCCGATGGTGGTGGTCTTGCCGGCGCCGTTGGGCCCAAGCAAGGCCAGCACCTGCCCGGCATGCAGGTCCAGGTCCACGCCATCCAGCGCCTGCAGCGCGCCATAGCGCTTGCGCACCCCGCGCAGGCTCGCCAGTACTTGCCCCCTCGCGTCCATCCACCCACCTCCGCTGATCGATGGCGCCACGGTATCCAGCCGCGCCGCCGGCGCGCAGTGGCGGCGGTCAGGCCAGGCGGGTGACACCCGTCACCTGCGCGGTGGAAGCGCGCCACCTAGAATCGGTCCCCGCCACCGGCCGCCCGCCAGCGCCGGTTTGGGTTACCTTCCGTCACTTCTTCCCGCCTCCCGTTCCGGTACCGATGAACACCTCCGCCGACCTGCTCAAGGAACTCCGCATCGACCGCTCGGCGCCGCCGCCGACCGGCCCCGCCGCCCCGCGCCGCTGGCTGTGGTGGGTGCTGGGGCTGCTGGCGCTGCTGGTGCTCGCGGTCGTCGCCGGCATTTTCTTCAGCCGTGGCAAGCCGGTGGTGGTGGAGACCGCAGCGGTGGTCGCCATCGGCCAGGACAGCGCCAGTGCATCGGTGCTCGACGCCAGCGGCTACGTGGTGGCGCGGCGCATGGCCACCGTGTCGGCCAAGATCACCGGTAAGGTGCGCGAGGTGATGATCGAGGAAGGCATGCGCGTGGAGGAGGGCCAGGTCATGGCCACCCTCGACCCGATCGACGCCAACGCGCAGCGCGCGCTCAACGCCGCCCAGCTCGACGCCGCGCGCAGCCAGGTCGAAGGCCTGCAGGCGCAGTTGCGCCAGGCCGAGGCCGACGCCCAACGCCTGCAGCAGCTGGTCGGCCGGCAGCTGGTGTCGCGCTCGCAGTACGACCAGTCCGTGGCCCAGCGCGACAGCCTGCGCGCGCAGCTGGCCACCGCCCGCCACAACGCCACCGTCGCCCGCGACGCGCTGGCCATCGCCGACCTGGGCGTGGACAACAACGTGGTGCGCGCGCCGTTCGCCGGCGTGGTCACCGCCAAGGCCGCGCAGCCGGGCGAGATCGTCTCGCCGCTGTCGGCCGGCGGCGGCTTCACCCGCACCGGCATCGGCACCATCGTCGACATGGATTCGCTGGAGATCGAAGTCGAGGTGGGCGAGGCCTACATCGGCCGCGTGCAGCCGAAGATGCCGGTCGAAGCCGTGCTCAACGCCTACCCGGACTGGAAGATCCCGGCCGAAGTGATCGCCATCATCCCCACCGCAGACCGCGGCAAGGCCACGGTCAAGGTGCGCGTGGCGCTGAAGGTGAAGGACCCGCGCATCGTGCCGGAGATGGGCGTGCGGGTGAGCTTCCTGGAAAAGCCGGCGGCCGCCGGTGAGAAGAAGCCCGAGGGCGTGCGCGTGCCGGCGACGGCGATCGTGCAACGCGGGCAGGACACGGTGGCGTTCGTGGTCGGCGGCGACGACACGGTGCAGGCGCAGGCGCTGAAGACCGGCATGGAAATGGGCAAGGACCGGCAGGTGCTGTCGGGCCTGTCGGCGGGACAGACGGTGGTGGTGAACCCGCCGCCGACACTGAAGGACGGCGACAAGGTGGCACTGGCCAGCGACGCGGCGCAATGACCGGGTGCCCTTCTCCCCGGGGGGGAGAAGGTGCCCGGATGGCGGATGAGGACGCATGGCGCCGGGGATGGCTGATCCATCCGGGTTCCATCGCCCCTCACCGCAAGCCCCGCTCCAGGGCACACGCGCCAGTGGCACGCAGGCCGCGCCTTCTCCCCCCGGAGGGCGAGGGGCCTGAAAACTGATCTCCGCTATTGCTATTGCTGTTGCTGTTGCTGTTGCTGTTGCTCGCGACTCTGCTCTCGCTTTTGACTTCCGGCCCCCTTCCGCAGCGACGGAGCCGGCGGGAAAAACCCGAAGGGCGACGTGCATGGATGCACGTCGTTTTTCGACGAGACAGGGATGTCTCGTCGAAAAATCCCGCCGGCGGAGTGGACCCGGCGCGCGTAGCGCGTCGGGCGCGTAGGCAGGGCGTGCTTTCTCTTGGTTACTTCTCTTTGCACGAGCAAAGAGAAGTGACTCGCTCCTGCGAAGCAGGAGTGACAGCCCTGCTTTCAAGCTCTCGCTTGGGTTGTTGTTTCTTTCCAGAGCAAAGCCCAAGCAACGGCAAGGGCAGGATCAAGAGCTTTCGCTCCCCCTTCGGGGCGCGAGTTACTTCTCTTTGCTCGTGCAAAGAGAAGTAACCAAGAGAAACACGGGCCGGGACGCGATCCGCCGGGCTGCGCCCGCCGGTTCCCTGCGCTCCTCGCGGCCCAGGGGGACGGCGCACAACTCGCTTCGCTCAGACACGTGCGCCTCTTCGCCCCCTGTCCCGCTGCGGTGCTCGGCCCGCTTTACGGCCTGAAGAAGTCAAAAGAAAACTGCAACTGCAACCGCAACCGCAACCGCAACCGCAACCGCAACCGCAACCGCCCAAGCATCGCCCCATTCACCGCTCCCGCCCACGCGGGAGAAAAAAGCAGAACGGCGCGGCAGCGCCACCCACCGCATTACCCGCAGAGGACCACCCATGACCGCCCTCGTCACCCTCCGCAACATCACCAAGACCTACCAGCGCGGCCCCGAGAAGGTGCAGGTGCTGCACGGCATCGACCTGGACATCGACCGCGGCGACTTCGTCGCGCTGATGGGTCCGTCCGGTTCGGGCAAGACCACCCTGCTCAACCTGATCGGCGGACTGGACACGCCCAGCGGCGGCGAGATCGCCATCGAAGGCCAGCGCATCGACCAGCTCAGCGCCGGCCAGCTTTCGACCTGGCGCAGCCACCACGTCGGCTTCGTGTTCCAGTTCTACAACCTGATGCCTATGCTCACCGCGCAGAAGAACGTGGAGCTGCCGCTGCTGCTGACCAACCTGTCGGCCGGCGAACGCAGGCGCCGCGCGCAGATCGCGCTGGCCCTGGTCGGCCTGGCCGACCGCCGCGACCATCGCCCCAACGAGCTGTCCGGCGGCCAGCAGCAGCGCGTGGCCATCGCCCGCGCCATCGTCTCCGACCCGATGTTCCTGATCTGCGACGAGCCCACCGGCGACCTCGACCGGCAGAGTGCCGAGGAGGTGCTGGGCCTGCTGCAGCTGCTCAACCGCGAGCACGGCAAGACCATCATCATGGTCACCCATGACCCGAAGGCGGCCGAGTACGCCACCCACACCGTGCATCTGGACAAGGGCGAGCTGGTCGACGCCCCGGTGCACTGAAGGAGCCCGGCCATGAACATTCGACACGATCGCCGCGCTTCGGCGCACCGCCGCCCGCGCCACGGCGCGCAGGAGGGCAGGCCATGAAGTACTTCTCGCTGATCTGGGCGCAGCTGTTCCGCAGCCGCACCCGCACCCTGTTCACGCTGCTGTCGGTGGTCACCGCATTCCTGCTGTTCGGCATGCTCGATTCGGTCCGCGTGGCCTTCAGCAGCGGCGGCAGCAGCGTGGCCGGCGCCAACCGCCTGGTCGTCGCCTCGCGGCTGTCGATCACCCAGTCGTTGCCGATCCGCCTGGAATCGCAGATCCGCCAGGTACAGGGCGTGCGCGACGTCACCTACGGCATGTGGTTCGGCGGCATCTACCAGGACCCGAAGAACTTCTTCCCCAACTTCTCGGTGGCGCCCAACTATTTCGACGTCTACCGCGAGTTCGAGATCCCGAACGAGCAGCTGGACGCGTTCCACAACACCCGCACCGGCGCCATCGTCGGCGCGACGCTGGCCAACCAGTTCGGCTGGAAGATCGGCGACACCATCCCGCTGCAGGCCACGATCTTCCCGCGTGGCGGCAGCAACGACTGGCCGTTGCAGCTGGTGGGCGTGTTCCACTCGAAGAACACCGCCACCGCCGCCAACGACGAGCGCCAGTTGATGATGAACTGGAAGTACTTCGACGAATCCAACGACTACATCAAGAACCAGGTGAGCTGGTACACGGTCACGCTGGACAATGCCGACCACGCCTCGCGCGTGGCCCAGGCGATCGACGCGATCTCGGCCAATTCCGACCACGAGACCAAGAGCCAGACCGAGTCGGCATTCCAGCAGGCCTTCATCAAGCAGTTCGCCGACATCGGCATGATCGTCACCTCGATCATGGGCGCGGTGTTCTTCACCCTGCTGCTGTTGACCGGCAACACCATGGCGCAGGCGGTGCGCGAGCGCATCCCGGAGCTGGCCACGCTGAAGACGCTGGGCTTCAAGGACGGCACCGTGCTGATGCTGGTGATGGTCGAATCGGTGCTGCTGGTCGGCCTGGGCGGCGCCCTCGGCCTTAGCCTGGCGGCGCTGGCACTGCCGCTGATGGCCCCCAAGACCATGGGCATGCTGCCGCCGCAGGTACCACTGCAGACCTGGTTCATGGGGCTGGGGCTGATCGTGCTGATCGGCCTGGTGGTGGGCGTGCTGCCGGCGCTGCGCGCCAAGCGGCTGAAGATCGTCGACGCACTGGCCGGGCGCTGAGGAGAACGACATGATCAAGAAACTCTCGATCTTTCTGGCACTACTGCTGGGCATCGCACTGGTGAGCTTCACCGCTCGTCCGTTCTCGCTGTTCGGACTGGCACTGATCACCGGTGGCATCCACGGCGCCCTGCAATGGTGGCGCGGACCAAAACCAGTGCGACCGGCGCAGCCACGGCGACAGACATGGAGCTGGGCATGGAATCTGCTCACCATCGTTCTGCTCGCCATCGGCCTGGGCATCTGGATCGCCCTCCCCTGGGTCGGCGTGCTGGCCGTGGCGGTCGCCATCGCATTGTGGCTGCCGCTCACCCGCAGCGGGCGGCTGGCGCTGGCCGCCACCCGCATCGGCATTTCCAGCCTGCCGCAGCGCTGGGGCGCGTCGTCGGTGATCGTGGTCGGCATCGCCGGCGTGGTCGGGGTGCTGGTGGCGATGCTGGCGATGGGCGAAGGCTTCCAGGCCACGCTCAACAGCACGGGCGATGACACCACCGCCATCGTGCTGCGCGGCGGCTCGCAGGCCGAGACCAACTCGGTCATCACCCGTGACCAGGTGCCGCTGCTGGGCACGCTGCCGGGGGTGGCGCGCGACGCGCAGGGGCGGCCGCTGCTGTCGGCCGAGCTGTCGCAGGTGGTCAACCTGGTCTCGCGTGCCGACGGCACCGACGTCAACGCACAGTTCCGCGGCGTCGGCGACATGGGCTGGGCGGTGCACGACAAGGTCAGGATCGTAAAGGGCCGCCCGTTCAAGCCGGGCCTGCGCGAGATCGTGGTCGGCGAGGGCGCGCAGGGCCAGTTCCGTGACATGGAAGTGGGCAAGACCCTCACCCTGGGCAACCAGGCGTGGACGGTGGTGGGCGTTTTCGCCTCCGGCGACGCGCACGATTCGGAGCTGTGGACCGACGTGCAGACCCTGGCCACCACCTACCAGCGTGGCGCCTACCAGTCGATCAGCGTGCGTACCGAGGGCAAGCCCGGCTTCGAGCAGTTCAAGGCGGCGGTGGCGGCCGACCCGCGGCTGAAGCTGGACGTGGAGACCACCCGCGCCTACTACCGCAAGCAGGGCGGCGGTTTGAACACGCTGATCAGCATCCTCGGCAAGGTGATCGGCGCGATCATGGCCATCGGCGCGGTGTTCGGCGCGCTCAACACCATGTACGCGGCCGTGGCCACCCGTGCCCGCGAGATCGCCACCATGCGCGCGATCGGCTTCCGCGGCCTGCCGGTGGTGACCGCGGTGATGCTCGAGACCATGCTGCTGGCGCTGGTCGGCGGCCTGCTCGGCTGCGCGGTGGCGTGGCTGGTGTTCAACGGCTACAGCGTGTCCACCATCGGCAGCAACTTCAGCGCGGTGGTGTTCAAGTTCCACGTCTCGCCCGAGCTGCTGTGGAGCGGGCTGAAGTGGGCACTGGGCATCGGCCTGGTCGGCGGCCTGTTCCCGGCGTTGCGCGCGGCGCGGCTGCCGATCACCACCGCGCTGCGCGAGACCTGACGGCCACGGTGGCGGCGCGTGCGCGCGCCGCCCCTTTGGCGACTACGGCGATCGGCCGGCAATGGCGGAGTTTGCCTCTTCACGCATCGATCCGTTTGGTCCATGATGCGCGCCCGCTGGAAACCCGGCGGGCAGCGCAGCTGCATGGCACGGATGCCGCGTCCCTCCCCCAACGGTGATCGCATCTGTTCAGGGCGCCCTTCCCGGGCGCCTTTTTTTCGTAGTCAGTAAAGGAAAACCGATGTACCTGAAGTCGACCCCGCTTCGCTCCGCCATCGCGCTGGCCCTGGCCACCGCATGCAGCGCCCCCGCCTTGGCGCAGTCCGGCAATGACGGCACCACCACCCTGGACCGCGTCGAGATCACCGGCTCGCGCATCCGCCAGGCCAGCGTCGAGACCGCCAAGCCGGTCATCGCGCTGAGCCGCGCCGAGATCGAGAAGAAGGGCTACGTCAACGTCGCCGACATCCTGCAGGACGTCACCGCGGCCGGCGCGCCGGCGCTGAGCCGCGCCTCGGCGCTGTCCTCGGCGCGCGATTACGGCGGCATGTTCGTCAGCCTGCGCAACCTCGGCCCGGAGCGCAGCCTGGTGCTGGTCGACGGCCGCCGCATGGGCGTGAGCGCCGGCGGCTACTCCGACGTGGGTTCGATCCCGTCGGCGATCGTCGAGCGCGTTGAAGTGCTGACCGACGGCGCCTCGGCGCTGTACGGCTCGGACGCCATCGCCGGCGTGGTCAACATCATCACCCGCAAGAACTTCGACGGCGGCCAGGCCAATGCCTATGTCGGCCAGTACGGCGAAGGCGACGGCCAGAAGCGTTCCTACAGCGCCACCTGGGGCAAGACCTTCGCGCGCGGCTGGGTCACCATCGGCGCCGAGAAGGTGAAGGAAGACCCGGTGCTGGGCGGCGCACGCGAGTTCACCGCCTATCCGAACGGCCCCTACCACCCCACCGACGGCCTCAACGGCACCACCGCCTGGGGTTCGGTCACGGTCGATGGCAAGGTGCTCAGCGTCGGCCCCGGCGGCGACCCGTCCAAGGTGGAGGACTTCAAGCCGCTCGACCGTTCGGCCTACGCCAACACCAAGACCAACATGACCCTGCTGTCCGGGCTGGAGCGCCGCTCGGCGTTCGCCAACGGCGGCTTCCAGATCAGCGACGACCTGCGCGTGGTCGCCGACGTGCTGTACAGCGAGCGCGAGTCGGTCAAGCAGCTGGCCGGCTACCCGTACTCGGTGTCCTCGGCGCAGGCCGCCAGCGGCACCCGCGCGATGCTGTCCAAGGACAGTGCGTTCAACCACTGGGGCAAGGACGTGCTGTTCTCGCACCGCACCGAGGAGTTCCCGCGCGCGACCAACAACAGCCTGACCACCAAGCGCGCCAGCGTCGGCCTGGAAGGCAGCTTCGAGACCGGTTCGCGCTTCTGGGACTGGAACGTGGGCTACATGTTCAACCGCAACGAGGGCGAGCGCCGCACGCTGCAGAGCATGTACCAGCCCAACGTCAACAAGGCGGTGGGCGCCTCCTTCATCGATGCCAACGGCGTGGCCCGCTGCGGCACCCCGGACAACGTGATCCAGGGCTGCGTGCCGTGGAACCCGCTGGCGCCGATGGGCAGCAACAGCCCCGGCTCGCTCAGCGGCGACCCGGCCGTGCGCGACTACCTGTTCCGCAGCTTCGTCGATGACATCCAGAGCACCACCAAGGTGGTCAGCGCCAACATCTCCGGCTCGCTGTTCAGCCTGCCGGCCGGCGACATCATGGCCGCGATGGGCGTGGAGCACCGCAGCGAGGAAGCCAGCTACACCCCGGACCTGATGGTGCAGAACGGCGAGATCGCCGGCACCAGCGGCCAGCCGACCCGTGGCGACTACACGCTGGACGAGGTCTACCTGGAACTGCAGGTGCCGCTGCTGGCCGACCTGCCGTTCGCGCGCGAGCTGTCGCTGGACGTGGCCGGGCGCTACTCGGACTACGACAACTTCGGCGGCACCACCAACGGCAAGTTCGGCCTGAAGTGGAAGCCGGTCGACGACCTGCTGGTCCGCGCCACCTACGGCACCGGCTTCCGCGCGCCCACCGTGGATGACCTGTACGGCGGCACGGTGACCACCCGCGACCGCATCACCGACCCGTGCGACCGCGCGTTCGGCGCCGCCGCGCGCAATGCCGAAGTGGCCGCGCGCTGCACCGCCGCCGGCCTGGGCGCCGGCTTCCGCCAGAAGACCGGCGACGGCGAACTGGCCAGCACCTCCGGCGTGCAGGCGGTGACCGACTTCACCTCCGGCTCCAACCCGGACCTGAAGCCCGAGACCGCCAAGACCTGGACCGTGGGCGTGGTCTACAGCCCGGACTTCGTCAGCGGCCTGGACCTGAGCCTGGACTGGTGGAAGATCCGCATCGACAACGTCATCGTCGGCGAGTCGGCCACCGACATCCTCAACCAGTGCTACGTGCAGGGCATCGCCTCGGCATGCTCGCGCTTCACCCGCTACACCTCCGGCAGCAACAAGGGCCAGGTCAGCGGCATGAACCGCTCGCTCAACAATGCCGGCTACCAGGAAACCGCCGGCTATGACCTCGGCGTGCGCTACCGCCTGCCGGAACTGGCCATCGGCCGCTTCGCGGTCAGCTGGAACACCACCTACGTCGACTACCTGTCGCGCAAGAGCGACAATGTGGACAGCACCCCGGTCGAGGAATTCACCGGCTGGGGCGGCAACTTCCGCGTGCGCTCCAACCTCAGCCTCGACTGGCAGTACGGCGACCTGGGCATCGGCTGGACCACGCGCTACTACTCGGGCATGAAGGAGAAGTGCTCGTACGATCTGGATGGCGGCCCGGAGTGCAACCTGCCCGACTTCCGTTCCGCGTACACCGACGTGCAGCCCAGCCGCAAGGTCGGCGCCAACACCTTCCATGACCTGCAGGTGCGCTACAGCCTGCCGTGGAACGGCACCGTGTCGCTGGGCGTGAACAACGTCTTCAAGCACGTCGGCCCGGTGATGTACAGCCAGCCCAACAGCAGCTTCACCTACTACGGCGGCTTCGACATCGGCCGCTTCATGTACATGAAGTACCAGCAGCGCTTCTGATCCCCGGATCCCGACCCGTTGCAACCGGCAAAGGCACCGCAAGGTGCCTTTGCCTTTTCCGGCGCCCGGCCCGCCCGGCGCGGCGCGAAACCAAACACCACACAACGGTCATGCATTTGTCATCGACGCGCGGTAGAGCCGCCGCGGCGCAGCCGCTACCGTGGCGACCCTCCCATTTTTTTTTTGGATCTCCGCCATGCTGCGTTCGCTGGCGCTGGCCGGCGTCTGCGTGATGCTGGCCGGCTTCGCCCTGTCTTCGCCGATGCCGCCGCTGTCGCTCAGCGCGCGCCTGGCCGCGCCCGGCGGCACCTCGCCGATGGTGCCCAGCGCGCGCATCGATGCCCTGCTCGCGCGCCTGCCGCACCGCCAGGGCCAGGTGCCCGGCGACGGCGGCGTGGCGCTGCACTGGCTCGCTTTCGATCCGGGCGACTACCGCCTGCATTACCGCTACCTCGGCCAGGGCGAACGCTTCCCCGAGTTCTCGATGCAGGCCAGTGCGCCGGCGGCGGGCGCGGCCCCGCCCGCACCGCGCGGCACGGTGATCCTGCTGCATGGCTGGATGATGGACGGCGGCTCGCTGCTGCCTTGGGCGCTGCAGCTGGCGCAGGGCGGCTACCGCACCATCGCCCTGGACCTGCGCAACCACGGCCGCTCCGGACAGGCGCCGTCCGGCTACGGCACGCGCGAGGGCCAGGATGTGGCCGCCGCGCTGCGCGCGCTCGATGCCCGCGGCGAGATCAGCGGCCCGGTGCACCTGCTCGGCGTGTCCTACGGCGCGGCCACCGCCATCTTCGCCGCGCGCGAGCTCGGCCCGCGGCTGCGCAGCGTGGTGGCGATGGAGTCCTTCGACAACGCCGGCCAGGCGATCCGCGCGATGGTGCCGCACATGCTGTCGCGGCCGCCCGAGCGCCTGGGCGACTACCTGGCGCTGCCGCTGGCGCGCTGGCAGTACGGCGGCAGCGGGCTGGACCAGGCCATCGCCGCCGCCGACCGCCGGCTCGGCCTCGACCTGGACCGCGTGGACGTGGGCCAGGCGCTGGCGCAGGTGCCGGCCTGCGTGCTGCTGCTGCACGGCCGCGACGATGCCCACATCCCGGTGGCGCAGGGCCGCGCGCTGGCCGCCGCCGCGCCACGCGCGCGCTACCTGGAACTGGCGGGCGAGGACCACCTGACCCTGCCGCTGCGGCTGGATCGCCTCTCCGGCGTGGTCGAGGACTGGTTCGCGCGCGCCGGCAACGACGGCGGGCCGTGTCCGTTGCCCGCCGCGCCCGCCTCGGGGTGGACGCACCGGGCGGACGCGGCAGCGCTCACGCCGGAGCGCCGTCGAGGAGCGCCGGCACCGGCGCGGCCGCCCCCTGGCGGGCGGCAGGGCCTAGGCGGCGGGCGCCCGGGTTCGTGAGCGCGCGGCCGCACGCACGCCGTTGACGGCGAACACCGCCAGCCCGGCCCAGATCAACCCGAAGCCGACCAGCTGCGAGGACGCGAACGGTTCGTGCAGGACCAGCACACCTATCAGGAACTGCAGCGTCGGGCCGATGTACTGCAGCAGCCCGACCACCGACAACGGGATGCGGCGCACGCCGTAGGCGAAGGCGATCAGTGGCACCGCGCTGACCACGCCGGCCAGCACCAGCAGCGCGTCGTTGCGCCAGCCCCAGCCGGAGATGAAGCCGCCGCCATGGCCGTTCTCCGCCCACAGCGCGAAGGCCAGCGCCGGCGCCAGCATGAACAGGCTTTCCACGCCCAGCCCGGTCACCGCCTCGACCACCACCAGTTTGCGCAGCAGTCCGTACAGGCCGAAGGTGATGGACAACCCGATGGCGATCCACGGCGCGCGCCCGCTCTGCCAGGTCAGCCAGGCCACGCCCAGCGCCGCCAGCGCCACCGCCAGCCATTGCAGGCGGCCCAGGCGCTCGCGCAGCACCACCACGCCCAGCACCACGCTCAGCAGCGGGTTGATGAAGTAGCCCAGGCTGGTCTCGACCACGTGGCCGGCATTCACCGCCCAGATGTACAGGCTCCAGTTGGCGCCGATCAGCAGGCTCGACAGGCCCAGCAGCCAGAACCGCCGCGGCGTGGCCCACACCTCGCGCAGCCAGCCCCAGCCACGCACGATGGCCAGGCCGCCGACCAGCAGCACCGCGCTCCAGATCACCCGGTGGGCGATGATCAGGAACGACGGCACCTCGATCAGCAACCGCCAGTACAGCGGGAACAGCCCCCAGATGACGAACGCCAGGGTGGTCGCCAGCAGGCCGTTGCGGTGCTCGTGCGCGGGCGTCATGCGCGGCGCAGCCGGGCCAGGGTGATGACCACGACGCCGGCCAGGATGACCGCCATCGCACCGATGTCCGCCGCACTGAAGCGCTCGTGCGCGATCCACGCGCCCAGCGCCACCGCGATCACCGGGTTGACGTAGGCATAGCTGCTGGCCAGCACCGGGCGCACGTTGTGCAGCAGCCACACGTAGGCGGTGAAGGCGACGATCGAACCGAACACGGTCAGGTAGCCCACCGCCAGCATGCCCTGCAGCGATGGCGGCCCGTCCATGCGCTCGCCGCGCAGCAGCCCGGCCACCACCAGAATCGCGCCACCGCACAGCATCTGCGCGGCGGCGGTCATGAACGGCGACGGCAGGTCGCGCCCGCGCGACCAGATCGAGCCGGCCGCCCAGCCCAGCGGTGCCACCAGCAGGAACACCAGTCCGGCCGGGGTCGCGGTCAGGCTGCTGCCGGCGTTGAGCCACAGCACGCCGGCGAAACCGACCGCGATGCCCAGCCATTCGCCAGCGGTCACCTTCTGTCCGCGGAAGGCGGAGAACAGCGCCATCCACAACGGCACCGAGGCCACCGCCACCGCGGCCAGCCCGGAGGACACGTCGCGCTCGGCCATGACCACCATGCCGTTGCCCAGGAACAGCAGGCTGAAGCCCATCACCGCCAGGGTCGGCCACTGCGCGCGCGTCGGCGCGGGCACGCCGCGCCAGCGCAGCAGCGCGTACAGCACCCCGCCGGCGATCACGAAGCGGGTGCCGGAGATCACCGACAGCGGCGGCATGCCGCCTTCCAGCGCCAGGTGGATGCCGAGATAGGTCGAACCCCAGACCACGTACACGAGGAGCAGGGCCAGTACGACAAGGCCGCTCCGTGGAGCAGCCGATGTGGTGGGGGGCGCAGACATGGGGCAGGTACCGCCATCCGGGGAATGCGGATTCTAGGGCACCACGACGCCGCCGATCAGCCCGAAAAACGGCATGCTGTATCCGCCGCGGCCGGCCCCCGGCATGCGTCGCCCACGCCGCTACTTTCCGGGCTGCGCATTGGCCCCTGCGCAGCCGCACCCGGCGGCACGCCGGCCAGTGGAGCGAGGCGCAACCGCAGGCGCCCGCGTGCATGCGCGATGCCTGCCCGCCGGGCGCACGTTCCGCCGGGTGGACGCAACCGCGGAGCAGGCGCAGGCACGCGCCGCGGCATGCCTGCGGTCAGCGCCTGGCGGTGTCGCTCGCTTCGCGCGCGGCCTCGAACTCCGCGCCCTGGTCCCACGCCGGCCAGCGCCGGCTGTTGGCCAGCTCCAGGCCCAGGTCGTAGACCAGCAGCGTGTCGGCGGCCAGGCCACGCGGGTCCCACTGCGGCGACCATGCGTCGCAGGCCTGGTGGTAGCAGCGGGCGAAATAGGCATCGCGCAGCGCGCGCCCGGCGGCGACGCCGCCGTCGCGCTTGTCCAGGCCGGCGCCGACGGTGATCGCCGGCACGCCCTTGCGGGCGAAGGCGAAATGGTCGGCGCGGTAGAAGAAGCCCGCTTCCAGGTTCGGGTCCGGCGACCAGCGGCGGCCGCGCGCCCGCGCGACGCGGTCCACGTCCGCCTCCAGCGAAACCCGGCCCTTGCCCCAGGTGGCGATGTCGGCGGTCTCGCCGTCGGGGCTGAACATCTCGATGTTCAGGACCGCGGCCGTGGTCTCCAGCGGCGCCAGCGGATGCTCGGCGTAGTAGCTGGCACCCAGCAGGCCCTTTTCCTCCGCGGTCAGGGCGATGAAGTACAGCGTGCGCTGCGGGCGCGGGCCGGCGGCGAACACCCGCGCCAGTTCCAGCACCGAGGCCACGCCGGTGGCGTTGTCGATGGCGCCATGGCGCACGGTGTCACCGCTGGCGTCGGGCTGGCCGATGCCGAACGCATCCCAGTGCGCGGAGAAGATCACCGATTCGTCCGGATGCGTCGCGCCTTCCAGCTTCGCCACCACGTTGCGGGTGACCACCGGTTCGCGCTTGACCTTGAAGCGCGCCGACAGGCGTGCGTCGCCCAGTTCCACCGGGTGGAAGTCGGCGCGCATCGCCCTGCGCTTCTCCGCGTCGAAATCCAGCCCGGCCGCGGCGAAGATGCGCTCGGCCAGCGTGCGCTGCATCCAGCCACGCAGCGGGGTGTGCAGCGCGCGCGCATCGGCCTCGCTGCGCTGGATGTCGAACAGCGGCGAGGTGCCGGACGCCTTCACCGTCGCCCACGGATACGCCGCCGGCGCGGTCTCGTGCACGATCAGCACGCCTTCGGCGCCACGCCGCGCGGCTTCCTCGAACTTGTAGGTCCAGCGGCCGTAGTAGGTCACCGCCCTGCCGTCGAACGCGCCCGGTGCGTCGGCCTCGAAATCGGCGTCGTTGATCAGCACCACCGCGATCTTGCCGCGCAGGTCGACGTCCTTGTAATCGTTCCAGCGCCGTTCCGGCGCGTCGATGCCGTAGCCGACGAACACCATCGGCACGTCCTTCAGATCCACCGCGCCGAGCGGGCTGAGGCTCTGCAGGGTCACGTCCTCGCCGTTGGCCAGCGGCAGGCGCTTGCCAGCCAGCCGCAGGCTGGCGTCGACCGCGCCGTCGACCTGCGCGCGCACCAGCGGCACCTCCTGCACCCAGCTGCCGTCCTTGCCGCCCGGCTGCACGCCGGCCAGGCGGAACTGCTCGACCAGGTAATCGACGGTGCGCTGCTCGCCGGCGGTGGCCGGGGCGCGGCCTTCGAACTCGTCCGAGGCCAGCATGCGCACATGCCGCGACAGCGCCGCCGGGTCGATGCCGCCGCCGGGCAGGTCGTTGGCGGCGCTGGCGATGCCGCCGACGAACAGGCAGGACGACAGCAACAGCATGCGCATCGGATTCACGGCGGCACCAGACAACAGGAGGATTGCGGGATTTTACCCGTAGATGCGGGGCTTGCCGCGCATGAAGCTGCAACGACGATGCCCCGTGCCGGGCGCGCCCGGCAGCTACGGCTTCGCGCGGTCCAGCCAGCACGCCAGCCCCTGCGCGTTGAGCTCGATGTCCATCTCGAGCACGCGCAGCACGCCGGCGTCGTCGAGCCGGCAGCCATGCGCGCGGGCGCGCTCCAGGTACAGCGCGCCCAGCGCCGCCACCAGCGCGCGGTGGCGGTCGCCGCGGCCATCGCAGGCGCGGGCGATGGCGGTCATCGCGTCGATCTGCGCGTGCAGGTCGGCGGCCAGCCGCGCGGCGTCCTGCACGCGGCCATAGTGGGTCAGGTACATCGCCTGCGGGGCCCGCGCCATCAGCCGCTCGATCGAGGCGTGCAGCGCATCGGGTTCGAACTGCACCGGCGAGGTGGTGGGGATGATGAACGCGCCGCGGGCGCTGTCCAGTTCGCGGTAGGACAGGCCGAAGGTGTCGCCGGTGAACCAGCTGCGGCTGGCCGCATCCCACACGCACAGGTGGTGGCGGGCATGGCCGGGGGTGTCGATGCACAGCAGTTCACGTCCGCCCAGCGACAGGCGATGGCCGTCTTCGGCCACCACCACGCGCTCGGCCGCCACCGGCACGATCTGCCCGTAGCTGCGCGCCATCTCCGCCTCGCCGTAGACCGCGGTGGCGCCGGCCACCAGCCGCGCCGGGTCGATCATGTGCGGCGCGCCGCGCGGGTGCACCAGCAGGCGTGCGTTGGGCAGCTGCCGCATCAGCGCACCGGCGCCGCCGGCGTGGTCCAGGTGGACGTGGGTCAGGATCACCCAGTCGATGGCGTCCACGCCGAGCCCGGCGTCGGCGATGGCCGCCAGCAGGCGCGGCAGCGCATGGCTGGTGCCGCAGTCGATGAAGGCGCCGCGGCCGTTGTTCACCAGCAGATAGGCGGCATCGAAGTGGTCGCGCTGGAAGGCGGTGTCGATGACGTGGATGGCGTGCGCGGCAGGCATGTGTCGGCTCCCGGGTGGCACGCCGATGCTGTCACCGGCATGGCGGGCACCGCAATACGGCTTTCGTCGCGCGGGCGCCGGCGGCCACGGCTGTCGTCGCGCCCGTGGCCACCCCAGGTCAGGCGTGGCGCAGCACCCGCGGCCGCAGCAGCAGCGCCAGCACCATCACCGCAAGGAAACCGCCATAGGCATAGAGCACCGCCAGGATCTGCCGCCACAGGCTGTCGGCATCCATCTCGGCCGCGCCGATGCGGTAGCCCCAATGCATCAGGCCGATGCTGACCAGCAGTGCCAGCACCAGCATGGCGGTGTCGTACACGGTGCGCGCGCGGTGCCGCGGATGCCGCGGGAACCACCAGTACAGCGCGGCCATCACCGCGAACCAGGGCAGGAACAGCAACAACGACAACCAGGCCATCGTCAGCTCCATGTGCGGCGCACGCCGGACGGGCGCGCGCCATGGCGGGTGGTGGGCGGCGCGGGGCGCCGTGTCCGTGTCAGTCCGCTTCGCGCAACTGGCGCAATGCCGCCAGCACCGGCTCGACGCCGGCCTCCAGGCGGAACAGCTCGCTCTGCAGCGCATCGCCCTGCTCGGCCTGCTTGAGCACGGCGATCAGCTGGCCGGCGTCGCGCGGCGAATCGAAGCCTTCGCTCTGCACCAGCAGCTGGCCCTCGCCGTCGAGCAGCTTGAAGTAGAACCGGCCGTCCTTCTCGCGGTACTGCTTGAACAGCGGCAGCGCGGCCTTGGCCGCGGCCACGGCCTTCGGCGCGTCGCCGGCGCTGGACAGGTCGCGCAGCCCCACCGCGTGGCGCAGTTCCTTCAGCAGCGGGATGGCGAACTGCTCGCGCAGCTGCTGGCCGCGGCGGCGCAGGATCGCCTCGATCTTCTCCGGCTCGGCCATCAGCGCGTTGTAGCGCTCGCGCAGCGGCGACAGTTCGCCGTCGATGCGCTCGAACAGCTGCTGCTTGGCATCGCCCCAGCCGATGCCGGCGGCAAAGGCCTGCGCGAACGCGGCGGTCTGTTCCGGGGTGGCGAAGGCCTGGTACATCTGGAACAGCGCCGAGCCCTCGGTGTCCTTGGGTTCGCCGGGCGCGCGCGAATCGGTGACGATCGAGAACACCAGCTTCCTCAGCTCCTCGCGCGGGACGAACAGCGGGATGGTGTTGTGGTAGCTCTTGCTCATCTTGCGGCCGTCCAGGCCCGCCAGGGTCGCCACCTGCTCGTCGATGATCACTTCCGGCAGGGTGAAATACTCCTTGCCGTAGATGTGGTTGAAGCGCTGGGCGAAATCGCGCGCCATCTCGATGTGCTGGATCTGGTCGCGGCCGACCGGCACCTTGTGGGCATTGAAGATCAGGATGTCGGCGGCCATCAGCACCGGGTACATGAACAGCCCGGCGGTGATGCCGGCATCGTCGTCCAGCTGCTCCTCGCGGTTCTTGTCCACGGCCGCCTTGTAGGCGTGGGCGCGGTTGAGGATGCCCTTGCCGGCGACCACGGTCAGGAACCACATCAGCTCGGTGGTTTCCGGGATGTCGCTCTGCCGGTAGAACCACACCGAGTCCGGGTCCAGGCCGCAGGCCAGCCAGCTGGCGGCGATCTCCAGGGTCGAGCGCTGGGTGCGCTCGGGCTCCTGCGACTTGATCAGGCTGTGCAGGTCGGCCAGGAAGAAGAAGCTTTCGATCCCCGGCGCGCGGCTGGCGGCGATGGCCGGGCGGATGGCGCCGACGTAGTTGCCGAGGTGGGGAGTGCCGGAGGGGGTGATGCCGGTAAGGACGCGGGTAGTCATGAACGCAGACGTGACGGACGGATTAACCGGCCCAGTGTAACCGCCGCGCGCCAACCCCGCCGCCCGCACCCATCCGTTCATGGCCGCGTCCCCGCCAACGGAGCCCGCCATGTACCGCTTCCCCGTCTGCCTGCTTGCCATCCTCGCCCTGTGCGGCTTCCGCCCGGCGCCACCGCTGCCTCCGCCGATGCCGGTGGCGCTGTCGCTGGTCGACCGCGACAGCGGCGATGAAGCCACGCCGTACCTGCATCGCGGCCAGCAGTGGGTCGCCGGCACCCCGGGGCACCGCTATGCGGTGCGCCTGCGCAACCTCAGCGGCGAGCGCGTGCTGGTGGTGCTGTCGGTGGACGGGGTCAACGCCATCAGCGGCCAGACCGCGGCGCCGGACCAGGCCGGCTACGTGCTCGAGCCCTGGCAGGACAGCGAAATCACCGGCTGGCGCAAGTCGTCGGCGGAGGTGGCGCAGTTCGTGTTCACCGACCGCGGCGACAGCTACGCCAGCCGCACCGGCCGACCGGCCGATGTCGGTGTGGTCGGCATTGCGGTGTTCGCCGAAGCGCGGCCGCTGCCCATCGCCGCGGCGCCGGCGCCACGGCCCGCGCCGCTGCGCGCCCAGGACGCGCGGGCCGGGCGCGCGATGGACGCACCGGCATCGGCGGCCGCTGCCGCCGGCCGCGAACGCCAGCAACTGGGCACCGGCCATGGCGGGCGCGAGGCATCGGCCAGCCACGCCACCGTCTTCGAGCGCGCCAGCCACGCGCCCATCCAGGTCACCCAGGTCCGCTACGACACGCGGGCGCGCCTGGCACGGATGGGCATCGTGCCGGGCCAGCGCCGGGATTCCACGCCGCGAGCGTTCCCGGGCGGCTTCGTGCCCGACCCGCCGCCGCGCTGGCGCTGATCGCACAGACGCCGGACGGGCCGCGTGATGCGGCCCGTCCGGATGCTGCGGGGGGAGGTGGCGCGCTGGTTCAGCGCCAGTCCGGATGATCCCGGTGCAGCGTGTCCTGGAAGTCGCGCACTTCCTTCTCGGCGCGGTCCTTGGCCCAGCCATAGCGCTCCTGCAGGCGCCCGGCGAGGTACTCGGCGTTGCCCTCGGCCACCTTGAAGTCGTCGTCGGTCAGATCGCCCCACTTGGCCTGCGCCTTGCCCTTGAGCTGGCTCCACTTGCCGGAAATGATGTCTTTGTTCATGCGTGTCTCCTTGCTTTTCTTCGGGGGAATGGCGGCAGCTCCGCCGCACGGACAGCATGCAGGCGCGAATGTTGGCAGGGCATCGACGATTTGTGTGCAAGCGCTGATGTTCTTGAACGGCGCTTCAGCTTGCACCGGATCCGGTAACGAAAAAGGCCGGCAGGATGCCGGCCTTCTCCACGTACACCAATCGCCGTGGGTCAGCGCTTGGCTGCGTCCTCCACCTTCTCGCCGGCCTTCTGCACGTCCTTGCCGGCACCGGCAACGGTATTGCAGCCGGACAGCACCGCGATCGAGAACAGCGACAGCATCATCAGGGCAACCATGCGCTTCATGTCTATCTCCTGGGTGGCTCTTGGATGGCGCGGCCCGCAGGGACCGCGGCGGGGATCAACACTTGCCGTCGCTGCAGTCGTGGGCCTTGTCCTCGACCTTCTCACCGGCCTTCTGCATGTCCTTGCCGGCGCCGGCGACGGTGTTGCAGGCGCTGAGCGTTCCCGCCGAAAACATTGCCAGCAGGGCCAGCATCAGTACTCGCTTCATCAGGTTTCTCCTCTGCTCGACTGGCGGCCGCCGGGTGGCGACGCCGCGTGTGGAGAGGAATCTGGCGGCATTCACGTGCAGCGGGCGTGAACGCCGCCGGTGCGGGTTCAGCGACGTCGTGCCGCCGTCAATCGCGCATCAGGGTCGATTTCCCGAACAGGCTCTCGACCAGGTCGACCGCGAGCTTGGCGGTACGGTTGCGGCGGTCCAGCAACGGGTTGAGCTCGACGATGTCCAGCGAGCCCATCAATCCGGTGTCGGCGATCATCTCCATCACCAGCTGCGCCTCGCGGTAGTTGACCCCGCCGGGCACCGTGGTGCCGACGCCCGGGGCGATGCTCGGGTCGAGGAAATCCACGTCGAAGCTGACGTGCAGGTGGGTATTGGCGTCGACGCCCTCGAGCGCGGCCTCCATCGCCCGCTTCATGCCGCTCTCGTCGATGTAGCGCATGTCGTACACGTCCACCTGGTGCTGTTTGATCAGGCGCTTCTCGTCCTGGTCCACCGAGCGGATGCCGATCTGCCGCACCTGCTGCGGCGAGATCGCCGGTGCGTCGCCGCCGAGCCGGGTCAGCGCCTCCGGGCCGAGCCCGCACAGGCACGCCACCGGCATGCCGTGGATGTTGCCCGATGGGGTGACTTCGGAGGTGTTGAAATCCGAATGCGCGTCCAGCCACAGCACGCGCAGCTGCTTGCCCTGCTCGCGGCACCAGCGCGCCACCGCGGTGATCGAACCGATGCCCAGGCAGTGGTCGCCACCGAGCATGATCGGCAGGCGCCCGTCACGCAGTTCGACCAGGGTCGCCTCCATCAGCGCGTGGTTCCACGCCACCACCTCGTCCAGGTGACGGTACCCGCCCACCGGTTCGGTCCATGGGTTGCGCGGCCCCTGCAGGTTGCCGACGTCGCGCACGGCCACGCCACGCGCGGCCAGCGCCTCGGGCAGCCCGGCAATGCGCAGCGCCTCCGGTCCCAGGCGCGCGCCGCGGTGGCCGGCACCGACGTCGGTGGGCACACCGATCAGCGAAACGGGACGATGAGTGGCCATGGTTCCTCCGGTTGCAAATGAAAGCAGTTTACCGGGCGCATGTGACCGTCGCCTGCGGCAACGCAGCAGCCTGCACGCCGGGGCTGGCGCGCCCGCCGTGCGGGCCGGGGCGAACCGGCGCCCTCCGTGGCCTGCGACAGGGGCCCGGCGCGGCGCGGTTGACGCACGTCAAGGACAAGCCGCCGGTGCCTGCCTAGGCTGCCGCAATGGACACTCCGTCTCCCCTGTTCGACCCCGAACTGCTGCGGCGCTACGACGCACCGGGGCCACGTTACACCTCCTATCCGACCGCCCCGCAGTTCACCCCGGGGTTCCAGGAAATCGACCTGCTGGAGATGGCGGCGACCAGCAACGGCGACCCGATCCCGCGCCCGCTGTCGCTGTACCTGCACATCCCGTTCTGCACCAGCCCCTGCTTCTACTGCGGCTGCAACCGCATCATCACCCGCGACACCGCGCGCGGCGCCGCCTACCTGACCCGGCTGTACCGCGAGATGGCGATGATGTCCACGCTGTTCGACCGCGACCGCGACGTCGAGCAGGTCCACTTCGGCGGCGGCACCCCCAACTTCCTCGCCCCGGCGCAGATCGCCGAGGCCATGGACGTGCTGCGCCGGCATTTCTCCTTCGCCCCGGCCGCGCGCCTGGACTGCTCGATCGAACTGGACCCGCGCTTCATCAGCCCCGGACAGATCGGCGAACTGGCCGCGGCCGGCTTCAACCGCGCCAGCCTCGGGGTGCAGGACTTCGACCCCGAGGTGCAGCGCGCGGTCAACCGCATCCAGGGCGTGGAACAGACCCTGGCGGTCATCGACGCCTGCCGCCGGCATGGGCTGCGCTCGGTCAACGTGGACCTGATCTACGGCTTGCCGCGGCAGACCCTGGAAGGCTTCTCGCGCACCCTGGACATCACCCTGCAGGCGCGCCCGGAGCGGCTGGCGATCTACGGCTATGCGCACCTGCCGTCGATGTTCCGCCCGCAGCAGCGCATCGACGCCAGCGCGCTGCCCGCGCCAGAGGCCAGGCTTGCGCTGCTGCAGTGCGCGATCGACAGGCTCGGCCAGGCCGGCTACGTCTACATCGGCATGGACCACTTCGCCCTGCCCGACGACAGCCTGGCGGTGGCCCAGCGCAATGGCAGCCTGCACCGCAACTTCATGGGCTACACCACCCATGCCGAAAGCGACCTGATCGGCCTGGGGGTCAGCGCCATCAGCCACATCGGCCCCAGCTTCAGCCAGAACCCGCGCGACCTCGGCAGCTGGGAGCAGGCCATCGACCGCGGCCACCTGCCGGTCTGGCGCGGCCTGCGCCTGGAAGAAGACGACCTGATCCGCGCCGATGTGATCCAGCAGCTGATGTGCCACGGCACCCTGGACTTCGGCGACATCGAGCGGCGGCATGTGATCGAGTTCCCGAATTATTTCGCAACGGCGCTGCAGCGGCTGCAGGCGCTGCAGCAGGACGGGCTGGTGGAGCTGTCCGCCAACGGCCTGGCGGCGACCTCGCGGGGGCGCCTGCTGTTGCGTATCATCGCCATGTGCTTCGACCGCCACCTGCCCACCGCCGCCGCAGCGACGCCGTGCTTCTCGCGTACGGTGTAACCCCGACGGGAGTGCCCGAATGAGTTCGCCGCTGGTCTTTCCGCGTACCGACGCGCGCATCGTCGCCGACGACGGCGACGCCCTGACGTTCTGTTCCACCTGCGCGTTCTCGCAGGCGTGCCTGTCCGAGGGCATGGACAAGGGCGCGCTGGCCGACCTGCACGTGCTGGTCGAGCATGTCGGCCCGCTGCGCGCCGGCGAGCACGTATTCCGCGAGGGCGACCCGTTCGGCGCGATCGCCGCGGTCCGCGCCGGCACGGTCAAGACCTACCAGACCGACCGCAACGGCCACGAGCAGGTGCTGGGCTTCCACCTGCCGGGCGAGGTGATCGGCCTGAACGCGATCCACGGCGACCGCTATCCCTGCAATGCGGTGGCGCTGGACACGGTGATGCTGTGCCGTTTCTCGTTCCCGCGCATCGCGCTGCTGGCCACGCGCCTGCCCAACCTGCAGCAACACCTGTTCAAACTGATGAGCCGCGACATCGGCGTGGCCTCGCTGTTCGCGCGCGACAACAGCGCCGATGAGCGCATGGCGGCATTCCTGATCGGCCTGTCGCGACGCCTGGCCGCGCGCGGCTTCTCGCCGCGCCGGTTCCAGCTGACGATGGCCCGCACCGATATCGCCAACTACCTGCGCCAGGCGCCGGAAACGGTAAGCCGGGTGCTGCGCCGGTTCGAGCAGGACGGGCTGCTGCACATCAAGCAGCGCGACGTGGAGATCCTCGACCTGCCGCGGCTGGAGGCGATGGCGCTGGCGGTCCTGCGCGACTGAGCCTGCCTGGCGTTACGCTTTCCGCGCATCCCGAAGCCCCCTGGAGCCCGCCCCGTGCGGGCTCCTGTCATTGCAGCCGTTGCCGTTGATTCTGCCTTTGCCTTTGCCTTTGTCTTTGCCTCTGCCTTTGCCTCTGCGTTTGCCTCTGCCTTGGCTTCTGCCTTGGCTTCTGACTTCCGGATCCCCTTCCGCAGCGACGGAGCCGACGGACAAGACCCCGCAGGGGCGGCGAGCATGGGTTCGGCGGAAACAGGCGAAGCACTGCTTCGCCCCGCCGGACGGGCGGGCGCCGCACGGCGCCTGCCCCGGACTCGGCTGCGAAGCGGGCGAGCACGTCGTTTTTCGACGAGACAGGGGCGAACCGGAAACAGGCGAAGCACTGCTTCGCCCCGGTGAGCGGGCTGGCGCCGTGAGGCGACTGCCCCGGCCCCAGCTGCATCGCAGCTGGGTCTCGTCGAAAAATCCCGCTGGCGGAGTGGACCCGGCGCGCGTAGCGCGTCGGGCGCGTAGGCAGGGCGTGTTGACCAGCCATCCGGCTGTTGAAAAGCGCCTCTTTGGGCCACGTTTCTTTGCACGAGCAAAGAAGAGCTCTTCAACAGCCGAATGGCAGGTCAAGGTGGCTCGCTCCTGCGAAGAAGGAGTGAAAGCTCTGCTTTCAGGCTCCCGCTTTGGCTCTGCGTCTTGGCTGTTGTCGTGTAGTTCTGGAAAGCTGAAGCAACAGCAAGGGCAGAATCAAGAGCTTTCGCTCCCCTTCGGGGCGCGAGTTACTTCTCTTTGCTCGTGCAAAGAGAAGTAACCAAGAGAAACACGGGCCGGGACGCGATCCGTCGGGCTGCACCCGCCGGTTCCCTGTGCTCCTCGCGGATCAGGGGGACGGCGCACAACTCGCTTCGCTCAGACACGTGCGCCTCTTCGCCCCCTGCCCCGCTGCGGTGCTCGGCTCGCTCTACGGCCGTGAAAAGTCAAAAGCCAAGAGCAGAGCAAGATCACGGCAACTGCAACTGCAACTGCAACTGCAACGGCAACGGCAACGGCAACGGCATGAAGCTCTCGCCAGGGTGTCCGGACCGCAATCACCGGCATGCTTGACCTGCGTCATGGAGCCCCTTGGCGGCCACGCCGATGATGCGCCGGTATCCTCAGGAGAGCCGCATCATGAATTCGACACGCAAGCTATGGGTGGGGCTGGCGGCCCTGCTCATCGCCTCGTTCGCCGTCCTGCTATGGGTCGGCAGCGAGGTCCATCGCCAGGCCCCGCCCTTGCCCGAGAAGGTCGTGACCGAGGACGGCCAGGTCATCTTCACCCGCAACGACATCGAGACCGGCCGCCAGGTCTGGCAGTCGATCGGCGGCCAGCAGCTGGGCTCGATCTGGGGCCATGGCGGCTACGTCGCGCCGGACTGGGGCGCGGACTGGCTGCATCGTGAAGCCGAAGCGGTAATGGACCTGTGGGCCCGGCGCGAGGCCGGCGCGGAGAGCTACAAGCAGCTCGACGCGGCCACCCAGGCCGCCTACGCCAAGCGCGTGCAGACCCTGCTGCGGCCCAATACCTACGACGCCGTGGACGGCACGATCATCGTCGACAACGACCGCGCCGCGGCGATCGCCACGGTCGCCGCGCATTACCAGAGCCTGTTCTCGGCCGACCCGGCCACTGCCGGACTGCGCGAGGCCTACGCCATGCGCAACGACACCGTGCCCGACGCCGGGCACCGCCGCCAGCTCACCGCGTTCTACTGGTGGGCAGCCTGGGCCTCGGTGACCGAGCGCCCCGGCTCGGACATCACCTACACGGCCAACTGGCCGGCCGACAGCCTGGTCGGCAACACCGCGCCGCCGAGCACCTTCATCTGGACGGTGTTCAGCGTGCTGTTCCTGATCGCCGGCGTCGCCCTGCTCGGCTGGCATTACGCGGTCAACCACGGCGACGAAATGGCCCCGGTGCTGCCGAAGACCGATCCGCTGGCCGCGATCAAGGTGACCCCGTCGATGCGCGCCACCGCCAAGTACTTCTGGGTGGTGATCGCACTGTTCCTCACCCAGATCCTGCTCGGTGCCATCACCGCGCATTACCAGGTGGAAGGCCAACAGGCCTACGGTTTCGCCATCGCCGACGTGCTGCCGTACTCGCTCACCCGCACCTGGCACACGCAGCTGGCGGTGCTGTGGATCGCCACCGCCTGGCTGGGCATGGGCCTGTATATCGCGCCGGCGATCTCCGGCCATGAGCCTAAGTTCCAGCGGCTGGGAGTCAACTTCCTCTGGATCTGCCTGATCGTGATCGTGGTCGGCGCGTTCGCCGGGCAGTGGTTCGCGGTGATGCAGAAGCTGGGGCTGGAGCGTAACTTCTGGTTCGGCCACCAGGGCTGGGAATACGTGGACCTGGGCCGCTTCTGGCAGTGGTTCCTGTTCATCGGCCTGGTGCTGTGGCTGACCCTGGTGGGCCGGGCGCTGTGGCCGGCGATCAGGAACGGCGGCGAGTCCAAGTCGATCGTCAGCCTGCTGTTCCTGTCGGTGGTCGCCATCGGCCTGTTCTACGCCGCCGGCCTGATGTGGGGCGAGCATACCCACCTGTCGATGGTCGAGTACTGGCGCTGGTGGGTGGTGCACCTGTGGGTGGAAGGCTTCTTCGAAGTGTTCGCGGTGGCGGTCATCGCCTTCCTGTTCACCCGCCTGGGCATGCTGCAGGTGAAGTCGGCCACCGTGGCCGTGCTGTTCGCCACCATCGTGTTCATGGCCGGCGGCGTGCTCGGCACCCTGCACCACCTGTACTTCACCGGCACCCCGACCGCGGTCATCGCGCTGGGCGCCAGCTTCAGCGCGCTGGAAGTGGTGCCGCTGGCCTACGTGGGCTTCGAGGCGTACCACAACTACCGCATGGGCAAGGCCACGCCGTGGATGGCGAAGTACAAGTGGCCGATCCTGTTCTTCATCGCGGTCTCGTTCTGGAACCTGGTCGGCGCCGGCCTGTTCGGTTTCCTGATCAACCCGCCGCTGTCGCTGTACTACATGCAGGGCCTGAACCTGACCCCGACCCACGGCCACACCGCGCTGTTCGGCGTGTACGGCATGCTCGGCATCGGCCTGATGCTGTTCTGCCTGCGCGGGCTCAAGCCGGACGTGGTGTGGAACGAAAAGCTGCTCAAGGCCAGCTTCTGGGCGCTGAACCTGGGCCTGGCCGGCATGGCCGCGTTCACCCTGCTGCCGCTGGGCATCCTGCAGCTCAGCGCCGCGCTCAAGCACGGCTACTGGTATGCGCGCTCGGCCGAGTTCATGCAGCAGCCGATCGTGGACATGCTGGTGTGGATGCGGGTGCCGGCCGACACGTTGTTCAGCGTCGGCGCGCTGGCGCTGGCGTGGTTCGTGTTCCGCCTGTGGGTGGCGCCGAAGAAGGCAGCGCTGCCGGTGGGCGAGGCCGATCAGGCCTGATCGGATACATCGCACGATGCAACGGGAAGGGCCGCGCAAGCGGCTCTTCTTCTTTGGGCACTTCAGCCGGACGCCTGTTGTTGTTGGCGTTGCCGTGATTTTGTTTTTTCCTTTGCATTTGACTTCCGGGTCCCTTCCGCAGCGACGGAGCCGACGGACAAGACACCGCAGGGGCGACGTGCATGGGTTCGGCGGAAATAGGCGAAGCACTGCTTCGCCCCGCCGGACGGGCGGGCGCCGCACGGCGCCTGCCCCGGACTCGGCTGCGAAGCGGGCGAGCACGTCGTTTTTCGACGAGACAGGGGCGAACCGGAAACAGGTGAAGCACTGCTTCGCCCCGATGAGCGGGCTGGCGCCGTGAGGCGACTGCCCCGGCCCCAGCTGCATCGCAGCTGGGTCTCGTCGAAAAATCCCGGCGGTAGAGTGGACCCGGAGTGCCGCTGGTACGGAAAGCGCTGAGGCAGGGGCGTGTTGACCAGCCATCCGGCTGTTGAAAAGCGCCTCTTTGGGCCACGTTTCTTTGCACGAGCAAAGAAGGTGGCTCGCGCCCCGAAGGGGAGCGAAAGCCCCTGATTCCGCTTCCGCCATTGCTTGGGCTCCCCAAGGCCGGCCAGAGCGTCGACCAAGAGAACCGTGCCCGGCCGATAGCCGGGAAATCCAAAGGCAAAGCATGAAAGCAGGTGCTTGAAGCAGAGCTTTCACTCCTGCTTCGCAAGAGCGAGTTACTTCTCTTTGCTCGTGCAAAGAGAAGTAACCAAGAGAAAGCACGGGCCGGGACGCGATCCGTCGGGCTGCGCCCGCCGGTCCCCTGCGCTCCTCGCGTGCCGAGGGGACGGCGCACAACTCGCTTCGCTCAGACACGTGCGCCTCTTCGCCCCTCGTCCCGCTGCGGTGCTCGGCTCGCTCTACGGCCGGGGGACGTCAAATGCCAAGGGCAACGGCAAGATCAACAGCGACAGCAACCGCAAGGGCAAGGGCAAGAGCCGTCAGCCGCCGGCCCGCGACCAGCCCCAGACCTGACCCACGTCAAGGCACCGCCCACCGCCCGGTAGCAAGCTGCGCCCCATGAAAACCGAAGCCACGCCGCCGCCCCGCCTCTCGCCCGCGTGGCTCGCCCACGCCCCGCACCGGCTGATGTTCTTTGTCGGCGCCGGCAATGTGCTGCTGGCGATGCTGTGGTGGGCGCTGTGGCTGGCAGCGGCGCGCTGGGGCGGCTGGACGATGCCGGCGCTGGCGATCCCCGCCGGCTGGCTGCATGCCTTCGTGATGCAGTACCTGGTGCTGCCCAGCTTCATCTTCGGCTTCCTGCTGACCGTGTTCCCGCGCTGGATGGGCCTGCCCGAGCTGGAACGCTGGCGCTATGTGCCGGTGGGCCTGGGCCTGATGGGCGGGCAGCTGGCCATCCTGCTCGGCGCGGCGGGATGGCAGGCCGGGCTGACCGTGGGCCTGTGGATGGCGCTGGCCGGCTGGACCTCGGCGCTGTTCACCCTGGGCCGCCTGCTGGCCGACGAGAAGGGCCATACCTGGCACGCGCGCTCATGCTTCGCCGGGCTGCTGCTGGGCTGGCTGGGGTTGGCGATGTTCATCGCCTTCGTGCTCGGCGCCTCGCCCGCCTGGGCCTTCGCCAGCATCAAGATCGGCGGAATCGGCCTGCTGCTGCCGGTGTACGTGACCGTGGCGCACCGCATGTTCCCGTTCTTCGCCAGCAACATCGTGCCGGGCTACCAGCCGTGGCGGCCGCTGCCGTGGCTGGGCGCGGTCTGGGTGCTGCTGCTGGTGCACCTTGGACTGGAACTGGTGCACGGCTATGCCTGGCTGTGGCTGGCCGACTTGCCGCTGCTGCTGTTGACCGGCTGGGCAGTATGGCGCTGGTGGCCGCGGCGGCGCATGCCCGGCCTGTTGGCGGTGCTGTTCGTCGGCAGCGCATGGCTGCCGGTGACCTTCGCGCTGTACCTGGTGCAGAGCGTGACGTACCTGGCCAGCGGTGATTTCATCCTCGGCCGCGCGCCAATGCACGCGCTGTTCATCGGCTTCTTCGGCAGCCTGCTGGTGGCGATGGTGACGCGGGTGACACAAGGCCACTCCGGGAGGCCGCTGGTGATGCCGAAGGTGGCGTGGTTCGCGTTCGGGTTGCTGCAGGCGGTGGCGGTGATGCGCATCGTCGCCGACATCGCGCCCGACGCGCTGGCGTGGCAGGCCGCGGCCGCGTTGGGCTGGCTGCTGGCGCTGGCGCCATGGGTCACCCGCATCGGCCGGATCTACCTGGCGCCGCGCGCGGACGGGCGCCCCGGATGAGCGCGATGCTGGCGTTCTACCCGGACATCAAGCTTGTCCACATCAGCGCGGCGATGACCAGCGGCACGCTGTTCGCGCTGCGTGCGTTGGCGCTGATGGCGGGCATGCGCTGGCCGCGGCTGGCCGCGGTGCGCTACCTGAGCTACAGCATCGATACCGTGCTGCTGACCGCGGCGATGATGCTGCTGACCCTGCTGCCGGCAGCGCTGTTCGCCAACGGCTGGCTGTGGGCCAAGCTCGCCTTCCTGGTGGCCTATGTGGGGCTGGGCATGGCCGCATTCCGGCGCGGACGCGAGGCGCGCGCGCGCGTGGTCCTGGTGGCAGCCGCGGCGCTGTGCTTCCTGCAGGTCTACGGCATCGCGCGGACGCATCATCCGCTGGGCTGGCTGCTGTGGCTGGGCGGTTGAGCGCGGTGGCGACGACCTGCCTGGACCTGCGCGGCCTGCCGGCCCCGCAGCCGATGGAGCAGATCCTCGCCTGCCTGCACACGCTGCCGGCGGGACAACGGCTGCTGGCGTTGACCCCACTGTATCCGGCGCCGCTGCTGCCGATGCTGGAACACATGGGCTTCGCCTGGGACGTGCACGGCCTCGCCGACGGCGCACGCCTGGTGGTCTGCCACGCCGCCGAGCGACACCTCCTGGATATCCCGCCGTCACCATGAGCGGCCTGGCGTTCGCCCAGGCGCCACCGCCCTCGCATCCGCTGCGCTTTCTTGCCACGTCCCTGCTCTGGGGCGCGGCGGCCGGTGCGTGGCTGCTGGTCGCGGGCGACAACCTGCTGCTGTCCCTGCATGCGCCGGCCACCCTCGCGCTGGTGCATGTGTTCACCCTGGGGCTGCTGGGCAACGCGATGCTCGGCAGCCTGGTGCAGTTCCTGCCGGTGGCCGCAGGCAGCCCGCTGCCGCTGGCGCGCGGCGTCGCACCGCTGCACGCCACGTTCAACCTGGGCGTGATGTTGCTGCTGCCGGCGATGGCCGCGCATTCGGCCGCATGCGGCGTGCTCGCGGTGCCCCTGCTGCTGGGCACGCTGGCACTGGCCGCTGGCGCGGTACTGGTCGCGGTGGCGCGCGGCAGCGGCGCGCGCACCGTACGCACCGGCATCGGCCTGGCCGCGGCATCGCTGCTGGCGGCGCTCGCCCTGGGCGCCGCATTGCTGTCGATGCGACTGGGATGGCTGGTGCCGGCCCGGCCGCTGACCGCCGCACACGCCGGCTTCGGCCTGCTGGGCTGGGTGCTGGGGCTGCTGGCCGCGGTGGGCGGCGTGGTCATGCCGATGCTGCAGGGCGTGCGTTGCATCGCGCCGGCATGGCGGTGGGGCTGGCTGGTCCTGCTGGCCGGGGTGATGTTGGCCGCGGCGGCCGATGGCCTCGGCGCCACGCTGCCGGCGGCAGGGTCGCGCACCCTGGCGACGTTGCCGTTGCTGCTGTTCGCCGCCACGGTGATCGCGCTGCAACGGCGCGCGCCGCATCGCCGCGGCACCATGCTGCGGCGCTTCTGGGCACTGGGCAGCGTGGCGCTTGGCGGCGGCGCATTGGCGCTGTGGCTGCCTGGGCGCGAGCTGCTGGCCGGTACGCTGGTGATAGCGGTGGGCTTTCCCGCCCTGGTGTTGGGCATGGCGATGGAAATCACCGGCTTCCTCGCCTGGATCGCGCTGCGCCGACGGCTGCCGCGTGGTGTCCGCGTACCCGGCGTCGGCAGCCTGTTCGACGAGCGGCACAAGCGACGGGTGTGGTGGCTGCACGCGGCCGCATCGCTGTCGCTGGCCCTGGCCTGCGTGCTGCCGGGGCTGGCGCGCCTGGCCGGCGCATTGCTGTTGCTGGCCTGGCTGGGCGCCGCGTGGGCGCTATGGCGTTGCTGGCACGCGGCATCGACCTGGCGCCCCTGAGCGCGGCGTTCCACGGTGTTGCGCGGACCTGCGCCCGCATGGGCTTTTGACATGGGTCAAGCCATGCGCAATTGCACTGCAATCAAGGCATTCCGGCGTGTCCGGATTGATCCGGATCAACGCTGGCGGGCAGTCCGCGCCGGGAACATGAACCCATCGGCCAGAGGCCATTCAAGGGGTAACATCATGAAGCGCCTGCACCACCCGTTCGTCGCCTGTGCACTCGCCGGCGCCATCGCCGCCGCCTTCGCCGGCAATGCCTTCGCCGCCAGGAAAGACGTCGCCGAAGCGCCGCTGGAAACGATCCAGGCCGTGCTGACCGCACCGCCGTTCGCGCCGCCACCGATCACCCGCAAGACGCCGGCCCATGTCGTCGTCGACCTGGAAATGGTCGAGAAGGAGATGCGCATGGCCGATGGCGTGAGCTACAACTTCTGGACCTTCGGCGGCACCGTGCCGGGCAGCTTCATCCGCGTGCGCAAGGGCGACACGGTGGAGTTCAAGCTGAAGAACCACCACAGCTCGCACTTCTCGCACAACATCGACCTGCATGCGGTCACCGGCCAGGGCGGCGGCGCCGAGGCCACGTTCACGCTGCCGGGTAAGGAAACCCAGTTCACGTTCAAGACGCTCAACCCGGGCCTGTACATCTACCACTGCGCGATGGCGCCGGTGGGCATGCACATCGCCAACGGCATGTATGGCCTGATCCTGGTCGAGCCGGAGGAAGGGCTGGAGCCGGTGGACAAGGAGTTCTACGTGGTGCAGGGCGACTTCTACACCGAGGGCGCGCACGGCGACCCCGGCCTGCAGGCCTTCAGCCTGGAGAAGGCCATCGACGAACACCCGACCTACGTGGTGTTCAACGGCTCGGTCGATTCGCTGCAGGGCGACAAGGCGCTGACCGCCAAGGCCGGCGAGAAGATCCGCATCTTCGTCGGCAACGGCGGCCCGAACCTGGTGTCGAGCTTCCACGTCATCGGCGAGATCTTCGACAAGGTCTACACCGAGGGCGGCTCGAAGTACCAGGAGAACGTGCAGACCACACTGGTCCCGGCCGGTGGTTCGGCGATCGTCGAGTTCAAGGCCGACGTGCCCGGCAACTTCGTGCTGGTCGACCACAGCATCTTCCGTACCTTCCACAAGGGCTCGCTGGGCATCCTCAAGGTCGAGGGCGAGAAGAACCCGGAGATCTACACCGGCCAGCAGCACGACATCGACTACACCGAAGGCGTGCCGCAGGGCAGCCAGTACAAGTAAGCAGGGCCCCGCACATGGAACGGACGCTTCTCCTGGTGTTGCTCCTGGCATCGGCCACGGCCGCTGCGGTGGAGGCCGATGACGGCTACCGCAACGTTCCCGGCGGGCCGTTCCGTTCCTCGGTGCGGTTCGAGGAGACCTCCGCCACGCGCGACGTGGCGGCGTTCTCGATGATGGCGCGCCCGGTCAGCAACGCGCAGTTCGCCGCATTCCTGGCGCGCAACCCGCAGTGGCGGCGCGACCAGGTTCCAACGGTGTTCTCCAGCCCCGGCTACCTCGGCCACTGGGCGCGGCCGGATGCACCCGGCGATGCGCTCGATCCGCGGGCACCGGTCACCCATGTGAACTGGTACGCGGCCGACGCCTATTGCCGTGCCGACCAGGCGCGCCTGCCGACGTTCCTCGAGTGGGAGTACGCGGCCGCCGCCGATGCCACCCGCGCTGATGCGCGCGATGACCGCCGCTGGCGCCTGCGCCAGGTCAACGACGGCACGCCGCATGCGCCCGATGCCGCCGCCGGCGCACCAGCCAACGTGCACGGCATCCACGCCCTGCACGGCGCGCACTGGGAGTGGAGCGAGGATTTCGCCTCGCTGCTGGCCGGCGGCGACCGCCGCGGCCAGGCCGACGGCGACGCCCTGCGCTACTGCGGCGCCAGCGCCATGGCCTTCAACGACCCGGGCGACTACGGCGTGGTCAAGCGCTTCGTCCTGCTGTCCGCGCTTCAACCCGGGGCCACCCTGGGCAATCTCGGTTTCCGCTGCGCAAGGAGCCAGCCATGAACAGACCCATCGCATTCGTGCTGCTCGGCCTGGCGCTGGGCGTGTCGCCCGCGCTCAATGCCGCCGACTCGCCGGTCGCGCCGGCGGCCAGCCTGCCCGGGCAGTCGTTGTACCACCTGCAGGTCACGCTCACCGACCAGCACGGCAAGGCCGTCCCCTGGGCATCGCTGCGCGGCCGCCCGCAGCTGGTGTCCATGTTCTACGGCAACTGCCACCTGATGTGCCCGCTCATCATCGAGAGCGCCAAGGCCGTGCACAAGCAGCTGCCGGCGGACCAGCGCACGCGCCTGGACGTGGACATGCTCACCCTGGATCCGGTGCGCGACACGCCCGCCGCGCTGGCCGGGATCGCGCAGCGCCACCGCGCGCCCGACGACTGGCGCTTCCTGCAACCGGCCGAGGGCGATGTGCGCGCGCTCGCCAACCTGCTGGATGTGCGCTACCGCTTCCGCGACGACGGCAGCATCAACCACACCAGCGTGCTGGTGCTGCTCGACGCGGAAGGCCGCGTGCGCGCGCGCAGCGAAGTGCAGGGCGTGGCCGCGGATCCGGAGCTGGTCGCCGCCATCGGCGCCGTGCTCGACGGCCGCTGACACCCGCGCTTCCGTCACGGCGTCGTAGCGCCCGGTAGCGGCGTAGCGGGCAGACGCATCGATCCGGCCGGGGCAGGTACCGGCGCATCCCGGGTACACATGCGGAGCGGGATCCGCTGGCCGCGCATCGGCGGCACGGAAAGCGGCACGCCCGGCGCCGCACGGGCGCCGACGTGGCCATGGCCGGCAACGATGCGTGGAGCGGCACCATGCAGCCACCGCTCCACCAGGCCATGGCCTCAGGCGGGCGGTGCCTCCGACGCGGCATCGGCCTGGCGGCCACCGCCAGGCAGCATGCGCCGCAGGGTGTTGTCCTTCTGCACGTAGTGGTGCGCCAGCGCGGCCAACGCATGGATGCCGATCAGCCAGTAGCCGAACGTGCCGATGGTCTCGTGCAGCTCCTCAAGCGTGTCGGCCAGCGTGGCGTCCGCGGCCACCAGCGGCGGCAGGACCAGGCCGAAGAACGGCACCGGCTTGCCGGCGGCGCTCAGCACCAGCCAGCCCAGCAGCGGCTGCGCGATCATGAACACGTAGAGCAGCACGTGGACCGAGCTGGCCGCCCACCGTTGCCAGGCCGGCGGTGCCGGGACGATCGGGGGCGTGGTGGTCAGCAACCGCGTGAGCAGCCGCACCCACACCAGCGCGAGGATCGACAGGCCGATCGAGAAATGCAGGCTCTTCATCAGGTCGCGGGCCGCGGTGCCCCTCTCGAACATTCCGCGCAGTTCGATGGAGGCATACGCCAGCACGAACAGCAGCAGCATCAGCCAATGCAGCCCGATCGACCAGCGGTTGTAGGTGTCGTGTTTCATGGATTCCGGCTCCTGTGTCTGTTGCGGTTCTGCCAAGGCCTTCGACCCGGGACGCCGCGCGCGCGCCAGACCGGCGCCACCGACGGTTGTTCCGGTGGGTTATGCGTCACGATGCCGGCCATCCCCGCCGGACACCGCGGTTGGGGCCGTCCGACCCTCCCGCCGTCGCCCCCGCGATGGGCGCGCACCCCGCGCGGCCCACCAGGTACACGGACACGATACGCCCATCGCGTTCGCGCCGCTGGAAGACGTCGTACGCAGTGCCGGCCAGTGGGCCGTGCATCCACTCATGTGGTCGCGCGCGCAGTGACGCGTCGTGCCAGCCCGGGGCTTCGGACCGCTACAGATCCCATGCCATTGCCCGTGCGCACGGGCGATGGTTCCGTCGCACGAGCAGACGATGCCGCCGAGCGGTGGCGGTGGTGAGCCGACCCTGCGCCCTGAGGAGAATGGTGTGATGGCCGTGCGGAAGTCACCGGAGATGCGGACGCGCGGTTCGCCGCGGGCAAACGCATCGCCCGCCAAGCGTCGAACATGGGTGCGCCCGCTGGCCGTATGCGCGGACACCGGCACTTCAGCCGCGACGTGGTTTCGGCGATTGCCTGGACGCCCTTGAAACCGGGCATTGGTGCCGCTTATCCGAATCGAACGGATGACCTACTGTTTACAAGACAGTTGCTCTACCGACTGAGCTAAAGCGGCAAGGGTCCACGCGGCGCACCCGCGGTGCGCCCGGGCGGCATTCTAGCGCAGGCGCGCGCACTCCAGCGCCTGCCGCTGCGCCGCGCCGCTGCGCTTGTGCAGATCCGCCGCGCTGGCGGTGTCGGCATGGGCCACGTCCAGCCACCAGCTGGCGTCGGCCTCGACCCCGTTGCCGACGATCCGCACCGGGAAGCCCGCCGCCACCAGGGTGGCGAGACGACGTTCGGCGCCTTCACGGTTGCGGTATTGGCCCAGCGCCACCGCGTTGGCGTCTTCGCCCTGGGCGATGATGAAGTAATCGCTGAAGCCGGCTTCGACGATGCGCCGGGCCATGGCCTGCGCCTCCTCGCGGCTGGCGGCCGGGGCGGTGAGCACGCGGTAGCTGGCCGCTTTGGGCTGCACTTCGCGCAGCTGCGAGCGGGGCAGGTCCGCGCGCAGCGCGGCCTGCGCCGCCTGCGCCTGTTCCCGGCTCGGGAAGGGCCCGAAACTCGCGCACTGCTGCTGCGGCGACGGCTGCGGCGCGGACACGGCAGCGGCTGGCGTAGCGGCGGCGGTAGCCGCAGCCCTGGCCGCATCCGGCGCCGTGGCCGGGGTAGGCGCCGGCGTTGCAGCAGCAGCCGTTGCGGCAGCACCGGTCGGCGCCGGTACGGCCGGCGCGCCGGCGCCCACGGCGTCCATGGGTACCAGTTCCAGCGTCGCGACGCCGGTTTCGCGGACGTCGGGCGCTGTGGCCGGTGCCGGCCGCGGCGTCATCCACCACAGCGCCACGCCGAGGTTGAGGATGGCCAGTGCGACGATCAGGAAGCGAATCAGCATGGCGCGATCCTAGCGCTCCGGCGTCGCCTGGTGCACGGCCCAGCGGGCCAGCCCGTCCAGCACCAGGGCGGGCCGGTGCTCGGCATCGGGCAGCAACGGCAACAGCGGGAGGGCGCCGCCGCCATGCACCAGCAGGGACGGCGCGGTCCCGAGCAGGTCGGCGCCATGCCGCAGGCTGCGCTCGACCAGTGCCACCGCGGCGCCGTCGCACCCGGACGCCAGCGCGTCGGCGGTGTCATTGGCGAACTCCGCATAGTCGCCGCCGCTGGCCGGCAGCTGTGCCGCGCGCGCATGCAGGGCCTCGCGCATGACCGTGGGCGAGGCGCCGATGCGGCCACCCAGATGGCGACCGTCGGCATCCATCAGGTCGATCGTCAGCGCCGTGCCCACGCCCACCACCAGCACCGGCCGTCGCGTGGCGGCCGCGGCGAGCAGGGCGAGGAAACGATCCACGCCGAGCTTTTCCGGGCGCGCATAGGCGATGGTGACGCCCGCGCATGCCGGCAGCGTCCGCGCCACCTGCACGTGTGCGAAGCGGGCCCGCAGCAGCTCCATGACCGTCGCGGTCAGTGCCGGCGCCGCGACGCTGGCCACCCAGGCGGTGTGGCCGCGCGGCAGGGCCTCCAGCGCGGCCGCGGTCATCGCCTCGGCGCCATGCGCCCATGCCTGCACGCTGCCGGCGACGGCACCGTCGAGCGGTGCGAACTTGAAGCGGGAATTGCCCAGGTCGAACAACCAGTCGCTCATTGCGCCCTCACGCTGACTTCGCCGGCATGGAAATGGCGTTCGCCGCCGTCGATGGCCAAGCGCAGCGCGCCGTCCTCGGCCAGGCCATGGGCGATGCCCTCGTGCAGGGTGCCCGCTTCCTCCACGCGCACCGCGCGCCCGGCCAGCACGTCCATCGCCGCGTAGCGTGGCAGGAATGGCGCCAGCCCCTGCTGTTCGAACAGGTCGAGCGCCGGCAGCAGCTGCGACAGCACTGCCGCGACCACCTGGTTGCGCGACACCGGCGCGCCGGCCAGGGTATCCAGATCGGCCCAGGGCTGGGTGATGTCGGCGGCGCTGGCGCCGGGCATGCGCACGTTCAGGCCAAGCCCGATCACCGCGCGCGCCGGGCCGGCGAACTCGCCGCCGCCCTCCACCAGCAGGCCGCCCAACTTGCGACCGTCGACCAGTACGTCGTTGGGCCATTTCAGCCCGGCCGCGGCGAAGCCCAGCGCATGCAGCGCTTCACCCACCGCCACGCCCGCGGCCAGGCTGAGCCCGCCCATGCGCGACAGGCCGCCGGCGAACGCCCGCGACACCGACAGGTAGATGTTGGCGGCCAGCGGCGATGCCCAGTGCCGGCCGCGGCGGCCGCGGCCACCGGTCTGGCGCTCGGCCAGCAGCACCTCGACCCCGCGCAAAGGCGCGCTGCGCCGCAGCAATTCGCTGTTGGTCGACCCCACCGTCCAGGCGATATCCAGCGCCGCGACCGAGCCCGCCACCGCGGGGGCCAGGTGTTCCAGGATGCGAGCGCGGTCCAGCAGTTCCAGCGGCTGCGCCAGCCGGTAGCCGTCGCCGGCACGGCCGTCGATGGCCACGCCGGCCGCCCGCAGCCCTTGGATACGCTTCCAGACGGCGGCGCGGGTCTGGCCCAGTTCACGCGCCAGGGCGTCGCCGGAAAAGGCGCCCTGGCCCAGCTTGGCCAGCAGTTCTCGGTCGTCCACGACGGATCTTCTGATCGCAACAGATCGGCCGATTATGCGTGAAGGCACCCGGACCGCCCATGGGGGCTTCCAATCCGGCCGGGAAAGCAGGCTAGAATCGGGAGCTCAACCGCCCCCGGATGTCGACGATGCGCCGTACCGCCCATTGCCTGATCCTGCTGCTGGCCCCCGTGGCCGCGCATGCCGCGGAGGCGATCGACACCCCGGCCCGCAACGGCTGCACCTATGCCCCGGGCGAAGTGGAACGCGTGGCGGCACCGGCGGCGTCGGTGAGCCTGGCCAACGCCGCCCCCCCGTCGCAGCCCAAGCACGCCGTGCCGGCGCCGCAGCAGGCCGGCGGCGGCAGCGACGAGGAGATCATCCCGCGGCTGCGCGCGCCGAAGTGGCACCGGTTGCTGCCGGGTATGTTCCGCTGATCCAGTCGTTCCTGCGCCGCTGGCGGCGCCCGCCGCCTTCCATTGACGAAACCCTCTGGCGCAGCACGTGCCAGGCATGCCCGTGGCTGCACGCGCTGGATGCCGGGCGCCAGGAGCGGCTGCGCGGCCTTGCGGCGCATTTCCTGCACCGCAAGGCGATCACCCCGGTGGCCGGGCTGACGCTGGACGACAGCCAGCGCCTGCTGCTGGCCGCGCTGTGCTGCCTGCCGCTGCTGGAGTTCGGCGAGCAGGGCCTGCAGGGGTGGTCGGAACTGGTGGTGTATCCGGATGCGTTCCGGGTACGCCGCAACCATGTGGACGCGGCCGGCGTGCTGCACGAGTGGGACGATGAACTGATCGGCGAAGCCTGGGACAGTGGCCCGCTGCTGCTGTCCTGGGCCGACGTGCAGGCCGACATCGCCGACCCGCAGGCGGGCTTCTGCGTGGCGGTGCACGAGATGGCGCACAAGATCGACGTGCTCGATGGCGCGCTCGACGGCACGCCGCCGCTGCCGCGCGACTGGCAGCGGCAATGGGCACGCGATTTCCAGCGCCGCTACGATGCCTTCTGTGCGCAGGTGGACGCCGGCCACGACACCGCGATCGATCCGTATGCGGCGGAAGCGCCGGAAGAGTTCTTCGCCGTGGCCACCGAGTACCACTTCTCCGCCCCGCACCTGCTGGAGCGGGACATGCCGGACGTGGCCGCGCACCTGCGCCGCTTTTACGGCCCCTCGCCGTTCGCTGCCCAGCCGCCGGAACGTGCGTAGGTGCGGGGCCCGCCCCGCACGCGCTGTCGTCGGTAAAGCCCCGATCGCGCCCTGAAGCGCTCACCCACGGGCCATCAACCGCGCCGGGTCACAGGCCCGGCGGCAGGGTCACTTCGAAACGCGCGCCACCCAGTTCCGGCGACCGCTTGACCTGCAGCTCGCCGCGGTAATCCTTGATCAGGTCCTGCACGATCGACAGGCCGATGCCGTGGCCCTGCACGCGCTCGTCGCCGCGCACGCCGCGCTGCAGGACCTTGGCGATGTTCTCCTCGGCGATACCGGGGCCGTCGTCGTCCACCGCCAGTTCCAGGCCCGCGCGCCGACCGGGCGCGGCGGGAATGGCGCGCACCGTCAACAGCACCCGGCGCCGCGCCCACTTGAAGGCATTCTCCAGCAGGTTGCCCAGCAGCTCCTGCAGGTCGCCGGGCTCGCCGTAGAAGTTCACGCCTGGCTGGATCTCGAACTCGCACAGCACGCCCTTGCTGGCGTAGACCTTCTCCAGCCCGCGCACGATCTCCTCGGCGTTGGCCTCGATCGGCACCGGCGCGGAGAACAGCTTGTGGCCCGACGACGCGGCGCGGGCCAGCTGGTAGGACACCAGGTTGTTCATGCGCTGCAGCTGCACGTCCAGCTCCTCGCGCAGCGCACCGTCGCCGGCACCGCTGTCCAGCTGCGTGCGCAGCACCGCGATCGGCGTCTTCAGGCTGTGCGCGAGATCGGCCAGGGTGTTGCGCTGCCGCTCCAGATTCTCGCGTTCACTCTCGATGAAGGCGTTGATGCTGTCGGTCAGCGGCTCCAGCTCGCGCGGGTGCATCTCGCTCATGCGCTCGCGCTCGCCGCGCTGCACCCGGGTGAGTTCGTTGATCACGCGCTTGAGCGGACGCAGGCTCCACTGCAGCACCAGCGTCTGCAGCAGCAGCAGGATCAGGCCGGTGACGCCCAGCCAGAACCACACCGCGCTGCGGAACACGCGCAGCTGCTTGCCCAGCGCGCGTGAATCCTCGAGCACGTAGATGGTGTAGGGGAACTCGCTTTCGGGGCTGCCGTCACCGCCCCAGACCAGGCCCATGCCGTAGCGGTAGACCTCACCGGGCGTACCGTCGATCTGGGTGATCGGCAGCGGGCCTTCGAAGATCTCCTCGCGCGGGGCGAGCATGCGTCCGCTGACGTCCGGCAGGATCGGGCCTTCGGCCGACATGGAGTTGCCGGAGTGGCCGGGCATCACCACCTGCAGGTACAGGCCGCTGCCGGGCACGTCGAAGCGCGGGTCCGGCGGTTGTTCGCGGATGTAGAGCGAGCGGTCGCGGGTGAAGTCGATGCCGGCCGCGTAGGCGGTGGCGTAGTTCTTCAGGCGCTCGGAAAGATTGGCGCGCGCGGTGCCAGCGAAGGCGGCGTCCAGCGCATAGCCGGCCAGCGCAAGGAAGGCCACCAGGCCCACCGAGGCGGCCAGCAGCTGGCGCGCCTGCAACGAACGCGGCCGCCAGCGCCGGAAAAACCACAGACGGCCGTAGATCATGCCCGTACCGCGCGTGGCGGATCAGCCCTCGTTGCGTGGAATCGCGAAGCGGTAACCGCGCCCGCGCACCGTCTCGATCGGCTTCAGTTCGCCGTCCGGATCCAGCTTCTTGCGCAGGCGGCCGATGAACACTTCCAGCACGTTGGAATCGCGGTCGAAGTCCTGCTGGTAGATGTGCTCGGTGAGATCGGCCTTCGAGACCAGCTCACCGGCATGCATCATCAGGTATTCGAGGACCTTGTATTCGTAGCTGGTCAGATCGACATTGCTGCCGGCCACGCTGACCGTCTGCGCGGCCAGGTCCAGCGCGACCGGGCCGCACTCCAGGGTCGGCTTGGACCAGCCGGCGGCGCGGCGCAGCAGCGCGTTGACACGCGCCAACAGCTCTTCGACGTGGAACGGCTTGACCAGGTAGTCGTCGGCGCCCTGCTTCAGGCCCTCGACCTTGTCCTGCCAGCTGGAACGGGCGGTCAGGATCAGCACCGGGAACTTCTTGCCCTCGTCGCGCAGCGCCTTGATCAGCTCCATGCCCGACATCTTGGGCAGGCCCAGATCGATGATGCCGACATCGAACGGCACCTCGCGTCCCATGTACAGCCCTTCCTCTCCGTCCTGCGCGGCATCGACGGCAAAGCCTTCGCGCTTGAGCCGGGCTGCCAGGGTCTCGCGCAGCGGGGCTTCGTCTTCGACCAGAAGGATACGCATGAACTCTCCCTAGTTGCTTGGCCGGCGGTTCACCGGCATGGGTAAGCGGATTGCGGGACAACTATCGCCGTTCAGGGGTTATCGCCGCGTGGTGGCTGTTCGGCCTGGCGCGGCCCCCGGGGGGCGCGGGGCGACGGCGGCGCGTCATCCATGTAACGCACGCGGCCGCGGTCGTCCATGTACTTCACCCGGTTGATGTCGCGGCCATCGTAGGGCACGCGCTCGGCGCCGAGGATGCGGCCGCCGGTCTCGCGCTGGACGCGCCGCACCGCATCGGAAAGCGAACCGGCATTGTCGCGCATGCGGGCGCGCGGCATCTCCCGCTCGCCCCCCTGCATCTGCTGCGGCCGGCCGTCCTGCGCCCAGGCCTGCGCCATCGGCGTGCCGGCCGTGAAGACGGCCGCGGCGGCGAGGGCAAGAATGTGACGCGGAACCGGAAGCATGACGTGATCCTATCGGACTGCGGCGGATCGTTCAAAATCCGTGAAAACAAAGGCCCACGGGTTTTTTCACGAGACTTACGAAATCGAGGCAAATTCTTGATTTTTAGGGGTGAATCCGGTCTGAACCCTCCCCCCTCCGCAACCGCTCCATTCAGCTACATGAGCAAGATGAATACGCCCCGATGCTTCAGGCCGCACGTGCCGCTTGGTCGCGGGTGACCTGCACCGCCTGCTCGACCAGTGACCAGCCGGCGCCGGGCCGATGCGCGCCCTCGCTGAGCACCTTCCGGAAGCCGCGGCCACCGGGCTGGCCGTGGTACAGGCCAAGCAGGTGGCGGGTGATGTGCTTGAGCGCCAGCCCTGCCTGCAGCCGGGACTCGACATAGGGGCGCATCTGCTGCAGCAGGTCCTCGCGGCTGCGCGGGGCCGCGCCGGTCTGCGCCGCTTCCAGCAGGTGCAGGACATACGGGTCGTGGTAGGCGGCCCGGCCCAGCATCACCCCGTCCACGTGCACCAGTTGCGCCTGCGCCGCCTCGACCGTGGCCAGGCCACCGTTGAGCACCACCGGCAGGCCCGGACGCTCGGCCTTCAGCCGGTAGGCCCAGTCGTAACGCAGCGGCGGCACCTCGCGGTTCTCCCTGGGCGACAGGCCCTGCAGCCACGCATTGCGCGCGTGCACGACCACCATTGCCGCCCCGGCCTGCACCTGGCGGTCGACGAACGCGGCGAACGCGGCGTAGTCGTTGTCCTGGTCCACGCCCAGCCGGCACTTGACCGTGACCGGGATATCCACCGCCGCGACCATCGCCGCCACGCACTCGCCCACCAGCTCCGGCTCGCGCATCAAGCAGGCGCCGAAGCGCCCGGCCTGCACCCGGTCGGACGGACAGCCGCAGTTGAGGTTGACCTCGTCATAGCCCCAGTCCGCGGCGATGCGCGCGGCCTGCGCCAGCAACGCCGGGTCACTGCCGCCCAACTGCAGTGCCAGCGGGTGCTCGCTGGGGTCGAACCCCAGCAGCCGCTGGCGGTCGCCATGGATGACCGCATTGGCGTGGACCATCTCGGTATACAGCCGCGCGCCGGGCGCTAGGATGCGGTGGAACACCCGGCAATGTGTGTCGGTCCAGTCCATCATCGGCGCGACCGACAGCCTCAAACCCTCCAGAACGTAGGGCTTATGGGGCTTGGAGGCCTCGACGCGGGGCGTTTCGGTATGCGGCATGGTCCTGGTGCTTCTACGGGTCTGCGGGGCACAGCCCGTGCGGCGGCGTGGTGCATGTGCGCGACGGGAGCGGTCGCCGCCAGGCGCCGGGCCAAGGGCACAACATCTTACACGGGGCTTTTGCACCCACTGCTGAAGGCAACAGACAGGGTGCTGTACCTCAAACGCTCAGCCGACTCATCCCCTAAAGCAGCATAGCTGCCAGCGACGACAGCCGGCCGGTTCACGCAGCGATCCACGGACGGAGAAATCCGGCCCGGATGTCGACGCCAGCCAAACCGACCACGCTTGTACTCCGGCAACCCGGACGTGGCGGGGCAGCCACATCCCTCAGCTCAGCGGCTGCAGCCTGCACCACTTGTACGGATTCATCGTCTGGGCGGGATTCGCGTGGGCTCCGCCTGCGCCGGACCAGGTGCAGGCCCCACCGTCGCGGCGCGGCGGATGGGGCTCAGGGCGCCGACACCACCGCCGAGGGCACCCAGCCCTTGTTGCCCATCTCGTCCTCGACTTCGAGCATGTTCCCCTGGATGTTGCCGGTGGGAAACACCAGCATGCCGGTAGCCAGTTCGGCCACCGTGCCCGCCTGGCTGTTCGCGCCACTGAGCAGTCGCGCGGTGCGGCGCAGCGCGAGCGTACCCGCACCTGCCAGTTGCTTCAGCGCCAGTTGCGCGTCGGGCACCCCATCGGCGACTGCTGGCACGATGGTGGGCGCCACCGGCAGCCCGGGCACTGCCTCGACTTCGCCAGGCAGTGGCAGCGGCAGCGACGCGGCGGCCGCAGCGGCGAGCACCGGCATCACCGCGGTGGCCTGCGCGGCGATCGCCGGCGCGTCCAGGCGCGCCATCGGTTCGACCGCGGCCATGATTGCCGGGGCCTGCGGGGCCGCCTTCGGTTGCTGCCGCGCGAACACCCGGCTGCGTGGCTTCTGGATGTCCGCAACCATCTGCTCGAAGGCCTCTTCGTAGGCCTCCTGGATGACCTTGCCGATCTCGGTGTTCTCCCAGCTGCCCAGGCGCACGCCGGCGTTGCCCTGCGCATTCGACGCATTGACCATCGCCGACCACGCGCGATCGGTGATCTTCGCCTCGCCGGTCACGCTGACCAGCTGTTCGGACGTGCGTACGTCCACGAGCGTCAACACCACCTGCGCGGTCTGCTTGTTGCTGGACATCTTGCCCGCGATGCCAAGCGTGGCGACGTTGAGCATGCCGGCCATCAGGCCACGCTTCTGACCGGACGCCGCCTGCACGCCGACATTGCTGCCGCCCGCGTTCGGGTTCTGCGACACGATGTCGGGAATCAGCACGAAGTCGGCGCCCAGCATCTGCCCTGCCCCGATGTTCTGGTCGTCCTGCAGGTGGCCCGCCTGGGCCAGCGCGCGCTCGGCCTGCGCAGCCGCAAAGCCGACGCCCCGGTCCAGGACGGAGAAGCAGCGGGAGTCGTTCACCAGCACGCGCAGCATCCGCGTCGGTGCGGGCAGGCCGTACGATGCCCAGGCCCCCATGCCGTCGTCCGGCTCGACGATGCGCAGGGAGCCGGCACTTTCCGGACACTTCTTCGAGCCCAGCGCGGCGGTGATCAGGCGCCCCCCGGGAATGATCTTCGAGATCGCGGCATGGCTGGCAAAGCTGCTCGCTCCCAGAATGACGCCAAGGACAGCCGCGATCACAACGCGGGGCCGGATTGAAGTTTCCATCATCACCACATCTCCTGATTGCCCCTTGCCGGGACAGGTATCCAGACCCTCCGGCCTGCACGACGCACGCCACGGGCAGGCGCGCGCGACCGGGCACCATATAGGTTTGTGATGATTGTGTGAAGATGCATTTCCCCGGAAATCCAGGGCATTGGCGCGCGTTGTAGGCGGCACGACCCACCGATCCCGCAGCGGCGCAGAAGATCCATGCTGGACCCGCGGATGAAGCAGTCCGGGCGGATGCGGTGCGGCCCTCTCCACCGCGCACCGGGAACCGGCGCCGCGCCCTCGTGCTCAGCCCTCGGCCAGCCCGGGCAGCTCCACCGACACCACGCCTTCGACGCGGCCCAGCTGCTCCGCCCTGGCCAGCATCTGCGCGCGCGGCAGCGGCGGGTCGCAATCGATGTCGACGATGTCGTTGTCCTGCTCGCGCGGACGCAGGGTGATGCGCCGGACCGGCAGGCCCGCGTCGCTGGCGGCATTCTCCACCCGTGCCAGCGGCGTACCCGCCGCGATGCGCAGGCGCAACCGGCCGCTGTGTGCGCGACGGTGCAGGTAACGCTGTTCCAGCGGCTTGAGCAATGCCAGGATCGCCCACATCAGCAGCGTCGCCATGATCGCCGCCGCATAAAGGCCGGCGCCCGCAGCCAGGCCAACCGACGCCACCGCCCACAATCCAGCGGCGGTGGTCAGCCCGCGGATCACCTGCTCGCGCTGCAGGAACAGGATGGTGCCGGCGCCGAGGAAGCCCACGCCGCTGACCACCTGCGCGGCGATGCGCGACGGATCGAGCTGGATGCCCGGCCGCCCCAGCACGTCGAAGAAGCCGAACGTGGACACGATCACCGCCAGCGCCGAGCCCACGCAGACGAGCATGTGCGTGCGCAGTCCGGCGGCCCATTCCAGGCGCCCGCGGTTGATGCCGATCACCGCGCCGAGCAGGGCCGCCAGCAGCAGCCGCAGGCCAAGTTCCCACCACTGGATCATCGCCGCCTCCCGGTTGTCCGCCGGCAGCCTGCCGACGCCGCAGTGTAGGCCGATGCGCAGGCCGCGCGGCCACGGGTGGCGTGTGCCGCGGGCCGGCACCGCCCATCACGGCGTTACACTTCAAGGTTCCCCGCACCGGAACCTGCGATGTACGGCAATGACACCGCCCTGCTGGTGATCGACCTGCAACCCGACTTCATGCCCGGCGGCGCGCTGCCGTGCCACCAGGGCGATGCCATCGTGCCGGGTATCGCCGCACTGCTGGCGCGGCGCCACTACGCCACCGTCGTGGCCACCCAGGACTGGCACCCGGCCGACCATGCGTCGTTCGCCAGCCAGCACGCCGGCCGCCGGCTGTTCGAGTCGATTCCGCTGCACGGCCATGCGCAGACGCTGTGGCCGGACCACTGCGTGCAGGGCACCGCGGGCGCGGCACTGCACCCGCAGGTGGACTGGAGCAGCGCCGACCTGATCCTGCGCAAGGGCAGCCATCGCCAGGTGGATTCGTACAGCGCGTTCCGCGAGAACCACGGCCCGCGCGGCGAGCGCCCGGCCACCGGCCTGGCCGGCTGGCTGCACGAGCGCGGCATCAGCGAGGTGCACGTCTGCGGGCTGGCGCGCGACTACTGCGTGCTGTGGAGCGCGCAGGACGCGGCGATCAGTGGCTTCCGCGTGCGGTTCCTGTGGGAGCTGACGCGGCCGGTATCGCCCGAGGGCGACGAAGCCACCCGCATCGCGCTGATCGAAGGCGGGATCGACATCGTGGCGTGATGCCGCCGCTCAGCGGAACACCACGGTGCGGTGGCCGTTGAGCAGGATGCGGTGCTCGACGTGGCGGCGCACGGCGCGGGCCAGCACCAGCGATTCGGTGTCGCTGCCCAGCCGCACCAGCTCGCGCGGCGTCATGGCATGGTCCACGCGGGCCACGTCCTGCTCGATGATCGGGCCTTCGTCCAGGTCGCTGGTGACGTAGTGCGCGGTGGCGCCGATGATCTTGACCCCGCGCGCGTGCGCCTGGTGGTACGGCTGGGCGCCCTTGAAGCTGGGCAGGAAGCTGTGGTGGATGTTGATCGCGCGGCCGGCCAGCGCTTGGCACAGCTGCGGCGACAGGATCTGCATGTAGCGGGCCAGCACCACCAGGTCGATGCGTTCGCGCTCGACCAGGTCGAGCAGTTGCCGTTCCTGCTGCACGCGGTTGCCCGCGTCCACCGGCAGATGGTGGAACGGCACGCCGTAGGAACCGGACAGGCTGGCGAAATCCGGGTGGTTGGAGGCCACCGCGGCGATGTCCACCCGCAGCTGGCCGCTGTGCGCGCGGAACAGCAGGTCGTTCAGGCAATGCCCCTGCCTGCTGACCAGCACCAGCAGCCGCGCGCGGCGGCGCGCGTCGTGCAATTGCCAGTCCATGGCGTACTCCGCGCCCAGTTGTGCCAGGCGTTCGCGCAGCGCCGCCGCGTCGCCGGCCGCGGCCATGTCGAAGTGCACGCGCAGGAAGAAACGGCCGCTTTCCTCGTCGCCGAACTGCTGGGCGTCGAGGATGTTGCAGCCGGCCTCGAACAGCAGGCCGGAGACACGGTAGACGATGCCGGTACGGTCCGGGCAGGAAAGGGTGAGGATGTAATCGGGTCGCATCGACGGAGTCTAGCGACGCTCGAAATTTTCCGGGGAAACCAACTGGGCCTCCCGTCGCTGCGGGGCTTGCCCCGCAGAGCCCCTGCCCGGCGGGCCCGGCACCTACCCGAACAGCGCGCGCAGCCCGTGCGGCTGGCAACGCAGGTACTGCGGCGCGGCGTGTACCTGCGCGCCAAGCTCGGCTGCCGCGTGCCACGGCCAGCGCGGGTCGTAGAGGATGCCGCGGGCGATGCCGATGGCGTCGGCATGGCCTTCGGCCAGGATCGCTTCGGCCTGGCGTGGCTCGGTGATCAGCCCCACCGCCATCACCGGCGTGGCGACCTGCGCCTTGATCGCACTGGCCAGCGGCACCTGGTAGCCCGGCGCCACCGGAATCTGCTGGCGCGGGTCCAGGCCGCCGCTGGAGACGTGGATGAAATCGCTGCCGCGTGCTTCCAGTGCGCGGGCCACGGCGATGCTCTGCGCCAGGTCCCAGCCACCGTCCACCCAGTCGGTGGCGGAGATCCGCACGCCTACCGCGACACCCGCCGGCACTGCCGCGCGCACCGCGTCGAACACCCGCAGCAGCAGGCGCATGCGGTTGTCCAGCGAGCCGCCGTAGTCATCGTCGCGATGGTTGCTCAACGGCGACAGGAACTGGTGCAGCAGGTAACCGTGGGCGGCATGGATCTCGATCAGTTCCAGGCCCAGCCGCGCCGCGCGCCGCGCGGCCGCGGCGAAGGCCTCCACCAGCGCGTCGATGCCGGCCGCGTCCAGCGCCTGCGGCACCGGATCGCCGGCGTTGAACGGCAGCGCCGACGGCGCCAGCACCTGCCAGCCATGCGCCTGGCCGGGGGCGATGGCGCCACCGCCGTCCCAGGGCCGCGCGGTGGACGCCTTGCGCCCGGCATGCGCCAGCTGGATGCCGATGGGCATCTTCGACCAGCGCCGTACCGCGGCCAGCACCTCGCCCAGCGCCGCCTCGGTAGCATCGTCCCACAGCCCCAGGTCGGCCCAGCTGATGCGGCCGCGGGGTTCGACCGCCGTGGCCTCCAGGATCAGCAACCCGGCGCCGGACTGCGACAGCGTGCCCAGGTGCTGGGCATGCCAGCTGGTGGCACGGCCGTCATCGGCCGAGTACTGGCACATCGGGGCGATGACGATGCGGTTGGACAGCGACAGGGGGCCGAGCGACAGCGGCGAGAACAGAAGGCTCACGTGGGGGTGATCCGCTTGTGGGGGGCGCCCATTGCACTCCCGCCCGGCGGGTCGATTCAACCGGCGCGGTGGATCACTGCGTCTTGGCCGCCGCCCAGCTGCCGTCGAGCAGGAACGCCAACGCCTGCGCGCATGGCTGCTCCACTTTCAGCGACAGCAGCGCGTCGGCGCGGGTCCGGCCGAGGTTGACCGCGGCCACCGGCAGCCCGGCCCGGGCCGCGGCATCGACGAAGCGGAACCCGGAATAGACCATCAGCGACGAGCCGACCACCAGCACCGCGTCGGCGCGCTGCAGGTGCGCATGCACGTCGGCCACGCGTTCGCGCGGCACGTTCTCGCCAAAGAACACCACATCCGGCTTGAGCAGGCCGCCACAGGCCAGGCAGTCCGGCACCACGAAGCCGCTGAAATCGCCCTCCAGGTCGGCGTCGCCATCGGGCGCCTGTGATGCTTGTGCAGTCGCCCACCCGGGGTTGGCCTCGAGCAGGCGCTGCTGCAGTGCCTCGCGCGGCGAGCGCGCGCCGCAGCCCATGCAGCGCACCTGATCCAGCCGCCCGTGCAGGTCGATCACACGCCGGCTGCCGGCGCGCTGGTGCAGGCCGTCCACGTTCTGGGTCAACAGCAGTTCCACCCGGCCGGCCGCCTCCAGCGCGGCCAGCGCCTGGTGGGTGGCATTGGGCAGGGCGTAACCGAAGCGCGGCCAGCCGGCCAGGCTGCGCGCCCAGTAGCGCCGGCGCACGGCCGCGTCGGCCATGAACGCGCGGTAGTCCACCGGCGGCGTGCGCTTCCACTGGCCGTCGGCATCGCGGTAATCGGGAATGCCCGAATCGGTGCTGCACCCGGCGCCGGTCAGCAGCAGCAGCCGCCGGTGGCGGGCGACGAATGCCGCCAGCCGCGCATCCGCCGCGCCCGGAACGTGGATGCCGGCGTCATCCGGCCGCACCGCCATGGTCCGGCCCTCCGCTCAGGCCTGCGCCGGCAGCGGCGGCACCGAGGTCGGGCGCCCGTCGGCATCCAGCGCCACCATCACGAAGTGGCCGCGCGTGCACAGCTTGCGCTCGCCGCTGTGCAGGTCCTCGGCGATCAGCTCGACCTGCACCGTCATCGAGCTGCGCCCGACCTCGACCACCCGGCCGACGGTTTCGACCATCTCGCCGATGCGGATCGGCAGCTTGAAGTCCACCTGGTCCGAATGCGCGGTAACCACGGTGCGCCGCGAGTAGCGCGCGGCGGCCAGGAAGGCCGCCTTGTCCATCCATGCCATCGCCTGGCCGCCGAACAGGGTGCCCAGGTGGTTGGTGTGGTTGGGAAAGACGATCTCCACCATGCGCACTTCGGTGGGCGGGACGATGCTGGGCGTGGCATTCATGGCGACGGTCGCGGCAGTGGGGGCAGGAGCGGATGATACGCAGCGCCGGGCACCGGCGGCGTGACGCCTGCGCCCCGCCGCCCCACCCCGGCGCCCCGCCTCAGAAATTCATGTCGAAGGCGACTTCGCCCTGTACGCCGACCTGGTAGGCCGAGACCCGGCGCTCGAAGAAGTTGGTCAGCTCCTGCACGTCCTGCAGCTCCATGAACGGCAGCGGGTTGCGCACGTTGTACCGCTTGGCCATGCCGAGCTTGACGAAATGGTTGTCGGCGCAGTGCTGCAGGTACTGGCGCATGTCGCGGGTGGAAATACCGGCCACGCCGCCGGACAGCACGTCCTCGGCGAACTGCACCTCGCATTCGATGGCCTCGGACAGCATCTCGTAGACCTGGCGCTCCATCGCCGCGTCGAACAGGTCCGGCTCCTCGGCGCGGATGGTGCGCACGCATTCGAAGGCGAACTCCATGTGGCAGCTTTCGTCGCGGAACACCCAGTTGGTGCCCGATGCCAGCCCCGGCAGCAGCCCGCGCGAGCGGAAGTAGTACACGTAGGCGAACGCGGCGAAGAAGAACAGGCCCTCGATGCAGGCGGCGAAGCAGATCTGGTTGAGCAGGAACTGGCGGCGCTGCTCGCGGGTCTCGATGCGCTTGAGCCCCTGGATCGAGTCGATCCACTTGAAGCAGAAGTCGGCCTTCTTCTTGATCGAGGCGATGTTCTCCACCGCGGCGAAGGCCCGGAAGCGCTCTTCCGGGTCGGGCAGGTAGTTGTCCAGCAGGGTCAGGTAGAACTGCACGTGCAGCGCTTCTTCATACAGCTGGCGCGACAGGTACATGCGCGCTTCCGGCGCGTTGAGGTGCTGGTACAGGTTCAGCACCAGGTTGTTGGAAACGATGGAATCGCCGGTGGCGAAGAACGCCACCAGGCGGTGGATCAGGTGGCGGTCGGCCGCGGTCATCTTGTGGTGCAGGTCGGTGATGTCGATCTGGAAGTTGATCTCGTCGACCGTCCAGCTGTTCTTGATCGCATCGCGGTACATGTCATAGAACTGCGGGTAGCGCATCGGGCGCAGGGTCAGTTCGAAGCCCGGGTCGAGAAGACGAGGAGTGAGTGAAGAGGAGTGAGGAGCGAGAGGGGTCACTGCAAGGGTATCGGCTGACGAAGACATACGAAAATTCCTTATTTTTTGGCTTTCCCGGGAAGGTGAGGCTGGGGCCGGATTCGCCCCCCGGGAACGCATGCATTACCAACGAACTGTTCTCTGGCGGAAAGCCATGAAGCTGGCGCTTTCCGTCTACAAGCTGGTGCCCGGACTTCCGCGCGAAGAGGTTTACGGGATGCGGAGCCAGCTCACCCGTGCCGCCATTTCCATTCCTGCCAACATTGCCGAAGGCTGGACCGGCGAGAGTTCCGCAGAGAAGGCGCACTTCCTTGCGATAGCACACGGCTCACTGTCCGAAGTGGAAACACTGCTGACATTGTGCGAAGACCTGTATTGGTTTCCCCACGACCAGACAACAGGCGCGCGCAGTCTGATCGAGGAAACCAGCCGCATGCTGACCAGCATGCGGCGCAGACGAAGAAGAGAAAGATGAAATGACGGTGGCTTTTTGCCGTTGCTCCTTCTCACTCCTCACTCCTCTTCATTCACTCCTGCCTCACTGGCAGGCCTCGCAGGCTTCCGGGTTCTCCAGCGAGCAGGCGACGGCTTCGGCCGGGGTGTAACTGCTGACCGTGGTCTTGGCGATCCGGGTGGCCGGGCGCGAGCGCAGGTAGTACGTAGTCTTGATGCCCTTCTTCCACGCGTACATGTACATGGACGACATCGCGCCGATGTTCGGGCTCTCCATGAACAGGTTGAGCGAGGCGGACTGGTCGATGAAGGCGCCGCGGTCTGCGGCCATGTCGATCAGCGCGCGCATCGGCAGTTCCCACGCGGTGCGGTACACGCCGCGCAGCGCCTCGGGGATCTGCGGCAGGTTCTGGATCGAGCCGTCGGCCAGCTTGATCGCGTCGCGCATCTCCGGCGTCCACAGCCCCAGCTGCTTGAGCTCGCCGACCAGGTAGCGGTTGACCTGCAGGAAGTCGCCGGACAGGGTCTCGCGCTTGAACAGGTTGGATACCTGCGGCTCCACGCACTCGTAGCAGCCGGCGATCGAGGCGATGGTCGCGGTCGGGGCGATAGCGATCATCAGCGAGTTGCGCAGGCCGTGCTTGGCAATGCGCTCGCGCAGCGCGTCCCAGCGCGCGGCGTCGGCCGGCACCACGCCCCAGGCATCGAACTGCAGCTCGCCGCTGGCGGCGCGGGTGTCGTTGAACGAGGGGTGGCGGCCGCGCTCCTGCGCCAGCTCGCACGAGGTTTCCAGCGCGTGGTAGTAGATCGCCTCGGCGATCTTCGCCGACAGCGCGCGCGCGGCGTCCGAGTCGAACGGCAGGCGCTTGCGGAAAAACACGTCCTGCAGGCCCATGCAGCCCAGGCCGACCGGGCGCCAGCGCAGGTTGCCGCGGCGCGCGGTCTCGATCGGGTAGAAGTTCAGGTCGATCACCCGGTCGAGCTGGCGCACGGCCAGGCGCACGGTCTCGGCGAGCTTGTCGAAATCGAAATCGCCATGCGCGTCCAGGTGGTTGCCGAGGTTGATCGAGCCCAGGTTGCACACCGCTGTCTCCTCGGCCGAGGTGACTTCGAGGATCTCGGTGCACAGGTTGGACAGGTGGATGACGTTGCCGGCGCGCAGGGTCTGGTTGCTGGCCTTGTTGCACTTGTCCTTGAAGGTCATCCAGCCGTTGCCGGTCTCGGCCAGGGTGCGCATCATCCGCGCGTACAGCTTGCGCGCCGGCACGGTCTTGACCGCCTTGCCCTGGGCCTCGGCCTGCAGGTAGGCGCGTTCGAACGCCTCGCCGTACAGGTCGGTGAATTCCGGCACCACGCGCGGATCGAACAGCGACCACGGCTGGTCGGCCTCCACCCGCTGCATGAACAGGTCCGGCACCCAGTTGGCGAGGTTGAGGTTGTGGGTGCGGCGGGCATCGTCGCCGGCGTTGTCGCGCAGCTCCAGGAAATCCTCGATGTCGGCATGCCAAGTTTCCAAGTAGACGCAGGCCGCGCCCTTGCGCTTGCCGCCCTGGTTGACCGCGGCGACCGAGGAGTCGAGCGTCTTCAGCCACGGCACGATGCCGTTGGAATGGCCGTTGGTGGACTTGATCAGCGAACCGCGCGAACGCACCCGGGTGTAGCTCACGCCGATGCCGCCGCTGAACTTGGACAGCTGCGCGATGTCGCCGTAGCGGGCATAGATGGACTCGAGCGAATCCTGCGGCGAATCCAGCAGGAAGCACGACGACAGCTGCTCGTGGCTGGTGCCGGCGTTGAACAGGGTCGGGCTGGACGGCAGGTAGTCCAGGTTGCCCAGCCGCTGGTACAGCGCCAGCGCCTCGGGCACGTCCTCGGACAGCGCGCTGGCGATGCGCAGGAAGAACTGCTGCGGCGTCTCGATCACCTTGCGGGTGTGCGGGTGGCGCAGCAGGTAGCGGTCGTACAGCGTGCGCAGGCCGAAGTAGTCGAAGTTGAGGTCGTAGCCCAGGTTGACCGCATCGTTGAGCTTGCGCGCGTTGACCTGCACGAAATTGAGCAGGCGCTCGTTGATCAGGCCCACCTCGTGGCCGCGGGCGACCGACTGCGAGAACGCGTGGATCTCCTGGCCGGATACTTCCTTGGCGATGAAATTGGCCAGCAGGCGCGCGGCCAGGCGGCCGTACTCGGGCTCCTCGCCGATCAGCAGCGCGGCGGTGCGGATCGACAGTTCGTCCAGTTCCTGGGTGGTGGCGCCGTTGTAGAGGCCGGAAATGGTGCGAGTGGCCACGCGCATCGGATCGACCGCATGCAGGCCGTCGCAGCAGCGCTGGATCGCGCGGACGATCTTGTTCAGGTCCACCGGCTCGGTGCCGCCATTGCGCTTGGTCACGCTCATGGCGGTGGCGGTCGGCGGGGGGGTCAGTTCGAAGCCGGCCTCGGCAGGGGCAACGGCGGTATCGGTGGCGGTCACGGCAATGCGTCCTCATGGCGTGGTGCACGCGGCGCCTGCCCTCGCAGGAACCAGGGGGGCCGGTGGCGGGCGACAAGCATGGAAGGACGGCGTCGCAGCATCCGCGACGGGCACGACCCGAGGTCGCCACCGGCGCTGCCGCGTCGCCAGCCGTCTTCCCCTCGAAGACTCCGCAGCCGGCACCGCGCGCTGTGCTTCGCGCGGCTGTCGGCAGGTCTTCGGACTCATGGGCGCGGAGGCGGGGGCCTCCTCCTACTTCCGCCGCTTCCCAAGGCATCGGGCCTCAGTGCTAGGTGGCGGGTTCGTTCCCAATTACCGCTGCGGGGCAGTGCCGGACTGGCCATTGAAGGCGTCACCGGCTTCCCTTTCAATCCGGCGGGGAGCAACCCGCCAGAACCGACGGGCCACAAGATAGTGGGGGTGACCGGCCAGGTCAACGCCAAATATTGTGGATAGCCGCGCTCCCCTTGTGGCACAAGCGATCGCTTCCGGAGCGGCAGGCCGGCACGGGACTGACGGCTCATCAGGACTGCGCAGTCAACCCTTTGGAGGCCAATTGGCGGGTAGGAAAACACCTCACGCATTCATCGTCCGATACCCCGGTTGCAGCGCCATGACTTCCGGCGGGCGCCCGGCCACGGCGCGGCCGGCGATCCTGTCGGCCCTTCGAATGGATTCCCCGCATGCGCCGCCTGCTCCTCGCCGCTGCCCTGCTCGCCCTGCCATGCCTGTCCGCGCAGGCCGGCCCGGTGAAGCCGCCGGCGCTGTCGTCCACCCAGTGCGGGGTCAGCACCGATTACGACGTGCTGGTCGACGGCGGCGGCATCTGGCTGCGGCAGCGCGACGCCAGCCCGCGCGAGATCGTGTTCCACGATGGCGAGCTGAGCATCGACGGGCGCATGCAGGTGGTCAGTGCCGCGGACGCGCAACGCCTGCGGGTGCTGGAGACCGGGGTGCGTCAGTTGATGCCGGCGGTCACCGGCATCGCCAATGAATCGGTGGGCATCAGCTTCGACGTGCTGGACATGGTGTACGGCTCCATGACCGGCAACTTCGATTCGCGCAAGGTGCGCGCGCTGCGCAGGGACGCCGAGCGCTTCGTCGCCTCCACCATCGGCCGCGGGCGCTGGGAGCAGGAGCTGTTCGGCGAAGGTTTCGAACAGCGCGTGCAGGCATCGGCCGAATCGCTCAAGGGCTCCCTCGCCCGCGGCCTGCTGTGGACCCTGCTCACCGGCGGCGAAGAGCGCATCGAGAAACGCACCGGGAAGATGGAAGCGGAGCTGGAGCCGAAGATCGAAGCGCGCGCCCGCGCCCTGGAGCAGCACGTGCAGTCCCTGTGTACCCAGGTCCTGGCGCTGGACCGGGTGCAGTCGGCGCTGGAGTTCCGCTACGACGGCCAGCCGCTGCGGATGATGAACGTCGGCGGCGGGGTACCGGCCACGGCGCCGATGGCGAAGGAACAGGCACCGGACAACCGCATCGAGCTGCCCTAAGCCCTTCTCCCCGCGGGAGCGGGGTCGGGGTGAGGGCGGTCAGGGCCGATGGTTCACCGTCGTCGACGCCGCCCCCTGATCCGCGCTTCGGGCGGCTTCTCCCGCGGGGAAAAGGATCCCCCCGGCCGACGACACGACGCCGGCGCTGCGCTCACCCCTGCGGCAGCTGCGCCAGTTCCTCGCGCACCAGCCGCAGCACCAGCGCGTCCAGCGTATCCACCGAATAGTCGGCCACATCGTGCACGGTTTCGCGACCCGGCCCGCTGCCCGGGTCGGACGCAACCTTGTAGGTGAGGAAGATGAAGCGCCCGCCGGTGTACTGGGCGATCTGCCGCTGCACGATCTCGCCGGTGGTGTCCTGCCCCGACGCGGCCACGCTGAACACCTTGATGCCCTTGCCCAGCGCCGCCAGCATGGTCTGGTCGTAGTGCGGCGGCGGATAGTCCATGTGCGGCGGTGCGTCGGCCAGCGACACCAGCAGCCGCGTGGTGGCCGGTCCGCGCCAGTCCAGCGCCTGCACCGCATGCGCGAAGGCTTCGTTCATCGCCTCGGGCATGTCGCCGCCACCGCCGGCACGCACCCCGTCGAGCACCTGCTGGAACGCGGCGACGTTGCCGGTGAGGTCCCAGCTGCGCACGAAGTATTCGTCGCCGCGGTCGCGGTAGGTGACCAGGCCGAGGCACACGTCCGGGCGCGACGGCAGTTGCTCGATGCCGCGCACGATGTCGCGCAGCGAAGCGCGCAGCTTGTCGATCTCGTCGCCCATCGAGCCGGTGGCATCGACCATGAACACCAGGTCCAGGCGCGCGCGCGGGATCGCCGCGGCGGTGGGCAGGCGCACTTCCAGCGCGTCCTTCTGCCCGCGCCGCAACTGCGCCCGGGCCTGCTGCCCGGCGCGGCGCACGTCGACCCGGTAGCTGGCCGAATCGCGGTCGTCGAAGGCATTCAGGTGCAGCCAGGCCTGGCCGCCGGCATCGGTGCGCGCCCACATGCGCGCGCCATTGGCCGCGGAGACGGCGACCTCGGCATCGGGCACCGGCCGGCCCTGCGCATCGACCACCCGCAGGCGCTGGCGCACCGACACGTCGCGCCCCAGCCGCGCCGCCTCGGGGTGGCGCTGCAGGAACTGCTGGAACCCGCCGAAGTCGGCGTTGTCATCGACCACGCCGGCGGTCACCGGCGTGGCCGGGCGCTGCATCGCCGGTGGCGACGACGCGGCGGGCGCGTCCGCCACCTCCGATACCCTGACCGCCGCGTCGACGGCGATCATGGGGGCCGGCGGCGGAGGCGGCGGCGCCATCTCGTGCAGTTCCCTGCGATGCGGAACCTTGCCGACCAGGGTGGGGATCTCGCGCACCCGCTCCGGTGGCTGCGGGTCCGGGTCCGGCACCTCGCGCATCCGCGGCATGTCGCTGCACACGCTGGCCGCCGGCGCGCGGAAATCCGCGGTGGTCTGGCGCCGGCGCGTGGGCACGGGCGCCTGCAGGTCGGGCTGCACCACGGCGGGGGCGGGCGCCGGTGGTGGCCACCGCGGCTCGCCGGCGAGCGCCGGCAGGCCGGCCAGCAGCGTCAGCGCGAACGCCATCGAACGTACCGGCGGACGCCGGAAGGCCATGCTTGCGTGCTTCATCTGCGTACTCCGTTGCTTGCGGGGTGGGCCGCCGCGGCGGCAGGCACGGAACAGAACGGATGGTGGCAAAGAACGGGGTTGGCGGCGCATGCCGCGGCCGGGGGTCGGCCCCGGCACGCGGCCAGCGGGCTACAGGCGGTGGGCGGTTCCCAGGTACTCGGCACTCTGCATCTCGATCAGGCGGCTGGCGGTGCGCTCGAAGGCACCGGCCAGGCGGGTGCCGGAATAGAGCAGCGGCGGCGGGTCCTGCGCGGTGCACACCAGGTTCACCTGGCGGTCGTAGAGCTCGTCGATCAGGTTGACGAAGCGCCGCGCGGCATCTTCGTTCAGGCGGTCGAAGTGCGGGATGCCGCCCAGCAGCACGGTGTTGAACTCGCGCGCGATCTCGATGTAGTCCGACGGCCCGCGCGGGCCTTCGCACAGCGCCGCGAAATCGAACCAGACGATGCTCTTGCCACGCCCGCGCACGGGGATCTTGCGGCCCTCGATCTGGATGTTGCCGGCGCGCGCGTCCTGGCCGCCGCTCAGCTCCTTCCAGCGCCGCTCCAGCCAGGCGTCGCTGTCGCCTTCCAGCGGCGCGCGGTACACCGGCGAGCGGGTCAGCGCGCGCATGCGGTAGTCCTCGGTGCCTTCGGCGTACAGCTCCACACAATACTTCTGCAGCAGGGCGATGGCCGGCAGGAAGCTGTCGCGCTGCAGGCCGTTGAGATACAGGTTCTCCACCGCGGTGTTGGAGGTGGTCACCAGGGTCACGCCTTCGGCGAACAGCCGTTCCAGCAGGCGCGCCAGCAGCATCGCGTCGCCGATGTCGGTGACGAAGAACTCGTCCAGCACCAGCACCCGCAGCCTGCTGCGCCATTCCTGGGCGATCTTGGCCAGCGGGTCGCTCTGGCCCTGGTGTTCGCGCAGGCGCTCGTGGATGCCGCGCATGAAGCGGTGGAAGTGGGTGCGGTACTTCTGCTCGATCGGCAGGCCGTCGTAGAACAGGTCGACCAGGAAGGTCTTGCCGCGGCCGACGCCGCCCCAGAAATACAGGCCCTTGACCGGCCCGGGCTTCTTCCAGAAGGCCGACAGCCGGTCGAGCCAGCCGTCCTGCGCCGAATCGACGATGGCCTCGTGGATGCGGTCCAGTTCGGCCAGTGCCGGGTGCTGGGCCGGATCGTCGCGCCAGTCGCCACGGGCCACGCCGGCGGCGTAGCGCTGCGAGGGGGTCGTCGCCTCCATGCTCAGCAACTGCCGTCGGGCAGCCAGCGCCGCACTTCGTGCTGGATCGCGCCGCGCAGGTCGATCAGCTTGCGATGGAAGAAATGGCTGGTGTCGGGCATGCGCACCAGCTGAGGCGGGTCGGCCAGCGTCTCCAGCCACGCATAGACCGCCTGCGCGTCGACCACCTCGTCGGCGTCGCCCTGCACCACCAGCCACTGCGCCGGCGGCTGCAGCGCGTCGAAATCCCAGGTGCGGCGGCCGACCGGCGGCGCGATCGAGATCAGCGCCTGCGGCGCCAGCGCGCCACTGGCGCGCAGCGAGACGTAGGCGCCGAAGCTGAAACCGGCCAGCCACAGCGCGCAGTCCGGGCGCTGTGCGCGCACCCAGGCCACCACCGCGCGCAGATCGTCCTGCTCGCCTTCGCCGTTGTCGTAGCTGCCGGCCGAAGCGCCGACACTGCGGAAATTGAAGCGCACCGTGGTGATGCCCAGCTCGCGCAGGGCGCGCGCGGCCATGGTCACCACCTTGTTGTGCATGCTGCCGCCTTCGGTGGACAGCGGGTGGCAGATGACGGCGACGACCGGCCGCGCGGCGACATCGCCCTCGGGCGGATCGACCGCGACCTCGAGCGGCCCGCACGGGCCCTCGAGCATCAGCACCGCCGGTTCGCGGGGAAAGGAAGGATTGCTCATGCCGCCATAATACCGGCCCCCTTCACCGGCTTCACCGCCATCCCCGGTAGCGACGGCAATGCACTTCCTGATCCTGAGCGTGATCTGCAGCGTGCTGGTCTCGGTCCTGCTGAAGCTGGCGCCGCGGCGCGGCATCGACATCGCCCAGGCCGTGACCTGGAACTACCTGGCGGCCAGCGTGCTGTCGCTGCTGCTGCTCAGGCCATCGCTGCAGTCGCTGCGCGACGGCCATGCGCCGTGGCCGGCGCTGCTGGGCCTGGCGCTGGCGCTGCCGGGCATCTTCCTGGTGCTGGCGCGCGCCGTGCGCGAAGCCGGCATCGTGCGCAGCGACGTGGCGCAGCGGCTGTCGCTGCTGCTGTCGCTGGGCGCGGCGTTCGTGCTGTTCGGCGAACACGCCAATGGCTGGAAACTGGCCGGGCTGGGGCTGGGCCTGTTGGCCATCGTCGGCGTGAGTGCGCGCAGCGGCGAGCACGGCGCCGGCACGGCGTCGAGCTGGCACTGGCTGCTGGCGGTATGGGCCGGCTTCGCGCTGATCGACATCCTGCTCAAGCAGGTGGCACTGGCCGGCACCCCGGCCACCGCGGCGCTGCTGGCCAGCTTCGCCATCGCCTTCGTGCTGATGCTGGGCTGGCAGCTGCTGCGCCACTACCGCGGCCGCCAGCGGCTGCAGGCGCGCAACCTCGGCTTCGGCCTGCTGCTGGGCGCGATCAACTTCGGCAACATCCTGTTCTACGTGCGCGCGCACCAGGCGTTGCCGCACAGCCCGGCCACCATCTTCGCCGGCATGAACATCGGCGTGGTGTGCCTGGGCGCGCTGATCGGCGTACTGGCCTTCGGCGAGAAGACCAGCACCTGGAACCGCCTGGGCCTGGGCCTGGCGGTGGTGGCGATCGCGCTGATCGCGCGCGGCGCGCAGGGCTGAGCCTGCAGAACGGCCTCCTTGTCCAGGGGATTACCCACCCCCCTTTTTATGTTACTTTGTAACAAATGGAGCCGATCCGATGAAGCATGCCGCCGCCCTGTTCGATGTCTCCGCCCTCGCCCTGTCCGGCCTGTGCCTGCTGCACTGCCTGGCGCTGCCGCTGCTGGCCGCGCTGCTGCCGCTGCTCGGCACCTGGAGCGAGGCCGAATGGGTGCATGGGCTGTTCGTGCTGATCGCCGCGCCGCTGACCAGCTACGCGCTGTGGCGCGCGCATCGCCACCGCCCGCTGCCGGCCGCGCTGTGGCTGCTGGCGGGCACCGGGCTGGCACTGCTGCTGGCCGGGGCGTGCGGCGGGCTGGGCGGGCGGGCCGAAACGCCGCTTACCGTCGCCGGCAGCCTGGCACTGGCCAGCGCCCACCTGTGGAACGCGGCGCGGCGGCACGCGCACTGAGGGGCACCGGCCCCAGGCACATGACACCGGCGCCCGCTTCGCCCGGGCTCAGGGATCGAAGCCCAGCAGCAGCGGGTCGTGGTCCGAGCTGCGCCACGGGCCGGGTACGTTGCGCCCCTGGTAGCCGGCGTCGTCGGCTTCATCGGCGTTGATGTGCCATTCGGCCGCGCCCTTCAACCGCGCCGCCATGCCCGGGTTGAGCAGCGCGTGGTCCAGGCGCCCGGTCAAGCCGTTGTAGACGTAGCTGTAGGGCTGGGGCACGCCGGCCACCTTGAACGCGTCGCGCCAGCCATCGGCCTGCAGCTGGCGGATCGGTGCTTCCATCGCATAGGCGTTGAAGTCACCCAGCAACACCGCATCGACGCTGCCACTGCCGGTCGGGTCGCGCTGCAGCCACTGGTGCAGCAGGCGCGCCGATTCCACCCGGGTGGCGGTCCAGCAGCCCTGGCCGTCGTTCTGGTCGGCGTCGGCGCCACTGGCCTCGCTGCAGCCCTTGGATTTGAAATGGTTGGCCACGACCACGAACGGCCGGCCCTTGCGGCCCATGCGGAACGCCTGCGCCAGCGGTACCCGGCTGCGCTCGCCGAACGGCTCGCGCTCCAGCACCGCCGGCTTGCCCACCGGCGCCACCCGCGCGGCGCGGTAGATGATGCCCACGCGGATCGGGTTGTCGCCCGGCCCCTTGCCGGCGTCGACGAACGCCCAGTGGCGGTCCTTGCCCTGCCCCTCGTTGAGTGCGCGCACCAGCCCGGCGATCGCCGAGTCCGGGCCGTAGCCGTCGTTCTCCAGTTCCATCAGCGCGGCCACGTCCGCGTCGAGGCCGCGGATGGTGGCGACCAGCTTGGCCTGCTGCGCCTGGAACTGCGCGAACGTCTTGGCGCCGCGCAGGGTCGGGAAGCCGCCGCCGTGGCCATCGCCGTTGAAGTAGTTCTCCAGGTTGAATGCGGCGATGCGCAGTGCGCCGGCCACCACCGGCGGCTGCGGCCGCTCGATCGCCGGCACCGGCAGCGCGGCGGTCAGCTGCAGGCGGTAGTCGCCGTCATGGCGCTGGTCGACCACGCCCTCGACGCCGCGGAACACCATGCCGGTGCGCAGCTGCGCGGCCTCGGGCAGGTAGGACACGCGGCCCGGATCGCGCTGGCTGCTGCCGTCGTCCAGGCGCAGCCGGCGGCGCGCGTTGTCGGCTACCAGCGCCGCGTTCTCCGTGGTGCCGGCGGCGGCCAACTCGGTCGGCTGCCACAGCCGCCCGTCGAAGGCCACGGCCAGCTCGCCGTGACGCGCCAGCTGGTCCTGCCCGGCCAGGGTCAGCGGTGCGGTGATGCGCACCTTCATCCCTTCCAGCGCTTCCCAGCTGGCGGGCACGGCGTCCAGCACGGTGACCGCGGGCGCGGGGCGGGCACGGGCCGCGGCCAGCGTCTCGGCCTGCAGCGCGGTCAGGGTCTGGCCGCCCTTGCCGGCCGCCAGCTCCTGCACCGTGCCGGTGACACGCAGCCACTGCCCCGCGGGCAGCACGCGCGCCGGGTCCAGCTGCACGAACAGCGCATCGGACGTGGCCGGATCGCCATCGCCGGCATCCTGCAGGAAGACGCCGCCGAGCCCGGCGCGCAGGTCGGCAGTGACGAACCCCTCGATGGTGACCTGGCGCCCTTCCAGCGGGCTGCGCGGGCCACTGCCCTGCACTTGGCCGATGGCGGTGACCGCCGGCCCCCGGGCGAGCGCCTGCGGCACAAGGGCCAGGGACAGCGAGAGGGCGAGCAGCGGGGGAAGATGGCGCATGGGGCGGACTCCAGAACGGCGGAAAGCAAAGCGCCGCCCGGGAGGGCGGCGCCGCGTGTCCATGATGGGCACGTTTTATTTCAGGTTTGCCAGCATCCAGTCGACGGTGGCGTGGATCTGCTCGTCGCTCAGGCCGGCGTTGCCACCCTTGGGCGGCATCACCCCGCCGTCGGGGCCGGTATAGCCCTCGATGGCGTGCTTGTAGAGCGTCTCCTTGCCTTGGGCGATGCGCTTGTCCCAGTGCGCATGGTCCAGGGTCGGCGCCATGCCCACGCCGGTCAGGTGGCAGGCGGTGCACAGCTTGTCGAAGATCACCTTGCCATCGAGCGTGCCGCCGTAGGCGCCGCCCGCGGCCGCGGCCTGCGCTGCCGCGGCTTCGGCCGCCGCGGCCTGCGCCGCGGCGCCGGTGCTGCCCGCGTAGACCGCGCCGGCCGGGGCGATGCGCTGCTCGACGCGCGCGACCGCCTGCGGGGATGCTTCGGTGGGAATCGCGCGCTGCAGGAACGACGCGAAGATGATCAACCCGACCGTGACGACAGCCAAGATGGCGATCACGATGGAGAAGCGCTTCAGGAACTGCAGGTCGTAATTCCGCACGTATCAACACCCCTGGCAAGTAGTCGGTGGACCACAGCTACCGGCGGAGTATAGACCAGCGCCCCCACCCACCGGCAACGGGCACCGGTGGCCACGGGCCGGCCGCGATCAGGCGCGCTGCGCGCCGATGCCGGCACCGGCCGCGCGCAGGCACAGGGCCCCGATCGCCTCGACCAGCGGCTCGCCACCGCGCAGTCCGTCGCGGCTGGGCGCGGTCGGGCCGACCAGTGCCTCGGTGAACGCACCGACGATGCAGGCCGCGCCCACGTCCAGGTCCTGCGGCGGGAACTCGCCGCTGCGCACGCCGTCGCCGAGGATGCGTTTGAACACGTCGCCGAACAGGCGGCGACAGCGGATGCGCTCGGCCTCGACCTCCGGGTCCACCGGTTCGGCGATGAAGGCATAGGCCAGCGCCGGCCCGGCCAGTGCACGGCGCACGAAGGAGGCCACCGCCTGCTGCAGGCGCAGCGCCGCCGGCTGCGGCTGGTCGGCGATGGCCGAGAGGATGTCCAGCTCATGCTCGACCGCGGCGGTGAGCACTTCCACGAACAGGTCGGCCTTGGACGGGAAATGGCGATAGATCAGGCCGGTGGATACCCCGGCCTCGGCCGCCACCGCGGTGACCGGCGCATTGCGGTAGCCGCCGGCGGCGACCAGCCGGCGGGCCGCGGCCAGGATCGCCTCGCGGTTGCCGGCGAGGCGCTTTTCCATCAGTTCCGAACGTTTGTAGGCCATGGGCTGATTCTAGGTTCAATTATTGAATTTGTATTCACTTTTTCATGGAGACCGGCTAGGCTGCGCGTAAACGCCCGTGCCGACGGTCCGCCCGTCCCCCTCCCGGAGCGCCCACCCGTCCTGCCGTACCGGAGCCGCCCCCATGCACGTCCCCACCCTTTCCTTCGATCTCGGCGAAGAGATCGACATGCTGCGCGCGAGCGTGGCCCAGTTCGCCGCCGCGCACATCGCGCCGCTGGCGGCCGCTGCCGACGCCGGCAACCAGTTTCCCGATGCGCTCTGGCGCCAGCTGGGCGAGCAGGGCCTGCTCGGCATGACCGTGGAGGAAGAATACGGCGGCAGCGGCATGGGATATCTCGCCCACGTGGTGGCGATGGAGGAGATCTCGCGCGTCTCCGGCGGCATCGGCCTGTCCTACGGCGCGCACTCCAACCTGTGCCTGAACCAGCTGCGCAAGAACGCCAGCGAGGCGCAGAAGCACAAGTACCTGCCCAAGCTGTGCAGCGGCGAGCACGTCGGCGCGCTGGCGATGAGCGAACCGGGCGCGGGGTCGGACGTGGTGTCGATGAAACTGCGCGCCGACCTGCGCGGCGACCACTACGTGCTCAACGGCAACAAGATGTGGATCACCAACGGCCCGGATGCCGACGTGCTGGTGGTCTACGCCAAGACCGACCCGGAGGCCGGGTCGCGCGGCATCACCGCCTTCATCGTCGAGAAGGGCATGAAGGGATTCTCCACCGCGCAGAAGCTGGACAAGCTGGGCATGCGCGCGTCCAACACCTGCGAGCTGGTGTTCCAGGACTGCGAAGTGCCGGTGGAGAACGTGCTCGGCGAGGTCGGCGGCGGGGTCAAGGTGCTGATGTCCGGCCTGGACTACGAACGCGTGGTGCTGTCCGGCGGCCCGCTCGGGCTGATGGCCGCGGCGCTGGACGTGGTGCTGCCGTACGTGCACGAGCGCCGGCAGTTCGGCGAGGCGATCGGTACTTTCCAGCTGATCCAGGCCAAGCTGGCGGACATGTACGTGGGCCTCAACGCGTGCCGCGCATACGTGTATGCGGTGGCCAGGGCCTGCGACCAGGGCCGCACCACCCGCCAGGACGCTGCCGGCGCGATCCTGTACTCGGCCGAGAAGGCCACCTGGGCCGCCGGCGAGGCGATCCAGATCCTCGGCGGCAACGGCTACATCAACGAGTACCCGGCCGGGCGCCTGTGGCGCGACGCCAAGCTGTACGAGATCGGCGCCGGCACTTCGGAAATCCGCCGCATGCTGATCGGGCGCGAGCTGTTCCAGCGCACCGCGTGATCCAGGCCCGGCGACCGCCGGACCTCTCCCCGGGGGCTGGCGGGTGAACGGCATCGACGGGGTTCGCGCATCATGATCCCGGCGCGCCCCGCACCCGCCCTTCGGACGCCCCCACCGACGGCACCCAGGCCACCGCAGGAACCACTGCCATGAGCGTACTGAAAACCCAGCTGCAGCCCGGCAGCGAGACATTCGAAGCCAACCGCGCGGCGATGCAGGCGCTGGTCGACGACCTGCGCGCCACCCTGCAACGCACCGCGCGTGGTGGCAGCGATGCGGCCCGGGCCAAGCACACCGCGCGCGGCAAGCTGCTGGTGCGCGAGCGCATCGACGCGCTGCTCGATCCCGGCAGCGCGTTCCTCGAGATCGCGCCGCTGGCCGCGCACGGCATGTACGACGACCCGGTGCCGGGCGCCGGCATGGTCGCCGGCATCGGCCGTATCGAGGGCGTGGAATGCCTGGTCGTCGCCAACGACGCCACGGTCAAGGGCGGCACCTACTACCCGGTGACGGTCAAGAAGCACCTGCGCGCGCAGGAGATCGCGCAGCAGAACCACCTGCCCTGCATCTACCTGGTCGATTCCGGGGGCGCGTTCCTGCCGCTGCAGGACGAGGTGTTCCCCGACCGCGACCACTTCGGGCGCATCTTCTACAACCAGGCCAACCTGTCGGCGCAGGGCATTCCGCAGATCGCCTGCGTGATGGGCAGCTGCACCGCGGGCGGTGCCTATGTGCCGGCGATGAGCGACGAGACGGTGATCGTCAAGGAACAGGGCACCATCTTCCTCGGCGGCCCGCCGCTGGTGAAGGCGGCGACCGGCGAAGTGGTCAGCGCCGAGGAACTGGGCGGGGCCGACGTGCACACGCGCATTTCCGGCGTCGCCGACCACATGGCCGACAACGACCTGCAGGCGCTGGCGCGGGTGCGTGCCATCATCGCCAGCCTCAACTGGCGCAGGCCCGAGCCGCGCGTCGCGCTGCAGCCCGCCGACGCGCCGCTGTTCGATGCGCGCGAACTGTATGGCGTGATCCCCAGCGACACCCGCAAGCCCTATGACGTGCGCGAGGTGATCATGCGCATCGTCGACGGCTCGCGCTTCGACGAGTTCAAGCCGCGCTACGGCAACACCCTGGTCACCGGCTTCGCCCACGTGCATGGGCACCCGGTCGGCGTGATCGCCAACAACGGCATCCTGTTCTCCGAATCGGCGCTCAAGGGCGCGCACTTCATCGAGCTGTGTTGCCAGCGCGGGATCCCGCTGCTGTTCCTGCAGAACATCACCGGCTTCATGGTCGGCCGCAAATACGAACACGGCGGCATCGCCAAGGACGGCGCCAAGCTGGTGATGGCGGTGGCCAACGCGCGCGTGCCCAAGTACACGGTGGTGATCGGCGGCTCGTTCGGCGCCGGCAACTACGGCATGTGCGGCCGCGCCTATTCGCCGCACTTCCTGTGGATGTGGCCGAACGCGCGCATCGGGGTGATGGGCGGCGAACAGGCCGCCAGCGTGCTGGCCACGGTCAAGCGCGACGGTATCGAGGGCAAGGGCGGGCAGTGGCCGGCCGACGAGGAGGAGGCGTTCAAGGCGCCGATCCGCGAGCAGTTCGAACGCCAGGGCCACCCGTACTATGCCAGCGCGCGGTTGTGGGACGACGGGGTGATCGACCCGGCCGACACCCGCCGCATCCTCGGCCTGGCGCTGGCCGCCAGCCTCAACGCGCCGGCGCAGGACACGCGCTTCGGCGTGTTCCGGATGTGAGGCCGTCGGCATGACACGCATCGAGCCGGACGCCTACGCTTGTGCTCTGGCTCTTGCGGCTGCCTTCGCTTTCCCGGGTTCCCTTCCGCAGCGACGCAGCCGACGGAGAGGACCCGGAGGGCGACGTGCATGGATGCACGTCGTTTTTCGACACGACACGGATGTCGTGTCGAAAAATCCCGGCGGCGAAGTGGACCCGGCGCGCGCAGCGCGTTGGGCGCGGAGGCAGGGCGTGCTTTCTTTTGGCTACCTTTTCTTTGCACGAGCAAAGAAAAGTAGCTCGCTCCCCGGCAGGGGAGTGAAAGCTCTTCAATACTTCAAGCTGCCACCGCGCAGCACGTCATGGAATACGCCATGTTCGACAAGATCCTGATCGCCAACCGCGGCGAAATCGCCTGCCGCGTCATCGCCACCTGCCGCCGCCTGGGCATCGCCACCGTGGCGGTGTATTCGGACGCGGACCGCGACGCGCGGCATGTGCGGCTGGCGGATGAAGCCGTGCGCATCGGCCCGGCGCCGGCGGCGGAAAGCTACCTGCGCGGCGACGCCATCCTCGACGCCGCGCGCCGCAGCGGCGCGCAGGCGATCCATCCCGGGTACGGCTTCCTGTCCGAGAACGCCGGTTTCGCCCGCGCCTGCGCCGAGGCCGGCATCGTCTTCATCGGCCCGCCAGCCAGCGCCATCGATGCGATGGGCGACAAGAGCGCGGCCAAGGCGCTGATGCAGCAGGCCGGCGTGCCGCTGACGCCCGGCTACCACGGCGACCGCCAGGAACCGGCGTTCCTGCGCGCGCAGGCCGACGCCATCGGCTACCCGGTGCTGATCAAGGCCAGCGCCGGTGGCGGCGGCAAGGGCATGCGCAAGGTCGAGGCCAGCGCGGATTTCGACGCCGCCCTGGCCAGCTGCCAGCGCGAGGCGCAGTCCGCGTTCGGCAACGCGCACGTGCTGGTGGAGAAGTACATCGAACGGCCGCGGCACATCGAGATCCAGGTGTTCGGCGACAGCCATGGCAACGTCGTACACCTGTTCGAGCGCGACTGCTCGGTGCAGCGCCGCCACCAGAAGGTGCTGGAAGAAGCCCCGGCACCGGGCATGACGCCCGAGCGCCGCGCGGCGATGGGCAAGGCCGCCACCGACGCCGCGCGCGCGGTCGGCTACGTCGGCGCGGGCACGGTGGAGTTCATCGCCGCACCCACCGGCGAGTTCTGGTTCATGGAAATGAACACCCGCCTGCAGGTCGAGCACCCGGTGACCGAGATGATCACCGGCACCGACCTGGTGGAGTGGCAACTGCGCGTGGCCGCCGGGCAGCCGCTGCCGAAGACCCAGGCGCAGCTGGCCATCCGCGGCCACGCCATCGAGGCGCGGCTGTACGCCGAGGATGCCGACCGTGGGTTCCTGCCCTCCACCGGCACCCTGCGCCACCTGCGCCTGCCGCCGCCCGATGCCCACGTGCGGGTGGACGCCGGGGTCGAACCGGGCGATGCCATTACCCCCTACTACGACCCGATGATCGCCAAGCTGATCGTCTGGGACGAGGACCGCGACCGGGCCTTGCTGCGCATGCGGCGCGCACTGGCGCGCTGCCAGGTGGCCGGCGTCACCACCAATGCCGCGTTCCTGCACCGGCTGGTGGCAACCGCCTCCTTCCGCCATGCCGATCTCGACACCGCGTTGATCGAGCGCGAACGCGACGCGCTGGACATCACCCAGCACGCCGCGAGCGACGCCGACTGGGCCGTGGCCGCGGTACTCGCCAGCGGGTCAGGCGCCGCAACGCCGGCCGATGCGTCTGCCTGGTCCATCGCCGACGGCTGGCGCCTGACCGGCCCGGCCGCGCGCGCGGTCACGCTGGAATACCTGCAGCAGCAACGCACGCTGCGGGTGCGCCGCGACGCGGACGGCTGGCAGGTCCACGGCGGCGACGGCGATCCGCTGCGGGTCGACGGCAAGGCGGACGGAGTGAGCTACGCCCTGCAGGCCGGCGGCCGCCTGTACCGCGGCGACGTCCTGCACGACGGCAATGCGCTCTACCTCTTCGGCGAAGGCGGCCAGCGCCGCTTCACCGTGCACGATCCGGTCGCCGAGGCCGACGCCGGCAACGACCACGGTGGCAGCCTGCTGGCGCCGATGCCCGGCAGGGTCATCGCGCTGCTGGTTGAGCCGGGCAGCAGGGTCACCCGTGGCACCGCGCTGCTGGTGATGGAAGCGATGAAGATGGAACACACCCTGCAGGCGCCGGCCGACGGCGTGGTCAACGGCTACCGCGTGCGCGGCGGCGACCAGGTGGGCGACGGCGCGGTGCTGGTGGATTTCGAGGCGGGCCCGGAAAGCTGATCCGCACATTGTCCCGGAGGCGATCAGGTTGCAACCATCATCAGAATCGGGATAACCGGGGCATGATCGGTGCGGCGGTGCGACTTGCCCTCACTGCCAGCAGGACCGCATCCATCCCATGTGATCGCTGGCCATCGCCCCACCATGCGACTCGCGGGGCGATGGGCGCGCCATGCACCATCCCCGGGCGCACGCCTGGCCGGATCCGGTTTGACCGCCTTCAGCCAGGCAACTCCCGGCGCAGGTCCGCTGGCGACCAACAGGCCTGACCGGCGGATCGAAGAGGAGTCGTCGTCAAGAATCCGCGTCGATGCGCGCCAGTGCCGCGGCGGCGGCCACGATTCATTCGGCTCGTTCCCAGACCCTGCCTCCGGGATCGAACTCGGCGACTTCCTGTAGCGCGGCGCGCCAGCCGAATCCACCCACTGCGACCGGTCCGTCACACAAGGGCGCCAGGCCGAAGGCACGCTCCAGCTCGCCTTCGTTGATCGCCGCGGTCACAAACGCTCCCAGGCCCAGGTCGGTGGCGCTCAGGCACAGCGTCTGCGAAAGGTGGCCAACGTCCATCAGTAACGCGCGGTAAGCCTTGGGGTGGTCGCGGTACTTCCAATAGCTGCGCGCCACGCGAGGCGCATAGATCACCAGCACCGGCGCCTGGGCAAACCACCACTGCCCCGCCAGTGCCCTGCGCGCCAGCTCATCCAGCGGCATGGCCGGGGCGGGCAACGGACGCAGGGCATGCACGTGTGGGCGGTAGTGGTACAGGCCTGGCGGCACGCCCTGCACCCGTTGCACCAGGAGGTAGGCCTCGGTGGCATGCAACCCTCCACCTGAGGGAGTATGTTTCTTCAGGAACTCGATGCCTTCGCCCGCGACCACGCTGCCCTGCGCGGCGAAGACGCGGTCCAGCATCCGCGCGAACATGGCCTGCTCCAGTTCCCGCCCGCTATCGAAGTTGCGGCACGTGGTGCGTCTTTCGAGCAGCCTGTCCAGGCTGTCGGCGGGGACACGCTGCAGCGGGATGTCCGGGCCGCAGCCCTCCCGTTCGACCACAGCCGGCGGCGGTGTGCCGCAGGTACGTAGCAGGCCGGCGACCGTATCCATGCCCAGCCGCTGCATCGAGGCCACGCTGTCCACGCCGCTCCAGCAACTGGCCTTGTGCACGACCGCGGCCAGTGGCCACCAGTTCAATGCGCGGTGGCGTTCATCGGCCGCGCACTGCGATGCAAAGCGGGGCTCATCGGAAATCAGCAGTCCTGTTTCCAGCAGGCGCGACAGGATGTCCTCTGGCATGGCATCGGCCACGCTCCACAGCTGCGGACTGAAACGCCCCAGCCATGCCATCTCTGCCTCCGACACCTCGATTTCCTGCTCGAGGTGCGGCGCCAGTGCGAGCCAGCGACGGGTACGCGCGACCCCCACACCGCCAGCGAGCAGCCCGGCCAGATCAAAACTCGCAGTCTCCCGCGATTCAAAAAAAACGCATGCACAGCGACGCACGTTCATGGGTATGATCCTCATGCCGCGCAGGGGGGCGCTGCATATCCATACAACTTCAAGAAGCCGGTCAAGCGCCCCTGGCGCCCCCCAACCGGACAGGGGGAACAATGAGCAACGGCTCCAACAATGACGACGCTGCGGCTGGCCATCCCGGCCTGGATGCGGTGATGGCGGACACGCTGCTGGAAAAGCTGTCCAGCGATGATGCATTCCGTGCGCTTTTCCACGAAAACCCCATCCAGGCACTGGCCGATCTTGGCGTGGATGCGGCGCAGGCGCTGGCGCCCATGACGCCTGCCGCGGGCGATCCGTTCTATTGCATGACCACCACCCGGCTGGCCAGCAAGGAAGAGATCGCCGCCGCCCGCAGCGAGCTGCAGGCCCACCTCACGCGGGCGGGTAATCACGCGGTGGTCTTCTGCTTCGAGGCCGAGAGGATCGCCTCGGCCCTGGACAGCAACTGAGGAGACAGCACCGAGGCAGGCCACTGCCGCAGGAACGCCTGCATTTCGGCAGTGGCCTGGCTGTGTTTCCCCTGTGCCGCCAGCGATTCGGCAAGCCACAGCCGCGCGAGGCGCGAGTCGGCTACGTTGAGGGGCTGCAGTGCCTGGGATGCATTGGCTTCGATGTAGGCAAGCCCACGTTGCTTCAGCAGCCAGCGTGCCTGTGTTTCAGCTTCGG
>NZ_JBWJPA010000011.1:0-135303 GCF_056393075.1 Stenotrophomonas sp. Steno-Z10-HUANG
TTCGGTTTGTCGTGCTTCGTATTCCCAATCTTCCATTGCGTTCCTCACGGAGCATTGCGTTGCCGTGCTCTCGTGAGGTATTTGTAATGCGATTTTACATTTCGCAATTAGGAGCCGGATATGGCAAGGCCCGGAGGCAACCCAGACTTAAAGATGGTCCGGAACGAAGACACGGACAGCGCCAACGCGAAGCGGCGAGCACTCGCCCATGCCTATGCCATGAGTACCGCTGAAAAGCTCTTGGACGCTTCAAGACAGCAATCGGGGATGACCGATACGCAGTACGCCGAATGGCTCAACGCTGAAGGCTGGCCGACCCGACGCGGCTCCCTCTGGACCGCCACCCAAGTTCGTCGAGTATTTCGTCATTTGGGGCTGAGCAAGCCCCCTCGCGTCAAGAAGCCTCCACGACGGAAGGCCAACCAACCATAGCCAAGCCTGTGTCGATATGCGACGATGATATGTGACATCTGGGCACCAAAACCGAACACAAAGCTTTATCAATCAACAACTTGAGATGGATAGGACCGTCAGAGCGCCAGTCCTCTCCTGGGCACCACGACTCAACAGATCAAACCCGCGCAAGCGGGTTTTTTCGTATCTGCGACCATGCACCATGCGTCGGGCGCACGCCGGCAGACGGCGGCCCTGGTTTCATTCCCAGGCGCGTCGTCCGGAACCGGCTGCCATCTTCCGGCGGCGATCGACGCACGGCAGCGGAACCCCGCACCCGCTGCGGCGTGCACGCCCTGTATTGCACGCCTCCTTCCCTCCCTGCGCAGCGCGCACGAATGCCTGCACGAAGCGTTGACACCGCGTCCGGCCATCGGCACAATTGCCGCCCTGAGTCGCCCAGGTGGCGGAATTGGTAGACGCACTAGTTTCAGGTACTAGCGGGTAAAACCGTGGAGGTTCGAGTCCTCTCCTGGGCACCACGACTCAACAGATCAAACCCGCGCAAGCGGGTTTTTTCGTATCTGCGGCACGCTGCGACTCCGCCGGGGTTGCGCCCCGTCCACCGCCCCCGCCCGGATACGACGATCCCCGCCTTGCGGGCGGGGATCGCGGTGACTCAATGACCGCCGGCACTGGCCGCGCCAGCACCGGCGCCGAACGGCGGTTTGGCCAGCCACAGGAAGGCGATGATCGCCAGGAACGTCCAGCCCAGCAGATAGAAGATGTCGTTGAAGCCCATCTGCGAGGCCTGGTGGTCGATCATGCTGTTCAACAGCGCGGCGCCGTGCTGCAGGTCACCGTGCCCCATCGCCAGCACCTGCTCCTGCATGCCGGGCGTATACACCGATACATGTTCGGTCAGGTGCGCATGGTGCTGCTGGGTACGGTGCGCCCACAGCCAGGTGGTCAGCGACGCGGCGAAGCTGCCGCCCAGCGTGCGCAGGAAGGTGGCCAGGCCGGAGCCGGCGGCAATCTCGCGCCCGTCCAGGTCCGACAGCAGGATCTGCAGCACCGGCATGAAGAACAGGGCCACGCCCACGCCCATGATCAGCTGCACCCCGGCCACGTGCTGGAAATCCACCTGCAGGTTGAAACCCGAGCGCATGAAGCTGGTCAACGACAGGAACACGAAGGCGATGGAGGCGAGCATGCGCATGTCGTAGCGCGACGCGTACTTGCCCACCAGCGGCGCCAGGATCACCGGCAGCACGCCGATCGGCGCCGTCGCCAGGCCCGCCCAGATCGCGGTGTAGCCCATGTCGCGCTGCAGCCACAGCGGCATCATCAGCGCCACGCTGAAGAACGCCGCGTAGGCCACCACCATCGCCAGGGTGCCGGCGCGGAAGTTGCGGTGGCGGAACAGGCGCAGGTCGACGATGGGGTCCTTGTCGGTCAGTTCCCAGATCAGGAACACCGCCAGCGACACCACCGCCACGCACGACAGCACCACGATCTTGGTCGAGGCGAACCAGTCCTCGTCGTTGCCCAGGTCGAGCACCAGCTGCAGCGCGCCGACGCCGATCACCAGGGTGACCAGGCCGACGTAGTCCATCTTCGGCGTGTCGATGTGCTCGGGCCGGCCCTTGAGCTGGGCGCCGACCACCAGCGCGGCGAAGATGCCCAGCGGCACGTTGATCAGGAAGATCCATTCCCAGCTGTAGTTGTCGGTGATCCAGCCACCGAGGATCGGCCCGCAGATCGGTGCGACCACCGTGATCATGGCCAGCAGCGCCAGCGCCTGGCCGCGTTTCTCGCGCGGGTAGATCGACACCAGCAGCGACTGCGTGATCGGGTACATCGGCCCGGCGACGAAACCCTGCAGCGCACGCGACAGCACCAGCATGCCCATGCTCTGCGCCAGGCCGCACAGCAGCGAGGTGATGACGAACGCCAGCGTCGCCCACACGAACAGCCTGCGTTCGCCGAAACGGCGGCTGAGCCAGCCGGTCAGCGGCAGCGCGATGGCGGTGCTGACCGCGAACGAGGTGATCACCCAGGTCGCCTGCTGCGAACTGGCGCCGAGGTTGCCGGCGATGGTCGGCAACGAGACGTTGGCGATGGTGGTGTCGAGCACCTGCATGAACGAGGCCATCGCCAGGCCCACGGTACACAGCGCCACGCTGGGCGGCGCGAAACCGGCGGCCGGCTGCGGCATGGCCGGAGCTTGAGCGGACATGCGCGGCGACCTCAGCCGGCCTGGCGCGGCAGGTTGTCGTGGATGATCCGCGCGATCGCCGCGTCGGCGTCATGCAGTTGCCTGGCGTAGACGTCCGTATCGAACACGGTGCCCTCGGCCGGCTTGGCCGGCAGCACGCCGCCCTTCTGGTCGCGCAGGCTCACTTCGGCCTTCATCGACAGGCCGATGCGCAGCGGATGCTGTGCCAGCTGGCTGGCGTCGATGGCGATGCGCACCGGCACGCGCTGCACGATCTTGATCCAGTTGCCGCTGGCGTTCTGCGCCGGCAACAGCGAGAACGCCGAGCCGGTGCCCAACCCGAGGCTGGTGATGCGGCCCTTGTACTTCACATCGCCGCCGTACAGGTCCGAGCGCAGTTCCACTTCCTGGCCCAGGCGCATGTGCCGCAGCTGGGTTTCCTTGAAATTGGCGTCCACCCACATCTGCTCGGCGGGCACCACCGCCATCAGCGCCGTGCCCGGCTGCACGCGCTGGCCGACCTGCACCGAGCGCCGCGCGACATACCCGGCGACCGGCGCGACGATGCCCGCACGGGCGTTGTTGAGCCACGCCTGGCGCAGCTGCGCGGCGGCGGCCTTCACGTCCGGCTGGGTCGCGACCACGGTGTCGTCGACCAGCGCGCGGCTGCGTTCCACCGTCTCGCGCGAACCGGCCACCGCGGCCTCGGCCGCGGCCAGCTCGTCGCGGGCATGGGCCAGTTCCTCGTTGGAGATCGCGCCACTGGCGGCCAGGTCGCGGCGCCGGGCGAAGTCCTCGCGCACGCGCCGCAGGGTGACCTGGCGGGCGTTGAGGTCGGCCTGCGCGCCTTCCACGCTGCGGTACAGGCCGCGCACCTGGCGCACGGTGCGCGCCAGGTTGGCTTCGGCCTGCTGCAGCGCAACCTCGGTGTCGGCCGGGTCCAGCTGCACCAGCAGCTGGCCGCGCTCCACGCGCATGCCGTCGTCGGCGGCGATGGCGACCACGGTACCGGCCACCTGCGGGGTGATCTGCACCTGGTTGCCCTGCACGTAGGCGTCGTCGGTTTCCTCGAACCAGCGGCCGAAGGCGAAATACCACAGCGCGAACGCCGCCAGCAGCAGGACGACGAGGACAAGCAGGCCGCGCAGCAGCCGGCCACGGCGGCTGCCAACGACGGGAGCTTCAGGAGTGTGGGTCTGGCTCATGGGGTGTTTCTCAGGAATGCGGGGACACGGGGGAAGAGGAGGACAGCGGGGCGGCGACGCCGTCGGCCGACGGCGCATAGCCGCCGCCCAGCGCCTGGCTCAAGCGCGCGGCGGCGAGCAACTGCTGCGAATGCAGCGCGGTCAGCGCCTGCTGCGCACCGAGCAGCTGCGACTGCGCGGATAGCACGTCCAGGTAGTTGCCGATGCCCGCGCGGTAGCGTTGGCCGGCCAGCTCGAACGCCGAGCCGGCGGTGGCGACCGCCTGCTGCTGCGACTGCACCTGCTGCTCGAGCGAGCGCACCGCGTTGACCTGGTCGGCCACCTCGCGCAGCGCATCGACCACGGTCTGGTTGTAGCCGGCCACGGCCAGGTCGTAGCTGGCGTCGGCACCGGCAAGGCCGGCGCGCAGGCGGCCACCTTCGAAGATCGGCAGACTCAGTGCCGGACCAAGGTAGGCGAAAGTGGAACCACTCCTGAGCAGGTCGCCGACGTTGGGCGCGACCACCCCGGCCAGCGCGGTCAGGTTGAAGCTGGGGTAGAACCGGGCCTTGGCGACCTTGATCTGCCTGGCGGCCGCTTCCACCCGCCAGCGCGCGGCGACGATGTCCGGGCGGCGCCCAAGCAGCTCGCTGGGCAGCACGCCCGGCAGCTGCAGCGCGGTGACGTCCAGCGCCTGCGGACGGGCGATGACCAGGCCGCGGTCCGGGCCCTGGCCGAGCAACGCGGCCAGCGCGGTGCGCGCGGCGTCGATCTGCTGCTGCGCGGCCTGCAGCTGCTGCTGCGCGGCGGGAACCCGGGCTTCGGCCTGGCGCACCTGCAGGTCGCTGTCGATGCCGGCGGCGCGGCGCTGGCGCACCAGCTGCAGGGTCTTGCGCGCACGCTCCAGCTCCTGCTCGGCGATGTCGTGGGCGCGCCAGGCACGATCCAGTTCGACATAGGCCTGGACCATGCCCGAGGCCAGCTTCAGGCGCGCGGCCTGGGCATCGACGGCGGCGGCATGCGCCGTGTCCACCGCCGCTTCCCAGCTGGCGCGCTTGCCGCCCCACAGGTCGAAGCCGTAGCTGAAATCGAATGCGACCTGGCCACTGCCCATGTAGCGGCCACCGAGTTCCTCGCCGACCATCGATTCGGGCAGGCGCACGCCGGTGTAGCCGCCGGAGACGGACAGGCTCGGCAGGCGCTCGGCGCGGGCGATGCCGGCCTGCGCCTGGGCCTGGCGCAGGCGTGCGTCGGCCGCGTCCAGGCTGGGATGGCCGGCCAGCGCCTCGGCCACCAGCGCGTCGAGCTGCGGGTCGCCGAAGGCGCGCCACCAGTCACTGACCGGGAATGCGGCCACCGACAGGTCGCTGGTGGCCAGGGTGCGTTCGCTGTGCAGGCTGTCGGTGTCGAGCAGCCGCCCCTGCGGCTGCAGTCCGCCGCTGCTGGCGCAGGCGGCAAGCGCCAGCACCAGCGTCGCCGGCAACAGCGGCCGCGCGCGCTGGCGCATGGAGTGGGAGACGGGGAAAGGGATCATGGGGGCGTCAGGGAGTCGCGGATGCGGGTGAGAAGGGACATCAGCTGCGCGCGTTCGTCGGGGCTCAGGTCACGCATGGCGTAATCCATCACCGCGTCGCCGCGCTTCTTGAGCCGCGCGCACAGCTCGCGGCCCTGTTCGGTCAGCACGATCTGCAGCGCCCGCCGGTCCTGCGCATGCGCCTCGCGGCGCACGCAGCCCAGCGATTCGAGCTTGTCCAGCAGGCGGGTGACCGCGCTGGGCACCTGGTCCAGCGCCTGCGCCAGTTCGTTGGCGGTGCACGGCGCCATGTGCGCCAGCGTCTTCAGGCCCACGAAATGGGTGAAGCCGATGCCGATGTTCTCTTCGGCCATGGAGGCGTCGAGCTGCCGGGCCAGGCCGTCGCGGGTCTGGCGCAGCAGCAGGCCGAAGCTGGGAGGGTTGGTGGTCGCGCAGATCATGGGCGCGCATTTTATTGCATCCGGAATAATTCACAATGGAAATATTCCATCCGGCATGAAATGCGCCGTTGCAGCATTGGATCAATCGCGCCAGCGGCCGGCGCGGGCCCGGGCCCGGGCCCGTGGCTTGGCATCCCCGACCGCATCCGGATAATCACCGGCTCGCGGGGGCGACGGCCGTCGCCGCCCCCCAGCACCAGGTAACAGCCCCGCATGACCGAACTCGTACGCCCCGCCTTCCACGGCTTCGAGCAGCAGCCGCTGCGCGAGTACGCCGAGCGCGCCTATCTCGACTATTCCATGTACGTGGTACTGGACCGCGCCCTGCCCTTCCTCGGCGACGGGCTCAAGCCGGTGCAGCGCCGCATCATCTATTCGATGAGCGAGCTGGGCCTGAACGCCGCGTCCAAGCCGAAGAAGTCCGCGCGCACCGTCGGCGACGTCATCGGCAAGTACCACCCGCATGGCGACAGCGCCTGCTACGAAGCGCTGGTGCTGATGGCCCAGCCGTTCTCCTACCGCTACCCGCTGATCGACGGCCAGGGCAACTTCGGCTCCAGCGACGACCCCAAGTCGTTCGCGGCCATGCGTTATACCGAATCCAAGCTGACCCCGATCGCCGAGGTGCTGCTGGGCGAGCTGGGCCAGGGCACCACCGACTGGTCGCCCAACTTCGACGGCACGCTGGAGGAACCGAGCTGGCTGCCGGCACGGCTGCCACACCTGCTGCTCAACGGCACCACCGGCATCGCCGTGGGCATGGCCACCGACGTCCCGCCGCACAACCTCAACGAGATCGTCAGCGCGCTGGTGCGGCTGATCGACGACCCGGACGCGACCGTCGCCGACCTGTGCGAGCACGTGAAGGGCCCGGACTACCCGACCACCGCCGAGATCATCACCCCGGCCAGCGACCTGCGGCAGCTGTACGAGACCGGCAACGGCAGCGTGCGCGCCCGCGCCACCTTCCTCAGGGAAGGCAGCAACATCGTGATCACCGCGCTGCCGCACCAGGTGTCGCCGTCCAAGGTGATCGAGCAGATCGCCCAGCAGATGCGGGCCAAGAAGCTGCCCTGGCTGGAGGACATCCGCGACGAATCCGACCACGCCAACCCGGTGCGCGTGGTGCTGATCCCGCGCTCCAGCCGCGTCGACGCCGAGCAGCTGATGGGCCACCTGTTCGCCACCACCGACCTGGAGAAGAGCTACCGGGTAAACCTCAACGTCATCGGCCTGGACGGCCGCCCGCAGGTCAAGAACCTGCGGCAGCTGCTGGACGAGTGGCTGCGCTTCCGCCAGGACACGGTCACCCGCCGCCTCAACCACCGGCTGCAGAAGGTCGAGCGCCGCCTGCACCTGCTGGAAGGCCTGCTGGTGGCCTTCCTCAACCTGGACGAGGTGATCCACATCATCCGCACCGAGGACGAACCCAAGCCGGCGCTGATCGCCCGCTTCGGCCTGTCCGAGGACCAGGCCGAGTACATCCTGGAGACCAAGCTCAAGCAGCTGGCCCGTCTGGAGGAAATGAAGATCCGCGGCGAGCAGGACGAGCTGGCCGCCGAGCGCGAGAAGATCCTGTCCATCCTCGGCAGCGCCGCGAAGCTGAAGAAACTGGTCAAGGACGAACTGCTGGCCGACGCCAAGAAGTTCGGCGATGAGCGCCGTTCGCCGCTGGTGCAGCGCGACGCCGCCCAGGCCATCGACGAGACCGAGCTGGTCGCCAGCGAGCCGGTCACCGTGGTGCTGTCGGAGAAGGGCTGGGTGCGCGCGGCCAAGGGCCACGACGTCGACGCCGCCGGCCTGTCCTACCGCGAGGGCGACAGCCTGCTGGCGGCGGTGCGCGGGCGCAGCACGCAGCAGGTGGCGTTCCTCGACAGCGAGGGCCGCGCCTACTCCACGCCGGCGCACACCCTGCCCTCCGCGCGCGGCAACGGCGAGCCGTTGACCGGCCGCTTCTCGCCGGCCGCCGGCAGCAGCTTCGTCACCCTGGCCAGCGGCGACAACGACACCCGCTTCGTGCTCGCCTCCTCGCACGGCTACGGCTTCGTCACCCGCTTCGAGAACCTCACCGGCCGCAACAAGGCCGGCAAGGCCATGCTCAACCTGTCCCCCGGCGCGGCGGTGCTGCAGCCGATGGTGGTGGCCAACCCGCAGAGCGACCGCATCGTCGCGGTCACCAGCGCCGGCAACATGCTCGCCATCCCGGCCAGCGACCTGCCCGAGCTGGACAAGGGCAAGGGCAACAAGATCATCGAGATCCCCAAGGCCAAGCTCGCCACCGAGCGCGTGGTCGCGGTGGTCGCGGTATCGCCCGGCGCCACCCTGCAGGTGCGCAGCGGCCAGCGCACCATGAACCTGTCGTTCAAGGAGCTGGATGCGTACGTGGGCGCGCGGGCCAGCCGCGGGCACCTGCTGCCGAGGGGGTGGCAGAAAGTGGAAGGCCTCGACGTCCAGTAGCCCGTTTCACTGGCGCGCGGCGGCGCGGCCGGCATCGCCGTTGCCATGTGCATGCGTGGCGCGGCAGAAGGTGGAAGGCCTCGACGTCCAATAACCCGTTTCACTGGCGCGCGGCGGCGCGGCCGGTATTGCAGTCGCCACGCGCAGGCGTGGCGCGGCAGAAGGTGGAAGGCCTGGACGTCCAATAACCCGTTTCACTGGCGCGCGGCGGCGCGGCCGGCATCGCCGTTGCCATGCGCAGGCGTGGCGCGGCAGAAGGTGGAAGGGCTGGACGTCGAGCGCCGTCGTAGATGCGGGGCTTGCCCCGCATGGAGCATCGCCGGCAATGCCCCGTGCGGGGCAAGCCCCGCACCTACGGATGGCCTACCGCCGGGCGCAGGATGGCTATTGTTTCCCCCTTGCCCTCAACGCACCGGAAGCCCTGTGCGGGGCAAGCCCCGCACCTACGGATGACCTGCCGCCGGGCGCAGGATGGCTATTGTTTCCCCTTGCCCTCAACGCACCGGAAGCCCTGTGCGGGGCAAGCCCCGCACCTACGGATGGCCGGCCTTCGGGCGCATGAGGGTTATTGTTCTCACCTTGTCCCCAACTCATTGGAAGCTCCCATGCAACCCGAATTCTGGCTGCAGCGCTGGCAACAGGGACAAATCGGCTTTCACCGCGCCGAGGTGATGCCGCTGCTCGAGCGGCACTGGCCGTCGCTGCAGCTCGATCCCGGCAGCCGGGTACTGGTGCCGTTGTGCGGCAAGAGCCTGGACATGCACTGGCTGGCCGCGCAGGGCCACCGCGTGCTCGGCGTGGAGATCTCGCCGCTGGCGGTGACGCAGTTCTTCGCCGAGGCCGGGCTGCGGCCCGAACGCCGCAGCAGCGCGCTGGGCGAGCATTTCAGCGCCGGCCCGATCGAGATCATCCTGGGCGACGCCTTCACCCTCGATGACGCGACCCTGGCCGGTATCGCCGGGCTTTACGACCGCGCTGCGCTGATCGCGCTGCCGCCGGAACTGCGCCAGCGCTACCGCGACACCGTCTACGCACGGCTGCCGGCCGGCTGCCGCGCGCTGCTGATCACGCTCGAATACCCGCAGGCGGAAAAGGCCGGGCCGCCATTCGCGGTGGGCCAGACGGAAGTGGAATCGTTCGCGCCGGCGTGGCGGGTGGAACTGGCCGAGCGCCGCGACATCCTCGCGCAGGAGCCCGGCTTCCGCGCCGAAGGCGTCAGCGCGCTGTCCACCGCGGTCTACCGCATGCGGCGCGCCGGCGACTGACAGGCACGCTCCCTGCATCAACGAAAAGGCCGGGAATTCCCGGCCTTCGTCGCTCATGGGCGTGGGTTGGCCACGCTCAATGCGCCGGCGACCCCTTCGCATCCATCTTGCTGGCCTGGTACAGCTCCAGGCCGATGCGCTTGATCAGGCCCAGCTGCTGCTCCAGCCACCAGGCATGGTCTTCCTCGGTGTCGCGCAGCTGCGCGATCAGGATGTCGCGGCTGACGTAGTCACCGTGCGACTCGCACAGCTTCACCGCCGCGGCCAGGTTGGCGCGCACCTGATATTCAGTCTGCAGGTCCTTCTCCAGCATCTCGACCACGCTCTTGCCGGGGGCGAAGACGTGCGGGCGCATGTCCGGGTCGCCGCCCAGGAACAGGATCCGCCGCAGCAGCGCGTCGGCATGCCCGGTCTCCTCCTCCATCTCGTGGCCGATGCGCTCGTACAGCGCATGCAGACCCTGGTCTTCGTACCGGCGCGAATGGATGAAGTACTGGTCGCGCGCGGCCAGTTCGCCGCGCAGCAGCTCCTTCAGGCAATCGATGACTTCCGGGTGTCCCTGCATGGGGGTGCTCCTGATATGCGTAGGGGCACAGGATGCCCGATCCGGCACGGCGATGATCTAATCGGAATCAGTTTCAGTTGCGCCCTGCGTACGGCACCGCCCTCGCCTACAATCGCGCTTCCTGGGGCCGGGGGAGAGGCGCATGAGGCGCTGGCTGCTGCGTTCGCTGTGGGTCGTGCTGGGGCTTTCGATCCTTGTGCCGGGGGGGCTCTGGCTGCTGCTGCGCGGCAGCCTGCCGGAACTGGACGGCGAGCTCGCCCTGCCCGGGCTGTCGGCCCCGGTCCAGGTGCAGCGCGACGGCAACGGCATGGTCACGGTGGATGCCGCCGACGAGCGCGACATGGCCCGCGCGCTGGGCTACGTGCACGCCCAGGAACGCTACTTCGAAATGGACCTGATGCGGCGCTCGGCGGCCGGCGAGCTGGCCGAGCTGTTCGGCGCCAAGGCCCTGCCGCTGGACCGGCGCATGCGCGTGCACCGCCTGCGCACGCGCGCGCACGACACCCTGGACGTCGCCCTGGGCGAGCGCCGCGCGGTGCTCGAGGCCTACCGCGACGGCGTCAACGCCGGGCTGGCGGCACTGCCGGCACGGCCCTGGCCCTACCTGCTGCTGCGCCAGCAGCCGCGCCCCTGGCGCCTGGAGGATTCGGTGCTGGCCGGGCTGGCGATGTACGCCGACCTGCAGGACCCGGGCAACAGCCGCGAGCTGGCCCTGGCCCGCATCCGCGAAGTGGTGCCACCCGCGCTCTATGCCCTGCTCGCGCACGACGGCAGCAGCTGGGATGCGCCACTGTTCGGCGCCGCGCGCGGCGATGCACCGCTGCCCGATGCGGCGACGCTGGACCTGCGCCAGCTGGCCGGCAGTGGCGGCGGCGAGGCCACGGCCGCGCGTCCTGCCCCCGCGCCGCGGCGGGACAGCGGGATCGGCTGGCCACCGGTGGCGGCCGACAGCGCGCCGGGCAGCAACAACTTCGCCGTCGCCGGCGCGCTCACCCGCGATGGCCGCGCGATCCTGGCCGACGACATGCACCTGGCCCTGCGCGCGCCCAACCTTTGGTTCCGCGTGCGCCTGCGCCATCCCGATGCGGCCGCCCCGGGCGGCAAGGTCGACGTGGCCGGGTTCAGCCTGCCGGGGCTGCCGGTGGTGATCGTCGGCAGCAATACCCATGTGGCCTGGGGCTTCACCAACAGCTACATCGACACCGCCGATTTCGCGCGCCTGCCGGCCACCGCGCCGTTGCGCGAATACCACGAAACCATCGCCGTGGCCGGCGCGCCCGCCGACACCCTGGTCGTACGCGAAAGCGACTGGGGCCCGGTGCTGCACGACAACGCCGACGGCAGCCGGCTGGCGCTGCGCTGGACCGCACAGCTGCCGGGCGCGGTGCGCCTGGATTTCGCCGACATGGCCCGCGCCGGCGACCTGGACGCCGCGCTGGCGGTGGCCGACCGCGCCGGCATCCCCGCGCAGAACCTGCTGCTGGCCGACCGCCACGGCCGCATTGCCTGGCGCCTGGCCGGCGCACGCCCGGACCGCAGCGGGACGTGCACCGCCGGCGGCATCGCCAACACATCCGATGCGCCGTTGCCGCCGGGCACGTCGCCCTTCAACGAACCCTGCCATCCGTGGCCACTGCGCACGGATCAGGCGCCGTCGCTGGTCGATCCCGCCGACCACCGCCTGTGGACCGCCAATGGCCGCGTGCTCGATGGTGCCATGCTGGCCGAGGCCGGCGATGGCGGCTACGACCTCGGCGCGCGGGCACGCCAGGTCCGCGACGGCCTGTTCGCGCGCGAACAGTTCGACGAGCGCGACCTGCTCGCCATCCAGCTCGACGATCGTGCCGTGCTGATGGAGCGCTGGTGGAAGCTGCTGCGCGCCACCGTGGAGCACAGTGACGACCCGGCGCTGCGGCGGCTGGAAGCGGCCAGCCGCCACTGGGACGGCCGCGCCGCGGTCGACTCGGCGAGCTACCGCATCGCCCGCGGCTTCCGCGGCATCGTCCTGGATACGCTGGAGGACGGCCTGCTGGCGCCCGCGCGGCAGCGGCTCGGGGAGGACTTCGTGGCGCCGCGCCTGCCACAGCTGGAGGGCGTGGCCTGGCCGCTGCTGGAACAGCGCCCGCCGCACCTGCTGCCAGCGCCGTTCAAGCGCTGGGACGAACTGCTGGCGCACATCGCGCGGCAACTGGAAGCGGACCTGGCCGCGCAGGGCCACGACCTGGCCGCGCGTACCTGGGGCGAGCGCAACACCGCGGCGATCTGCCACCCGGTGTCGCGTGCGCTGCCTGCGCTGTTCAGGCGCTGGCTGTGCATGCCGGCACAGGCGCTGCCCGGCGACGGCAACATGCCACGCGTGCAGACGCCCGACTTCGGCGCGTCCGAGCGCATGGTGGTCTCGCCCGGCCATGAAGCCGACGGCATCGTGCACATGCCCGGTGGCCAGAGCGGCCATCCGCTGTCGCCGTTCTGGGGCGCCGGCCACGACGACTGGGTACACGGCCGGCCGACGCCATTCCTGCCGGGCGCCACCACCCACACCCTGGTGCTGCGCCCGCGCTGAAGCGGCGGGCGCAGCACGGATCAGCCAACGCGCGGCGCTATTTCAGGCGCACCGTCCATTCGACCTCGAGCATGTCCTCCGCGTTGAACAGGCGGCTGACCTGCACCCAGCTCGCGGCAGGGTACCTGCCGTCGGCGAAGAACGCCTTGCGCGCCGGAATGGCCTTGACCAGCGCATCCATGTCGGTGGTGTACGCGGTTTCCTTCACCACCTGGCTGCTGTCGGCGCCGAAGCGCTGCAGGATCTTCGTCAATTCGCCTTAGCACGCCCGCACCGCGGCCTGCATGTCCTGGCCGCGGCACGGCACGCCGGACACATACAGCGTGTCGCCATCGCGCACCACGCCGCTGTAGCCGATATCCGCTTCCCAACTGCCCAGCGCGTGGCGCTCCAGCGGCACCTCCGCGGCAGCGACAGGCACCGCGCACAGCAGACCGGACACCAGCAACGAATACGCACGCATCGAAAAACCCCCTTGAGCGCAACAGTGAGATGAGCCGCGGCGGCTCCAGGCAGGGACCGCCGCCGCGATGGATACGGACGCGCCGGCCCCAGGGACAGATGCGCCGTGCGATGAGGAAAGACCGGCGGCGCAGCAGCGCGCCGCCGCCCTAGTCATCCCGCCAGCGCCTGCGCGTGCACGCCGGCCACCGCGCGACCGGACGGATCGGCCATCGTCGCGAAGCTGGCGTCCCAGGCGATCGCCGCCGGCGAGGAACAGGCGATGGACTTGCCGCCCGGCACCGTCTCCGCCGCCGCCGGGCTGGGATAGAACTGCTCGAACAGGCTGCGGTAGTAGTACGCCTCCTTGGTCTGCGGCGGGTTGTACGGGAAGCGCTTGTCGGCGGCGGCGAGTTCGCGGTCGCTGACCTGCGCCTCGGCATGCGCCTTGAGCCCGTCGATCCAGCCGTAGCCGACGCCGTCGCTGAACTGCTCCTTCTGCCGCCACAGGATTTCCCTGGGCAGGTAGCCCTCGAACGCCTCGCGCAGCACCGCCTTCTCGATGCGGCCGCTGGCCTTGTCCACCATCTTGTGGCGGGCGTCCATGCGCATCGCCACGTCGAGGAAGGCGCGGTCCAGGAACGGCACCCGCGGCTCCACGCCCCAGGCCATCATCGACTTGTTGGCGCGCAGGCAATCGTAGTTGTTGAGCGCGTCGAGCTTGCGCACCAGCTCCTCGTGGAACTCGCGCGCGTTCGGCGCCTTGTGGAAGTACAGGTAGCCGCCGAAGATCTCGTCGCTGCCTTCGCCGGACAGCACCATCTTCACCCCCATCGCCTTGATCCGCCGCGCCAGCAGGAACATCGGCGTGGAGGCGCGGATGGTGGTGACGTCGTAGGTCTCGATGTGGCGGATCACTTCCGGCAGCGCATCCAGGCCTTCCTCGAAGGTGTACTCGAAGCCGTGGTGCACGGTGCCGAGCATGTCGGCGGCGATCTTCGCCGCGGCCAGGTCGGGCGAGCCGGCCAGGCCGATGGCGAAGCTGTGCAGGCGCGGCCACCAGGCTTCGCTGCGGTCGCCGTCCTCGATGCGATGGCGGGCGTAGCGCGCGGCCACCGCCGCCACCAGCGACGAATCCAGCCCGCCGGACAGCAGCACGCCATAGGGCACGTCGGTCATCAGCTGGCGGTGCACGGCGGCCTCGAAGGCTTCGCGCAGCGCCTGCCGGGACACCTCCACGCCCTGCACCGCGTCGTAGTCGCGCCACGGCCGCGCGTAGTACTGCAGCAGCTCGCCGGTGGCGCTGTCGTACCAGTGGCCCGGCGGGAACTGGGCCACGTCGGCGCAGGTATCGGCCAGCGATTTCATCTCCGACGCCACGCACAGGCGGCCCTGCTTGTCATGCCCCCAGTACAGCGGCACCACGCCGATCGGGTCGCGGGCGATGATCGCGCGCCCGGCGACCTTGTCCCACAGGGCGAAGGCGAAGATGCCGTTGAGCCGGTTGAGGAACGACGCGGGGTCGTCCTCGCGGTACAGCGCATTGATCACCTCGCAGTCCGAGCCGGTCTGGAACGCATAGGGCTGTACCAGTTCCTGCTTCAATTCGCGGTGGTTGTAGATCTCGCCGTTGACCGCCAGCGCCAGCGTGCCGTCCTCGGACAGCAACGGCTGCGAACCGCCGGCCGGGTCGACGATGGCCAGGCGTTCATGCACGAGGATGGCGCGCTCGTCCACGTACACGCCGCTCCAGTCGGGGCCGCGGTGGCGCTGGCGCTGCGATTGTTCGAGGGCCTGGCGGCGCAGCGCCTGCAGGTCGTCGCCCGCCTGCAGGCCGAAGATGCCGAAGATGGAACACATGGGGACTGCTCCTGGTTGTGGGGGCTTTTCGTTGAATCCCGGTCATGGCTGGCCGGGCGCTTGTGGAGGGACCCACGCACGCAACAAAAAACCCGCATCGGCCGATGCGGGTTTTCTGGTCACTGGGCGTATGGTGCTTGTGGCTCAGTCGCAGACCCGCATCGGCCGCGCGCGATTGTTCGCAACCGCATTATTGCGGTTGTTCGACACGTTCACGTTGGTGCGGGCGTTGCGGTTCATGGGGCCGACGATAGCGTGGCCCTGCGACGGCGTGCAACTGTTTCGTGGGCAACCGATGTGCCCGTGCGTGCGCGCCCGCGATCCCACGGCCGCCGCGGCGGCCGCGGGCGGATCAGACCAGCAGCCGCGCGATCAACTGGCGGTACAGGTCGGGAAGCGCCCGCAGGTCGTCCAGGCGCACGTGCTCGTCCACCTGGTGGATGCTGGCGTTGACCGGTCCCACCTCGATGCACTGCGCGCCCAGCGGCGCGATGAAGCGGGCGTCGGAGGTGCCGCCACCGGTGCTCTCCTCGGGCGTGGCGCCGGCAAACCCGGCCAGCACCTCGCGCGCGACGCTGCGCAGGCGTCCTTCCGGGGTGTAGAAAGGCTCGCCACTGCGGTGCCATCGCAGCGTGTAATCAAGGCCATGGCGGTCCAGCAGCGCGGCGATCTCCGCCTCCAGCCGCCCGGCATTCCAGTGCGGGTTGTAGCGCAGGTTGAACATCACCTGCAGGTCGCCGGGGATGACATTGCCGGCGCCGGTGCCGGCGTTGATGTTGGAAATCTGCAGGCAGGTCGGCGGGAAGCTCTCGTAGCCGTCGTCCCAGTGCCGCGCGACCAGTTCGGCCAGCGCCGGGGCGGCCAGGTGGATCGGGTTGCGCGCCTTGTCCGGATAGGCGACATGGCCCTGCACGCCCCTGACCTGCAGCGTCGCCGACAGGCTGCCGCGGCGGCCCACGCGCAGCAGGTCGCCCAGGGTCGCGGTGGACGACGGCTCGCCGGTGATGCACCAGTCGATGCGCTGCCCACGCTCGCCGAACAGGCGCGCGACGTGGCGCACGCCATCGATGGCATCGCCCTCCTCGTCGCTGGTCAGCAATACCGCCAGCGTGCCCGGATGATCGGGATGGGCAGCGACAAACTGTTCGGCGGCGACCACGAACGCGGCCACGCTGCCCTTCATGTCGGCCGCGCCGCGGCCGTAGAGCATGCCGTCGCGCACCTCCGGCTGGAAGGGATCGCTGGTCCAGGCCGCAACCGGGCCGCTGGGGACCACATCGGTATGCCCCAGCAGTACCAGTACCGGCGCGCCGCTGCCGTGGGTGGCCCACAGGTTGTCGACCTCGCCCAGGCGCAGGTGCTCGCAGTGGAAGCCGGCGGCGCGGAGGCGGCCGCCGAGCAGTTGCTGGCAACCGGCGTCGTCCGGGGTCACCGACGGCCGGGCAATCAGTTCGCAGGTCAGTTCGACCACATCGTCCATCGGCGCCATTGCCTCACCCGATGCCGAAGCGCTGCTTGAAGCCGTTGTCGGAAAAACCCTGGCTGAGCGCGCCGTCGTCGGTGACCACCAGCGGGCGCCGGATCAGCTGCGGGTACTCGCGCAGCAGCAGCTTCCACTCGGCGTCCGAGCCCGGCGCCTTGCGCGCATCGGGCAACTGCCGCCAGGTGGTCGAGGACTTGTTGACCAGCGCGTCGAAACCACCGGCCTTGCCGGCCCATTCGACCAGGGTCTCGGGGCTGGGCTTGTGCTCGCGGTAGTCGATGAAAGCATGGGCGACGCCGAAACGGTCCAGCCACTTGCTGGCCTTCTTGCAGGTATCGCAGTTCTTGAGTCCGTAGAGAGTGGTCATTGCAGGATCCAGGGCTTGCCCTCTCCGGCCAGGGAGAGGAGGAACATCAGTCGGCCAGGCCGCGCAGCAGGTCGTTGACGCTGGTCTTGCTGCGGGTGCGGGCGTCGACCTGCTTGACGATCACCGCGCAGTACAGCGAATGGGTGCCGTCCTTGCTCGGCAGCGAGCCGGACACCACCACGCTGTAGGGCGGGATGTAGCCGTAGCTGATCTCGCCGGTGGCGCGGTTGTAGATGCGCGTGCTCTGGCTCAGGAACACGCCCATGCCGATCACGCTGTGGTGGCCGACCACCACGCCTTCGACCACTTCCGAGCGCGCGCCGACGAAGCAGTGGTCCTCGATGATGGTCGGGCTGGCCTGCAGCGGTTCCAGCACGCCGCCGATGCCGGCGCCGCCGGACAGGTGGCAGTGCTTGCCCACCTGCGCGCACGAGCCGACCGTGGCCCAGGTATCGACCATGGTGCCCTCGCCCACGTACGCGCCGATGTTGGTGAAGCTGGGCATCAGCACCACGTCGCGGCCGAAGTGGGCGCCGCGGCGGGCGATGGCGCCGGGCACCACGCGCACCCCGGCGGCGCGGAATTCGGCCTCGCCATAGCCGCCGAAGCGCGATTCGACCTTGTCCCAGAACGGCGCCGGACGCCCGTCCATCACGCTCATGTCGTTGACGCGGAAGTACAGCAGCACCGCCTTCTTCAACCACTCGTTGACCTTCCAGCCGCCATTGCCATCCGGCTCGGCGACCCGGAACTCGCCCGACTCCAGGCCGTCGATGACGCGGTTGACCAGCGGCCGGGTGTAGCCCTCGATCTCGTCCATGGTCAGCATCGCGCGGCGTTCGAACGCGCTCTCGATGCCGAACTTCATTTCCGCCACGCCCGGCGCCGGCGGCTTGCGCAGGCTGCGCGGACCGATCGATTCGATCGCCTTCGGCCGGGCCGCGGGCGTCTTCCTGGGCGCCTTGGCCGGCTTCGCGGCCGGCGCCGCCGCAGCGGCGACCTTCTTCGGCGCGGCCTTCTTCGCGGCGATCCTGGTCGTAGCGGTCTTGGTCGGGGCGGGCTTCTTGGCGGCGTGCTTCCGGGTGGCCATCAGCGGGGGTCTCCTGGCGTTCTGTCGGGCTCCAGGCAGGCCAGCAATGCGTCGCGCAGTGCCTGCCGGGAAGTTTCGGTAAGGGGGCGATCGTGGCGATCGGTCAGCTGGAACTGGTCCTCGGCGCGTTCGCCGAAGGTGGCGATGCGCGCATCCTGCACCCGCAGCTGCTGGTCGCGCAGCACGTGCGCGACGTCGGCCAGCAGGCCCGGGCGGTCCGGCGCCACCAGGTTCAACACCGTGCGCGCATGCTCGGCGTTCTCGATGAACTCGATGCGCGGCGCGAAGCGGAAATGCCGGAGCTGGCGCGGGATCACCCGCCGCGCCGGCCGCAGGCATTGGATGTCGCCGGCCAGCGCCTTGCGCAGCAGCAGCTCCAGGCGCGCGGTATCGCCGTCGGCGAAGCTGCCGGCCGGGGTCACCTCGAAGGTATCGAAGATGGTGTCCTCCGGCCCGTCGAGCACCCGCGCGCGGTGGATGCTGTAGCCGGCGCGGTCCAGGGTCATCACGATCGCGGCGAACAGGCCGTCGCGGTCAGGCGAATGCACGAACACTTCCAGCGCGTCGCTTTCCGGTGCGATCCTGCGCGCCTTGACCAGGGTGCCGCCGCGCGCCACTTCCATCAGCGATGTGGCCTGCCACACCAGCTGCTCGGGCCGGAAGCGCACGAAGCTCTCGTCGGGCATCGCGCTGAACTGGCGCTCGATCACCGCATCGGCATGGCCGAGCGCGCGCATCAGTTCGCGCACGCTGGCGCGCGCTTCCTGTACCCGTTCGGCCTCGGGCAGCGGCTGTTCCAAGCCCTCGCGCAGGGCGCGGCGCGCGGCGAAATACAGGTCGGCCAGCAGCCGGTCCTTCCAGGCGTTCCACAGCTTCGGGCTGGTGCCGGCGATGTCCGCGCAGGTCAGCAGGTACAGGTAATCGAGCCGTTCGCGGCTGCCGACCAGCCCGGCGAAGCGGTGGATCACCTCGGCGTCGGTGATGTCCTGCTTCTGCGCGGTGACCGACATGCGCAGGTGCTGCTCCACCAGCCACGCCACCAGTTCGGTGTCGGTGGCGCTGAGGCCATGCGCGGCGCAGAACGCGCGCGCGTCCACCGCGCCGAGTTCGGAATGGTCGCCGCCACGGCCCTTGGCGATGTCATGGAACAGACCGGCAAGCAGCAGCAGCTCGGGCTTGCGCAGCCGCGGCCAGACCTCGTGGGCGATGGAGAAGCGCTCGTCGGCGCGGCCGGCGGCGAACACGCCGATGTTCCGCAGCACCATCAGCGTGTGCTGATCCACGGTATAGACGTGGAACAGGTCGAACTGCATGCGCCCGGACACCTGCGCGAACGCCGGTATCCACTGCCCGAGCACGCCCAGCCGCGCCATGCGCGCCAGCGTGTCCACCGCGCGCGGCCCGCGCAGCAGGGCGATGAACTGTTCGCGCGCCGCCGCGTCCACTTCGGTATAGGCGGGAATCTCGTCCAGCATCTCGGCCAGGCCGCGCGCGGTCAGCGAATGCAGCCCGCGCACCTGCGGGGTGCGCGCCCAGCAGGCGAACAGGGCGAAGATGCGGGCGATGTCGCCATGCGGCCACAACGGGTCGTCGGCCGACAGGTAGCCGCGGCGCAGCGAAAAACCGTCGCCGACCGGCTCGGGCGATGCCTCGCCGTCGAACTGCTCCTCGAACCGCTGCAGCAGGCGGTCGCTGATCCGCCGTACCACCGCCGCGCTGCGGTAGAAGCCCTGCATCATCTTTTCCACGCCCAGGTTGCCGGCGTCGTCGGCAAAACCCATGCGCTCGGCCAGCGCCTTCTGGTGGTCGAAGCGCAGGCGCTCCTCGGCGCGCTGCGCGACCAGGTGCAGGCCGAAGCGCAGCCGCGCCAGCACCGCGCGCTCGCGCTTGAGCGCGGCGGCCTCGTCCAGGCCCAGGTGGCCCAGCCCGACCAGCGCGTCGATGTCGCTGACGCCGAACGCGCGCAGCGCCATCCAGCCCAGGGTATTGAGGTCGCGCAGGCCGCCGGGGCCATCCTTGATGTCCGGCTCCAGGTTGTCGGCGGTATCGCCGAACCGCTGGTGCCGCAGCAGCAGCTCCTCGCGCTTGGCCAGGAAGTAATCGCGCGCCGGCCAGATCAGGGTCGGCGATACCGCGCGCGCCAGCGCCTGCTGCGCGCCCGTCGCCACGCACAGCGGCCGCGCCTCGATCAGCGCGGTGAGCACGGTCTGGTCGGCCGCGGCCTGCGCGCACTGCGCGGCCGAGCGCACCGCGTGGCTGGCCGGCAGCCCGGCGTCCCACAGCAATGCGAACAGGCGCGCCAGCGCGGCCTCGCTGGCCTGCTGCACCTGGGGCTCGCCCAGCACCAGCAGGTCGATGTCCGAACGCGGGAACAGTTCGCCACGGCCATAGCCGCCGACCGCGAACAGCGACAGTCCACCCTCGCCCGCCAGGCAACGCCGCCAGGCCTGCTGGATCAACTGGTCGACGCAGCGCGCACGCAGTGCCAGCAGCCGCTCGATGTTGTCACCCTGCTCGAAGCGCCGGCACAGCCGCGCGTCGGCCTGGGCCAGCGACTGCCGCGCCGCGGCAGCCCACTGCGCATCGCCCGCGGGGTCGGCCGGCGCGTCCGGTACGTGCTGGACCAGATCCGCCGGCAACAGGCTCATGCCGCCCCGGGTTGCGCGTGCCCGGCCTCGGCCGGCGACAGCGTCAGCACCTCGACGCCGTCCTCGGTCACGGCGACCATGTGTTCCCACTGCGCCGAGAGCTTGCGGTCCTTGGTGACCACGGTCCAGCCGTCGGGCAGCACCTTGGTGTAACGGGTGCCCTCGTTGATCATCGGCTCGATGGTGAAGGTCATGCCCGGCTTGAGCACCAGCCCCTGCCCGGGACGGCCGTAATGCAGCACCTGCGGCTCGTCGTGGTAGACCTTGCCGATGCCGTGGCCGCAGTACTCGCGGACCACGCTGAAGCGTTCGGACTCGGCGTATTCCTGGATCGCATGGCCGATGTCGCCGAGCGTGGCGCCCGGCCGCACCGCGCGGATGCCGCGCCACATCGCTTCCCGGGTCGTCTCCACCAGGCGCCGGGCCATCACCGAGGGCGTGCCGACGTAGTACATGCGGCTGGTGTCGCCGTGCCAGCCATCCTTGATGACGGTCACGTCGATGTTGACGATGTCCCCGTCCTTGAGCACCTTGGCCTCGCTGGGGATGCCATGGCAGATGACGTTGTTGACCGAGGTGCACAGGGTCTTGGGAAAGCCGCGGTAGCCGACGTTGGCCGGGATCGCGCCCTGCACGTTGACGATGTGGTCGTGGCAGATGCGGTCCAGTTCCTCGGTGGTGACACCGGGCTTGACGTGCGCGCCGATCATGTCCAGCACTTCGGCCGCCAGGCGGCCGGCGATGCGCATCTTGGCGATTTCTTCGGGGGTTTTCAGGTTCACGCTCATGGCCGCCATTATCACCCATCGGCGCCTGCCTGAACGAGTTTTCCGGCGCCGCCGTCGCCCGCCCGGCCCGGCAATTTGCGTGGCGCCCCCGCGCACCCTATAATTCGGCGGCTGCGTTGCCGGCCCCGCGCCTGCCCAGGCCGCCCACACCGGGCGTCACCGGTGAATCCACACCTGCTGCCCCCATCCGTGCCGGGGTGCTCCGCGAGGAGTTCGGCCACGGAGGCAACAGGGAAGCCCAACCCCGGAACCCATCGCGCTTCCACGCGTCCCGCACACTTTGCCCGCGGGCGGAATCGCCGGTTCCCCGTCAGGAGTTCTGCAATGTCCCAGATCACCATGCGCCAGATGCTGGAAGCCGGCGTCCACTTCGGCCACCAGACCCGTTACTGGAACCCGAAGATGGCCCCGTACATCTTCGGCGCCCGCGGCAAGATCCACATCATCAACCTGGAAAAGACCGTTCCGCTGTTCAACGACGCGATGAACTTCATCTCGTCGGTTGCCCAGAAGCGCGGCACCATCCTGTTCCTGGGCACCAAGCGCAGCGCGCGCGATGCCATCAAGGAAGAAGCCGAGCGTTGCGGCATGCCGTTCATGAACCAGCGCTGGCTGGGCGGCACCCTGACCAACTTCCGCACCGTCAAGCAGTCGGTTGCGCGCCTGAAGGAGCTGGAAGCCGGCGAAACCGACGGCACCTTCGACCGCCTGGTCAAGCACGAAGTGCTGGGCCTGCGCCGCGAGCGCGACAAGCTGGAAGCCTCGCTGGGCGGCATCAAGGACATGAACCGCCTGCCCGACGCGATCTTCGTGATCGACATCGGCCATGAGGACATCGCCATCAAGGAAGCCAAGAAGCTGGGCATCCCGGTGATCGCGGTGGTCGACACCAACTACAACCCGGAACTGGTGGACTACGCCATCCCGGGCAACGACGACGCCATCCGCGCCGTGCAGCTGTACGCCCGCGCCGCCGCCGACGCGGTGCTGGAAGGCAAGGCCGCCGCCCCGCACGCCGCCTCGGTGCGCGAGGAAGAGTTCGCCGACGCCGCTGCCGCCGAAGAAGCCAAGCCGGCCCGCCGCGCTCCGGCCAAGAAGGGCGCCAAGAAGGGCGACGAGGCTTCGGCCTGATGCACCCGGCGGGTGGCGCCCCCACCCGCCTCCCCTGCGGCAGCGCCACCGGCGCCGGCCACTGACAGGGCCACGTAACAACGGCCGGCGATCATCGCCGGCCTGCCCCTTTCTATCGTTGAGGTAATCCCATGGCTGAAATCACCGCCTCCCTGGTCAAGGAACTGCGCGAGCGCACCGGCGCCGGCATGATGGAATGCAAGAAGGCTCTGGCCGAAAACAACGGCGACATCGACGCCGCTGCCGAAGCCCTGCGCAAGTCCGGCGCCGCCAAGGCCGACAAGAAGGCCGACCGCGTCACCGCCGAAGGCCGCATCGGCGTCGCCGTGAACGGCGGCAAGGCCGTGCTGGTCGAAGTGAACTCGGAAACCGACTTCGTCGCCAATGACGTCAACTTCAAGGCGTTCGTCGACGCCGTCGCCGCTGCCGCGCTGGCTTCCGGCGCCGCCGACGTCGAGTCGCTGAAGTCGGCCAAGCTGGCTTCCGGCGAGACCGTCGAGGAATCCCGCACCGCCGCCATCCAGAAGCTGGGCGAGAACATCCAGATCCGCCGCCTGGCCAAGGTCGACGGCAACAACACCGTCGGTGCCTACGTGCACAGCAACGGCAAGATCGGCGTGCTGGTCGACCTGGCCGGCGGCAACGCCGAGCTGGCCAACGGCCTGGCCATGCACGTGGCCGCGATGAACCCGCCGCACAACAAGGCCGCCGACGTGCCGGCCGAGTTCGTTGCCAAGGAAAAGGAAATCGAGCTGGCCAAGATGAGCGAAAAGGACAAGGCCAAGCCGGCCGAAATCCTGGAGAAGATCATCAGCGGCAAGATCAACAAGATCATCAGCGAAGTCACCCTGTACGGCCAGAGCTACGTGCTGGACAGCGACAAGACCGTCGAGCAGGCCGTGAAGGCCGCCGGCGGCGACGTCGTCGGCTTCCAGCGCCTGGTGGTCGGCGAAGGCATCGAGAAGGTGGTCGAGGACTACGCCGCCGAAGTCGCCAAGGCGATGCAGGTCTGACCCGGCCCCGATCCGGAGCCCAGAAGAAGCCGCGGACTCCGCGGCTTCTTTTTTTTTCCGCCATACGGCGGCCGGACCGGCTTTTGCTGTGGACTTCAAGTCCCTTTGCCCGATACTGTGACGCAAACCCGCCCGCCCCCGCCCTGCCTGTATCCTTGATGGCCTGCTGAACACCTCCCCCGACATGTCCCCCGAGCTCAACGCAGCGCTGTCACTCTGCCGCAACCTGCCCTCGCCGCCGGGCATCGCCATCCGCATCATCGAGCTGGCGCAGGATCCGGAGACCGACATCGCCACCGCGGCCGATGCCATCGCGATGGACATGGCGCTGAGCGCGCGGATGCTGCGCATCGCCAATTCACCGCTGTATGCCAGCCGGCGCCGCATCGAGAACCTCGGGCAGGCGCTGACCATGCTCGGGCTGAACGCGACCCTGCAGCTGGCACTGGGCTTCTCGCTGGCCAACGCGATGGACAAGGAGGGGCTGGACCCGCGCCTGCTGGAGCGCATCTGGCGCCGCAGCGTGCTCTGCGCGCTGGCCGCGCGCTTCCTTGGACTCGGCAGCGGGGTACGCCGGGTCGAGGAACTGATGCTCGCCGGGCTGCTGCAGGACGTCGGCACCCTGGCGCTGATGCAGGCCAGCCCGGACATCTACCCGGCGCTGTTCGACAAGGCCACCTGCAACGAGGAACTGCTCGCCCACGAGCGCGCCATCCTCGGCTGCAGCCATGCCGACATCGGCGCGCAGCTGTGCGAGCAATGGCACCTGCCCCGGTACCTGGTCGAGGGCATCGCCCGCAGCGAACCCCCGGCCGAACCCGAAGACCTGTTCCAGCGCTGCATCGCCCTGTCCGGCTGCGTGGCCGAAATCTGGCTGGCGGCCGATGCCGACGCCGCGCGCAGCCATGCGCTGCAGCGCGCCTACCGCGAGCTGGGCATGGACAGCCAGGGCTTCGAGCTGGTGCTGCAGCGGGTCAGCCAGATGCTGCCCGAGCTGTGCGCGCTGCTCGACGTGCCGGTACCCAGCTCCGCGCGCCTGCGCTTCCTGCTCGACCACGCCGACGAACTGAAGGAACTGCGCAACCTGCGCGAGCTGCAGGACGCCTCCGCCAGCCGCCGGCGCGCCGATGATTTCGAACTGATGGCCCGGCGCCTGGCCGAACAGGCGCACCTCGACGCGCTGACCGGGGTACTCAACCGGCGCCACCTGGAAACGGTGCTGGAGCAGGAGTTCGCCCGCGCCGCGCACATGAACCGGCCGCTGTCGATCGCCTTCATCGACCTGGACGACTTCAAGAAGATCAACGACGCCCATGGCCACCTGGCCGGCGACCAGGTGCTGCAGTCCTTCGCCTCGCACCTGCAGGAGCAGCTGCGCACCAGCGACACCGTCGCCCGCTTCGGCGGCGAGGAGTTCGTGGTGCTGTTCCCCGACACCAACGAACGCATCGCGCTGGAAGTGGTGCGGCGGGTGCTGGACACCATCGCGCAGACGCCGATGGCGGAGATCGAGGGCGCACCACTGCACGTGACCTTTTCCGCGGGCGTGGCCACCCACGGCGACTATGAGCGCTTCGCCAACGTGCAGGACCTGCTCAAGGCCGCCGACGACGTGCTCTACCGTTCCAAGAGCCTGGGCCGCAACCGGGTGATCGCCCGCGCCCCCGAGCCGCAACCGGCTTCCGGCTGAACGCGCGCGGGTGCGGCACCGGGCCGGTCATTGCAGTGCAACAAAAGCGCTGCCCGGCGGGCCTTCGATCCGTTAGAATTCCCGCGTTTTCCAGCCATCGAGGTCGTCCATGTCCCAGCTCGCCTACCAACGCATCCTTCTGAAGCTTTCCGGGGAGGCGCTGATGGGAGACGAGGACTACGGCATCGACCCCAAGGTCATCAACCGCCTGGCGCGCGAGGTCATCGAAGCGCAGCAGGCCGGCGCCGAGGTGGCGCTGGTCATCGGCGGCGGCAACATCTTCCGCGGCGCCGGCCTGGCCGCCGGCGGCATGGACCGGGTCACCGGCGACCAGATGGGCATGCTGGCCACGGTCATCAACGCACTGGCCATGCAGGACGCGCTGGAGAAGCTCGGCGCCAAGGCGCGGGTGATGAGCGCGATCAAGATCAATGACGTGTGCGAGGACTACATCCGCCGCCGCGCGATCCGCCACCTGGAGAAGGGCCGGCTGGTGATCTTCGCCGCCGGCGTCGGCAGCCCGTTCTTCACCACCGATTCGGGCGCCGCGCTGCGCGCCATCGAGATCGGCGCCGACCTGCTGCTCAAGGCCACCAAGGTCGACGGCGTCTACGACAAGGACCCGAACAAGCATGCCGACGCGGTGCGCTACGACACCCTGAGCTACGACCAGGTCATCAGCCAGGGGCTGGAAGTCATGGACACCGCCGCCTTCGCCCTTGCCCGCGACAGCGACCTGCCGCTGCGCGTGTTCGACATGGGCCAGCCCGGCGAGCTGCTGAAGATCCTGCGCGGCGAGAACATCGGCACCCTGGTGCACGGCCGCGACGCCCACTGACCCCGGCCCGCGCCGCGGGACCACGCACCGGGCGCGCGGGATCGGCCGCGCCCGGCTTCACGATTCCCGTCCGGCCGGCAGGGCTGTTCGCCTATAATCGGCCGGTTCCAGAAACATCCAGGATTCCGGCGATGATCAACGACATCAAGCAAGATGCGCAGGCGCGCATGGCCAAGAGCATCGACGCTCTGCGCCACACCCTCACCACCATCCGCACCGGCCGCGCCTCGCCGGCCCTGCTGGACGGCATCAAGGTCAAGGCCTACGGCACCGACACGCCGCTGAACCAGGTGGCCAGCATCAGCGTCTCCGAAGGCCGCTCGCTGGTCATCACCCTGTTCGACAAGAACATGATCAAGGAAGTGGAGAAGTCCATCTACGCTTCCGACCTGGGCCTGACCCCGACCACCGTGGGCACCACCATCCGCCTCAACCTGCCGCCGCTGACCGAAGAGCGCCGCCGGGAACTGGCCAAGACCGTGAGCAAGGAAGGCGAGGACAGCAAGGTCGCCATCCGCAACATCCGCCGCGACGCCAACCAGGAAGTGGCCCGGCTGCTCAAGGACAAGGCGATCACCGAGGACGAGGACCGCCGCGCGCAGGACGAGATCCAGAAGCTGACCGACAAGGCGATCAAGGACGTCGACGAGGTGGTCAAGCTCAAGGAACAGGAACTGATGGCGGTCTGACCGGTGCCGTCCGTCATGCCCGACGGCATGCCAGCACCCGGCGTGCCCGCGCACGTTGCCATCATCATGGATGGCAACGGCCGCTGGGCGCAGCAGCGGCGCCGCCCGCGCATGATCGGCCACCGCGCCGGCGCGCGCGCGGTCAACCGCACCATCGACTTCTGCCTGGAGCGCGGCGTCGCCGCGCTCACCCTGTTCGCGTTCTCCAGCGAGAACTGGGGACGGCCGGCGGAAGAAGTGGACGCCTTGATGAAGCTGTTCCTGGGCGCGCTCGACCGCGAGGTGGACGAACTCGACCGCCGTGGCGTGCGCGTGCGTTTCATCGGCGACCGCGCGCGTTTTGCCCCCGGCATCGTCCAGCGCATGGCGCGGGCTGAACAGCGTACCGCCGGCAACGGCGCGATGACCCTGAACGTCGCCGCCAGCTATGGCGGCCGCCAGGACATCGCCCATGCCGCGCGGCTGCTCGCCGAGCAGGTCGCCGCCGGTGCGCTGCAGCCCGCGCAGATCGACGAAGACCTTCTCGGCCGCCACGTGGCGCTCGCCGACCTGCCGCCGCCGGACCTGTTCATACGCACCGGCGGCGACACCCGCATCAGCAATTTCCTGCTGTGGCAGTTGGCGTATACCGAACTGTGGTTCACCGACGTGCTGTGGCCGGACATCGATGCCGGCATCCTGCAGCAGGCCCTGGACGACTACGCGCGGCGCGAACGCCGCTATGGATTGACCAGCGCACAGGTCGCCGCGGCGGCCACGGAGACCGTTTCCCCATGACCAAGACCCGTGTCATCGCCGCGCTGATCATGGCCCCGGCGGCCATCTGCGCGATCCTGCTGCTGCCGCCGCAATGGCTGGCCGCGGCCGCCGCGCTGGTGTTCCTCACCGGCTTATGGGAATGGTTCCGCCTGGCCGGCGTCGATGGGCTGCCGCGCACCGTGCTGCTGGTGCTGAACCTGCTGCTGATGGTGCTGCTGGTGTGGGCATCGGCCGGCAGCCTGGTGCTGTTCCAGCTGGCCACGCTGGCCGGAATCGGCTTCTGGCTGCTGGCGCTGCTGTGGCTGCGTTTCTTCGATTTCGGCGCCCACGAGGAAAGCAGCGCGCGCATGCTCAAGCTGGCCGCCGGCACCCTGGCGATCGTTCCGGCCTGGGCCGCGCTGGTGTTGATCCACGCCGGCGAACCGCACGGCAACCGCTGGCTGCTGACCGCGCTGGCGGTGGTCTGGGCGGCCGACTCAGGGGCGTACTTCGCCGGGCGCGCGTTCGGCAGGCACAAGCTGGCGCCACGGGTGAGCCCGAACAAGACCATCGAAGGCCTGCTGGGCGGGCTGGTGGCCGGCCTGGTCGTCGCGGTCGGCTTCGGCTGGCTGGCCGGCGTGCAGCCCGGCGCCATCGGCTGGCTGCTGTTGGTGGCAACGGCGACGGTGCTGGCCTCGGTGCTCGGCGACCTGTTCGAAAGCCTGCTCAAGCGCCATGCCGGCTTCAAGGATTCGGGCAACGTGATCCCCGGCCACGGCGGCGTGCTGGACCGCATCGATGGCGTGCTCGCGGCGCTGCCGGTGTTCGCGCTGGGCAAGGAAATCTTCGGTTTCTGACATGTCCGCCGCCCCGCTCCCTCTCCCGCGCCGGGTCGCGATCCTGGGCGCCACCGGCTCGATCGGCACCTCCGCGCTGGACGTCATCGCCCGCCACCCGGGGCAGATGCGCGCCAGCGTGCTGGCCGCCGGCAACAACGTGGACGCGCTGCTCGCGCTGTGCCGCAGCCACCGCCCCGAACACGCCGCCATCGCCGACCCGGCGCTGTATGCGCGCCTGCGCGACGGGCTGCGCGATGCCGGCCTGGCCACCCAGGCGCACGCCGGGGCCGGGGCCATCGACGCACTGGCCGCCGGCGACGCCTGCGACACCGTGGTGGCGGCCATCGTCGGCGCCGCCGGGCTGTCCTCGACCCTGGCCGCCGCCCGCGCCGGCAAGCGCCTGCTGCTGGCCAACAAGGAATCGCTGGTGCTGGCCGGCGAACTGCTGACCCGCGAAGCGGCCGCCGCCGGTGCGGACATCATCCCGATCGACAGCGAACACAACGCCATCTTCCAGTGCCTGCGCTCGCGCGACGCCAGCGTCGAGGGCGCGGGCGTACGCCGCATCCTGCTGACCGCGTCCGGCGGCCCGTTCCGCGGCCGGCGTCGCGCCGAACTGGAAGCGGTCACCCCGGCACAGGCCGTGGCGCACCCGAAGTGGTCGATGGGGCCGAAGATCTCGGTCGATTCGGCCACGCTGATGAACAAGGGCCTGGAAGTGATCGAGGCCCACCACCTGTTCGGCGTGCCGGGGGCGCGCATCGAGGTGCTGGTGCACCCGCAGAGCCTGGTGCATTCGCTGGTCGAGTTCATCGACGGCTCCACCCTGGCCCAGCTCGGCCTGCCGGACATGCGCACCACCCTGGCGGTGGGCCTGGGCTGGCCGCGGCGGGTCGAATCGGGCGTGGCCGGGCTCGACCTGCTGGCCCAGGGCCGGCTCGATTTCGAGGCGCCCGACCTGGAGGCCTTCCCCTGCCTGCGCCTGGCCTGGCAGGCCATGGAGGCCGGCGGCAGCGCCCCGGCGATCCTGAACGCCGCCAACGAAGTCGCCGTTTCAGCCTTTCTTCAGGGCCGCATAGGCTTCCTGTCGATCCCGGCGCTGGTGGAACATGCGCTGTCCACCCTGCCTGACATGGCTGCCGATACACTGGACGCCCTGCTGGCGGCCGACGCCCGCTCCCGCCAGGTCACCTCCACCGCCATCGCCCGCCTGCCCCATGCCTGACCCCGTCTTCCAACCGAGCCGCGCCCATGGCTGACTTCCTCGGTTCCGTGTGGTGGATGATCGTCAGCCTCGGCGTGCTGGTGACCTTCCACGAGTTCGGCCACTACTGGGTGGCGCGCCGCTGCGGGGTGAAGGTGCTGCGCTTCTCGGTCGGCTTCGGCCGCCCGCTGTGGAGCCGGCGCAACCGCAACGGCACCGAGTTCGTCATCGCCGCCATCCCCCTGGGTGGCTACGTGAAGATGCTCGACGAGCGCGAGGTCGAAGTGCCGGCCGGCGAGCGCGCCGTGGCGTTCAACAACAAGAGCGTCTGGCAGCGCATCGCCATCGTGGCCGCCGGCCCCGCCGCCAACCTGCTGCTGTGCATCGCGCTGCTGTGGGCGATGTTCGTGATCGGCCGCCAGGACTATTCGGCCACCGTCGGCCGCAGCAGCGGCATGGCCGCCAGCGCCGGGCTGGCGGCGGGCGACCGCATCATCGACATCGACGGCCGGGCGGTCGCGACCTGGGCCGAGGCCAGCATGGCCCTGACCACGGCCGCGATGGACCGCCAGGATGCCCGCGTGCGGGTGCTCGACGCGCTGGACACCCCGCACACCCGGGTGCTGCCGCTGTCCACCCTGCCGGCCGGATTCGACGAACGCACGGTCCCGCAGCAGGCCGGGCTGGCCTGGCGCTTCATGCTGCAGCCGGCGCAGGTCGAGTCGGTGGCCGAGGGTTCGGCCGCCAGCGGCCAGCTGCAGCGCGGCGACCTGATCCTGGCCATCGACGGACAGCGCGTGGAGAGCGCCGACCAGGTCGCGCCGCTGGTGCAGCAACTGGGCGAGCGCGGCGGCCCGGGCATGGTCGAGGTCGAACGCGACGGCCAGCGCATGGCCCTGGAAGTGCTGCCGCGCAAGGCGCCGGGCGACGGCCGCTGGCTGCTCGGGGTGGGCTTCGTCACCGGCCAGGCGCCGGCCTACGACGCCCGCCAGCAGTACGGGCCGCTGGCGGCGCTGCCGGCCGCGGTACGCGAAGCCGGCCGCCTGGCCGGCGACTCGCTGGGAATGATGCGACGGATGCTGACCGGGCACGCCTCGGTCAAGAACATCTCCGGCCCGATCACCATCGCCCGCGTCGCCAATGCCTCGGCCGAGCGCGGGGTGGACTGGTTCCTGTACTTCCTGGCCCTGCTGTCGCTGAGCCTGTGCATCATCAACCTGCTGCCGATCCCGATCTTGGACGGCGGTCACCTGCTGTATTACCTTATCGAGTTGCTCAAGGGCAGCCCGTTGAGCGAGCGCGCCATGGCCGCCGGGCAATATGTCGGCCTGGCGCTGCTGGCCGGACTGATGGGGCTGGCGTTCTACAACGACATCCTCGGGCTGTTCCCGCGATGAACTTTTTCCCGCTGACGTCGTCATACGCCGGCACCCACGCAACAATGAAATCGACTCCAACCGGACGTGACATGACGCGACTTCCCAATCGCCGCCTGCTTGCCCTCGCCCTCGCCGCCGGTCTGGCCGCGCCCGCGCTCGCGCAGGCAGCCGAGCCCTTCACCGCCAGCGACATCCGCGTGGACGGCCTGCAGCGCATCTCATCCGGTACCGTCTTCACCTACCTGCCGGTGGAACGCGGCGACCGCGTCGACGACGCCAAGGTCGGCGAGACCATCCGCGCCCTGTACAAGACCGGCTTCTTCGAGGACGTGCAGCTGGACCGCCAGGGCGACATCCTGGTGGTCACGGTCAAGGAACGCCCGGCGATCAACAAGCTCACGGTCACCGGCAACAAGGACATCAAGAGCGAGCAGCTGCTCAAGGGCCTGGCCGACATCGGCCTGAGCGAGGGCGGCACCTTCGACCGCCTGAGCCTGGACCGCGTGACCCAGGAGCTGCGCCGCCAGTACAACGACCGCGGCAAGTACAACGTCGAGATCACCCCGACGGTGAGCCCGCTGGACCGCAACCGCGTGGACGTGGCCATCGCGGTCAAGGAAGGCAAGGCGGCCAAGATCCGCCACGTCAACCTGGTCGGCACCGAGAAGTTCGAGGCCGCCGACATCCTCGATACCTGGGAGTCCAAGGAGCACAACTGGGCCTCGTGGTACCGCCGCGACGACCAGTATTCCAAGGAAAAGCTGTCCGGCGACCTGGAGAAGCTCAACTCCTGGTACCTGGACCGCGGCTACATCGATTTCAGCGTCGACTCGACCCAGGTCTCGATCAGCCCCGACAAGCGCGACATGTTCATCACCGCCGGGGTGACCGAGGGCGAGCAGTACAAGATCTCCGAGATCAAGGTCACCGGCGACACCATCCTGCCGCAGGAAGACGTCGAGCGCATGGTGTTCCAGAAGGCCGGCGACACGTTCTCGCGCGGCCTGCTGGAGTTCAGCGCCGACGCGATCACCAACACCCTGTCCAACATCGGCTACGCCTTCGCCAAGGTCAACCCGATCCCGACCAGCAACCGCGCCGAGCGCACGGTGGCGGTCAACATGCAGGTGGTGCCCGGCCCGCGCGTGTCGGTGCGCCGCATCGTGTTCAAGGGCAACACCCGCACCGCCGACGAGGTGCTGCGCCGCGAGATGCGCCAGTTCGAGAATGCCTGGTACTCGCAGGCCGCCATCGACCGCTCCAAGATCCGCCTGCAGCGCCTGGGCTACTTCGAATCGGTCGACGTCGAGACCTCGCCGGTCACCGGCAGCAACGACCAGGTCGACGTGGTCTACAACGTCAAGGAAACCACCTCCGGCAGCTTCGTGTTCGGCCTGGGCTATTCGCAGTCCTACGGCATGACCACCTCGGTGCAGCTGTCGCAGAACAACTTCCTGGGCGGCGGCAACCGCGTGTCGGTCGAGGCCTCGCGCAGCAGCTACCTGCAGCGCTACGGCTTCTCGTACATGAACCCGTACTTCACCGACGACGGCGTCTCGCTGGGCTACAACCTGTCCTGGCGCGAGCTGGACTACTCGGACTTCAACACCGCCCAGTACAACAGCACCAACGGCTCGGCGCAGATGATCTTCGGCGTGCCGATCACCGAGAACGACAGCTTCTCGCTGATGTTCGGCATCGACAGCAACCAGATCACCACTTACAGCGGCTACACCCCGCAGTCGATCATCGACTACATCGATGCGATGGGCACGCGCACGTTCCACTCCTGGCGCACCGAGCTGGGTTGGGCGCGCGACACCCGCAACGACTACTTCATGCCGACCCGCGGCACCTACCAGCGCCTGGGCCTGGAAGCCACCCTGCCCGGCTCCACCGCCGAGTACTACAAGCTCAGCTACCAGATCTCCAAGTACTGGCCGATCATGCCGTCGCTGGTGATCAACACCCGCGTCGAGTTCGGCTACGGCGACTCCTACGGCAACGACAAGGTGCGCGACATCTGCTGGTTCGAGACGCCCGCCGTCCCCGGCACCCCGGCCGATGGCGACAAGCCGGCCGTCCCGGGCACGCCGGCCACCACCGAGGTGGTGGACTGCGCCACCAACCCCACCGCCAAGCACCGTCAGGTCAAGGCGTCGGGGCTGCCGTTCTTCGAGAACTTCTACGCCGGCGGCACCAACTCGGTGCGCGGCTTCCGCGACAACACCCTGGGCCCGCGCTCGGAGATCTTCGGCGGCTACTACCGCGGCCAGCCGCTGGGCGGCTCGCTGAAGACCGTCGGCTCGGTCGAGGCGTACTTCCCGAAGCTGTTCGACAGCCCGTCGGCGCGCGTGTCGGCGTTCCTCGACTTCGGCAACGTCTACAACGGCACCGACAACTTCGACGCGGGCGAACTGCGCGCCTCGGCCGGTGTCGCGCTGCTGTGGCGCGCCCCGGTCGGCCCGATCTCGATCAGCTATGCCTTCCCGCTCAAGAAGAAGGAAGGCGACGAGATCGAGCGGCTGCAGTTCACCTTCGGCGGACAGTTCTAGGGAACTGCCCGCGCGCCCAAGGCGTCGCCTTGGGCACCCCAGGTTTCGCTGAGCGAAACCTGGGGACGCGCCCTGGCCTTCCGATCCCCCCGCCTTCGGCGCACCCCCTTACCAAGGGGGCTCTTCTCCAGAATCATTCCGGCGGTTCCAAGCCGAGCCGGCCTGCGCGCGGCCTGTGCCCCACCTGCCGCATGACCGCGCCACTTCCAGACGCTAAACTCCCGGCGTGAATACTCCGACCCATACCGCACAGGAACTGGCCGACCGTTTCGGGCTGCAGGTGCACGGCGATCCGTCCACCGCGATCCACGGCGTGGCCACGCTGGCCCATGCCGGCCCCGGACAACTGACCTTCCTGGCCAATCCGCGCTACCGCGCGCAGCTGGCCGAGAGCAGGGCCGGCATCGTGGTGCTGCGCGCCGACGACGCCGAGGCCGCGCCCGGCACCGCCCTGGTCGCCAAGGACCCCTACACCACGTTCGCCAAGATCGGCGCGCTCTTCGAGGCGGTGCCGCTGCGCGAGCCCGGCATCCATCCCAGCGCGGTGATCGACCCGTCCGCGCGGGTGGCCGCCAGCGCCCATATCGGCCCGTTCGTCAGCATCGGCGCGCGCAGCGTGGTCGGCGAGAACTGCATCGTCGGCGCCGGCAGCATCATCGGCGAGGACTGTTCGCTGGACGCCGGCTGCGAGCTGGTCGCCCGCGTCACCCTGGTCACCCGCGTGCGCCTGGGCAAGCGCGTGCGCATCCACCCCGGCGCCGTGCTCGGCGCCGACGGTTTCGGCCTGGCGATGGACGCCGGCCACTGGATCAAGGTGCCGCAGCTGGGCGGGGTGCGCATCGGCGACGACTGCGAGATCGGCGCCAACACCTGCGTGGACCGCGGCGCACTGGAAGACACCGTGCTGGAAGAAGACGTGCGCCTGGACAACCTGGTGCAGATCGCCCACAACTGCCACATCGGCGCGCACAGCGCGATCGCCGGCTGCACCGGCATCGCCGGCAGCGCCCGGATCGGCCGCTACTGCCTGCTCGGCGGCGCGGTCGGGGTGGTCGGCCACCTGGAGATCTGCGACCACGTGGTCGTCACCGGCAAGTCGGTCGTGCGCAACTCCATTACCGAACCGGGCGAGTACTCGTCCGGCACCCCATTGACCGACAACCGCACGTGGCGCAAGAACGCCGCGCGCTTCAAGCAGCTGGACAGCCTGGCGCGCCGGGTCCTGGCTGTGAGCAAGGAGAAGGAATGAACTCACCGCTGCCGTTGCCCATCGACGTCAACACGATCCGCACGCTGATCCCCCACCGCTACCCGTTCCTGCTGGTGGACAAGGTGGTCGCGCTGGATACCGAGGCAAGGACGATCGTCGCGCACAAGAACGTCACCATCAACGAGCCGTTCTTCCAGGGGCATTTCCCCGGCCAGCCGATCATGCCGGGGGTGCTGATCATCGAGGCGCTGGCGCAGGCCGGCGGCGTGCTGACCCAGCTCAGCCTCGGCCGCGACGCGCAGTCCAAGCTGTTCTACCTGGTCAAGGTGGACAACGTGCGCTTCATGAAGCAGGTGGTGCCCGGCGACGTGCTGGAGCTGCACGTGCAGGTCAAGCGGGTGATCCGCAACATGGCCGTCTACTACGGCGAGGCCAAGGTGGACGGCGAAGTGGTGGCGCATGCCGAGGTGCTGTGCGCCGGCACCCGCGAATGATCCCGACCGGAGCCCGCGCATGAACGACAGCGCCCCCCTGATCCACCCCACCGCGGTCATCGACCCGTCGGCACGGCTGGCCGACGACGTCCGCGTGGGCGCGTTCTGCCTGATCGGCGCCGACGTCGAGATCGGCGCCGGCACCGTGGTCGGCCCGCACTGCAGCATCCACGGCCCGACCCGGATCGGCCGCGACAACCGCTTCATCGGCCACGCCGCCATCGGCGGCGAGCCGCAGGACAAGAAGTACGCCGGCGAGCGCACCGAGCTGGTGATCGGTGACCGCAACGTGGTCCGCGAGTTCGTCACCGTCAACCGCGGCACCGGCGGCGGCGGCGGCATCACCCGCATCGGCAACGACAACTGGCTGCTGGCCTACACCCACGTCGCCCACGACTGCCAGGTCGGCGACCACTGCGTGTTCTCCAACAACACCACCCTGGCCGGCCACGTCAGCGTCGGCAACTGGGTGATCATCAGCGGCTTTGCCGGCGCCCACCAGTTCTGCCGCATTGGCGACCACGCCTTCCTCGGCATGGGCGCGCTGGTGACCGGCGACATCCCGCCGTTCACCATGGTCGGCATCGACGGCCACGGCCGTCCGCGCGGCATCAACAGCGAAGGCCTCAAGCGCCGCGGCTTCGATACCGCGCGTATCGGCGCGATCAAGCGCGCCTACCGTACCCTGTACGTGGCCGGCATTCCGCTGGCCGAGGCCAAGCAGCAGCTGGCCGAGCAGGCGCGGGACAGCGACGACGTGCGGCAGATGCTGGACTTCATCGAACACGCGGACCGTCCGCTGCAGCGATGAGCGCCGAAGGCAGCACCGGGAACGGGCACGCAGGGCCCGGGGACGGCGGCGACGGGACACCCATCGCCGTCGCCCGTGAGCGCGTGGCGCGCGGCCCGCGGATCGCGCTGGTGGCCGGGGAAACCTCCGGCGACCAGCTCGGCGCCGGCCTCATCGCCGAACTGCGCCGGCACTTCCCCGACGCCGAATTCGCCGGCATCGGCGGCGATGCCATGCGCGGCGCCGGCTGCCAGACCTGGTTCGATGCCAGCGAGCTGGCGCTGATGGGCCTGGCCGAGATCCTGCGTCACCTGCCGCGCCTGCTCAAACTGCGCCGCGCGTTCCGCGAGCGCGTGCTCGACTGGCGCCCGGACGTGTTCATCGGCATCGACGCGCCCGACTTCAACCTTGGCGTCGAACGCTGGCTCAAGCAGCGCGGCATCCGCACGGTGCACTACGTCAGCCCCTCGGTCTGGGCCTGGCGTGAGAAGCGCGCCGAGAAGATCGGCGCCAGCGCCGACCGGGTGCTGTGCCTGTTCCCGATGGAGCCGCCGATCTACGCGCGGCATGGCGTGGACGCACGCTTCGTCGGCCACCCCATGGCCGATGCGATCCCATTGGACAGCGACCGCGCCGATGCCCGCACCCGGCTCGCACTGCCCGCCACCGCGCCGATCCTGGCGGTGCTGCCGGGCAGTCGCCTGGGCGAGATCGGGCGGCTCGGCCCGGCGTTCTTCGAGGCCGCCTGGCAGGTGGCCGAACGCATGCCCGGCCTGCACATCGTGGTCCCGGCGGCCAATGCCCGCTGCCGGCAGCTGATCGACCAGCAGATCGCCGCCTCGGCGCTGCCGGCGGCGCGCCTGCACGTGCTCGACGGCCAGGCCCGCGACGCGCTGACCGCCGCCGACGTGGTGCTGCTGGCTTCGGGTACCGCCACGCTGGAAACCATGCTGGTCAAGCGGCCGATGGTGGTCGGCTACCGCGTGTCGGAGCTGACCTACCGCATCGCCCACGCACTGAAGCTGGTCAAGGTCGACCGCTACGCGCTGCCCAACGTGCTGGCCAGGCGCGACCTGGCGCCGGAACTGATCCAGCACGACTGCACGCCGGAGCGCCTGGCCGCGGCCGTGCTGCGCTGGTTCCAGCATCCCGGCCACGTGCCGGGGCTGCAGGACGACTACCGGCGCCTGCACCTGGAGCTGCGCCAGGACGCGTCGGCACGCGCCGCCGACGCGGTGGCGGAGTTGCTGGGTCCGGAAGCCGGCGGCCAGCAGCCCGAGGCGCACCCGCGATGAAGGCCGACACCGGCAGCCTGCCGCTGTTCCCCTCGGCCCCGGCCGCCGGTCCCGGGCTCCTGCCCTATGCCGGCATCGACGAGGCCGGGCGCGGCCCCCTGGCCGGCCCGGTGGCCGTGGCCGCGGTGGTGTTCGACCCGCAGCGGCCGCGCATCAACGGTCTGGACGACTCCAAGGCACTCACCGCCGCGCGCCGCGAACAGCTTTTCGAGCGCATCGTCGAACGCGCCCTGGCCTACAGCATCGTGCTGGTGGACGTGGCCGAGATCGACGGCATCAATATCTTCCAGGCCACCATGCAGGGCATGCGCCGGGCCGTGCAGGGCGTGGCGCACGTGGCGCAGTTCGCGCGCATCGACGGCAACAAGGTGCCCAAGGGCCTGCCGTGCCCGGCCGAGGCGCTGGTCGGCGGCGACGCCCTGGACCGCGCGATCATGGCCGCCTCGATCCTGGCCAAGGTCAGCCGCGACCGCTACATGCTGGACCTGCACCTGCGCCATCCCGAGTACGGCTTCGACCAGCACAAGGGCTACGGCACCCCTGCCCACTTGGCCGCGCTGCGCGCGCATGGCCCGTGCCCCGAGCACCGCCGCAGTTTCGCACCGGTGCGCGACGCCCTGGCCGTGGCCTAGCCACGGCCGCGGGTGCATTGGCCGCCCGTCAAGCCTTGTCCGCTCCCGCCCCCGCCGCTACCCTGCCCGTTCACCGCAGTGATCCGGCATGAGCACTCCCCGCTTCGTCCACCTCCACGTCCACACCGAATTCTCGATGGTGGACTCCACCATCCGCGTCCCGGCCAAGCCGGACCAGGCCGATCCGAAGAAGGCCAAGCAGGCCAACCTCCTCAGCCGTTCGGTGGAAATGCAGGCGCCGGCGCTTGCGGTCACCGACCTGAACAACATGTTCGCGCTGGTGAAGTTCTACAAGGCCGCCGAAGGCGTGGGCATCAAGCCGATCGCCGGCGCCGACGTGCTGATCGCCGAGGACGGCCACGACCCGTGGCGCATGACCCTGTTGTGCCGCGACCGCGACGGCTACCTGAGCCTGTCGCGGCTGCTCAGCCGCGCCTGGCTGGAGGGCCACCGTCCCGAGGGCGGCGTCGCCATCCACCCGCAATGGCTCAAGGACGGCTGCCACAACCTGTTCGCGCTGGCCGGGCGCCAGAGCCTGGCCGGGCGCCTGGCCGGCGAAGGCCGCCATGACCTGGCCGAACAGCAGCTGGCCGACTGGCAGCGCGTGTTCGGCGATGGCCTGCACCTGGAACTGACCCGTACCGGTCGTGACGGCGAGGAAGCCTTCAACCAGTTCGCGCTGATGGCCGCCGGCCAGCGCGGCCTGCCGGTGATCGCCAGCAACGACGTGCGCTTCCTGTCGCCGCAGGACTTCGACGCGCACGAGGCGCGGGTGTGCATCTCCACCGGGCGCGTACTCGACGACCCCAAGCGCCCGCGCGAGTACAGCCGCGAGCAGTACCTGAAGTCGCCGGAACAGATGTGCGAGCTGTTCGCCGACATCCCCGACGCCATCGACAACACGCTGGCGCTGGCGCAGCGCTGCAACCTGGAGATGCGGCTGGGCACCTACTTCCTGCCCAACTACCCGGTGCCCGACGACGAGACCCTGGACACCTGGATCCAGAAGCAGTCGCGCGACGGCCTGGAAGAACGCCTGCAGAAGAACCCGCTGGCGCCGGGCAAGACCCGCGAGGACTACTTCGAGCGCCTCGAGTTCGAGCTCGACACCATCATCAAGATGGGCTTCCCCGGCTACTTCCTGATCGTGGCCGACTTCATCCAGTGGGGCAAGAACCAGGGCATCCCGATCGGCCCGGGGCGTGGTTCGGGCGCCGGCTCGCTGGTGGCCTGGGCGCTGAAGATCACCGACCTGGATCCGCTGCCATACAACCTGCTGTTCGAGCGCTTCCTCAACCCGGAACGCGTGTCGATGCCCGACTTCGACATCGACTTCTGCATGGACCGCCGCGACGAGGTGATCGACTACGTCGCGCGCAAGTACGGCCGCGAGCGGGTCAGCCAGATCATCACCTACGGCACCATGGCCGCCAAGGCGGTGGTGCGCGATTCCGGGCGCGTGCTCGGCTTCCCGTACGGCCTGGTCGACGGCGTGTCCAAGCTGATCCCCAACATCCTGGGCATCGGCCTGAAGGACGCGCTGGGCAAGGGCAAGGAAGGGCCGGATTCGGAAATGGCCTCGGCCGAGCTGATCCAGCGCTACCAGAACGAAGACGACGTCCGCGACCTGATCGACCTGGCGCTGCAGCTGGAAGACCTGACCCGCAACGCCGGCAAGCACGCCGGTGGCGTGGTCATCGGGCCCGAGCCGCTGTCCGAGTTCTGCCCGCTGTACGCCGAACACGACGAAGGCAGCCTGGGCAAGAACCCGGTCACCCAGTTCGACAAGAACGACGTGGAGGAAGTGGGCCTGGTGAAGTTCGACTTCCTCGGCCTGCGCACGCTGACCATCATCGACTGGGCGGTGAAGGCGATCAACAAGCGCCATGCGCGCGCCGGCATCCCGCCGGTGGACATCGCCGCGATCCCGCTCGACGACGCGCCCACCTACAAGGACATCTTCGCCAACGGCAACACCGGCGCGGTATTCCAGTTCGAATCCTCGGGCATGCGCCGGCTGCTGAAGGACGCGCGCCCGGACCGCTTCGAGGACCTGATCGCGCTGGTGTCGCTGTACCGCCCCGGCCCGATGGACCTGATTCCCTCGTTCAACGCGCGCAAGCACGGCCAGGAAGAGATCATCTATCCCGATCCGCGCACCGAAGCCATCCTCAAGGACACCTACGGCATCATGGTGTACCAGGAGCAGGTGATGCAGATGGCGCAGATCGTCGGCGGCTACTCGCTGGGCGGCGCCGACCTGCTGCGCCGCGCGATGGGCAAGAAGGTGCCGGCGGAAATGGCCAAGCACCGCGAGATCTTCCGCGAGGGCGCGGCCAAGGGCGGCGTCGACGGCCCCAAGGCCGACGAGATCTTCGACCTGATGGAGAAGTTCGCCGGCTACGGCTTCAACAAGTCGCACGCCGCCGCCTACGCGCTGGTCAGCTACCAGACCGCCTGGCTCAAGCGCCACTACCCGGCCGAGTTCATGGCCGCGACGCTGTCCTCGGACATGGACAACACCGACAAGGTGGTCGGCTTCCTGGCCGAGGTGCGCAACCTCGGCCTGCGCGTGGAGCCGCCGCGGGTCAACGAATCGGCGTACATGTTCGAGGCGTCCTCCGCCGACACCATCCGCTACGGCCTGGGCGCGATCAAGGGCGTCGGCCAGGGCGCCTGCGAAGCGGTGGTGGCCGAGCGCCTGCGCGGCGGCGAGTACACCACGCTGCTGGATTTCTGCGCGCGGGTGGAATCGGCCAAGCTCAACCGCCGCACCCTGGAAGCGATGATCCAGTGCGGCGCGCTCGACGGCCTCGGCCGCAACCGCGCCTCGCTGATGCTGCAGCTGCCCGAAGTGCTCAAGGCCACCGACCAGATGGCGCGCGAGAAGGCATCGGGCCAGAACTCGCTGTTCGGCGCGCCCGATCCGGTCAACGCCGCCGCGCAGCTGGACCTGCCGGAAAGCCGCGAATGGCCGGTGGCGCAGCTGCTGGGCGGCGAACGCGAGACTCTGGGCTTCTACCTCAGCGGGCATCCGTTCGACCCGTATGCCGATGACGTCAGGGAGCTGGTCGGCACCGACCTGGGCGCGCTGGACAAACTGGTCGCGCCGGCCCCGCCGCCGCGCGACGGCGAGAAACGCGGCTGGCGCCAGGAAGCGCAGGTGATCCTGGCCGGCATGGTCGTGGGCATGCGCCGCAAGGGCGACAGCCAGGTGTTCGTGCAGCTGGAGGACGGCAAGGGCCGGGTCGAGTGCAGCGCCTTCTCCGACGGCCTGGCCGAGTTCGGCCACCTGATGACCAAGGACCGCATCCTGGTGGTCAAGGGCGGCCTGCGCGAGGACGAATTCAACGGCGGCTACGCGCTGCGCATCCGCCAGTGCTGGGATTTCGAACAACTGTGCGCCGACCACGCGGTGCGCCTGTCGCTGCGCGTGGACGGCCGCGGCGGCCCGGTATGGCAGCGCATCGAACCGCTGCTGGCCACGCACCGCCCCGGGCGCACCCCGATCCGCCTGGACCTGTTGCTGAAGGGCAAGGACGGCGGCGGCGTGGCCGGCATGCTCGACCTCGGCGGCGCCGGCGCGGTGCGGGTCAGCACGCAGCTGCTCGACGCCCTGCGCGAGGACCCGGCGGTGCGCCGGGTCAAGCTCGCCTACAGCCCGCCCTGGGCCAGCTGAAGGTCCGGACGGCCGCGTACGGGTGCACCCGACGCGTTCGGCTACACTTCCCCACTTTCATTCAAGACGGTTTCCGATGAACCCGAATTACCTCGATTTCGAGCAGCCCATCGCCGATCTGGAAGCCAAGATCCAGGAGCTGCGCAGCGCCAGCGCGGGCCCGGCGGTCAATGTCGAGGCCGAGGTCCGGGCACTGCAGGACAAGCTGCGCCTGCGTACCGCGCAGATCTTCCGCAACCTCTCGTCCTGGCAGGTGCTGCAGGTCGCGCGCCACCCCTCGCGCCCCTACACCCTGGATTACATCGGCATCTTCTGCGACGAGTTCCAGGAGCTGGCCGGCGACCGTGCGTTCGCCGACGACAAGGCCATCGTCGGTGGCCTGGCCCGCATCGGCGGCCGCCCGGTGATGCTGATCGGCCACCAGAAGGGTCGCGACACCAAGGAAAAGATCAAGCGCAACTTCGGCATGCCCAAGCCCGAGGGCTACCGCAAGGCGCTGCGGCTGATGAAGATGGCCGAACGCTTCGGGCTGCCGGTGCTCACCCTGATCGACACCGCCGGCGCCTGGCCGGGCATCGACGCCGAGGAGCGCGGCCAGTCCGAGGCCATCGCCCGCAACCTGATGGAAATGGCCGAACTGAAGGTGCCGGTGATCTGCACCGTGATCGGCGAGGGTGGCTCCGGTGGCGCGCTGGCGCTGGGCGTGGGTGATCGCACGGTGATGCTGGAATACAGCGTCTACTCGACCATCAGCCCGGAAGGCTGCGCCTCGATCCTGTGGAAGGACGCCGGCAAGAACAAGGAAGCGGCCGAGCAGCTGGGCATGACCGCACCGCGGCTCAAGCAATTGGGCCTGATCGACAAGGTCGTGCGCGAGCCGATCGGCGGCGCCCACCGCAACCCGAAGCAGATGGGCCGGCGCCTGAAGGCGGTCCTGCTCAACGAACTGGACGCGCTGGAAAAGCTGCCGGTCGACGCGCTGCTGGCCAAGCGCTACGCACGGCTGCGCGGCTATGGTGCCTACGAGGCCGCTTGAGCCGGTTCCGGCGGCGCGCGCGAAAAGGCCGGCATCCGCCGGCCTTTTTCGTTTTCAGCACGGTGTGCGTGCCGGCGGGTCAGAACGGCTTGGCCAGCACCAGGTAGACGATGGCGATGAACAGCACCAGCGGCAGTTCGTTGAACCAGCGCAGCGCGCGCGCCGACGGCAGCGCGCGGCCGGCATCCACGCCCTTGAGCCAGCGCCCGGTGAAGATGAAATACACCAGCAGCAGCACCACCAGGCCGAGCTTGGCGTGCAGCCAGCCGGCGGCGCCGGGCGCGACCATGGTCGGGAAATCCGGCAGCACCCGGTAGCCCAGCCACAGCACCAGCCCCAGCACGAAGGCCAGGCCGAACATGACGTGGCCGAAGCGGTACAGCCGCCGCCCCATCAGCTGCAGGCGCTGCCCGACCTGCGCCTGGCCGGCGGCCTCGGCCAGGTTGACCAGGATCCGCGGCAGGTAGAACACCGCGGCCATCCACGCCACCACGAACACGAGGTGGAAGGTCTTCACCCAGAAATACGACTGCATGCGCTGGCTCCATCGGCGGCGTAGGATGGCCGCATTTTCGCCCATCCGCCGCCGACACGCACATGCAGGAAAAGCACTACGACGCCGCCTATTTCCACCACTGGTACCGCCGCGGCGACATCGGCGGCCCGGCGCGGCTGGCACGCAAGGTGCAGCTGGCCGTGGCCACCGCCGAGTACTACCTGGAGCGGCCGATCCGCAGCGTGCTCGACATCGGCTGCGGCGAAGGCGCGTGGCGCGCGCCGCTGCTCAAGCTGCGGCCGAAGCTGCAGTACATGGGCTTCGACGGCAGCGAGTACGCGGTGCAGCGCTACGGCCGCACCCGCAACCTGCACCTGGCCCGCTTCGGCGATTTCCAGTGGCTGCGCCCGTGCGCGCCGGTGGACCTGCTGGTCTGCGCCGACGTCATGCACTACGTGCCCAGCCGCGAACTGCGCCAGGGCCTGCCCGGGCTGGCCGAGCTGTGCGGCGGCGTGGCGTTCCTGGAAACCTTCACCGCCGACGACGAATTCCATGGCGATCACCAGGGATTCCAGCCACGCCCGGCGCGCTGGTACCGCCGCCAGCTGGCGCAGGCCGGCTTCCGCGCCGCCGGCTCGCACTGTTGGCTGGGGCCGCACTGCGCCGACGACATGGCCGCGCTGGAGCGCGGCGGCTGAACCCGCGCTACGCCATCACGTCGCGCGGTCGCCCCACGGCCTGCACCGCACACCGCCGGCCCCGTCTTTCGCCTGCCACACCCCGCGGCTTGCGGCGCGCCCCTGATTCAGCGGGCTTTTCTCCGGACACGTTCCGCAGGTACGGAGCTCTGCCGCCCCGCCGGTCCTGCAGGGCCCCACTCCGCGCACCGGCCGGATCCGGCCGGCGCCGCGCCCGTCATTCTCCGCTTAACGCCGCGCCCGCCTGTTTGCGTTATGCTGCAAGGCACCATATGACCATACATATTGCCCGGCATGCTCTATCAACTGCATGAGATGACCCGCAATCTGCTCGCGCCCTGGGTCCACCAGGCGCAGGCCAACGCGGCGTTCTTCAACACGCCGGGCCACTGGTGGTCGTCCATGCCCGGGGCCGACCGGCTGGCGGCGATGAACGAACTGTTCCACCGCCTCGGCAAGGATTACGAGAAGCCGGAGTGGGACATCCACGAGCTCGAGCTCGATGGCGAAGTCGTGCCCGTGGCCCAGCTCACCGAACTGGAAAAGCCGTTCTGCCGCCTGCTGCGCTTCAAGCGCCACAGCAACGACGGCGCCCGTGTCGAAGCCCTGCTTGCCCAGCCCGCGGTGCTGGTGGTGGCGCCGTTGTCCGGCCACCACGCCACCCTGCTGCGCGACACCGTGCGTACCCTGCTGCGCGCCCACCGCGTGTATGTCACCGACTGGATCGACGCGCGCATGGTGCCGGTGGAACAGGGCGAGTTCGGGCTGGACGATTATGTCGAGTACGTGCAGGCGTTCATCCGCCACCTCGGCGCCGCCAACCTGCACGTGGTCAGCGTCTGCCAGCCGACCGTGCCGGTGCTGGGCGCGGTGTCGCTGATGGCCGCCCGCGGCGAAACCACGCCGCGCTCGCTGGTGATGATGGGCGGGCCGATCGATGCCCGCCGCAGCCCCACCGCGGTCAACAATCTGGCCACGCGCAACCCGCTGTCGTGGTTCGAGAACAACGTCATCCACACCGTGCCCGCCCCCTACCCGGGCCAGGGCCGGCGCGTGTACCCAGGCTTCCTGCAGCACGCCGGCTTCGTGGCGATGAACCCCAGCCGCCACCTGATGTCGCACTGGGATTTCTACACCGACCTGGTCAAGGGCGACCTGGACGACGCCAACGCCCACCGTCGTTTCTACGACGAGTACAACGCGGTGCTGGACATGCCCGCGCGCTTCTACCTGGACACCATCCGCGTGGTGTTCCAGGAGTTCCTGCTGCCGCGCGGGCAGTGGCACGTGCGTGGCGAGCGCGTGGACCCGTCGGCGATCCGCGACACCGCGCTGCTGAGCATCGAAGGCGAACTGGACGACATCGCCGGCCTCGGCCAGACCGAAGCCGCGCAGGCGCTGTGCACCGGCATCCCGGCCGCGCGCCGCAGCCACTTCATCGTCGAGGGCGCCGGCCACTACGGCATCTTCAGCGGCCGCCGCTGGCGCGAGGTGGTGTACCCGAAGGTGCGCGACTTCTTCATCGCGCAATCGCAGCCGGCGGCGGCGAAGAAGCCGCGCAAGGCCGCCGCCAGCAACGTCACCCCGCTGCGCCGCCGCGCGCAGCGCTGAGCCACCGCGCCCGTCCCGCACGCGCCCGCGAACCGGGCGAACCGCGGGCAGCGCTGCCGACAAAAAAAAAGCGGGGCACCCAGGTGCCCCGTCGTTCGTCGCCCCGCCGGTCCGCCTACAGCCGCACCAGCAGGTGCTTGGCGATGGCCCCGTGCAGCCGGCCGATGGCACGCGCCAGGTGCAGGGTCGCCAACAGCAGTACCAGCCCCACGGCCACCGACAGCGGCCATACCCACAGGCCGCCGCCCAGGTTGACATCGTTGATCCAGATGCCGACGGGCTGGTCCAGCGCCACGTCGGCCAGCGGCGCGAACACCAGTGCCAGCGAGGTCGAGAGCAGGGTCGTGGCGACGCTGAAATAGACCACGCCCAGCGGCAGCATCAGCACGAAATACAGCATGGTCAGCCAGGTGCGCACGTCGGTGAACATCGCCCCGATCCGCGCCAGCCAGCCCTGGCTCCGGTCGGTGTACATCGGCCGGCGCGGCATGCGCACGCCCAGCAGCGCCTCGATGATGCGCCCCTCCACCAGCGACAGCACCCGTACCGACCCCAGGAACAGCAACAGCACCGGGATGCCGATGATCAGGATCAGCAGCGACACCGACAGCGACAGCCCGGTCACCACCCAGGTGAAGAAGAACACGCCCGTGACCAGCGACAGCAGCATGTAGAACAGCGCGCCATAGGTATGCGGGTCCAGCACCACGCCGAAGAAGCGTGCGGCCGCCGGGCGCGGCCTGGCGGTGGGCGCGGCCGGGGCGGTGGCGGCCACGCCCGCCGCGGGCGTGGCGAGCGGCGGCGTTGGCGGCCGGCGACCCGGCAGTGGCGTGCGCAGCGCGCGGTTCACCGTCACCTCGGTCTCGCGGTAGATCTCGGCCACCTCCTCCGGCGCGCCGTAGCTGCCGGCGACACCGGCGATCACCTCGGCCTCGCTCTTGCCGGGCTGCTCGGCCAGCTCCGAGCGCAGGTACTCCTCGGCGTCGTACAGCGCGTCCTGGACCATCGCCGGGTCGGCACCGGCCAGCGCGGCGCGCAGCTGCTCCAGGTATTCGGGAATCGTGGTCGGCAGCGGCCGTGGGTTGGTCTCGTTGTTCATCGTTCGACTCCCTCCAGTACGGACTCCAGCGAGTCCCGGGTGGCATTCCAGGCCGCGATCCACTGCTTCAGCACGGCGCGTCCCTCGTCATTGATGCGGTAGTAGCGCCGTGGTGGCCCGGCCACCGACGGCTCGACATGGCTTTCCAGCAGGCCGGCGCCTTCCAGGTTGCGCAGTACCGGGTACAGCGCGCTCTGCTTGCCACTGAGCACGCCATCGCCGGTGCGCTCCAGTTCCTTGGCGATCAGGTACCCGTACAGCGGCTCCCCGGCCTTGGCCAGCACCGCCAGCAGTGCAAGCGACACCGTGCCGGCGCTGAGTTCCTTCTGGAATTTGCGCAGTTGGGCCTCGAAATCACCCATCGTCCCGCTCCTGCCAACTAGCCTGAAGCCAACACTATTACTCACTTCGCTATAGCGGATGTGCCGGTAGTCACCCCACTCCCGGCATGGTCTGGCGGCGGCCCCTGGCGATCCGCCAGAATCGGCCCACACCCGATCACGGAACGCGCCCGATGACGCTACGCCCGACCCTGCTGGCCCTGGCCCTGATGCTGCCCCCGCTGCCAGCACTGGCCGCCGACGCGCCGGCCAGGTACCGCAGCGCGCAGGAGATCCTCGCTGCCTCGCCCGACAGCGACTGGCACGTGCCCGCCGCCGACAACCTGCTGTACATGGACCTGGACGGCGGCCGCGTCATCATCGAACTGGCCCCTGAATTCGCCCCCGAACACGCCGGCAACATCCGCACCCTGGCGCGCGAGGGCTTCTGGAACGGCACCAGCATCTACCGTTCGCAGGACAACTTCGTGGTCCAGTTCGGCGACGCCGATGCCGACGACCCGGCCCGGGCGCGGCCGCTGGGCAGCGCGAAGACCCATCTGCCGGCCGAGTTCCAGCGGCCGTCCCGGGGGCTGGCGTTCACCGCGCTGCCCGACCGCGACGGCTGGGCTGCGAAGACCGGCTTCGTCGGCGACTTCGCCGTTGCCGGCGACGGCGAACACACCTGGCTGGCGCACTGCTACGGCGCGGTCGGTGCCGGCCGCAGCAACGACGAGGACAGCAGCATCGGCGCCGAGCTGTACGTGGTCACCGGGCAGTCGCCGCGCCAGCTCGACCGCAACATCACCCTGGTCGGGCGCGTGCTCAAGGGCATGGAACTGCTCAGCACGATCAAACGCGGACCCGAGCCGATGGGCTTCTACGAAGACCCCGCGCAGCGCACGCCGATCCGTTCCATCCGCCTCGCCAGCGACGTGCCCGCCGCGCAGCGCACGCCGCTGCGGGTGCTGCGCACCGACTCCAGGACCTTCGCCGACATGGTGGAAGCGCGCCGCAACCGCCGCGACGATTTCTACAAACGCCCGGCCGGCCATATCGACCTGTGCAACATCCCGCTGCCGATGCGCTGAGCCGGGCCGCATGCGGGTGACGCCAGCGGCCACCACCGCCTGCGGTCACCGGCCGCTGCCTAGCGCTGGCTGACCGCCACACTGCCCAGGACCAGGCCGCCGGCGAGCAGCATCTGCAGGGTCACCGGCTCGCCCAGGAACAGCCAGGCGAACAGCGCCCCGAACAGCGGGATCAGGTAGGTGACGGTGGCCGCGCGCGACGCTCCGATCCGCCCGATCAGGCGGTAGAACACCAGGAACGCCAGGCCGGTGCAGAGGATGCCCAGGGCGACGGCACTGGCCCAGGAGGCGGCCGGCACCGGCTGCCGCGGCCAGTGGCGCAGCGCCATCGGCAGCATCCACAGCGAAGCGCAGCCCAGCGTAGCCGCCGCCGCCGCGGCCGGCGGCAGTCCGCCCATGTGGCGACGGACCAGGTTGGCGCCCAGCCCGTAGAGCAGCGCCGCCACCGTGCCGGCCGCCACCGCCGCGCCGATCGCCAGGCCCGACACCTTGGCCGTGGCCAGCACCACCACGCCGGAAAAGCCGACCAGCAGCGCGAACGCCCGGCGCGGGCCGATCTTCTCGCCGAAGAACAGGAAGCCGATCAGCGCGGCGAACAGTACCGTCATCGCGTTGCAGATCGCGCCGATCGCCGCCGGCGCACGCTCGGCCGTCCACGCGAACAGCACGAACGGCAGCGCCGAATTGACCAGGCCGACAGGCGCCAGCCACAGCCAGCGCCGCGCCGGGAAAAGCGCGCGTGCACGCCACAGGAACGGCATCAGCACCAGCGCGCCGAGCAGCAGGCGCACCTCCACCAGCGCGTACGGGCCGAAGTCGTGCACCGCGATGCGCATGAACAGGAACGAGGCGCCCCACACCATGCCCAGCCCCAGCAGTTCCAGCGGCGTGGACCAGTCGCGCGCCACCGGCGCCGGCGTCGCCCCGCTCATGGGCCCGGCTCCCTCACCATCGTTTCCGCCCGCACCGCGCCTGCCATCGACATCCCTCCGTGGGTGGAACGCAAGCATCCCTGCAACCGCGCCCGCTGACAAACAGCGCGCGCCCGCGCCGCCGCGTTTCACGTTGCCTTGCCCGCCCGATGCCCAGGCTGGGGGCCCCTTCCCACGGAGCTCCCCCATGCCCCTGCTGCGCATCCGCATCACCGGCGACGCCGACGACGCCCTGGCCGTGACCGACCTGCTGCACGGCCTGGAAGGCATCGAACACGTCGAGGAGACCGACGATCTGATGCCGCACATGGACGACGAGGACTCCAGTTCGGCCGGCCTGTCCGACGACATCGGCCCCGGCATCCACGAACTGGAAGTGGAGGTCGGCAACACGGCCACCGCGGACAAGGCGCGCCGGGCGGTGGAACTGCTGGCCAGCGAACGCGGACTGGTCATCGAGTACGAGCAGGACGAGGGCTGAGCCGCGCCACGGCCCGGGCGGGCGCTGGCAGGCGCGGCGCCGCCGCGGTTTGATCCTGGTCAAGACATCGCGGCCGGCGGCAGCGCACATTCCGCTGTCCATCCACCGCTACAGGAGACCACCGCGATGACCGACCTTTGGCTCGACACCCTGATCACCGCCACCCCGCAGGAAGGCTTCGAGCTCGCGGTCCTGTTGAGCCGCCGCAGCGTCAAGTACACCCAGCCGGACCTGTCCATCCTGCAGAAACTGCGGCCGGAGTATGCCGACTCCACCGACGCGCTGACCGCCGCCGCCCAGGTGCTGGCACTCAATTTCCAGACGGTGGCCGCGGCCAACAATTACTGGCGGCCGTGAGGTCGCTGGCGCACCCCGGTGCGCCCTGCGACCGGCTCACCCCTGCTGCTGGCGCCGGCAACGGCGCCACGGCTGCATCCGCCGCACCGCAGCACGGCGACGGCAGACCGCCGGGGGAAGATGCCGCGGACGCCTCCAGCGCGCGATCGCTCTGTCCCGGAGCCGTGAATGCACGGTCCGTGGCCGCCGCGGTCAGCCCGGTGGCCACGCCGGCCGCAACGGCGTCGTGCCCGGCGCAGCCCGCGGCCGGCAATGGCAGCGGGTCAGCCCGGCCGCGCAGCCGTCAGCGGCTGGCGCCGTCGTAAGGGTGGATCTCCAGCGCCTCCAGATCAACGTCCGGCACGCAGCGCAGGTTGATCGCCACGGTCGGCTGGCCACTGCGCGGGTCGACCGCTTCGCTGAACGGGGCAACGCCGCAGACATGGCAGTGGTGGTGATCGATGTGCCTGGAATTGAAGCGGTAGCTCTCCAGGTGCGCCGGATCGGTCCGGAGTTCGAAACCGCTGCGCGGGCCGAACCACAGCAGCGAACCGCGGCGCCGGCAGATCGAACAGTTGCAGGACACGGCACTGGCGATCGGCTCGGCCGACTCGAACGCGAACGCGATGCGCCCGCAGTGGCAACTGCCTTCGTAATGCATCGCATCCCCTCCACCGGCGTGTCTGGCGGACATGGTAAGCCAATGGCAGGGGCGTCCGCCGCGGCACTGGCCTATGCTGGAGGTTTCCTCCGCAACAGGTATCCCGATGCGCAAGCACCTGCTCGCCGCCGCCCTGCTCGCCAGCCTGGCCGGTTGCCAGAACAGCGACGCCCCGTCCTCCCCGTCCGCCACCACCGAACAGGCCGGCCAGAGCCAGGCCGACGCGCAGTTCGCCGAACTGTCGAAGAAGGCACTCGATACCTGGATGCAGCTGTCCCCGGTCAGCGCCACCCAGATCGGCGACCACCGTTACGACGCCGAGCTGGATGACCTCAGCGCCGCCGGCCAGCAGAAGGGCCTGGAGGCCAGCAAGGCGCTGCTCGCCGAGCTGGACCGGATCGACACCGGCAAGCTCGGCCGCGAAAACCAGGTGGACGCGGCGATCCTGCGCAACCAGCTGCAGTCCGACATCTGGAGCAACGAAACCCTGCAGTCGTGGAAGTGGGACCCGCAGGTCTACACCGGGCTGGCCGGCAGCGCCATCTACGGCCTGATGGCGCGCGAGTTCGCGCCCCTGCCCGAGCGCCTGAAGTCGGCCACCGCGCGGATCGAGAAGATCCCGCAGATCTTCGCCGCCGCGCGCGCCAACCTCGACCCGGCGCGCGTGCCGAAGATCCACGCCGAAACCGTGGCCAAGCAGAACCGCGGCATCCTCAGCCTGGTGGAGACCTTCATCGTCCCCAACATCGGTCAGCTCGAAGCCGCCGACCAGGAACGCCTGAAGACCGCCATCGCCACGCTGACCACCGCCGTCGAAGAGCAGCAGGCGTGGCTGGACAAGACCCTGGTGCCGAACGCCCGCGGCGACTTCCGCATCGGCGCGGAGAAGTACGACCAGAAGCTGAAGTTCTCGCTCAACTCCTCGCTCTCGCGCGCCGAGATCGGCGAACGCGCCCGCGCCGAACTGACCCGCGTGCGCAAGGACATGTACGGCATCGCCCAGGTGGTGCTCAAGGACAAGCCGGGCGCGCCGGACATGCCGGCCAACCCGACCGACGCGCAGCAGCAGAAGGCGATCGAGGCCGCGCTGGAACTGGCCTATGCCGAGAAGCCGGCCCGCGACAAGGTCGTCGACGACGCCAAGGCCGCGCTGGCGCAGTCCACCGAATTCGTGCGCACGCATGACCTGATGACCCTGCCCGACGCCCCGGTCGACATCATCCTGATGCCCGAATTCCAGCGCGGCGTGGCGGTGGCCTACTGCGATTCGCCCGGCCCGCTGGACAAGAACCTCAAGACCTTCTACGCGGTCTCGCCGATCCCCGACGACTGGAGCGACAAGCAGGTCGATTCGTTCCTGCGCGAATACAACAGCCGCATGATCCACCTGCTGTCGATCCACGAAGGCACCCCCGGGCACTACCTGGAAGGCTGGCACTCGGGCAAGTTCCCGTCGACGCTGCGCGCGGTGCTGCGCTCGGGCCTGTTCGCCGAGGGCTGGGCGGTCTACACCGAACGCATGATGCAGGAGCAGGGCTACCTGGACAGCGACCCGCTGTTCCACCTGGTGCAGCTGAAGTTCTACCTGCGCACGATCGCCAACGCCATCCTCGACCAGGGCGTGCACGTGGACAACTGGAGCCGCGAGCAGGCCATGCAGCTGATGACCCACGACGCCTTCCAGCAGGAGAGCGAGGCCGCGGGCAAGTGGGTGCGCGCGCAGCTGACCTCGGCGCAACTGCCGACCTATTTCGTCGGCGCGCAGGAGCACTTCGACACCCGCAAGGCGGTGCAGGACAAGCTCGGCGCCGACTTCAAGCTCAAGGCTTACCACGACCAGATCCTGTCCTACGGCGCGCCGCCGGTGCGCTTCGCACGCCAGCTGATGCTGGACCAGCCGATCGAGTGACCGCCCCGCGAGGGGACGCGCAAAGGCCCGGGGATTCCCGGGCCTTTGTCGTTGCGGCGCCCGCCAGCGCCGCCCGCGCCGCGCGCAGGCCTGCACGCGATCGCCGGCCTGTCCGGCCACCGCGCCGCCGCGTTCATGCAGGCCGGTACCGCGCCGGGGCATGATCGGCCCCAGGCAACCTGCCTCCAGGAGATCGCATGAACGTGATGCTTGCCGCGCTGCTGTCCACCGCCCTCACCGCCACCCCCGCGTTGGCCGCCGCGCCCGCCGTGCCGGCCGACTCGCCGCTGGTGGGCCAGTGGCTGCTGGACGTGGACAGCCTGCCGATGCCGCCGGAAGCGCGCCCGAAGCGCGTGGACCTGGTGTTCGCCGCCACGCCCGACGGCCGCTGGAACGAGCGCGTCCAGATCGTCGGCCAGGACGACAAGATCATGCATGCCGAATCCACCCTGGCGCTGGACGGCACCCCCGGCCGCGCGTCGGGCACGTACTGGGTCGACGTGCTGGCCGCCAAGATGCCGGCGCCGAACGTCCTGGTCATGCAGTTCGTCTACGAAGGCATCCCGCGCTCCACCCGGGTGTACTCGGTCAGTGCCGACGGCAACGTCATGACCGAGACGGAGTCCTACTTCAAGGACGGCACGCCGGTACTGCGTACGGCGCTGTTCAAGCGCGCCGGGCGCGCCCGCTGACCGCGCCCGCCGCCCTGTCGCGGACGCGGACCGCCACCGGCGCCGGCGCGGTTGACGCCCGCCCGCGCCGGCGCCAATGATCGGCACTCATCCCGCCGGCGCACGCCATGCAAACGATCGACTGGAACGACTTCAGCAAGGTGGAACTGCGCGTGGGCCGCATCGTGGCCGCCGAGCCGTTCGCCAAGGCACGCCGGCCGGCATACATCCTGCAGGTCGATTTCGGCCCGGAGATCGGCGTGCGCAAGTCCAGCGCCCAGATCACCGACCTGTATGCGCCCGAGGCGCTGGTCGGCAAGCAGGTGGTGGCGGTGGTGAATTTCCCGCCCAAGCAGATCGGCCCGCTGATGTCCGAATGCCTAGTCACCGGGTTCCACAATGCCCACGGCCAGGTATCGCTATGCGTGCCCGAACACGATGTCCCGCTCGGCACCCGCCTGCTGTAACGCGCTTCGGAGAACCCCATGGACAGCGATTTCCTGTGCCGCTTCCTGCTGTGGTCGCTGGCGTTCAACTACGCCGTCCTGCTGGCCTGGTTCCTTGCCTTCGTGACCGCGCGCGACGCGCTGCGGCGGTTGCATGGCCGCTGGTTCGCGCTGCCCGATGCCAGCTTCGACGCCATCCATTACGGCGGCATGGCCGCGTACAAGATCGGCATCCTGCTGTTCAATCTCGCTCCGCTGGCGGCGCTGTGGCTGGCGCGCCGCGGTGGCTGATCCGGTGCCTTCGCCGGCCGCCAGGGTTTTCCCGCCGGGGACGCACATGGCCCGCACCGCCACCGACCGGCGCGGCGCGCGCGGCGGGACGGCCAGCGCAGCGCGCGCCGGTGGCTTCACCAGCGAAGACCCGGCGGCGATGGAAGCCCGGGCGTGGGAACGCAGGGCCGAGGTCCGCGGCAACCGCGGCAGCGCCGGGGGCGAGGCCGGGCTGCCGGCGCGGGCCGACGGGATGCATGCGGCCGGACGCGACAGGGCACGGCGCATCCATGCGCTCATCGTGGCTGCCGCAGGCGGCCTGCAGCCACGCACCGGGCATGGCATGCCGACGTGGGCGCGGGACGCCAGGGCGCGGCGCCTGTTGCAGGGCGCGGGCAGATTCGACACCCGTTACGCCAGCTGCGGCTTCAGCGACCAGGCGGCGCTGGACAAGGGCGGTGGCCAAGAGCCCTCGCCATCCACCGGTTCGGCGCTGCCGGGGCCGCCATGCCGACCGCACCGGTGCGCCGGGCCGCCGGCTGAACCGGCCCCGGCGCCCCGCTGATCCGCGGCAGCGCCACCCACCACCACAAGCCACGGGGACAACGCATGGGCAAGGGACGTCTTGAAGCCTTCAGTGACGGCGTACTGGCGATCATCATCACCATCATGGTGCTGGAGATGAAGGCCCCGGAAGGCGCCACGCTCGATGCGCTGCTGCCGCTGGCGCCGTCGTTGCTGAGCTATGTGCTCAGCTTCATCTACGTGGGCATCTACTGGAACAACCACCATCACCTGCTGCAGGCCTGCAGGCGGGTCACCGGCAGCGTGCTGTGGGCCAACCTGCACCTGCTGTTCTGGCTGTCGCTGCTGCCCTTCGCCACGCGCTGGATGGGCAACAACCACCTGGCGCCGCTGCCCTCGGTGGCCTATGGCGTGGTCCTGCTGGCCACGGCCATCGCCTACTGGCTGCTGCAACGGCGCATCATCGCCGCCGACGGCAGTGAATCGGTGCTGCGGCACGCGCTGGGCGTCGACTGGAAAGGCAAGCTGTCGCCGGTGCTCTATCTCGCCGGCATCGGCGCCACGCTGGTCGATGCGCGGCTGGGCCAGGCGCTGTACGCGCTGGTCGCGCTGCTGTGGTTGATTCCCGACCGGCGCATCGAGCACGAACTCGAACACTAGTGCGCGCATGTCACGCGCCGGCGGCTGATGCAGGCCGGGCGCCCGCGACCGCGGCCTGCACCCGTGTCGATGGCGGTGCATCCGCGCCGCAGGGGCGGCCCGGCCTGCGCCGCTCCCTTGCGGCGCCGCCGGTATCCGCGGGGGTGCGGTACCCGCGCGCCGGCGCATCGTCCGGCGGCCGGCCCGCTCCCCGCACACGCCGCGCTGGCAGGCGCTCAAGGAGGCGAGCCAGCCGCCGGCGCGGGCAGCCAGTAGCCCAGCACCGCCTGCAGCTCGGCAGTCTCCACCGGCTTGCGCAACACCAGATAGCCCTGTTCCTGGGCCTCGGCCAGCTCGGCCGAATCCAGCTCGCCACTGATCATGGCCCCGCGCGCGTCCGGCAGCCGCCCGAGCAGTTCGCACAGCAGCTCGAAGCCGTTTTCGCCCGAACGCAGCCGCTGGTCGCAGAACACCACATCCGGCCGCAAACCGGACTCGAGCAGGCGCAGGGCCTGGCTGCCGGATTCGACGCAGGTCGCCTCAAGCCCCCAGGACCGCATCAGGGTCTGCCAGGCGCTGCGCACCAACGGATCATCGTCGACGACCAGGCAGCTGCCCGACCATTGCGGCAGCATCCGCGGTGGCGGCGGGTCCAGCGACCGCGGGACCACCAGCGCCGCCGCCTGCGCCGCGTCGGGCTGGATCCAGAAACACGACCCCTTGCCCTCGCGCGAGCGGAAACCGTGCCTGGCCCGCATCATGGCGCAGCAGCGGGCAACCACGGCCAGCCCCAGCCCGTGGCCGGCGCTGTCGATGTCCCAGGCGTGCTCGTTGCGGAAGAACGGCGAAAAGATGTCGGTGCCATCGCGCATCGCGATGCCGATGCCGGTATCCCAGACTTCGCACCGCCAGCCGCCCGCCCGCCGGCGCACGGCCAGCAGGATGCCGCCGCGGCGCGTGTAGCGCAGGGCGTTGTGCAGCAGGTTGTTCAGCGCCTGGCGCAGCAGCGTGCCATCGGCCACCACCACGGCCGCGCCCGGGGGAAGCCGCACGCGCAACGCCAGCCCGCGATCGCGCGCCTCCTCGCGGAACAAGGTCGCGACGTTGGCGATCATGCCCGCCAGATCGACCGCCTCGGTGCTGATCTGTACCCGGCCACTCTCGATCCGGGACAGGTCGAGCAGCGCGTCGAACATCTGCGTGGCCGACTGCACGCCCTGGCGCAGGTCCGCCAGGGCACCATCGAGCGCCGGATCCCGGTTGCTGCGCGAGATGGACGCCACCAGGAAGCCCATCGCATGCACCGGCTGGCGCAGGTCGTGGCTGGCCGTGGTCAGGAACAGGTTCTTGTCGTACAGCGCCTGCTCGGCCTGTTCCTTGGCCCGGCGGAAGTTCTCGGCCAGGCGCACGCCCTCCTCCTGCAACACGACGTTCTGCACGAAGAAGCGCAGCGAGATCGCCGAATGCCGCAGGATGGTGAGGATGTAGACCAGGGCCAACGGCATCACGTAATGCCAGTGGTCCGGGAAGGTGTAGGGCACCAGCAGGGTCACGCTTCCCCAGCCGGACAGGAAGAAGCAGCGGAACACCGACAGCACCGGCGAGGCATGCACCGAGTTGCTGGCCACGATGGCCGCGATCGTCACCAGATACAGCAGCTGGAACTCGAAGGTGGCGTGTGCGGCGGTCAGCAGCGGCGGCACCGCCATGCTGCTGCCGTATACCAGCGCCACGCCATGGATCAACGGCGACCAGCGGCGCAGCACCGCCTCCGGTGCATCCTGGATACAGGCGCGCTGGTAGCGCCGGTACAGCCCGCGCACGCCCCAGAAGCCGACGAAATACCAGGCCGACCACAGCACCAGGCCCAGCGGGTCCTGCCCGAGATGGGCGTACCAGGCGATGAACGGCAGGCTGACCACGACCATCGCGCCGAAGCCGTAGTTGACCCGGGCGAAAGCCACCTCGAGCAGGCCCACCCGGCGCGCCGGGCTGATGTCGGCGTAGCCCGGCGGGCTGTCGGCAGCGGCCGGTGCGGACTGGCCCGGCTCAGACATCGATCCGCTTTCCGCGCAGCCGGGTTATCAGTTCGATGCGGGTGCGCGCGCCCAGCCGGGACAGGATGCCGCTCACGTGCTCCTTCACGGTCTGCTCGGTCAACGACAGCTGTTGCGCCACGCGCTTGTTCGGCAACCCCTTGAGCATCAGCGCCAGCACCTCCCCCTGGCGCGGGGTCAGCCCCAGTTCGGCCGGACTCAGCGGCAGGCTGCGCGCATCGCCGTTCCACCGGCCGGGTACCGATGCGTCGTCGAACCAGCCATCGCCGCGCAGCACCGCGGCGACCGCCGACGCAAACACCGCGGGCTCGGCGTGCTTGAGCAGGAAGCCATCCACGGCCAACCGGCGTACCTTGTCGCGTATGGCCGGATCATCGTCACCGCTGATCACCAGCAGGCGGACCGCGGGGCAGGCGTCGCGCAGGCGCGCCAGCAGCGGCAGCGCGGTGCCGTCCGGCAGCCAGAAATCCACCAGCGCCAGTGTCGGTACCCCGGCCTGCTCCAGGTGGGCCCACAGCGCACCGGCACCGCAGATACCCTCGGCGCGCGCGAACCCGCAATGCGTACGCAGATAGTCGGCAATACCGCGCGCGACCAGCGGATGATCGTCCACTACCACGGCCGAGGGTGGGTACCAGGGCGTCATCGCGATGCCGGCGTGGCCGGACGAAGGCCGCGATTCACGTGCGGTGCCCGGGTGCTGCGCTTGCCAGCCATCTCTCCGTCCCCCTTGTCACGGCCGCCGCGTTCCGGGGCGCCCGCCGTCGCCCGCGCCGGCCAGGCAGCGCTTCAGTGCATCGCGTGCCTTGAGCCCATCGTGCCAGGCGATGTCGGCGATCGACGCGCCCTGGTAAATCACCTCGAAATGCCAGTCGTCCTCCATCCCGGCCAACAGCGCCTCGATGCTCGGTACCGCGAACAGCAGCATCGGCGACGCGGTTGCGCTTGTCTGCGCGTAGATGGCGTTCAAGGTGGCCGGCTGCAGATTACCCTGCCTGAGGGTCACGCGCACCGGCGTGCCGTTGCCGAGCCGCGGAAAGGCGTGCTCCTGGGTCAGGGGCGAAAAGCCCAGCAGCGCGCCGCGGTAGCCGCCGCCCGGCCCGAACAGGGTCACCACCACGCCATCGCTGATGCCATCGACGCGTTCGCGCTTGACCCGCTTGCCGCGCAGGAACGAGGCCGCACAGTACTCGCCCGGGCGGGCGCCGGACCTGGCCTGCATGAACTCCCACCAGCCGGCGATGACTTTCTCCCGGTAGCGGATCGCCTCCTCCTTGTTCGATTCCAGGATGTCCGCGGAATTGATCTGCGCCCGCCGGGTTTCCATCATCGATCCCAGCACGTCGAACGAAGCGGCGTTCACGCCGGAGGCGGCCGCGCACGGCACGCTCGCCAGCAGCAGTCCCGCGGCCAGCACCATGTTCCTGATCATCGCCATCCTCCTTTTTCCACTGTCGTGTACCGCCGCACCCGGCACCGTGGCGGGCGCGCTCAAGGCCCGGCCGCCTGGCGCGCCAGCGCCTCGCACATGTTGCGGGTGCGTCCCAGGCCGGCGCCTTCGTAATCGGACCGGATCAGGATGTCGTCCACCTGCCACTGCCCCTGTGCGTCAGGCCGGGTCCGGAACTCCAGGAAGCACATCGCAAAGCCGCCGGCATCGCCGCCCACCACGCCCTGGCTGCCGTAGGCCGTCACCGCCTCCCGCTCCCAGGTCTGGGTGTAGCGCAGGAAACGGGTGTCCCCGGCCTGGTGGAACTGCGGGTTGCCCATGAGCGCGACGACGTCCTGCTCGGGCCGGCCCTTCCAGAGCGGCAGCAGGCTGGATTCCAGCGGCGTCAGCGTGCGCCCATCGGCGCCCCTGCCACCGCCGCGCGCGGCCTGCGTGTCGGCCTGGATCTGTGCCTGCAGCTGCGCGATGTCCCGGCCCAGCCCGGCCTGGATCGACGCGGTGCCCGTTTCCAGTTCCCGCTGCTTCTGCTTCAGCTTCTCCATCGCGGCCTGGCGGTCGGCCTCGGACAGCGGCGTGGCCCACTTGCCGCTCGGGTCGGGACGCCTGCCGGAGAGGACTTTCTCCCACCAGAAATTCTCCCAGGCGAACGCCAGGAACTCGGACGGCAGCGTCTCCGCCAGCAACGGCAGGTCCGCCGGCAAGCCCAGCGCGGCCATGCGCTTGCCGAACGCACCGGCGTCGAACGTGCCGCCGGCCTTGATGGCGGCATGCAGCGCGTGGTCGAAGGCGATGTGGTTGCAGGCAATGGCGCCGGCCCGCGAGAGCGCCGGGGCGGCGGAGCTGTTCCAGCCGGTGGCGGCGACCGGTTCGGTTTCCAGGTCCGCGCGCCTGAGCTGGTAGCTGCCGGGCCCGATGCGGAAGGTGACCACATCGCCGGCGCGCACCGGCGGCACGCGGTCCCCCGCGCGCACGCCGGCTTTGTCCAGCGGCGCGGCGTTGGGGCACTGGAACTGCAGCTTCATGTGCACGAATTCGGGTTTGTCCGCGCTCTCGTACACGGCCGTCACGTCGATCTCGCGTATCTCGTGCGCGCCGCCGACGTCGGCGGGCGGCGTGCGATTGGCGATGACCCGGACATCCGCGAAATAGGCGATGCGATCATCCGCGGTGCCCTCGTACTGCAGCACCACGGCAAAGGCCCACGCCTGCGCCGGCCACAGCAGCAACGCGGCAACCAGCGGCATCCACAACCAGCGCGTGGCGATCATTCGCACATCCGGATCCGGCCGATGACGGGAACGCGCGAGGCCGTCGGCAACCGCCAGGCGCGGCCAATTATGCGGAGCCGCCCCGCCCCGGGCGGAACCCTACCGCAGTAGGGTTGAACCACTCCGGCAGCGCTGGACATCCTGCGTCTCCTTTCAAAAACCGCATGGAAAAGGAGCTCCACGATGAACAAACCGATCGCGCTGGCTACGGCGGCCACCCTCGTTGCGCTGACATCGGCCTGCGCCTCGTTCTCGGTCACCGACGATGCCATCGAGCGCAACACCGCCCAGTCGCTCGGGCTGGCCAAGGGCACGTTCACCATCACCGATCGCAGCAACGACGGGGTCAAGGCGAGTTATCTGGTCAGGACCGACAGCGGAAAACAGTTCTCGTGCTACGTCACTGGCGGCATATCCGTCACCGGGCGCGCGGCATCCGATGCGATCTGCTCCGAGCTCGGCAAGGGCGGCATGAGCGGCAAGCCCGCGACCGACGGCGCGTGCAATGCGCTGCTGAAGGCCGCCGGCAAGTGCTGAGCCGCCCGCGCGGCGACGACACCGCACCGCCCCGCGCGGGCGGTGGTGCCCACCCGCGGTGCCCTGGCTGATGCGCGGCATCGTCTGCCGGCGGCCCACGCCGGCAGACGCGACGCCGTAGCGACGCGCTTACGCCTCGGCGGCGACGAAGCCGCCGGTCTGGCGCGCCCACAGCCGCGCGTACAGGCCGTTGGCGGCGATCAGCCCGGCATGGGTACCGGTCTCGACGATGCGGCCGTGGTCCATCACCACCAGCCGGTCCATGCGCGCGATGGTCGACAGGCGGTGGGCGATGGCGATCACCGTCTTGCCGCCCATCAGTTCGTCCAGGCTTTCCTGGATCGCCGCTTCCACCTCCGAATCCAGCGCCGAGGTCGCCTCGTCCAGCACCAGGATCGGTGCGTCCTTGAGCAGCACGCGGGCAATGGCGATGCGCTGGCGCTGGCCACCGGAAAGCTTCACCCCGCGCTCGCCGACATGCGCGTCGTAGCCGCTGCGGCCCTCGCTGTCGCGCAGCTCGGCGATGAAGTCGGCGGCACGCGCCTTGGCCACGGCCGCGCGCAGCTGTTCCTTGCTGGCGTCGGGGCGGCCGTACAGCAGGTTCTCGCGGATGGAGCGGTGCAGCAGCGAGGTGTCCTGGGTGACCACGCCCACCTGCGCGCGCAGCGAGTCCTGCTGCACCGTGGCGATGTCCACGCCATCGATGAGGATGCGGCCACGCTCCACGTCGTGGAACCGCAGCAGCAGGTTGACCAGGGTGGACTTGCCCGCGCCGGAGCGCCCGACCAGGCCGATCTTCTCGCCGGCGCGCACGTGCAGGTCCAGTCCCTCGATCACCCCGTGGTGCTTGCCGTAGTGGAACGACACGCCCTCGAAACGGATGTCGCCGCCGACCGCGCTCAGCGCCGGGGCTCCGGGCGCGTCGTCCACGGTGGGCGGCAGCGAGATCGAATTGATGCCGTCGTGCACGGTGCCGATGTTCTCGAACAGCGCCGACAGTTCCCACATGATCCACTGCGACATGCCCAGCATGCGCAGCACCAGCGCAACCGCCACCGCCACAGAACCGGCGCTCACCGCGCCGCCGTGCCACAGCCACAGGCCCAGCGCCACCGCGGAGAACAGCAGCAGCATGTTCAGCGCGTACAGCAGCGAGTAGACGCGCGTGGCCAGCCGCATCTGCGGGTGCACCTTGTCCAGGAAGCCGCTCATCGCCTCGCGCGCGTAGGCCTGCTCGCGCCGCGAATGCGAGAACAGCTTGACCGTGGCGATGTTGGTGTAGCTGTCCACGATGCGCCCGGTCATTTCCGAGCGCGCATCGGCCTGCTCGCGCGAAATACGCTCCATGCGCGGCACGAAATGCCACATCAGCAGCGCATAGCCGACCAGCCAGGCCACGAACGGCAGCATCATCCGCCAGTCGGCGGCGCCGGCCACCGCCAGTGTTCCGATGAAGAACACCAGCACGTAGTTGCCGATGTCGAACAGCTTGACCACCGTCTCGCGCACCGCCAGCGAGGTCTGCATCAGCTTGGTGGCGATGCGCCCGGCGAATTCATCCTGGAAGTAGCCCATCGACTGCCGCAGCAGGTAACGATGCACGCTCCAGCGGATGCGCATGGGGAAGTTGCCGAGCAGGGTCTGGTGCTGCACCAGCGAGTTGAGCAGCACCAGCAGCGGCAGCGCGACCACCACCAGCAGCCCCATCCACAGCAGGCGCCGGCCTTCGGCGTCGAGGAAGGTGGCCGGGGTGCTGGCGCCGAGGCGGTCCACCAGCGCGCCGACATAGGCATACAGCGCCAGCTCGGCCACGGCGATGCCGGCCGTGGTCAGCGCCATCAGCACCAGCCACTTTTCCGCGCCGCGCGTGTAGTGCCGGCAGAACGCATAGAGCCCGCGCGGCGGCTGCGCCGGCGGATCGGACGGGAACGGATCGAGGCGGGATTCGAACCAACGGAACATGGAGACGGGCCAGCGGACGGACGGAGCCTGTCATTGTCGCGTATCCCCGCGGCGCAGGGGGCTGGGCGGGCGCCGGTGCCCCGCCAGGCCTTGACGATGCCTGGCCCGCGCGGGCGGCAACCAGGCGCCAATGGGCCGGGACGCAGGGGCAACCGGCCCGTCCACCGGTTCCGCATGCAGCACCGCGGGGAACCGCTGCCCTGCGGCAGTGCATGGCTGGCGGACGGCACTTTCGCAGCCAGTACGCATCCCGATGGCGATGGCATGGCGCCTTCCACCCTGCCGGCTGGAAGCCGGGACCGCAATGAATCGATAATCGGCGCCGATGCGCGACGCCGCACCGGCGCCCGCGGACACGGCAGTTGAATCGACACTCATGGAAAGGAGACGGCAATGCGCTGGTGGACACTGCTTCTCATCGCGGCCGGGCTGGCGGGCGGCTACAACTGGTGGAGCCAGCGCGCGCCTGGCGGCGTCGCGCCGGCAACGGCAACGGCAACGGCAGGCACCGACGGCTTCGTCGCGGTGGAAATGCCGACAGGCACACCGCGTGACACGGTGCTGGTACTGGCGCCGCCCAACTGCCCATCCGAGCAGGCGCAGCGGGCCGAAGCCCTCATCCGCGAGCTGACCGACATCGGCATCCCGGTGAAGCGCGGCAGTTCCTTTTCCTTCAACATCGAAAACCCCAGCCCGGAACAGCGCGCTGCCGTGGACCGCACCGTCGAGGTGTTCCAGCAGGGCGCGCCCGCGGTCTTCATCAATGGCATGGGCATGTCCAATCCCACCACGTCGCAGGTCGTGGCGGTCTACCGCAGCACCCGAGGCGGTTAGGCGCGCGCAGAAAGAACCCGACCGCCGACGGAAGCCGGGCAACCCGGCCTGCCATCAGGCTGACGCCGGGCCGGTCCACGACCGTCCCGGCGCCGGCCACGGCGCATGGCCTGCATCACCGGCAGGCCACACGAACACGGCTCCCTCCCGGCGTCGGTACGCACGAGCGGACGCGGGAGCGGCAGACCCGCACGCCCTGCCGCGCATCGGCATGCCACGGTGCAGGCCCCGCCCCGGCACCGACCATCACGGCGGCGTCGGCACCAGCAGCAGGTCCTGGAAGTCGAAACTGAAGTCGGTGAGCGAGGAGACCGCCTGCATGCGCACGTCGCGTACCTTGCCGTCCGGGTCGAGACTGAAGTTGACGAAGGCGTCGGCATTGAGCGAGCGGTTGTCCCAGCGCACGATGAAGGTGTCGTGCTGCCAGTGCTCCAGGGTGCCGACCAGGTCGGCGGTGGCGCCGAAGCGCAGGCGCAGGGCACCGCCCTTCTGCTCCACGTGCACGTCCCCGTACCACGCATCGCGATAGGTGCCGGCATAGCGCGGCAGCGGCAGCGATGGCCGGCTCTTCGCATCGCGCGCGGCGAGGTGCTTCTGCCAGCCTGCGTCGGCATTGTCCTGGGCCTTGGCCACGCCCGCGGCGTAGGCGGCCACCCAGTCGTGCGCGGGCGCACCCAGCATCGCGTCGAGCACGCTCATGGTGATGGCATTGAATGCCGCGCCGGATTCCTGGTTGGTGAGCACCACCACGCCCAGCTTCTGCTCGGGCACCAGGGTCAGCCGCGACACCTGCCCCGGCCAGCCGCCGGTATGCCAGACCAGCTTCTGCCCGCGGTAGTCACTCAGGCTCCAGCCTTCGCCGTAGCCGGCGAAGTTGGGCCTGGCCGGCGCCAGTTCCGGCACCGATGGCGCGGGCACCACCTGCGGGATCTGCATCTGCCACATCTGCTGCTGGGTCTTTTCCGAGAACAGCGGCGTGCCATCGGCCAGCCTGCCGCCGGCCAGCTGCACGTTCATCCACAGCGCCAGGTCATGCACGCTGGAATAGAGGCCGCCGGCGCCGGCGTTGTTGGACCAGGTCAGCGGTGCCACCGGGCGCAGGTCCCTGAAGTCGAACTTGGCGTGGCCGACGGCGGCCTTGTCGCCGGGCTTGAGGTGGTCGGCGTTGTAGCGGGTACCGGCCATGCCGACCTTGTCGAAGATGCGCTGCTGCAGGAAATCGGCGAAGGACTGGCCGGATACCGTCTCGATCACCTGCTGCGCCACCGCGTAGAGGATGTTGTCGTAGGCGTAGCGGTCGCGGAAGCCATTCTTCAGCGGCACGTGCGCCAGCCGCGCCACCACTTCGGCGTTGCTGTAGGTGGTGGTCGGCCAGAACAGCAGGTCGCCGGCCCCCAGGCTCAAACCGCTGCGGTGCGAGAGCAGGTCGCGGATGCGCATCTCGCCGGTCACGTACGGGTCGGACATGCGGAAACCGGGCAGGTGGTCGACCACCCGGTCGCTCATCTTCAGCTTGCCTTCCTCGGCCAGCAGGTTCAGCGCGGTGGCGGTGAAGGCCTTGGTGTTGGAGGCGATGGCGAACAGGGTATCGGCCTGTACCGGTTCGGGCTTGCCGATCTCGCGCAGGCCCCAGCCGCGCTCCAGCACCACCTTGCCGTCCTTGACCACCGCCACCGCCACGCCCGGCACGTCGAACTGCTGACGCACCCGCTCGACCGTGGCATCGAGCTGCTGCAGTTCCGCCGGCATCGCCGCCTCCTGTGCGTCCGCCACCTGTGCCGCCATGCCCATCGCGAGCACCAGCCCGCCCCCCAGCCACTTGTTCAATGCCTTCTCCCTCGGGATCGATGCCGGCAGGCCGGCCTTCTCGCGATGGTAACGCGGCCACCGCCACCCTCGCCTTCCACGCCATCGGAGCCCCGCCATGGATCTCGCCGCCGCGACCACCACCACCCTCGTCCCGTGCCTGCGCTACCGCGATGCACCGGCGGCGATCGACTGGCTGTGCCGCGCCTTCGCCTTCCAGCGCCACGCCGTCTACCAGGACGGAGCCACCGTCCATCATGCGCAGCTGGTGTTCGGCAACGGCATGGTGATGCTGGGTTCGGTACAGCCCGGCGCCTGGGGCAGCCACATGGTCCAGCCCGACGAGGTGGGCGGCATGCAGACCCAGAGCACCTGCGTGGTGGTCAGCGACGCCGACGCCCACTACGCGCGCGCGACCGCGGCCGGCGCGGAGATCGTCATCGACATCGCCGACCAGGACTATGGCGGCCGCGGCTATGCGTGCCGCGACCCGGAAGGCCACCTGTGGTGGTTCGGCAGCTACGACCCGTGGAAGGCGCAGGCAACCTAGGCCGGCGACCGCCTGGCCGCGCGGCGCCGCAATGCAGGCGCGGCGTGCCGGTAGAATCGCGGCGATGACGCCCCGCCCCGCCGCCACCGACGACCTGTTCGCCCGCGCGCCCGGGGCGGCCGCCGCCGTGCCGGGCGTGCACGTCGGCATTGGCGGCTGGACCTACGCGCCCTGGCGCGGCGGCATGTTCTACCCGCCCGGGCTGGTGCAGCGGCGCGAGCTGGAGTACGCCAGCCGCCAGCTGACCGCCATCGAGATCAACAGCACCTATTACGGCACGCAGAAGCCGGCCATCTACGCCGGCTGGCGCGACGCCACCCCCGAAGGCTTCGTGTTCTCGGCCAAGGCGCCCAAGCGCATCACCGGCGCGCGGCGGCTGGCCGGCACCGGCGCGCAGGTGGAGGACTTCATCGCTGGCATCGCCACGCTGGGCGACCGGCTGGGGCCGCTGGTCTGGCAGTTCGAGGCCGGGCGCACGCTGGACCGCGACGACCTTGCCGCCTTCCTCGAGCGGCTGCCACCGCAGGTGGCGGGCCGGCCACAGCGGCATGCGCTGGAGATCCGCGATCCGGCGGTGCTCGATGCCGCGCTGGTGGCGCTGGCGCGGCAGCGCGGGATGGCACTGGTGTTCACCGATTCGCCGGACCACCCCAACGCCGCCGACCTGTGCGCCGACTTCGTCTACGCGCGGCTGATGCGCAGCCGCGACGAATGCGCCAGCGGTTACCCGCCGGCGGAACTGGCGCGCTGGGCCGGGCGCATCGGCGACTGGCGGCAGGGCCGCGACCCGCACGAGCTGCCGCACGCCAGCCCGGTCGGTGCCGCTTCCGCGCCACGCGAGGTGTTCGTCTACTTCATCGGCGCGGCCAAGCACCGCAATCCCGCCGCGGCACGCCAACTGCTGCACCTGCTGGGCGAAAACTGAAGCATCCGCTGCAGCGCCGGCAACCCACATCGGCGACAATCCGCGGATGTCCAGTCCCGATACACGCAAGGCCCTGCTGCAGATCCACTTCTGCGTACTGCTGTGGGGCGTGACCGCCATCCTCGGCAAGCTCATCACCCTGCCCGCGCTGCCCCTGGTGTGGTGGCGCATGCTGCTGGTGGTGGCGATGCTGGCGCTGCTGCCGCGGGTGTGGCGCGGCCTGTCGGCGCTGACCCCGCGGCTGGCGCTGGGCTACTGCGGCGTCGGCGCATTGGTGGCGTTGCACTGGCTCACCTTCTATGGCGCGGTGAAGCTGGCCAACGCCTCGGTGGCGGCCACCTGCATCGCGCTGGCGCCGGTGTTCACCGCCATCGTCGAACCATGGATCGCCCGGCGGCCGTTCCAGCCGCGCGAGCTGGCCTTCGGCCTGGCGGTACTGCCGGGCGTGGCGCTGGTGGTGGGTGGCGTGCCCCATGGCATGCGCCTCGGGGTGGCGGTGGGCGCCTTGTCGGCGCTGCTGGTGGCGGTGTTCGGCTCGTTCAACAAGCGCCTGGTCAGCCATGCCGACCCATTGACCGTCACCGCGCTGGAGCTGGGCGCCGGCACCCTCACCCTGACCCTGCTGGCACCGGCCCTGCCACTGCTGCTGCCCGCCCTGGCCAGTGACCTGTGGGTGATCCCCGGCCTGCACGACGGCGTCCTGCTGCTGGTGCTGGCGGGCCTGTGCACACTGCTGCCGTTCGCGCTGGCGCTGGTGGCCCTGCGCCACCTCAGCGCCTACACCGTGCAGCTGGTGACCAACCTGGAGCCGGTGTACGCGATCGTGCTGGCGATGCTGTTCCTGGGCGAACAGCGCGAACTCACGCCGCTGTTCTACCTGGGCGTGGCCATCATCATCGGCGCGGTGTTCCTGCACCCGCTGCTCAACCGCGCGCGGCCCGCCCCCGCGGCCGGCGCGCAGCCGTGACAGCCGCCCTCATCCCGCGACCACCACCCGGTCGCGGCCCTGCGCCTTGGCCTGGTAGAGCGCCGCATCGGCACGGCGCAGCGTTTCCTGGGCCGATTCGCCGGCGCGCTGGGCCGCCAGCCCGATGCTGATGGTGACCGGCAAGCCCAGTGGCAGGTGCGCCACCGCCTGGCGCAGGTACTGGCACTGCAGTTCGGCCTGGGCCAGCGGGGTGTCCGGCATCAGGATCACGAACTCCTCCCCCCCGTAGCGCGCGGCCATGCCGCGGCCGGCGAACTGCGCCCGCAGCACCGCGGCCAACTCGACCAGCACCCGGTCGCCCTCGGTGTGGCCGTGGATGTCGTTGATCTGCTTGAAGTGGTCGATATCGACGATGGCCACGGCCGGCGGCACGCCGGCATCCCGCGCGATCGCCTCCGCCAGTGCCGCGGACAACGCGCGGCGGTTGGGCAGAGCGGTCAGCGGATCGGTGCGGGTCTGCTCGGACAGTTCCAGGTTCTGCTGCTCCAGTTGCACGTAGTACTCGGTCAGGCGCGCCTCGTACCAGTCGTGCTCGCTCTGGTGGTGGTCGATGAGGCGGCGCAGGCGGCGCATTTCCAGCAGCCGCGACACCTGCCGCGACAATGCCTGCAGTGCCTGCTTCTGGGTGTCGGCGAGCTGCCCGGGGCTCGTATCGAACACGCACAGCGTGCCCAGCGCGTAGCCATCGCTGCTCAACAACGGCGCGCCGGCGTAAAAGCGGATGAACGGGTCGTCGGTGACCGAGGGATTGCCACGGAAACGCGCGTCCTGCAGCGCGTCCTCGACCACGGTCAGGTCGGCCGGCCGCAGGATGGCATGGGCGCAGAACGCCTCCTCACGCGGGGTCTGCTCGCCGTCCATTCCCTGCAGCGACTTGAACCACTGGCGCTCGCCGTCGATCAGCGACACCGCGCCCATCGATGTGCCACAGATCGCGCGGGCGATGGTCACCAGGTCATCGAACGCCTGTTCGCGCGGGGTATCCAGGATGCGATAACGCTGCAACGCGGCCAGACGCTCGGCCTCGTTGGCGGGAAGGGGCGGCTTGATCATCCGGGCCGGGCCTGTGTCCTTGGGCGTGACGGAAACAGGGCGAGTCTAGCCTCACCCCGCCGTAGTCAGCGCGGCGAACCGGTCACATTTCACCACTCCCGCTGCTGCGGCAGCAGCCCGCGCAGTTCCTGCTCGGTGAGGTTGCGCCACTGGCCGGGCTTGAGCGCGCCGATCTTGATGTTGTCGATGCGCACCCGGCGCAGCTGGGTGACGCGGTAGCCGAAGGCGGCGGCCATCAGCCGGATCTGGCGGTTGAGGCCCTGCTGCAGCACGATGCGGAAACCGAACTTGGCGATGCGGGTGGCGCGGCACGGCAGCGTCATCTGGTCGTGGATGCGCACGCCGCGCGCCATGCCGCGCAGGAACTCCTCGGTGACCGGCTTGTTCACCGCCACCAGGTACTCCTTCTGGTGGCCGTTCTCGGCGCGCAGGATCTGGTTGACGATGTCGCCGTTGCTGGTCATCAGGATCAGGCCTTCCGAATCCTTGTCCAGGCGCCCGATCGGGAAGATGCGCTGCTCGTGGCCGACGAAATCGACGATGTTGCCCTTGACCGCGCTCTCGGTGGTGCAGGTGATGCCCACCGGCTTGTTCAGCGCGATGTACACGTGCCTGCGGCCGGTGCTCTTCTGCACCGCGCGCGCGCGCAGCGGCTGCCCATCGACGCGTACCTCGTCGCCCTCGCCAACCACCGCGCCGGTGCCGGCCACCGTGCCGTTGACGGTCACGCGGCGGGCGCCGATCAGGCGGTCGGCCTCGCGGCGGGAACAGAAGCCGGATTCGGCGATGTGCTTGTTGAGTCGGGTCGTCATCGACCCATTATCCGCCATCGCCCGGGGCGGCGGACAGCGCGGCGGCATCGTCGCCGGCAGCGACCACGCGGTCGCGGCCGCCGCGCTTGGCCTGGTACATGGCATTGTCGGCACGCCGCAGCAGCGCGGTCAGGTCGTCGCCCTGCGCGAGCATTTCCGCCAGGCCGATGCTGACCGTGACCACGAGGCCGTCGTGGCGCAGGTCGGCCGCCTGCCGCGCGATCTTCTCGCGCAACTGCTCCAGCCGCGGCAGCGCCACCTCGGCGCGGGTACCCGGCAACAGCACCAGGAACTCCTCGCCGCCCATGCGGATGACGTCGTCGCGGTCACGCACCGCGGCGAGCAGCGCATTGGCCACCGACACCAGCACCGCATCGCCGACCTCGTGGCCGAAGCGGTCGTTGATCTGCTTGAACAGGTCGATGTCGAGAAAACCGATCGACAGCGGCAGGCCGTCCTTGCGCGCGCGCAGCATGTGGCGCTCGAGCTGGCGCAGGCCGGCGCGGCGGTTGGGCAGCCCGGTCAGCGCATCGGTGTCGGCCAGCTGGCGCATCTCGTCGCGCTGCTGGCGCAGGTTGCCAAGCCGGCGGTTGAGACCGTAGGCATACATCATCACGAACCAGGTCACCGACAACTGCACCGCCTCGACCCGGAACCGCACGAGTTCGCGGCTGCCGGCCATGTCGGCCAGGGCCATCAGCAGCAACGGCGCCACCGCGGCGATGCCGTCCACCGCCTGGTAGTCGCCGCGGCGCAGCGACGCGATACCGGCCACCAGCGCCAGCACGCAGACCAGGGTGAAAGCGTGGTCCAGGGTGGCGGCCACCCATGCCAGCCCCGCCCACGGCAACAGCGGCGTGACCAGCGCCAGCAGCATCAGCAACAGCGCCAGGCGCCGCACCCACGGGCGCGAGCGCGGCCAGGTCTGCAGTCCGCCGCACAGCCGCCACAGCACCCAGCCCATCACCCCGATGCCCAGCGCCGAAGCCGACACCATCCACCACGAGGCCAGGCTGCCCACCGGCAGCCAGGGTTCGGGGTAGCCACTCAACCCGCTGAGCACCGACTGCCACACCACCAGCAGGACGGTGGCCAGCGTGTACACCAGGAAATCGCGGTCGCGGGTGGTGAAGAAACCCATCAGCGCCGACAGCGCCAGGGCAATGGCGATGGCGATGCAGGCGGTGCGCACCAGCAGGCGCATGGTGTCGATCTGCTGCACCGGGCTGGGCGCGCCGAGCTGCAGCGTGGGAATGAAGCGCGCCTTGAGCGGCTTTTCCCAGGCCACCCGGATCGGCTCCATGTCACCGGGCTTGGGCACCATGACCATGCCGATGCCGGCGCGGAAACGCGAGTCGCGGGTGCGCGCGTCCTGCATGTTGCCGCATATCTGCCGGTCGCCGTGGGAGATCATCACCTCGCCGGCGAATACGTTGAACACGTCCACGGCCTGGGGCGCGCCGGACCAGCCGCCGACCGGCGCGGGAATCAGGATGCCGTCGCCCAGCCGCTCCAGCACGCCGGGCGGGCAGGCGCGGATCGGTGTTTGTTCGGCGGTCGGTTCGCCGATCAGCAGGTAATCATGGTCGAGCTGGGGGCGCTGCGCGAAGCTGGCCAGCGGCAGCAGCAACAGCAGCAGCGACAGCAGCCTCTGTCCCACCATCACCCGCGCCCGCGCCCTCGCCCCACACCCCGCGATCACCATCCCTTCCCCTGCGCACACCCCATGCGTCGGCGATTATCGCATGCGGCCATTGCGCCGCCGTCACGCCGCTCCTGCTGCCGGAGTCGCCGCCGGCAGTGGCGCGCACGCAGCCGCCGCCATGGCGGCCGGCCGCGTGCGCCGTGGCTCAGGCTCCGCGCGGACCGCGCGGTTTGAAGCCGCCCGGGCGACCGCCCGGGGCGCGCGGGCCACCGGGACGCCCGGCAGGCCGGGGGCCCTTGCCGAAGCGCGGCTTGAACCCCGGCGCGGCGCCCTGCGCCTCGCCCGGCTCCACCCTGCGCATGCGCAGCTGCTGGCCGGACACCCACACCTTCTGCAGGTGCTGCAGGGTGTCCGCGGGCATTTCCGCCGGCAGGTCGAGTACCGAGTGGTCGTCGTGGATATCGATGCGGCCGATGTAGCGGCTCTCCAGCCCGGCCTCGTTGGCGATGGCGCCGACGATGTTGGCCGGCTTCACGCCGTGCATGTGGCCGACCTCGATGCGGTACGTCTCCATGCCGAATTCCGGCGCGCCGCGCGGCGGCATTTCGCGCCGCTGGCGCGGCTCGAAGGCGCCTTCGGCACGTGCCGCGCGCTCGCCGTCATCGGCCTGCGGGGCACGCTCGAAGCGCGGTTCGAACCGTGCCGGACGCTCACCGCGGTCCTCGCGCTGGCGCGGGAAACCGCCATCGCGCGCCGGGCGCTCGCCGCGGCCGGCCGGCGGCTCGCGGCGCTCGCGCACCGGCGGCGCCAGCAGGAACGGGGCGTCGCCCTGCAACAGGCGCGCCAGCGCCGCGGCGATCTCCACCGCCGGCACGTTGTGCTCGTTCTCGTAACGCTGCACCAGGTCGCGGTAGAAATCGGTGTCGCCATCGGCCAGGGTCTGGCTGATGCGCTCCATGAACTTGGCCACGCGGTGGTCGTTGACCGCGTCCACGCTTGGCAGCTGCATTTCCTCGATCGGCTGCCGGGTGGCGCGCTCGATCTGACGCAGCATGCCCTTCTCGCGCGGGGTGACGAACAGGATCGCCTCGCCGCTGCGCCCGGCGCGGCCGGTACGGCCGATGCGGTGCACGTAGCTCTCGGTGTCGTACGGGATGTCGTAGTTCAGCACGTGGCTGATGCGCTCCACGTCCAGGCCGCGCGCGGCCACGTCGGTGGCGACCAAGACGTCGAGCTTGCCTTCCTTCAGCTGGCCGATGGTGCGCTCGCGCTGGGCCTGCTGCATGTCGCCGTTGATGGCGGCGGCGGCCAGGCCGCGCGCCTGCAGCTTCTCGGCAAGCTCCTCGGTGCCGGCCTTGGTGCGCGCGAAGATGATCATCGCGTCGAACGGCTCCACTTCCAGGATGCGGGTCAGCGCATCGAGCTTGTGCATGCCGCTCACCCACCAGTAGCGCTGGCGGATGTTGGCCGAGGTGGTGGTCTTGGAGGCGATGGTCACCTCCACCGGCTCGCGCAGGTAGGTCTGCGCGATGCGCCGGATCTGCGACGGCATGGTCGCCGAGAACAGCGCGACCTGGCGGCTCTCCGGCAGCTTCTTGAGCACCGCCTCGACGTCGTCGATGAAGCCCATGCGCAGCATTTCGTCGGCTTCGTCCAGCACCAGGGTCTTCAGCTCGGACAGGTCCAGGGTGCCGCGGTCCAGGTGGTCGATGACGCGGCCGGGGGTACCGACCACGACGTGCACGCCGCGGCGCAGCGCCGACAGCTGCTGGCCATAGGGCTGGCCGCCGTACACCGGCAGCACCCGGAAGCCGGGCATCGACGCCGAATAGGTCTGGAACGCCTCGGCGACCTGGATGGCCAGCTCGCGGGTCGGGGCCAGCACCAGTACCTGCGGCTTGGTGGCGGAAAGATCGATGTTGGACAGCACCGGCAGCGCGAAGGCACCGGTCTTGCCGGTACCGGTCTGCGCCTGGCCGAGCACGTCGCGGCCTTGCAGCATCGCCGGAATGGTGGCGGCCTGGATCGGCGACGGGGTTTCGTAGCCGACGGCGGCCACCGCCTTCATCACAGCGTCGGACAGGCCGAGGTCTGCGAACAGCAGCGGCGCGGGGGATTCTTGGGACATGGGGACTCCGGGGGCACCGCGGCGAACGCAGCGGGCAGGAAAATGGGGCGTATTGTGCGCCTTGCGCGGCCCCCTGTCGAAAGCTGCCGATGGCATCCGTTCAGCTGTCCTCCCCAGCAGCCACCGGCAGGTGCCTGTCGCGGCCGGTTCCCGCCAGGCACGGGCGAATCCCGGCCCCGGCGCGCCGCGCGGGTGAGGCGGCCACCGGCGGCACCGTGACGCCGGCGCCCGCCGCCGGACGCTGGCCCGCCGGGTGGCCACCGCGGTTACAGCGGTTCACGGCCGCGGCAGGCGATAATCGCCCCCTTTCCCCGCCGGCCTCCCCATGCAGACCATCGATTTCGAACTGGACCGCGAGTACGTGGAACTCAAGCAGTTGCTCAAGCTGACCGACCTGGTGGCCAGCGGCGGCGAAGCCAAGATGATCATCGGCGAGGGCCAGGTCCGGGTCGACGGCGCGGTCGAACTGCGCAAGGCCTGCAAGATCCGCGCGGGCCAGCAGGTGGAGCTGGGCGACGTGCGGATCCGGGTGCGCTGACGCCGGCTGCGGGCGCTCAGCCCGTGGCGCGCTGGGTCAGGTGCGCGGCGATCATCTTCCTGAAGGGCGCCACCCCGTGCGCTGCCCGCAGCGCGGCGCCGCGCAGCAGCCGTGCCGGCAGGCGGCTGTCGTTGTACAGCGCGGCAATGGCATTGGTCGCCTCGTACAGTGGCCGCGTCGCCAACCGGTGCCCCCGCTCGTAGCGCGCCAGCACCGCCGCCGCGCCGATGTCGGCGCCGCGCGCGGCCGCGGCCGCGACTTCCCTGACCAGCCGCTGCTGACTCTGCAGCCCGAAATTGAACCCGTGCGCGGTCACCGGGTGCATGCCCACCGCGGCATCGCCGGCCAGCGCATAGCGGTGCCCAGCGAAGCGGTGCGCGTACACGCCCACCAGCGGATAGGCATGGCGCGTGCCGACCGGGCGCATCCGTCCCAGGCGCTGCTCGAAGAAGCCGGTGACGGCCTCGCCGAAGGCGGCCTCGTCCATCGCCATCAGTTCCTGGATGCCCTGCGGCGGCAGGGTGATCACCGCCGAGCACTGGTCGCCGGGCAGCGGCAGCATGGCCAGGGTGCGGCCGTAGCCGAACCATTCCCACGCGGTGTGCTGGTGCGGCAGCTCGTGGGCAAGCCGGCATACCAGCATCGACTTGCCGAAATCGCGCATCTGCGCGCCGATGCCCATCATCCGCCGGGTCGCCGAGAAGCGGCTGTCGGCGGCGACCACCAGCCGCGCCGACAGGCGGCGGCCATCGTCCAGCACCACCGTGTTGGTGGCCTCGCCGGTCTCGATCGCGGTCACCCTGGCGCCGTCCACCAGTTCCAGCCCGGCCTGGCCCTGCACCGCCTCCCAGGCGGCGCGGCGGATCAGGTGGTTGGGAACCAGCCAGCCCAGCGGATCGGCGTCCTCGTTGCCGGCGGCGAAGCCGAGCGCGAATGGCGATGCGCCGTTCATGACCCTGGCGCTGCACAGCGGCGAGACCTGCGCCGGATCGATCCGCTCCCACAGCCCCAGGGTGCGCATGATCTGCCGCGAGGCGTGGGTCAGCGCGATCTCGCGGCCATCGAAGGCCGGCTCGGCCAGCGCCGCGGCCGGCTGCAGTTCCACCAGGGTCACCGCCAGCCCGGTATCGGCCAGCCCGCGCGCCAGGCACAGCCCTGCCGGGCCCGCGCCCACCACCAGTACATCGACAGCCCGCATCTTCCGCCTCCGCATTCCGTGTCCGGCACAGCCTAGGGCCGGCGACCGGCGGCGGCCTTGATCCGGATCATGTCAGGCCCGGGTCGCCCCGGCGCGGGTGTTCACAGGTCGCCGCGGCGCGGCTCCACGCCTGCCGTGGCCGGCGTCAGCGGCGGCCGCGGCGCGGCGTCGGCCGGCATCTCCAGCAGCGCGGTGTCGATCTCCGACAACGGGCTCTCGTCCGGGCAGGCCTCGTCGGGAAAGCCGAAATGCTCCTTCAGCGCCTGCCCGCAGCTGGTCACCGCGTCCAGCTCGGCGCCCTCGAGCTTGCACTGGCGGTCGAAGGCGATCAGGAACGCATCCTTGCGGCGCACGAAGTCGTCGCCGCACTTGCGCATCTGCTTGATCCGCTCCAGGTCGTCCTGCACCGCGTTGGTGCCATCCAGGCCGTACTGCTTGAGTTCTTCGCTGGTGAGCAGGCGCAGGCTGCGGTTGGGCACGGTCATCATCAGGTCGGCCACGCCCACCGCCACGCCGTTGCGCTGCAGGTAGTCCTTCACGTTGTCGTAGACCTCGTGCAGTTCCTTGTTCAGTTCGGCGCGCGAGGTGGCGGTGGAACTGATGCGCATCATCCGGTGGATGCCGACCTTGCCGGAGATCAGGCGGTTGTCGCCGGCGGCGAGCACGAACACGCAGGCGCTGTGGCAGATGGAGCCCTCGCGCACCCAGATGGTCCAGCCGGATTCGCCGATGCTGTCGCCGGCCACGATCGCCGCTTCCACCTGGCCGCCGCTGGAGTCCAGGTCGAGCACCCGCTTGCCGATCTTCTTGGCGTCGGCCACCACCGCCAGCCGCGACACCATCGCGGCGAACGACGGGTTGATCTTGCCGGCGTAGCGCACCCGCAGCAGCCCGCGTTCGCGGCACGGCTCCAGCGCCGCGTCCAGGGTCTTGCGGTCCAGCGCCTCCAGCGCGGCGCCATCGCCGGCTTCGCCGGTGTAGTCGGTATCGCAGCTGACCCAGGCCTTGCCGTTCTCCAGCACCACCTCCGGCCAGGCCTTGTCCCGCGCCGGCTTCACCGGCGGCGGCGGCGGCGGTGCGTCGGCCGCGTTGATCGACACCATGTGGTCGCCATCGGCGGCCAGCGCCGCGGCCGGATCGGCGGCCGCCACCGGCCTGTCCTTGTCGCCCCCGGTGCAGGCGAGCAACCCAGCACCCAGCAACGGCAACCACCAGAATCTGCGCAACATGGACAACGATCGGATCCGGAGCAAGGCGCCGCGCGCCAGGGGCTAACAGTCTAGTCCGCATCGGCAGCGGTGCCGCAATGCGCCCTGAACCGCGCGGCCCGGCCGCGCATTGATGTCCGGAAATGGCCAGTCCGGATCCTGCTTCGGGCCTAGACTGGCCCCATGAGCACTCACGCGCTGCCCAGCCACGACCAATGCGAACAGGCCCGCCTGGCCCGCGACGCGCGCTTCGACGGGCTGTTCTTCACCGCCGTGCGCAGTACCGGCATCTACTGCCGGCCGGTGTGCCCGGCACCGCCGCCGCGCCGCGACAACGTCAGCTATTACCCCACCGCCGCGGCGGCCGCGGCGGCCGGCTATCGCCCCTGCCTGCGCTGCCGCCCGGAACTGTCGCCGGACGACGCCAATTTCATGCAGGACCACACCCTGCACCGGGCGCTGGCGCTGCTGGACGAAGGCATCCTGCAGGACCAGCCGGTCGCCGCGCTGGCGCAGGCCATGGAGCTGAGCACGCGCCAGCTGCAGCGGCTGTTCGTCGCCCGGCTCGGCGCCACCCCCGCGCAGTTGCACGCGACCCGGCGCCTGCTGCTGGCCAAGCAGCTGCTCACCGAAACCCACCTGCCGGTGACCGAGGTGGCGCTGGCCGCTGGCTTCAACAGCCTGCGCCGCTTCAACGACGCCTTCCTCGCCGGCTGCGGCATGCCGCCCAGCGCCCTGCGCAGGCGCCATGGCGCGGTGGCCGGCGGCGAGCCGGTGCTGCGGCTGGCGTACCGTCCGCCGCTGGATTTCCCCACGATGCTCGAGTTCCTGCGCAGGCGCGCGATCCCCGGCATCGAACGCATCGACGCCGACAGCTACCGGCGGGTGATCGTCGCCAATGGCCGCGCCAGCCTGATCCGGGTCAGTGCCGACCCGAAGCGGCCGGAGCTGCGCCTGCAGCTCGGCACCACCGACGCGCGCGCGATCCCGGCGATCGTGGCCAGGGTGCGGCGGGTGTTCGACCTGGATGCCGACCTGGCCACCGTGCATGCCTGCCTGGCGCGCGAGCCGCTGCTGGCGCGGGGCATCGCGCGGCGCCCCGGCCTGCGCATCCCCGGCGGCTGGGACGGCTTCGAAGTGGCCGCGCGCGCCGTGCTGGGGCAGCAGGTCAGCGTCGCCGCGGCCACCACGTTGGCGCGGCGGCTGGTCGAACGCTTCGGACAGGCGCTGGCGGACCTGCCCGACGGCCTGGACCGTCAATTCCCCACCCCGGAAGTACTGGCCGAGGCGCCGCTGGAAAGCATCGGCCTGCCGCGCACCCGGGCGGCCACGCTGCGGGCGGTGGCGCGGGCCTGCAGCGAAGGCCGGCTGCAGTTCAGCCGCGCCCAGACCCTGGAGCAGTTCGTCCAGCAGGCCACCGCGCTGCCCGGCATCGGCCCGTGGACGGCCCACTACATGGCCCTGCGCGCGCTGGGCACGCCCGACGCCTTCCCTGCCGGCGACCTGGTGCTGCAGCAGGTGCTCGGCGAAGGCCAGCGCCTGAGCGAGCGCGCCACCGAGGCCCGTTCGCAGGCCTGGCGCCCCTGGCGCGCCTATGCCGTCCTCCACCTGTGGCACCTGGCCGCCGAACCCGACAAGGAACCGACGCAATGACCCTCTTCTACGATCGCTTCGACACCCCCATCGGTCCCCTGACCGTCGCCGCCGACGCGGCCGGCCTGCGCCACATCCTGTTCGCGCGCAACCGCCACGATGCCAAGGGCCGCGACCAGTGGCAGCACGCGCCGGACGCCGTCGCCGAACCCCGCCGGCAATTGCTGGACTACCTGCATGGCCGCCGCCGCATCTTCGACCTGGCGCTGGCCCCGGTCGGCACCGAGTTCCAGCTGCAGGTCTGGCACGCGCTGGCCGACATCCCGTTCGGCGGCACCTGGAGCTATCGCCAGCTGGCACAGCGCATCGGCCGCCCCAGTGCGACCCGCGCGGTGGGCGCGGCCAATGGCCGCAACCCGCTGCCGATCGTGCTGCCCTGCCACCGGGTGATCGGCAACGACGGTTCGCTGACCGGCTTCGGCGGCGGCCTGCCGACCAAGGCCGCGCTGCTGCGGCTTGAAGGCGCGCTGCCCGACACGGTCGCCGCGCCGGCCCTGTTCGACTAGACCGCGACGACGAAGCACCCGGCGTCTGCCTGCTGTCATCATGGCGGGACTATCATTGGCGCATGATTCAATTCCGCACTTCCCTCGCGCTGCTCGGCACCTGCCTGCTCGCCGCCTGCGCCTCGACCGGCCCCACCCCCGCTACTCCCGTTGCCGCCACGGCGCCGCCCACCGTCCTGCTGCTGTCCATCGACGGCCTGCGCGCGGACATGGTCGAGCGCGGCCACAGCCCCAACCTGGCCCGCCTGGCGCGCGAAGGCGTGCGCGCGGTCGGCATGTCCCCGTCCTACCCGTCGCTGACCTTCCCCAACCACTACACCCTGGTCACCGGCCTGCGCCCGGACCACCACGGCATCATCCACAACAGCATGCGCGCCGAGGACCTGGGCGATTTCCGCCTGGACAACCGCGAGGCGGTGACCAACCCGGCCTGGTGGGGTGGCGAGCCGATCTGGGTCGGCGTCGAGAAGGCTGGCTACAAGAGCGCGACCTGGTCATGGCCCGGCAGCGAGGCCGCCATCCAGGGCGTGCACGCCAGCCAATGGCACGCCTACGACGAAAGCGTGCCGCTGCCCGAACGCATGCAGTTGGTGCTGTCGTGGCTGCAGGGCGCGCCCGACGGCCACAAGCCGCGCCTGGTCGCGGCCTACATGGAGCAGGTCGACAAGGCCGGGCACACCTACGGCCCGGACTCACCCGAGTACGCCGCCGCGCTGCAGCAGGTGGACGCCGCCATCGGCCAGCTGCTGGACGGCATGCGCCGCGACGGCCTGCTCGACCAGACCAACGTGATCGTCGTGTCCGACCATGGCATGGCCAATGTCGCGGACGGACAGGTGATCGCCACCGAGGACATGGTCGCGCCGGAGATCGCGCGCGAGGTATCGGTCGGCCAGTCGATCGGCTTCGCGCCGCAGCCGGGGCGCGAACGCGAGGCGGAAAAGACCCTGCTCGGCGCGCACCCGCACTACGACTGCTGGAAGAAGGAACAGCTGCCGCCACGCTGGCACTACGGCACCCACCCGCGTATTCCGCCGATCGTCTGCCAGATGCACGAAGGCTGGGACGCGCTGACCCGCAAGAGCATCGCCCGGCGCCCGCCCGGCAACCGCGGCTCGCACGGGTACGACCCGGCGCTGCCCTCGATGCAGGCGGTGTTCGTCGCCCGCGGCCCCGCGTTCCGCCAGAGCGTACTGCTGCCCCGCTTCGACAACGTCGACGTCTACCCGCTGCTGGCGCGGTTGACCGGCATCACCCCGGCGCCGAACGACGGCGATCCGCAGGCGCTGCTGCCGGCGTTGCGCGGACAGGATTGAATGGCGGCCGCCGCTCGATCGCGGCGCGGCACACGCCATGACCGGCGCCGGCAGGCAGGGCGCGAGGCAGGCATAAAAAAGCGGCGCAAGCGCCGCTTTTTCGCTGATGCCAGCCCGGGATCAACCGGCCTTGGCCACCGTCTTCTTGGCCACGGCCTTCTTGGCCGGTGCCTTGGCGACAGTCTTCTTGGCAACCGGCGCAGCTGCGCCCACGGCCACCTTGCTCACCGAATGCGAGCGCGCATTGCCATAGCTGGCGTTGTAGCGCTTGCCCTTGGCGGTCTTACGGTCACCCTTACCCATGTCGTCAACTCCTTAGTGTGAAATCAGATTGCCCCGTACTGACACGGGTTCGGCGAGGCCGCTGTAGCAGCGCCCCCGCGCGTGAAGTGAAAGCCTACCATGCGCCCCTCAATGCGCGCAGCTGGCGTCGTGCACGTGCAGGTGGTTGAGCCGCAGGTTCATCAGGTGCGCCAGCCCCACCAGCACGCCGCCGAGCGTCATCACCACCGCGTGCGGCAGCTGCGAATGATGCAGCCCGGCATGCAGCAACCCGGCCCACAGCAGCGCCAGCCCCGGCACCAGCAGCGCCAGCGCGCGCAGCGCGCGGTGGCGGCGATAGCCCCAGAGCAAGCTGAACAGGCCAAGGAAGGTCACGAACACCACCACCGCCTGTTCGACCCCGTCGCTCAACCAGAACGACAGGCCCAGCGACGGCGCCAATGCCAGCAGCGCCGGCAGTGCCGCACAGTGCACCGCGCACAGCAGCGACCCGGCGGCACCGAAGCGGTCGAGGAACTGGCGGGACGATTTCAGCGGCATGACTTCCAGCAGGGGCGGTGGCGCGTTATGGAATAATATAACATTATCCATCGGCCCGCTTGAGCTCCCTGCTTCTCGTTTCCCGTTCCGGCCGTCCCTCGCCCCTCAATTGATACAAAGTAACAACACCATGACCCGACCCGCCCACTCCCGCCGCTTTCCGCGTCTCGCCCGCCACGCCCTGTCCGTGGCGCTTGTCGCCGCCCTTCCGGCCGCCGCCCAGGCCGCCGACGAAACCGATGGGCAGAGCCATCACCTGACTGAACTGTCCACGGTCAAGGTCACCGCCTCGCCGCTGCAGAGCGATGCCGAATCGCTCGCCCGGCCGGTCGCGGTACTGGCCGGCGAGGAGCTGGATGCACGCAAGGGCGCCACCCTGGGCGACACCATCGCGCGCATGCCCGGGGTGCAGACCAGCAATTTCGGCCCCGGCGTGGGCCGGCCGATCATCCGTGGGCAGGAAGGCCCGCGCGTGGCGGTGGTCGCCAACGGCGTCGGCAACATGGACGCGTCCACCGTCAGCGCCGACCACGCCACCAGCATCGAGCCGTTCCTGGCCGACCAGATCGAAGTGCTGAAGGGACCGGCGACCCTGCTGTTCGGCAGCGGCGCCATCGGCGGCGCGGTCAACGTGGTCGACGGGCGCATCGCCCGCGACCTGCCCGACCGCCCCCTGAGCGGCCGCGCCGAGCTACGCGGCAACAGCGTCAACGACGAGCGCAGCGGCATGTTCCGGCTCGATGGCGTCAGCGGCGGCAACCTGGTGCTGCACGTCGATGGCCTGGTGCGCAACGGCGACGACTACCGCATTCCCGGCCGTGCGATCGACCCTGCGGCGCTGGACGACGACCATGACGATCACGCCGATCACGGTGACGAGCTTGGTCCGCGCGGACGCCTGGAGAACAGCGCCATGCGCACCCGCGCCGGCGGCGTCGGTGCCACCTGGCTGGGCGAATCCGGCTTCCTCGGCGCCTCGCTGGGCACCTACCGCAGCAACTACGGCATCCCCAACGGCGCCCATGTCCACGCCGGCGACGATCACGACCATGACCATGACCATGACGACCACGGCGAAGAAGCGGCTGGCGAGCACGACGTGCGCATCGACATGGTGCAGAACCGCTTCGACGTGAAGGGCGGTGTCTACGATCCGCTGCCGTTCCTGCAGAGCGTCACCGTGCGCGCGGCCTGGACCGACTACGAGCACACCGAACTGGACGCCGGCACCCCGTCCACCCGCTTCACCAACAAGGGCGTGGAAGGCCGCGTGGAAGCGGTGCAGACCCCGCTGGCCGGCTGGAACGGCGCGTTCGGCCTGCAGTTCGGCGACAGCGACTTCGGCGCGCACGGCGAGGAGGCCTTCGTCCCCGGCACCACCACCCGCAGCCTGGGCCTGTTCGTGCTGCAGGAAAAGCAGTTCGGTCCGCTCAAGCTGGAACTGGGCGGCCGCCACGACCGGGTCCGGCTGAGCCCGGAGGGCACCGCGCCCGACCGCGACTTCGGCGCCACCAACCTGTCGGCGGCCGGCATCTGGACGGTCAACGACCATGTCGACCTGCGCTTCGGCGTGGACCGCTCCGAGCGCGCGCCGACCAACGAGGAGCTGTACGCCGCCGGCGCCCACATCGCCACCCGCTCGCTGGAGATCGGCGACGCCAACCTGGACACCGAGCGCGGCCACCGCATGGAACTTGGCCTGCACGCGCACAGTGACCGCATCGACGTCTCGGCCGCGGTCTACCAGACGAAGTTCAAGGACTTCATCTATCTGGCCGACACCGGCGTGGTCGAGCAGGGCCTGCCGGTCCGGGTCTGGACCCAGCAGGACGCCACCTTCAAGGGCGCCGAGGCCGAGGCCATGTTCCATCTGGTCGAAGGCGACGGCGGCGACTGGGACCTGCGCGTGTTCGGCGACTACGTCAAGGCCGAACTGGACGGCAGCGGCAGCCGCCGCGCGGACATCGCCGTGCCGCATGGCGACCACAGCCACGCTTACAGCGTGGACCTCGCCAACGGCGGCCATCTGCCGCGGATCGCGCCGGCACGCGTCGGCGCCGACCTGCGCTGGGCCCGCGACGGCTGGCGCGCTTCGCTGGGCGCGATCCGCTACGGCAGCCAGCGCGACGTCGCCGCGAACGAGGCACCCAGCCCCGGCTACACCCTGGTCGACGCGCACCTTGCCTACCGCTGGGACCGCAACGGCAGCAACAGCTACGAGCTGTTCCTGGACGGCAGCAACCTGGGCAACCGCCAGGTGCGCCCGCACACCTCGCTGCTGCGCGACTACGCACCGCTGCCCGGCCGTGGCGTCGCCTTCGGCATCCGCGCCTGGTTCTGACCGGCCGCTGCCGACGACGGCATGCAGGAAGGGGCCGCAAGGCCCCTTCCGCTTTTCCGGCACCCGGCCGCCACCGCCGCGCAGGTGAGCGCCCGCCCGGGCGGACACTGCGTTTCACGCCGCGCCCATTGCAAGCGGACACTTTTGTCCGGATCATGTGCGCATGACCTCGATCCGTTCCGATGCCGCCGCGCGTCGCGCCCAGCTGCTGGACGCGGCCGACGCCGTGTTCGGCGAACACGGCATCACCGCGCCGCTGGACCTGGTGGTGGAACGGGCCGGCGTCGGCCGCGCCACGCTGTACCGCAACTTCCCCGACCGCGCCGCGCTGATCGAGGCGATGCTGCAGCGCACGGTGGAGAAGATCCAGGCGCACGTGGCCGAACTGGGCGAGCGCGATGACGCCCTGTTCGCGCTGCTCGAGGGCATGGCCCGGCGCATCGTGCACTCGCCGGCGCTGGCCGATTACTGGCGCGCCGTGGACCAGAACGACCCGCCGATCCGCGCCGCGCGCCAGCGGGTCCTGAAGCTGATGGAGCCGGCCCTGGAGCGGGCGCGGGCGGCGGGCCTGTGTCGCCCGGACCTGGCGCTGGCCGACCTGTCGCTGGTATCGAGCATGCTCGGCGCCGCGCTGCGCGGACGCACCCGCGCCGAGCGTGCGCGGCTCGCCAGCCGCGCACTGCAGTTGCTGCGCCCCGGGCTGGCCGCGACCGGGAGCGCCGGCGAATGAAACCGCTCAAGCCGATCCCGGACTGGGAGGAACACGAAAAACCCACCCTGCCCGGCTCCGCGTCGATGCCCTGGCATCCGCCGCACCGGCGCGCGGCCTACGCCGCGGTGGCGGTACTGGTGGCGATCACCGGCGGCCTCGGCAACGCGCTGCTCAGCGCCAACCTGCCGTGGATCCAGGGGCAGATGGGCCTGCAGCCCAGTGAAGCCAACTGGCTGGTGGCGTCCTACGTGATGGTCAACGTCACCGCCAACCTGCTGGTGTTCAAGTTCCGCCAGGAGTACGGCATCCGTCTGTTCGCCGAACTGGGCCTGGGGGTCTACGCAGCGCTGGCGGTGCTGCACCTTGCGGTGGGCGGGCTGGCGACGACGATCCTGGTGCGCGCGGCCAGCGGGTTCGCGGGCGCGGCCTGCACCACCCTGGGCACGCTGTACATGCTGCAGGCGCTGCCACGCAGGTACGTGGGCAACCTGCTGGTGGTCGGCATGGGCCTGTCGCAGCTGGCGGTGCCGCTGGCATGGCTGCTGTCGCCGGGCCTGCTCGACCACGGCGAATGGCACAACCTGTACCTGTTCGAGGCCGGGCTGGCGCTGTGCGCGTTCGCCGCGGTGGTGATCCTGAAGCTGCCGCCGGGCATCCAGATCAAGGTGTTCGAGCCGCTGGACTTCGTCACCTTCGCCATCCTCGCCCCGGCGCTGGCGATGCTGGTCATCGTGCTCAGCCAGGGCTACCTGCACTGGTGGTTCGACACGCCGTGGCTGGGCGGGCTGCTGGCCGCGGCGACGCTGCTGGTGCTGGTGGCGTTCCTGATCGAACACTACCGGCGCAACCCGCTGCTGCAGATCCGCTGGCTGATGGGGCCGACGATGCTGCGCTTCATCGCCGGCGCGTTCCTGATCCGCTTCCTGACCAACGAGCAGTCCTACGGCATGGTCACGATGATGCGCACCCTGGGCATGGGCCCGGAGCAGATGGCGCCGCTGTTCGCGGTGATCCTGCTCGGCGTGCTCACCGGCATCGCCGCCGGCGCGCTGACCTTCGGCCCGAAGGCGCTGATACCGCAGTTGCTGGCGTCGATCATCCTGCTCGGCAGCGCCGCTTTCCTCGACCAGCACCGCACCAGCCTGGACCGGCCGATGGATTTCGCGCTCAGCCAGTTCCTGGCGGCGGTGGGCAGCGGCATGTTCATGGGCCCACTGATGCTGACCGGGATCCGCCAGGCCATGGCGCGCGGGCTGGACCACATCGTGTCCTTCATCGTGGTGCTGTCGCTGACCCAGACCTTCGGCGGCCTGGCCGGCTCGGCCCTGCTGGGCAGCTACCAGTTGCATCGCGAGCACGTGTACTCCAGCCAGCTGGTCAGCCAGCTGGATCCGACCGATCCGACCGTGGCCCAGCGCCTGCACGCGCAGCAGCAGGGCTACGCCCGCCTGGTCACCGACCCGGTACAGCGCCAGGCCCAGGCCGCCGCGGCGCTGGCGCAGGCCGCCAGGCGCGAGGCCAACGTGCGCGCGTTCAACGACGTGTTCGCGCTCAGCGGCTGGCTGGCGATCGGCTTCCTCGGCTGGCTGCTGCTGGAAGTGCTGTTCCGCAACCCCACCGTGAAAAAGGCGATCCGGCCGGCCACGGCCGCAACGCCCTCCAAGTGAAACCAACGACATGAGCGACAAACAGCAGACACCCGGCGATGCCGACGCGCAGATCACCGACGCCAGCGATGGCGAGGCGGCGGCGGCGCCGGCACCGGTCTCCAAGTACAACACGCCCAGCCGCGCCAGCGTGGTGGTGATGGTCGCCATCGCCCTGCTCGGGCTGACCCTGATCCTGCGCGCCTGGCAGCTGTGGCCGTTCACCAGCAGCCACGTGCATACCGACGACGCCTACGTGCGCGGCCAGGTCACGGTGCTGGCGCCGCAGGTCAGCGGCTACGTGACCGACGTGCTGGTGAAGGACTTCGACCACGTGAAGCAGGGGCAGCCGCTGCTGCGCATCGACGACCGCAGCTACCGGCAGAAGGTCGACCAGGCCGAGGCGGCGCTGGCCGAGGCGCGCGCGCAACTGGCCAACTCCGACCAGAGCCAGGCGCAGGGCCGCGCGCAGATCGCAGCGGCACGGGCCAACCTGTCCGCCGGCCAGGCCGAGCGGCAGCGCAGCGGTACCGAACTGCAGCGCTACGAAACCCTGGCCGCGCAACAGCTGGTATCCAGCAGCGACCGCGACAAACTGCGCGCCAGCGCGCAGGCGGCCAGCGCCGGGGTGGCGCAGTCGCAGGCGGCCATCCGCATCGCCGAGGAGAACCTCACCGTCACCCGCGTCGCGCGGCAGGGGCTGGAAGCGCGCGTGGCCAGTGCGCAGGCGGCGCTGGAGCTGGCGCGGATCGACCTGGACAACACCGTCATCCGCGCCCCGCGCGACGGCCAGCTGTCCGAGGCCTCGGTGCGGCTGGGCCAGTACGTCACCGCCGGCACCCAGCTGCTGTTCCTGGTGCCGGACAGCCTGTGGGTCGTGGCCAACTTCAAGGAAGGCCAGACCTGGAAGATGGCCATCGGCCAGCCGGCCACCTTCAGCGTCGACGCCTTCCAGGGCCAGCGCCTGCACGGCCATGTCGAACAGATCGCCCCGGCCACCGGCTCGGAGTTCACCGTGCTCAAGCCGGACAACGCCAGCGGCAACTTCACCAAGGTGGTGCAGCGGCTGCCGGTGCGCATCGCCATCGACCCGGACCAGCCGCTGGCCGCGCGCCTGCGCCCGGGCATGTCGGTGGTGGTGGAAGTGGATACCGCACAGCGCTGAGCCCCCCGGCCGGGCACCACGCCGCCGACACACCGGCATCCACCGGGCTGCGCTAGGCTGTTGCCTCGCCCCCGGTTCGGATATCCCGATGAAATCGCCTCTGGCCCTCGCCGTGCTCGCCGCCTGCACGCCCGCCGGCGCCCTTGCCGCCGATACGCTGTACTCGGGCGGCACCATCCTCACCGTCAACGACCGCCAGCCGCAGGTCGAAGCGGTGGTGGTGCGCGACGGGCGCATCGCCTTTGTCGGCACGCGTCGGGCGGCACTGGACTTCAGCCCCGCCGCACGCCAGGTCGACCTGCAGGGCCATACCCTCACCCCCGGCTTCATCGACGGCCACAGCCATGTCTCCGGCACCGGCCTGCAGGCGCTGTCGGCCAACCTGCTGCCCGCCCCCGATGGCGAGGGCAACTCGATCCCGGACCTGCAGCGGATCATGCGCCGGTTCCTGACCGGCATCGCCATTCCCGGCGGCTACAAGGTGCTGATCGGCTTCGGCTACGACGATTCGCAGCTGGCCGAACGGCGCCACCCTACCCGCGAGGAACTGGACGCCATCACCACGCAGATCCCGGTGATCCTGATGCACCAGTCCGGCCACCTGGGGGCCTACAACAGCAAGGCGCTGGAGGTGGCCGGCATCACCGCCGCCACGCCCGACCCGGAAGGCGGGGTGATCCGCCGCGAACCCGGCTCGCGGGTGCCCAACGGGGTGATGGAGGAAAACGCGCACAACCTCACCCTGGCCAAGCTGATGCCCACGCTCGGCCTGGACGAGGCCATGGCGATGCTCGAGGCCGGCCAGGCGCTGTACATGAAGCACGGCTACACCACCGCCCAGGACGGCAATACCGATGCCGGCACACTGGCGATGCTGCCGCTGGCCGGCAAGAGCGGGAAGCTGAAAATCGACGTGGTCGCCTACCCCAACATCGAGGTGGCGCTGAGCAACCCGGCGATGCAGGGGCCGTACTACAGTCGCCAGTACACCGACCACTTCCGCATCGGCGGGGTCAAGATCACCCTGGACGGCTCGCCGCAGGGCAAGACCGCCTGGCTGACCCAGCCCTACTACAAGGTGCCCGACGGCCAGAAGCAGACCTACGCCGGCTACCCGATCTTCACCAACGCCCAGGCCGACGACCTGATCAACCGCGCCTGGGAACACGGCTGGCAGGTGCTGGCCCACGCCAACGGCGATGCCGCCATCGACCAGTTCATCCACGCCGTGAGCGCGGCCGAAAAAGCCCACCCGGGCAGGAAACTGCTGCCGGTGCTGATCCACGGCCAGACCCTGCGCAGGGACCAGGTGCCGCAGATCGCCCGGCTCGGCATCTTTCCCTCGCTGTTTCCGATGCACACCTACTACTGGGGCGACTGGCACCGCGAATCGGTACTGGGCCCGGCGCGTGCCGAGAACATCTCGCCCACCGGCTGGGTACTGGATGCCGGCATGAAGTTCACCTCCCACCACGACGCGCCGGTGGTGTTCCCCGACGCGATGCGGGTGCTGGACGCCACCGTCAACCGCACCACCCGCAGCGGTCATGTGCTCGGCCCGGACCAGCGGGTCACCCCGCTGCAGGCGCTCAAGGCCCTCACCCTGTGGGCGGCCGAGCAGTATGGCGAGCAGGACAGCAAGGGCTCGATCGAAACCGGCAAGCGCGCCGACCTGGTGGTGCTCTCGGACAATCCGCTGACCATCGCGCCGGCCGAACTGCACACCATCAAGGTGCTGCAGACGATCAAGGACGGCGAGGTCGTCTATCGCGCGGACGAGGCGGCGAAGTAAGCCGCCCCGCGCTGTTCCGGTGCCGGCCCGGGGCCAGCTCCGCGATCAGCCGGCGCACTCCGCGCACAACCCGTGTACTTCCAGGGTCTGTGCCTGCGGCTTGAAACCCAGTTCGCGGGCGCGGTTCTCGAGCTGGCGCACGATGTCCCGGTCCTCCAGCTCGACCGCGCTGTGGCAGCGGTCGCAGATCAGGAACGGCACCGAGTGCTGGTTGCTGCTGGGGTGGTGGCAGGCGACGAAGGAATTGACCGACGACAGCTTGTGCACGAAGCCGTTGGCCATCAGGAAATCCAGCGCGCGGTACACGGTGGGCGGGGCATCTGCGCCCACGCCCTTGCCCTCGCGTACCCAGTCCAGCAGTTCGTAGGCCTTGACCGGCTTGCCGGCTTCGGCGATCAGCCGCAGCACGTTGGCGCGGATCGGCGTGAGCCGCAGCCCGCGCTCGCGGCACACCCGTTCGACCACGGCGATGAAATCCGCCGCGTCGTCGACATGGTGGTGGGGGGCGGTGCAGCTGTGCTCGTGTCCGGTCATGTCTGCCTCGGCGGGATCAACCCTTCGGGACCTTGATGAGTGCGGCGTCGATGCGTTTCAAGGCTTCGTCGCGGCCGGCCAGGTACACCGTGTGCGAGATGTCCGGGCTGACCTGGGTGCCGGTGATGGCCACGCGCAGCGGTTGCGCCACCTTGCCCATGCCGATCTCCAGCGCGGCGGCGGTGTCGTGCAGGGCCACGCCCACGCTCTCCGCGGTCCACTGCGGCAGCGCCGCCAGCAGCGCGCGCGCCTTGCCCAGCGCCAGCTCGGCACCGGGCTTGAAGTGCTTGGCCACGGCCGCCTCGTCGTATTCGGTCAGCGGCTGGTACCAGACCACCGCCTTCTCGGCCATTTCCTTCAGCGTCTGCACGCGCTCGCGCAGGGCGATGACCACGTCCACCGGCGCCGGGCCGGCGGCCAGGTCCAGGCCCAGCTTTTCCAGCTGGTAGACCAGGTGCGGCGCGATGCGCTCCGGCGCCTCGGTCTTGAGGAAGTGCTGGTTGACCCAGCCAAGCTTGGCCATGTCCAGGCGCGAGGCCTTGGAGTTGCAGTTCTTCACGTCGAACAGGTCGATCAGCTCCTGGCGGCTGAACAGTTCCTGGTCGCCGTGCGACCAGCCCAGCCGTGCCAGGTAGCTCAGCAGCGCGTCGGGCAGGTAGCCGGCGTCCCGGTACTGCATCACGTCCGCCGCGCCGGTGCGCTTGGACAGCTTGGCGCCCTGCTCGTCCAGGATCATCGGCATGTGCCCGAACTTCGGCACCGGCGCACCGATGGCCTCGTACAGGTTGATCTGGCGCGGGGTGTTGTTGATGTGGTCGTCGCCGCGGATGACCTCGGTGATGCCCATGTCCCAGTCGTCCACCACCACCGCGAAGTTGTAGGTGGGGTAACCGTCGGGACGGAAGATCACCATGTCGTCCAGTTCGCTGTTGGCGATCTCGATGCGGCCCTTGATCAGGTCGTCGAATACCACGCTGCCGTCGAGCGGGTTCTTGAAGCGGATCACCCGGTTCGGGTCGTCCTTGAACGGCAGGCCCAGGTCGCGCGCGGCGCCGTTGTAGCGCGGCTTTTCCTGCCGGGCCATCGCGGCCTCGCGCATGGCATCGAGCTCCTCGCGGGTCTCGTAGGCGTAGTAGGCCTTGCCGGCGGCGATCAGCTGCTCGGCCACTTCCTTGTAGCGGGCGACGCGGTCGGTCTGGTAGACCGGGCCTTCGTCGTAGTCCAGGCCCAGCCAGTCCATCGCTTCCAGGATGGCGTCGATCGCCGCCTGGGTGCTGCGCTCGCGGTCGGTGTCCTCGATGCGCAGCACGAATTCGCCGCCACGGTGGCGGGCCTCCAGCCAGCAGTACAGCGCGGTGCGGGCGCCACCGATGTGCAGGTAGCCGGTGGGACTGGGGGCGAAGCGGGTGCGGACGGTCATGACGGGCGTGGAAGTGGGAATGGGCGCATTTTACCGCGTGATGGCTGCAACAAGCCGCTCCTGTCCTTTGCCCGGAAATCCACCCAATCCGCCATGTGCGCGCAGGAGCGCGCGAGCGAATACGATGACGGGGACTTATTCCGGGGATATGGCCGGCCGCATCCGCGGAACGGGACGGTACCTCCCTGGACATTCCATCGCCGCCCACTCCGGAACCGCCCATGCGCCGATTCGCCTGGCTCCTGCTGCTTCTCACCGTTCCCCTGGCTGCCGGCGCCGTCGTGATCCGGCACGACGTCGACGATGCGAAGTACCGCGTGCCCGCCTCAGCCTTCCCGGCACTGGTCGACATGCCCGGCGAGGGCCATGGCGTGCTGATCGCGCCGCGTTGGGTGGTGACCGCGGCGCATACCCTCCCGGCCCATTTCCCGCTCGGCCAGGTCGTGGTCGACGGGCGGCCGCGCGAGGTCGCGCGTGTCGTCGTCCATCCGGGCTACCGGACGCTGCCGCAGGCACTGGTCGACCAGGCCATGGCCAGCGGCGAGGCGATGCTGATCGTGGCTTTCCTCGCCACCTCCGACGACATCGCGCTGATCGAACTCAGGCAACCGGTGGCGGGCGTGGCGCCTGTCGCGCTCTACCCGCGCGGCGACGAGCCTGGCCGGACCATCGCGATCGTGGGAATGGGCGCCACCGGCACCGGCGCCACGGGGCACGATCCCGCCGGCCCCAACCGCACCGAGCTGCGCCGCGCGTTCAATATCGTCACCAGCGCCTATGACCGCTGGCTCTGCTATGTGTTCGACGAACCGCCCGCCGCCCTGCCCCTGGAAGGCATGCTGGGAAACGGGGACAGCGGAGGCCCGCTGCTCATCGAGGACGGCGGCCAATGGCGCCTGGCCGGCCTCGGGTCATGGAAGGTGATGGCAGGCGACGTGCGCACCGCGCGGCCGGGCCGTTACGGCCAGACCGCGTGCAACGTGCGTGCGAGCCACTACGCCGACTGGATCCAGGCGGTGATCTCCGGGCGCCCGCCGGCGCAGGTGGGAAGCTGAGCACCGCGCCGGCTGGCGCGGCCTTGGCGGCACACCCCGGCTTCCATCTCAGGGCCTGCGCACCACCAGCTCGCCGGGCACTTCGGTACCGTCGGACAGCACCAGCGACACCGGCACGCGCTGGCCTTCCTGCAGCGGGCCGTTGCCATCCATCAGCATCAGGTGCAGCCCGCCGGGCTTGAGCTCGACGCCCTTGCCCGCCGCCAGCGGCAGGCGCTCGATCGCGCGCATGCGGCTGACCCCATCGACCAGCGTGGTTTCATGCACGGACACGTCCTTGAACGCCGGGCTGCGCACCGCGGTCACCGCCACGTCGGCCTTGCAGGTGTTGTCGATGCGACCGAAGCCACCGGCCATGTGCGCCATCGCCGGGAAACGGATCCAGCCGCCATCCAGGCGCACGCATGACGACGGCGCGGCCTGCGCCAGCGCACTGGCGGCGAAGCCGGCCATGCCCAACAGTACGCACGCGAATGGTTTGGTTATCATCGGACCCTCGACTCCCTGCCGTAATTCGAGGCCGCAGCATGACAACGCTTATCGACACGATCAACCACGGCCCCGTGCGCGAACTGCGGCTGGCACGGCCGCCGGTCAACGCGCTGGATACCGAGCTGTGCCGCGCGCTGATCGCGGCGATGAACCAGGCCATGGCCGAGGACGTGCAGGGCGTGGTGCTGTCCGGCAGCGAGCGCGTCTTCACCGGTGGCATGGACGTGCCCTACCTGCTGCGCCATGGCGAAGACCGGCAGCGGCTGATGGACAGCTGGCAGGCGTTCTTCGGTGCCGCGCGCACGCTGGCCGACAGCCGCATCCCGGTGGTGGCCGCATTGACCGGGCACTCCCCGGCCGGCGGCTGCGTGTTGGCGCTGTGCTGCGATTACCGGGTGATGGCGCGCAGCGTCGATCCGGCCAAGCCGTACCTGATCGGCCTGAACGAAGTGCAGGTGGGACTGGTCGCGCCGGAAGGCATCCAGCGGCTGATGCGGCGCGTGGTCGGTGCGCACCGGGCCGGGGTGCTGCTGGCGGGTGGGCAACTGGTCAGCGCCGAGCGCGCGCTGGAGATCGGGCTGGTGGACGAACTGGCCGACGGCGCCGACGCCGTGGTCGCGCGCGCACTGGCCTGGCTGCAGGCGCAGCTGACGCTGCCGCGGCAGCCGATGCTGCAGACCCGCGCCATTGCCCGCGCCGACCTGCACGAGGCGATGCAGCCGCAGCACATCCAGCTGGAGCGCTTCGTCGAGGCCTGGTATTCGGCCGACGCCCAGGCCGCGCTGCAGGCCCTGGCGGCCAGGCTGGGCAAAAGCTAGGAACGGGGTGGCGAGGAACCAGAAACGGAGAGAGGCACGGCACGCTGCCGCCGCTTTCACCCGGCTCTCGTTCCTCTGCACGCGTTTCTGCTCCAAAATGGCGGCCTGTCGAACCCCAGGCCCGCCCTCTTGTCCGCCAACGCCGACCCCGTGGTACCCGAACTGATCGACCTGCTGTCGCTGGAGCGGCTCGAGGACAACCTGTTCCGGGGCCAGAGCCGCGACATCGGCACCAAGTACGTGTTCGGCGGGCAGGTGCTGGGGCAGGCGCTGGCCGCCGCCCAGGCCACCATCGACAACGGCCGCCACGTGCATTCGCTGCACGCCTATTTCCTGCGCGCCGGCAACATCGACCACCCGATCATCTACGACGTCGACCGCACCCGCGACGGCGGCAGCTTCTCGGTGCGCCGGGTCACCGCGATCCAGCACGGCAAGGTGATCTTCTTCTGTGCGGCGTCGTTCCAGCAGGCCGAACGCGGCGCCGAGCACCAGCACAAGATGCCCGAGGTCCCGCAGCCGGAAGACATCGAGCCCAACCGCCCGCTACCGCCGGAGGTGCTCGAACGACTGCCGGTGAAGGTGCAGCGCTGGCTCTCGCGCGGCGGCCCGTTCGAGTTCCGCCACGTCTACCCGCGCGATGAACTGCATCCGCCCAAGCGCCCGCCCTACCACCAGGTGTGGATGCGCCTGAACGAGCGCGTCGGCGATGCGCCGGAGCTGCACCAGGCGCTGCTGGCCTATGCCTCGGATTTCCACCTGCTGGGCACCGCGACCTTCCCGCACGGCATCAGCTACTACCAGCCGCACGTGCAGATGGCCTCGCTCGACCACGCGCTGTGGTTCCACCGCCCGTTCCGCGTGGACGACTGGCTGCTGTATTCGCTGGACAGCCCCAGCGCGCAGGACTCGCGCGGCCTGGCCCGCGGCCAGTTCTTCACCCGCGACGGCGTGCTGGTGGCCAGCACCGCGCAGGAAGGCCTGATCCGGGTCGCGCCGGCGGCCGGCGAAGGCGGCGGGGAGTAAGCATGCGCAAGATCTTCACCAGCCAGCGCGTGGAGAACGCCGAAGGCGTGGCCGCCCTGCTGCGCGAGGCCGGCATCGAGGTCCGCATCACCAACGGCCGCTCGTACCAGAGCAGGCGCCGCGGCCAGTTCAGCTATCTGGACAAGAAGGACGACAGCCAGTTGCCCACCGTCTGGGTGGTACGCGCCGACGACCAGCCGCGCGCCCGCGAGATCCTGCGCGACGCACGCCTGCTCGACACCACCCGCCGCGACCACCCGGTCGCCGAATACGCATTCCGCGACCCGCCGGCGGCGTCCGGCAGCCGCAGCTGGGCCTGGCGCATCCGCATCGCGCTGCTGCTGGTGATCGCCGCCGTCGCGCTGGTGGTCATGCTGCGCCACCGCGCCGCACCGCCGGCCGCACCGGTGTCCGCACCGGCGCCGCAGGTGCAACCGGCCCCCGGCCAGGACAACGCGGACGGCTTCCGGGTACGCATCCAGCCCAGCCAACCGGCCCCGGCCCCAACGCCAGCCGCACCGGCAACGCCACCGAAGCCCTGACCGGCAGGCGGGCAGTCACATCGGCCGGCGGGCTCCGTCCGGTAATGCAGACCACCGGGAGCCGCCCATGACCGCTGCCACGCTCGAATCGCTGCTGCACCACGAACTGCCCGCCGCCCGCGGCGGCTGCACCCAGTCCTATGGACGCATCGTGGTGGCCTGCCAGAACACGGTGACCGCCATCGCCCTGGCCATGACCCGCGACGTACAGGCCAGCGAGGACATCGCCCAGGAGGCCTTCATCAAGGCCTGGCAGCAGCTCAACCAGCTCAGCAATCCGTCCAGCTTCCTGCCCTGGCTGCGGCAGATCACCCGCAACCTCGCCCGCGACTGGCTGCGCGCCAACCGCAACCGCCCGCTCAGCGGCGAAGCCGCCGAGATCGCCATCGGCATGGCGGCCGACCCCGCCCCCGGCGCCGCCGAAGCCATGGCGCGGGTGGAGGAGGAACTGGCTGCCGAAGAGATCATCTCCGCCCTGCCCGAGGACAGCCGCGAGGCGTTGCTGCTGTTCTACCGCGAGGGCCAGAGCTCGCAGCAGGTCGCCGCGCTGCTGGGCTTGAGCGACGCGGCGGTGCGCAAGCGCCTGTCGCGCGCGCGCGCCACCGTGCGCGAGGAAATGCTGCGCCGCTTCGGCGAGTTCGCGCGCGCCAGCGCGCCGGGCACCGCGTTCGCCGCCACCCTGTGCTCGCTGCTGATGGTGGCCGCGCCCGGCACCGCCAGCGCGGTGGTGATCGGCAGTACCGCCGGCCTGGCCAGCGCCGGCAAGCTGGGCGCCGGGGCCGGCGGCATGGGCGCCAGCGCGGTGGGCGGCGGCGCGGCGGGCGGCTCGGTCGGCATGCTGGCCAATACGCTGATGGCCGATGGTTTCCACTTCGGCCTGGCCGTGGGCGCCACCCTCGGCGGCACCGCGGCCGCCTGGCTGGGCGGGTTGTACCTGCTGCACTACGCCGAATCGGCCGCCGAGCGCGCGCAGGTGCAGCGCTTCATGCGCCTGCACACCGCCACCGCCGCCCTGTTCTGCGGGGGCACGCTGCTGGTGGTGCTGCTGCACCTCGGGCTGGTGGTGTCGCTGGCATCGCTGCTGGTGGGCATGTGCGCGATCAACTACCAGTACCTGGTCACGCTGCCGCGGATCATGGGCCCGATGCTGGCCCGCGACGCCGCCCGCCATGGCCGCAGCGGCCCCACCCGCCTGTACAACAGCCTGTTCGGCCGCAGCGCGGTGGCGGTATCCAGCGTGCTGGTGGTCGCCTCGGTGCTGTACGTCCTGCTCACCCGCTGACCCGCCGCGCCCGCGGCCAATGCGGCGGGCGCGAAAAGCAGCGCCCCGCACGATGGCGGGGCGCTGTTTCATCGGGACTGGCTTACTTCGCCGCTGGCGCCGGCATCGGCTGCGGACCGCGCGTGCCCATCCTGGCACGGGCAGCCTCCAGCTCGGCAGGGCTCAACTTGCCGTCCTTGTCTGTATCGGCATTGCGGAACCATTCCTCGCGGCGCTGCTTGGCGCGCGCCTCGCGGTCGGCCTGGTCGATGAAGCCGTCCTTGTTGACGTCCATGCGCTGGAAGAAGGCCTGGTACTCGGCGGCGCTGACGCGGCCATCGTGGTCGCTGTCCATCATCCGCAGCATCCCCTGGCCTCCCGGGCCGCGATGGTGGCGGCCCATGCCGCGGTGGCCGTCGCCGCCACGGGCGTGCCAGCGCGGCATCTCATCGCGCGACAGCCTGCCGTCCTTGTTCGTGTCCCGTGCGTCGAAGCGCTGCGCCAGCCGCGGGTGCGCCGCGGCTTCCTGGCGGTCGATCGCGCCGTCGCCGTTGGCATCCATGCGCGCCGGCGCCGGCTTCTGCGTGGGCGCGGTGGCGGCCAGGGTGGCGCCGGTGGCGGAAGCGGCCAGCAGTACGGCCAGCAGGATCAGGGGTTTGCGGTGGGTCATGGTCGGGCTCCGGTGGTGGAAGATCGGGCGCATGGCTGCGTCCTCATGGCAATCAACGCGCGCCGGACGCCTGCGTTGACGCCGATACCGGCGGTGTTCACGGCGCAGACAGCCCACGCCGGACGCGCGTACTGAGACCGCCGGCCGCTATGCTGTGGCCATGGCCCTGCATGGCGACTCCCACGAAGAACTGCGCCTGTTCCAGACCGGCGAACACCCCTGCGGCTACTTTCCCGAGCGGCGCGCGCGCGACCTGGTGCTCGACCCGCAGGACAGCCGGCTGGGCGAGCTCTACCCGATGGCGCTGGGCTGGGGCTTCCGCCGCTCCGGCGACCTGGTCTACCGGCCACACTGCCAGCAATGCCGCGCCTGCGTGCCGGTGCGGGTGCCGGTGGACCGCTTCGCGCCCGACCGCAGCCAGCGCCGCTGCCTGGCGCGCAACCACGACCTCGAATGCCGGGTGCTGCCGGCCGCACGCACCGACGAGCAGTTCGCGCTGTACCGGCGCTACCTGGCCGCGCGCCATGCCCGCGGCGGCATGGACGACCATGGTCCGCACGAGTTCGACCAGTTCCTGATCGGCGGCTGGTCGCATGGGCGCTTCCTGGAGATCCGCGCCCCGGGCGCCGCCGGGCAGCGCGGCCCGCTGCTGGCGGTGGCCGTCACCGACGTCACCCCGCTGGGGCTGTCGGCGGTGTACACGTTCTTCGATCCGGACCAGCGCGCACGCGGCCTGGGCACCTACGCGATCCTGCAGCAGATCGACTGGGCGCGCCGTTGCCGCGCTCCCCACCTGTACCTGGGGTACTGGATCGACGGCCACCGCAAGATGGACTACAAGCGCCGCTACCGGCCGCTGGAGTGCTTCGACGGCCGCCGCTGGCTCGACATGGACACCGGTGCCGCGCCGGTCGCATAGGCCCATACGCTGCCATCCCACCTTCATCGCCCGGGTGCGAGAATGCGGCCATGAACAAACACACCCTGCTCCTGGCCCTGACGATGCTCTGCGCCGCCTGCACCAGCACCGCCCCGGCCGCCGCGCCGGCAGCACCGGCCACTGCCCAGCTGCGGCTGGCGACCTACAACACGTCGTTGTATTCGGACGATGCCGGCGGCCTGATCCGTGAACTGGAAGGTGACAGCGCGCATGCGCGCAAGATCGCCGCGGTGCTGCAGCGGGTCCGTCCCGACCTGGTGCTGCTCAACGAGTTCGATTTCGACGAGGCCCATCGCGCCGCCGACCTGTTCCAGCAGCGCTATCTGGAAACCGCGCAGGCCGGTGGCGGCGACCCGTTGCGTTATCCCTACCGCTACCTGGCACCGGTCAACACCGGGGTGCCCAGCGGCCTGGACCTGGACAACAACGGCAGCGTCGGCGGCAAGGGCCGCGAGCGCGGCAACGATGCCTGGGGCTACGGCCTGCACCCGGGCCAGTACGGCATGCTGGTGCTGTCGAAGTACCCGATCGACACCGCGGCCGTGCGCAGCTTCCAGCTGTTGAAGTGGAGCGCCCTGCCCGGCGCGATCCGCCCGATCGACCCGGATACCGGCAAGCCGTTCTGGAACGACGCGGTCTGGTCGCAGCTGCGGCTTTCGTCCAAGTCGCACTGGGACGTGCCGGTGCGCACCCCGCTGGGCACGGTGCACGTGCTGGCCGCGCACCCGACCCCGCCGGTGTTCGATGGCCGGGAAAAGCGCAACGCCGCGCGCAACCATGACGAACTGCGGCTGTGGAAGGACTACCTGGACGGCGGCGACGCGCCGTGGCTGTGCGACGACCAGGGCCGCTGCGGCGGGCTGGCCGCGGATGCGCGCTTCGTGATCGTCGGCGACCTGAACAACGACCCGGTGGATGGCGACGGCCGCCACGATGCCATCGTCGAGCTGCTGGAACACCCGCGGGTGCTGCGCTACCCGACCCCGGCCAGCGCCGGCGGCGAGCAGACCAGCCTGGCCTATGCGGAAAAAGGCATCGTGCGCCGCGGCGCGCCGCAGCATGCCACCGGTGATTTCGGCCCGCGCTCGGGCACGATGCGGCTGGATTACGTGCTGCCCTCGACCGGCTTCAGCTACGTCGACGGCGGCGTGTTCTGGCCGGCGGCCGGCACCGCGGAGGCGGCGATCGCCGACGGCAGCGACCACCACCTGGTATGGGTGGACGTGCGCTGAGCCTGCCCGCAGGCAGCAGCGACTGAAGAAAAAAACGCCGGCGACCGCCGGCGTTTTTCTGTCATGCCGAGCGGCCGGTCAGCGCAGCTCGATGCCGATGGCCGCGGCCGCGTCGCGGGCGATGGCGCGGGCCTGGTCCACGTCCGCGGCACGGGCCAGGGTGACGCCGACCCGGCGCTGGCCCTGCACCACCGGCTTGCCGAACAGGCGCAGCGCCGAATCCGGGTGCGCCAGCGCGTCGGCCACGTTGCTGAAGAACGGCACGCCGTTGCCCTGCGCCAGCAGCGCGCATGACGCCGCCGGCCCATAGTGGCGGATCAACCCGCCCTCGCCGGCATCGACCGGCAGCCCGAGGATCGCCCGCGCATGCAGCGCGAACTCGCTCAGCGCCTGCGATGCCAGCGTCACCAGCCCGGTGTCATGCGGGCGCGGGCTGACCTCGCTGAACCACACCTCGTCACCCTTCACGAACAGCTCCACGCCGAACACGCCCCAGCCGCCGAGGTCGTCGGTGATCGCGCGCGCCACCGCCTGCGCGCGCGCCAGCGCCGCGGCCGACATCGCCTGCGGCTGCCAGCTTTCGCGGTAGTCGCCGTCGCGCTGCAGGTGGCCGATCGGCGCGCAGAACGCGGTGCCGCCGGCGTGGCGCACGGCAAGCAGGGTGATCTCGTAGTCGAAATCGATGAAGCCCTCGACGATGCAGCGCCCGGCGCCGGCGCGGCCACCGGTCTGCGCGTACTCCCAGGCCGGGCCGATGTCGGCCGCGCTGCGCAGCGTGCTCTGGCCCTTGCCCGACGACGACATCACCGGCTTGACCACGCACGGCAGGCCGATGGCCTCTACCGCGGCGCGGTACTCGGCCTCGGTGTCGACGAAGCGGTACGGCGACGTCGGCAGGCCCAGGGTTTCGGCCGCCAGCCGGCGGATGCCCTCGCGGTCCATGGTCAGGCGCGCCGCGCGCGCGGTGGGAACCACGCGCAGGCCCTGCGCGGCCTCGAGCTCCACCAGGGTCTGGGTGTGGATGGCCTCGATCTCGGGCACCACCAGGTGCGGCTGTTCGCGCGCGATCACCGCGCGCAGCGCCTGCGGATCGAGCATGTCGATGACATGGCTGCGGTGCGCGACCTGCATCGCCGGGGCATCGGCATAGCGGTCCACGGCGATCACTTCCACGCCAAAGCGCTGCAGTTCGATCGCCACTTCCTTGCCCAGTTCGCCCGAACCGAGCAGCAGCACGCGGGTGGCGGAAGGGGACAGCGGGGTACCAAGCGAGGTCATCGGGCGGATCCGGAGGGCAACGGGGGCGCACATTCTAGCCGCGGGCAAGCGATCGCCCCCTCTTGCATGTTGATATCAATTTGATATCTTTCATCGCAACCACCACGGATGACGCGCCATGAAAGAGAAAGCCCTCGGTTCCCTGCCCGGCATTCCCAGCCTGCTGGGCTCGCTGCTGTTGATGCTGGCCGGCGCCGCCGCGCTGGTCTACGCGGTGGTCCTGGCCAAGTCCGGGGCCGGCGGTGCCGGCCTGCTGGTGGCCGCTGGCCTGGTGCTGCTGGTCGTGGGCCTGTTCCTGAGCTGCGGCCTGTACATGGTCCAGCCCAACCAGGCCGCGGTGGTGAGCCTGTTCGGCAAGTACGTGGGCACGGTCAAGGACAACGGCCTGCGCTGGAACAACCCGTTCTTCACCAAGAAGAAGGTCAGCCAGCGCGTGCGCAACTTCGAGAGCGGCAAGCTCAAGGTCAACGAACTGGACGGCTCGCCGATCGAGATCGCCGCGGTGATCGTGTGGCAGGTGGTGGACGCCTCCGAGGCGGTCTACAACGTCGACGACTACGAGAGCTTCGTGCACATCCAGTCCGAGTCGGCGCTGCGCGCGATGGCCACCAGCTACCCCTACGACCAGCACGAGGACGGCCAGCTGTCGCTGCGCAGCCACGCCAGCGAGATCTCCCAGCACCTGAAGGACGAGCTGGCCGAGCGCCTGGCCGATGCCGGGGTGCAGGTGCTCGACGCGCGCATCAGCCACCTGGCCTATGCCCCCGAGATCGCCCAGGCGATGCTGCAGCGGCAGCAGGCCAACGCGGTGATCGCCGCGCGCCAGCGGATCGTCGCCGGCGCGGTGGGCATGGTCGAGATGGCCCTGGCCGAGCTGCAGAAGAGCGGCCTGGTCTCGCTGGACGAGGAACGCAAGGCGCAGATGGTCGGCAACCTGCTCACCGTGCTGTGCTCGGACCGCGGCACCCAGCCGGTGGTCAACACCGGTTCGCTGTACTGAGGCAGCATCGATGAATGACCTGCTCGCCGCGCTGATCGTCGCCCTCACCGGCCTGCCCGCCCTGGGCATCGCCGCCTGGAGCAGCCGCGATGGCAGCCGCCACGCGCGCGGCCTCGGGCTGCGCTGGGCGCTGATCGCGCTGAGCCTGTTCCTGGGCGCCACCGGCCTGTACCTGGCCGCCGGCAACCGCATGGCCACCTATGCCGTGGTGATCGCGCTGGTGGTGGTGGTCAACGCGCTGGGCGTGGCGCTGGTCCTGCACCTGCGTCGCGCACCGGTGGGGACGGGACGCCGGTGAGCGAGAAGAAGGCCTATCCGCTGCGCATCAACGCCGACGTGCTGGCGGCGGCGCAGCGCTGGGCCGACGACGAGCTGCGCAGCCTCAACGCGCAGATCGAGTACGTGATACGCGATGCGCTGCGCAAGGCCGGGCGGCTGCCCACCCCCAGAAACGAATCCACCGAGGAAGAACCATGAGTACGCAATGGAAGTATCTCGTCGTCAAAGTGAAGACCGGCATGCTCGGCGACTTCAAGATGGAGACGCTGCAGGAAGAGCTGGACCGGCATGGCCGGCTCGGCTGGGAACTGGTCAACGTGGTACACGCCACGCCCACCATCTCCTCGCCCACCCTGATCTTCAAGAAGGAAGTCTGAGATGAAGCGACTGCAGGCATGGATCGCCGGCATGGCGACCGCGGTCGTGATCGCGGCCGGTGCAGCGGCCGCCGATTCCCCCGCCGCGCTGGCCACGCGGCTGCTCGACCAGCTCGACGCCGGCCAGTACGCCGCGGCCGAGGCCACGTTCTCGCCGCAGATGAAGGCCGCGGTTCCTGCGCACAAGCTCAAGGCCATGTGGGAGTCGCTGCCCGTGCTACTGGGCGCGGCGGGTGCGCGCGGCGAAGCGACCGTCAGCGAGGCCGACGGCTTCCGCATCGTGGCCATCCCGCTGGCCTACGCACGCGACAACGTGCTGGCGCGCGTGGTGCTGGACGGCGACGACCGCATCGCCGGCTTCCTGGTGCAGCCCCCGCCGCCCCCGCCACCGCCGCCGGCCGCGGATGCGTCCTTCAGCGAACAGGCCATCACCCTGCCGGCGCTGGCGTCGGGCAAGCCCGGACTGCCGGGCACGCTGACCCTGCCGCGGGGCAAGGGCCCGTTCCCCGCCGTGGTGCTGGTGCATGGCTCCGGCCCGCAGGACCGCGACGAGACCATCGGCGGCAACCGCCCGTTCCTGGACATCGCCCGCGGCCTGGCCGCACACGGCATCGCCTCGCTGCGCTACGACAAGCGCACCCGGGCGCGGCCGCAGGATTTCAGCGGCACGTTCGGCATCGATGACGAAACCACCGACGACGCCGTCGCCGCCGTCGCCGCGCTGGCCGGCAATGCCGCCATCGCCCACGACCGCATCCACGTGCTCGGCCACAGCCAGGGCGGCCTGCTGGCCGGCCGCATCGCCGCCAGGAGCCAGGGCAAGGTGGCCGGGCTGATCCTGCTGGCGGCACCGGCGCGCCCGATCCTCGACCTGCTGGGCGAACAGAACCGCTACCTGGCCCATCTCGACGGCAGCGTCAGTGCCGAAGAACAGGCGCACCTGGACGCCCTGGATGCGGCCATCGCCAAGGTGCGCCACGATCCCGCGGCGACGCTGCTGGAGCTGCCCGGCCACTACTGGCAGCAGCTTGAACGCATCGACCCGGTGGCCGATGCGCGCGCCAGCCAGCTCCCGGTGCTGTTGCTGCAGGGCGGCCGCGACTTCCAGGTGGTCGATGCCGACTGGCAGCGCTGGAAACAGGGACTGCAGGGGCCACGCTACCGCTTCCACCTGTACCCCGCGCTCAACCACCTGGGCATCGCCGGCGAAGGCAAGGGCACCCTGGACGAATACAGCAAGCCGGGCCATGTCGATGCCACGCTGATCCAGGACATCGTGCGCTGGGTACAGGCGCAGGAATGACACCACGGTGTCCCGATGCCGGGGTGATGATGCCGGCACCGGACACCCGCGGCCCACGACCACCGGAACAGGAACCCGCGAAATGGCGACTGCGACACCCCTGCCGAAGGACTATCCGCTCGCGCCACAGGGCGGCATGCCGCTGCTGATCCTGTGGGCCATCCTGCTGGCGGCGATCGGGCTGCCGCTGGCGTTCCTGGCCGGCGACAAGGGCGTGGCGGCACTGGCGAGCCCACGCGCCTGGGTGGGCCCGCTGCTGGTGTCGCTGACCGGCGTGGCGGTGAGCCTGGCCTACCTGCGCAAGCGCATCACGCTCGATGCCGGCGGCCTGGTGGTCCGCTCCACGTTCTATACCCGGACCGTGGCCATCGGCTCGCTGCAGCTGGAGCGCGCGCGCATCGTCGACCTGGGCGAACACCGCGCCTTGAAACCGGCGCTCAAGACCAACGGCTACAGCCTGCCCGGCTTTCGCTCCGGCCACTACCGCATGGGCGATGGCAGCAAGGCGTTCTGCCTGATCACCGACCCCAGCCGCGTCCTGGTGCTGCCGCTGCGCGATGGCGCGCAGTTGCTGCTTTCGCCCGAGCAGCCACGTGCCCTGCTCGACGCACTGAAGCAGCGCGCCGGCGACGGCGCGGCGTAGAAGCGACCAACGCGCATTGCCGGCGGGCACGACTGCATGCGCCAGCGCCGGCAATCGACAGCCCCGCGGCGATGGCCCAAGCTAACGCCATGCGCACCGCTCCCCGCCTGCTGCTCAATACCCCGGATATCGAACTGTGGCCTGGCGGCCTGCTGCGCGCGCGCAGCAACCACGATGCACGGCTGCTGTCCCGTGCGCGCACGGTGCTGCGGCGCAAGCGCGACGGGCGCTACCTGGCCGCGCAGCTGCCGGAAGGACTGATGCCGATGGTCGAACGCCTGGCCCGCGAGCCGGGCATCGACGCGGCGCTGCAGTGCCTGGAAACCCCGCTGCCGCGCGGCGGTCCGCCCGCGCAGGCATCGCTGCCGCTGGATCGCCTCAACGAACGCCTGCAGCGCCTGGGCCTGGACCAGCGCTATGCCGCCGGCAGCGGCCTGCCGCTGGTGGCGGAGCCGGCCTGGCTGCATTTCGCCGGCCTGGACCGCTACCGGCGCGCGCTGTGGCTGACCCGCGGCGCCGCGCGCGCGTGGCAGCGGCTGCGCGCGGCCGCGGCGGTTGACGGCGTCGCGCTGGATGCGATCTCCGGCTACCGCAGCCACGACTACCAGCTGGGCATCTTCGAACGCAAGCTCGCCCGCGGCCTGCGCGTGGCGGAGATCCTCACCGTCAACGCGGCGCCGGGCTACAGCGAGCACCACGGCGGCAACGCACTGGACATCGGCACGCCCGGCGAGCCGCCGGCGGAAGAATCGTTCGAGCGCACCGCGGCCTTCGCCTGGCTGCAGGCGCATGCCGGGGAGTTCGGCTTCCACATGAGCTACCCGCGCGGCAACCCGCACGGCATCGTCTACGAACCCTGGCACTGGTGCTTCAGCGGCCCCACGGGGTGAACCCGCCAGCGGCGGCCGCTGGCGCACGCGCCGCAGCCGCGCGCGCAGCCTTGGCCACCCGCGGCGCCTGCGCGAGGTCGCCCCCCCCCCCGGCGTACGGCGAACCCGCCCCGGCAGCATCCGGCCGCCTTGGCATGCACCGCACCGGCGCACCCAGCGGACGACAGCGCTGATGCGGTGCTCAGTCCTGCGAGCGGTTGGTGTCCGCGCCGCCGTCGGCCATGTCGGCGATCCGCCACAGGTACAGGCTGGCCAGGGTGCGGTACGGCCCCCAGCACTGGCCACGGGCCTGCAGTTCGCGCGGCGTGGGCAGCCCCGCCCCGCCATCGACCCGCTGCGCACCCTTGCGGACGCCCAGGTCGTCCACCGGCAGTATGTCCGGCCGGCCGAGCCGGAACATCAGCATCATCTCCACCGTCCAGCGGCCGATGCCGCGGATCGGCAGCAGCGCCTCGACGATGGCCTCGTGGTGCATCCACGCCATCTGCCGGGTCGAGGGGATGTCCCCGGCCAGCTCGCGCCGCGCCAGGTCGCGCAGCGCCAGTGCCTTGTTGCCCGATACGCCGCAGGCGCGCAGCCCGGCGTCGTCGATGCGGGCCAGCGTCGCGGCGTGCAGGCGCTGGCTGCCGATCGCCGTTTCCACCCGCCCGACGATGGTCGTGGCCGCCTTGCCGCTGAGCTGCTGGAACACGATGGCGCGCGCCAGCGCATCGACCGGATCGAACGGACGCCGCCACCCGGGCGGCGCATCCAGCGGGCCGACGCGGCGGATCCAGCGCGCCAGGCGCCGGTCGTGGCGCTGCAGGTGCGCCAGCCCCTGCCCGAGGTCGAAACCGCGCGGGTGCCGGGGCACGCGGCTAGCGCCTCAGCGCGCTGAGCGCCAGCAACACCCAGCCGGCCATCAGCGCGGTGCCGCCGGCCGGCGCCAGGCGCGCCGGCCACCAGCCCAGCGCACCGCCGGCCACGCTGCCGGAGAACAGCAGCACGCCCAGCAGCAGCACATACAGCGCGGTACGCCCGGCGGCGTTCAGCGATGCCGGGCCGAGTATCGCCAGCACCGCGCCATGGCCGAAGGCGTACAGGGCCGCCGTCTCCAGGTGGGACCGCGCCAGCGGATCGCCCACCGCATGCGACGCGTAGGCCGACATGCCCACCGCCGATGCCGCCAGCAGCGCCCCGCAGAACGCCAGCAGCGACGGCCTGCGCACCCTCCGTTCCAGTCCCAGCATCATCTTCCCCCGGTTGCTCGGCCACCACGGCGTGGCCATGTACATGCGGACGCCGGGCGCATCGCCTGCCCGGGCCGGCGTCCGCGTGCCACCGGGCAGCAGGCAACAAAAAACGCGCCGCTGGGGGCGGCGCGTTTTCTGTGCATCACTTCATTCTTCCGCGACAGGCCGGTTACTTGACCGACCAGTACACGTCGTAGGTGCCGTCGGTGGTGAACGCCTTGTCCACGCCGCCCTTCCACGATTCGTACGGACGGTCGGTCACTTCGTAGCCGGCAGTGGTCGCCCAGGCGCGCAGCGCGTTGCGCGCCACGTCCAGGCCCGCCATGTGGCCGGTGTAGGAAGCGAACGCCGAACGGTGCGCGTCGGCATGCACGTAGGTCACCGGGTTGCCGGACGGGATCTTGACGTCGAGCTTGCCACCCGTGGCGGCAACCGGGGCGGCCTCGGCCTTGTCGGCCTCGCCTTCCTTCTTGTCGCCGGCAGCGGCGGCAGCGCTCTTCTTGCGCACCGGCTGGGCCACGTCGAAAGCGTACTTCTCGGCGCCGAAATCGGTGGTCACGATGCGCACCGGGCCGGCGGCCTCCAGGCCGTTGGCTTCCATCGCGCGCTTGATCCACTCCTGGTTGTCCAGGATCGACTTGCGGATGCTCTCGTTGCTGCGGTCGATGTTGCCGGCGTTGACCACCAGCAGATCCTCGACCGGAACGTCCACGACCTTCAGGTCGGTCAGCGGGGCTTCGGCGGCGCGGTAATCGACGTTCGGCACCGAGGCCAGCATGTTGGCCATGCGCGACAGGCCCAGCTTCAGGTCGTCGCCGATGTGGCGGCTGACGTACAGGCCGGCGTAGCGGCCGAACAGGTCGAACCCGTAGTTGACCGAGTAGTCCTGGGTGATCTTGACGTTGCGGTCGTTCTTGCCGGTCGGCTCCAGGGTGAAGGTGGTGACCTTGTCCTTGCCCTTGGTCTGGTCCTCGATCGCGATCACCACGCGCTTGTTCTGCTCGGTGTCGGTGATTTCCCAGCTGCCCTGGCCCAGCGCGCTGTCCTTGGACGAATACTCCAGGCGGGCGCCCTTGCCGGCGTCCGGACCGCTGTACTTCAGCTCGATGCCCTTGTCACGCAGCACCAGCGGGTTCCAGTCCTTGAAGCGGCGCAGGCTGTTGACCGTGTCGTACACGATCGTCATCTTGCGGTTGGTTTCGATGCTTTCGGAAATGTGGCGCTCGCCCGGCAGGCACACGCCAATGATGACGAACAGGCCAGCCACGATCCCCAAGGCGATCAGGAACTCGATAATACGGGTCATTCAGGAGTCTCCGGGGCCGATCCCACGGCCGGGTTGATTGAAGCGAAGCCCCCATCCTATCAGGCTTTGCGCAGGTTGTTGACGGATTTGGCGCACCGGTTTCCGTGTCCGGTGCAGGCATGCGGGCCGAAGGCCGTAAAGGCTGCCACCCCGCCGCCGGGGCCCTGCACGATGCCATGCGCGGGCCGGGCTGGCGAGGGGTGCGACGCCGCTTATTTTCCCTCTACCGGCGGCCTCCGCACCAGTCGTTCCATGAGATTCATTCGAAAGCAGATTCCGCCATACCGGCATCCGCCGGCGCGGCAACGCCCGCCGGACGCAGCCGTATGGCCCGGGCGCGCGGCGCGGTGGCCGCTCACACCAGTTGCAGCTCGAACGCCTTGAGCACCGCCCGGGTGCGGTCGCGCACGCCCAGCTTGCTCAGTATGTTGGACACGTGGTTCTTGATGGTGCCCTCGGCCACGCCCAGTGAATTGGCGATCTCCTTGTTGGAAAAGCCGCTGGCCATCAGCCGCAGGATCTCGGTCTCACGGTCGGTCAGCGGATCGGGCCGGTCGAGGCTGACGAACTCGTTGCGCATGTGCTCCAGCCCGGACAGCAGGCGCTGGGTCACCGCCGGCTGCACCAGCGAGCCGCCTTCGGCCACGGTGCGGATCGCGCCGACCAGCTGCTCCAGGGTCACGTCCTTGAGCAGGTAGCCCTTGGCACCGGCCTTGAGCCCGGCCAACACCAGCTGGTCGTCGTCGAACGTGGTCAGGATGATCGCCGGCGGCAGCTGCCCCAGCCGCGACAGGGTCTGCAGCGCCTCCAGCCCGGACATCACCGGCATGCGCATGTCCATCAGCACCACGTCCGGCGCCACCTGCGGGATCATTTCCACGGCCTGGCGGCCATCGGTGGCCTCGGCCACCACTTCGATGCCGTCGTCCAGCGCCAGCAGCGAACGGATGCCCTGGCGTACCAGGGTTTGGTCATCGACCAGACAGACGCGGATCATCAGTTCACTCCTTGCGGCCCGGAGGCCAGCATCATATGGGTTGCCACCGGCAGCGAGGCACGAAGGTGGAAGCCTTCGCCGCGCCGTGCCGACACGTCCAGTTCGCCGCCATACTGCGCCAGGCGTTCGCGCATGCCGCGCAGCCCATTGCCGGGCAGGATGTCCTCCACCTCGCCACCGACGCCATCGTCGCGGGCGTCGATCACGATCCGCCCATGGGCGCGCTCGACCCGGATCCACAGGTTGCGGGCGCCGGCATGGCGCACCGCGTTGGTGATCACTTCCTGGGTGCAGCGCAGCAGCACGTGGGCGCGCTCGGGGTCTTCCACGCTCAGCGGGTCGTCCATGTCCAGGTGGATCTCGAGCGAAGGCACCCGCTCGGCCAGCGGCCGCAGCGCCGCGGCCAGGTCGATCGCCCCGCTCTCGCGCAGCTGGCTGACCGCCTCGCGCACGTCGGTGAGCAGCAGTTTGGCCAAGGTGTGCGCCTGGCGCACGTGTTCCTGCGCCTGGCCCTCGGTGATGTGGCCGGCCACTTCCAGGTTCAGGCTCAGCGCGGTCAGGTGGTGGCCGAGCAGGTCATGCAGTTCGCGCGAGATGCGGGTGCGCTCGTTGACCCGCGCGCTCTCGGCCAGCAGCAGGCGGGTCGCGCGCAGCTCGGCGTTGAGCCGGCGCTGTTCCTCGCGGGCCTGGGTCTGCTGCCGCGCCACCAGGCTGGTCACGAAGATGAACATCGAGAACCCGGCATACAGCAGCGACTGCAGCAGCGCCTCGAACAGCGGCAGCCCCATGATCAGGTGGTAGACCGGCAGCACCGCCAGCTGGCTGAGCACCAGCCAGACCACCCCGACCCGCTTGCTCAGCAGCCACGGGATCACCCCGGCCGCGACCATCAGCAGGATGCTGCCCAGCCCGGTGACGCTCAGGTAGCTCACCGCCAGTCCGGACAGGGTCAGCACCAGCAGGGCCAGGCGGTCGTACCAGCTGGTGTGGCCACCGGCGGTCAGCCCGCGGGTCAGCCAGAAGTAGCACACGCCGAACGCCAGGTACGCGGCCAGCAGCCAGGTGGCTTCGCCCAGGCTCGGCGGCAGCTCGCCCTCGGCCGGCGCGTACTGGGTGTAGAGCAGCGGCAGGCTGACCAGGCCCCAGGTGAACAGGCCGGCCAGGCGCAGGACGCGGGTATGGCTGAGATATCCCAACATGGGTGCATGGTAAGGACCGCGGCGGCTTTGCGCCCTCCCACGGAAGTCATGCCCGGATGGCGCTCGCCCGGTCCGGCCGGCCATGCGATAATCGCCGGCCAGCCCCCACCCCTCACTCGGGGCCGACCGCTTCACCCACGGAGTCACAATGTCGATCGTCATCCGCGACGTGCGCGAGCACGAGCTCGATTCCGTCCTGGCACTGAACAACAACGCCGGCCTGGCCATCCTGCCGCTGGATGCCGCCAAGATCCGCCGCTTCTACGAAACCGCCGAGTATTTCCGCGTCGCCGAGCGCGACGGCAACATGGCCGGCTTCCTGGTCGGCTACGGCAGCAGCGCCGAGCACGACAGCTGCAACTTCGCCTGGTTCCAGCAGCGCTACCCCAGCTTCTTCTATATCGACCGCATCGTGGTCGCCAGCCGCCGCCGCGGTGGCGGCGTCGGCCGTGCGTTCTATGCCGACGCGCAGAGCTACGCCGAGCTGCGCTACCCGCAGATGGCCTGCGAGGTGTTCCTGGACCATGGCGCCGACGCCGCGCTGCTGTTCCATGGCAGCTTCGGCTTCCGCGAGGTCGGGCAGAACACGATGCCGGCCGTGGACGTGCGTGCCAGCATGCTGCTCAAGGACCTGTGCAGCTATGAGTGGGTGAAGGAAACCTATGGCGACAACCTGCCCGACGTTCCGTGGGCGGGCCACACACGCCGGCCCATGCAGCAGCGGCCGACGGGAACCTGAGATGGCAGTGAATCCGGATTACGAACAGGCAGGCGAACTGAAGATCGGGCAGGTGGGCATCGCCAACCTGCGCATCCGCACCCTCGACGTGGAGCGGCTGGTACAGGAAATGCGCGAACGCGTGGCGCGCGCGCCCAAGCTGTTCGGGCGCGCGGCGGTGATCCTTGATTTCGGCGGCCTCAGCCGCGTTCCCGACCGGGCCAGCGCGCAGGCGCTGCTGGACGGGCTGCGCGATGCCGGCGTGCTGCCGGTGGCGCTGGCCTATGGCACCAGCGAAGTCGAGCAGCTCTCGGTCCAGCTCGGGCTGCCGCTGCTGGCCAAGTTCCGTGCCCAGTACGAACGCGCCGATGCCGCCCCGCCGGCACCGGCCCCGGCGCCCGCTCCGGCCCGGCGCGCGCCCGAACCCGCACCGGCACCGGCACCGGCCGCGCAACCCGGGCGCATGCAGCTGGGCGCGGTGCGTTCGGGCCAGCAGCTGTACGCCGAGAACTGCGACCTGACCGTACTCTCAACGGTGGGCGCCGGCGCCGAGGTGATCGCCGACGGCAGCATCCATATCTACGGTACGCTGCGTGGCCGCGCCCTGGCCGGCGCGCAGGGCAATACCGGTGCCCGCATCTTCTGCCGCGACTTCCACGCTGAACTGGTCGCGATTGCGGGACGCTACAAGGTGCTGGACGATATTCCCGACAACCTGCGCGGCAAGGCCGTGCAGGTCTGGCTGGAGCAGGACCAGATCATGATCGCTGCGCTGGATTGACGCGCAGCCCACCACGGAACATTCAGGAGAAATCCTTTGGCTGAAATCATCGTAGTCACCTCCGGCAAGGGCGGCGTCGGCAAGACCACCTCCAGCGCCAGCATCGCGTGCGGCCTGGCCCGGCGCGGCAAGAAGGTCGCCGTCATCGACTTCGACGTCGGCCTGCGCAACCTGGACCTGATCATGGGCTGCGAACGCCGGGTGGTGTACGACTTCGTCAACGTCGTCCACGGCGAGGCCACGCTGAAGCAGGCCCTGATCAAGGACAAGCGTTTCGACAACCTGTACGTGCTGGCCGCCTCGCAGACCCGCGACAAGGACGCGCTGAACAAGGAAGGCGTGGAGAAGGTGCTCAAGGACCTGGCCGCCGACGGCTTCGACTTCATCATCTGCGATTCGCCGGCCGGCATCGAGAAGGGCGCGTTCCTGGCGATGTACTTCGCCGACCGCGCCGTGGTCGTGGTCAACCCGGAAGTGTCCTCGGTGCGCGACTCGGACCGCATCATCGGCCTGCTCGACTCCAAGACCGCCAACGCCGAGGCCGGCAAGAGCGTGCCCGCCTTCCTGCTGCTGACCCGCTACAGCCCGGCGCGCGTGGAAAGCGGCGAGATGCTCAGCATCGGCGACGTGGAGGAAGTGCTGGGGCTCAAGGCGATCGGCGTGATCCCCGAGTCCGGCGACGTGCTCAACGCCTCCAACAAGGGCGAGCCGGTGATCCTGGACACCGAATCCATGGCCGGCCAGGCCTATGAGGACGCGGTGGGCCGCATCCTGGGCGAGGAGCGCCCGATGCGCTTCATTTCGGTGGAGAAGAAGGGCTTCTTCAGCAAGCTGTTCGGAGGGTGACGATGGGACTGTTCGACATCTTCAAGGCGAAGAAGAGCACGGCCGAAACCGCCAAGAACCGCCTGCAGATCATCATCGCGCAGGAGCGCAGCACCCGCGGCGGCCCGGACTACCTGCCGCTGCTGCAGCGCGAGCTGCTGGAAGTGATCAAGAAGTACGTCAACATCGACGCCGACGCGGTCAAGGTGGACCTGGTCAAGGACGGCGAGCACGACGTGCTCGACATTTCCGTGGCCCTGCCCGAAGGCCCGCAGGGCTGATGCCGCGAGCCGGGACCGGGCGACGGTCCCGGCCCCGCCTGTGACGATGTCGACTCCGCCGGCCAACGCAGCCGCCGCCATCCTGTGCGTGGGCGATATCGCCTGGGACGCCGCGGCCACCCTACTCGCGCGCCACGGCCTGCGCCTGAACCGGGTCGAGGACGGCGCGAAGATCCCCGGCAGCTACTGGGGCGAACCCGAAGCCGGGATCATCGCCAGCGACGTCTACGTGCGCGCCGACACCCCGGTGCACTCGATGCTGCACGAAGCCTGCCACCTGATCGTGCTGCCACCGGAGCGGCGCGCGCTGGTGCATACCGACGCCACCGATTCGGTGCCCGAGGAAGACGCCACCTGCTACCTGCAGATCGTGCTCGCCGGGCAGCTGCCCGGGGTCGGCAGCGCGCGGCTGATGGCCGACATGGACGCCTGGGGCTATACCTACCGCCTGGGCTCCACCCGTGCCTGGTTCGAGCACGATGCCGACGACGCCCGGCAATGGCTGCTCGAACGCGGCCTGCTGCCGGCCTGAGGCGGCCGCCCCGGGCCTGCGGCGAAAACACACCCGCGGCGCACGCGTGCCGTCGCTCCCGCGCGACACCCGGCTACGGCCGCGACGCGCCCATGTCCAGGATGACCCGGGTACCGCGTTCGCGGCCCGAGTGGATGTCCAGTTTCCAGCCCAGGTGCTCGCACAGGCGGCCGATCAGGTCCAGGCCGATGCCGGTGCGCATGTTGCGTTCGCCGCGCGCGGTCTTGGCGTAGGCCGCGGCCACTTCCTCCGGGCTCATGCCGTGGCCCGGGTCGTCGATGGTCACCACCGCATGCGGCGTCAGCCACAGGCGGATCACACCGCGGTCGCTGTTCTCCAGCGCGTTGCGCAGCAGGTTGCCGACCGCCGCCTGCACCACGCCCACCGGCGCGACGATCGTGCACGGCGCGGCCTGCATCACTTCGACCGACAGCTCCTTGCCGCTGGCCAGGTAGGCATGGTCGGCCACGATCTCCGGCAACAGCTGCTCCAGCGCCAGCGGCTCGCTCAGCGCCGCCAGCCGCGCCGGGTCGCGCGCGAGCAGCAGCATCAGCTGGATCAGCTGCTCCATGCTCGACGCGGTGCTGCGCACCCGCTGCAGCTGCTGCTGCGCACGCGGCGGCAGCCCGGGCTGCTCCAGCGCCAGTTCGGCGGCGCCGGTGATCACCGCGATCGGCGTGCGCAGTTCGTGGCTGGCGGTACTGATGAAGGCGCGTTCGCGTTCGACGAAGCGCTCGTTGCGCTCCAGGTAATCGTTCACCGAATCGGCGATCACCTCCATTTCGCTGCTGCCGCGGGCAGCGACCTGCACGCGCTGGCCACTACGCTCGGGCTGCAGCGCGGCGATATCGGCGGCCAGCCCGGCCAGCGGGCGCACCAGGCGGTTCATGCCGACCCACGCCATCAACAGGGTGACGACCACCATGGCGATCCCGGCCAGCACCGCCCAGCGGGTGATGAAGTGTTCCAGTTCGGCGAAATCGGTGATGTCCAGTACCAGCATCGTGCGCCCGAAGTCGCTGGTCTGGCGCACCATCACCGCGCTGCGGTGGCCTTCCAGCCGGACCCCGTCGTGCAGCCCCGGCGCCAGGTGCGCCAGCACGTCGGGAATGCCGTGGGCATCATGCTCGCTGAAGAAGTGCAGGGTGTCCGAATCCTGCCAGCGGTAATCCGGGTCGGTACGCTTGCTCGCGATCACGCTGTCCAGTTCGGAGTTGAGCAGCGCCCGCCACACCGAGTGCTCGGCGCGCTCGTGCACGTAGTTGGCGGCGCTGAACACCACCAGGGTCAGCAGCGCCAGATAGCTGGCCAGCCAGACCAGCAGCTTGCGCCGCAGCGTCCGCCGCTTCATCGCCCGTCGCCTGCCGCCGGGTCCGCGATGGCCGGTGCGTCCGGCGCGCACAGCCGGTAGCCCACGCGCGGCAGGGTATGCAGCAGCTTCTCGGCGAACGGCCCGTCGACGCTGCGCCGCAGTTCGTAGATGTGCGAGCGGAGCATGTCGCCGTCGGGCGGCTCCTCGCCCCACAGCGCGTACTCCAGCTGGTCGCGCGGCACCGCCGCCGGGCTGGCCCGCATCAGTACTTCCAGCAGCTTGCGGCAGGCCGGGTACAGGTGCAGCGGGCGGCCGCCGCGCTGCACCTCCAGGGTGGCCAGGTCCAGGCGCAGGTCATGCACCTCCAGCACCTTGCGCGGGTTGCGGCCGCGCGTGCGCGCCAGCACCGCGTCCAGCCGCACCTCCAGTTCCGGCAGGGCAAAGGGCTTGGTCAGGTAGTCGTCGGCGCCGGCGCGGAAACCGGCGATCTTGTCCGGCAGCTCGTCACGCGCGGTGAGCATGATCACCGGCACCTCGGAGCGGTGTTCCTCGCGCAGCCGCCGCAGCACTTCCGGCCCTTCCATGCGCGGCAGCATCCAGTCCAGCAGGATCGCGTCATAGGCATGGGTGGCGGCCAGGTGCAGCCCGGTCACGCCATCGGGGGCGACATCGAGCACATGCCCGCGTGCCTCGAAATAGTCGAAAAGATTGGCGATCAGGTTGCGATTGTCTTCGATGACCAGCAGCCGCATGTGCAGAACCCTTGGAATGGCGCCTCGCCGGCGGACGCGCGCCGGCGCCATCGGCGGCGGCGGACGGACCGGCGGTACCCGGCCATCGTAGCCCCAGCACTGGTCGGAGCGACGTCGAAACAGGTCACAATGCGCGCTACGACGCGCTTCCCACGCCGGCGGCGCGATCCTTCCCGTCCACTCCCAAGACGAGCCCAGCGTGCGCCCGACCCGCCTTCGATCCCCCGCCTCGTGGTACCTGTTGCTGGCGCTGGTGGTGGCCAGCCTGCTGGCCGGACTCGGCATGCGCGAGCCCTCCCCGCCCGACGAGCCGCGGTTCGTGCTGGCCGCGCGGCAGATGGTGGAGACCGGACAATGGCTGCTGCCGCACCGCGGCAGCGAGCTGTATGCCGAAAAGCCGCCGACCTTCATGTGGATCCAGGCCGCCACCTACAAAGTGCTGGGCCACTGGAACATCGCCTTCCTGCTGCCGTCGCTGCTGGCCGCGCTGCTGACCCTGTGGCTCACCTGGGACCTGTCGCGGCGGCTGTGGAACCGGCGCGTGGCGCGCTACGCGGTGCTGGCGCTGTTCGTGTGCATCCAGTTCGGGCTCATGGCCAAGCGCGCGCAGATCGACATGGTGCTGGTGGGCATGACCACGCTGTCGCTGTGGGCGCTGCTGCGGCACACGTTGCTCGGGCCCGACTGGAAGCTGCTGGCACTGGGCGCCTTCGCTGCCGGCGTAGGCACGGTGACCAAGGGCGTGGGCTTCCTGCCGCTGCTGGCGCTGCTGCCCTGGGCCGCCTGGCGCTGGCGCCACCCCGACGCGCCCGGCGCCGGGCGCGGCTGGGGCTGGTGGCTGCTGCTGCCGCTGTTCATTGCCGGTACCGGGGTGTGGCTGGCGCCGCTGGGCATTGCCCTGCTGAATAACCCCGACCCCGGCCTGCAGTCCTACGCCCACGAACTGCTGTTCAAGCAGACCGGCACCCGCTACGCCAACGCCTGGCACCACCACCAGCCGGCCTGGTACTACCTGCAGGTGATCGCCACGCTGTGGCTGCCGGGCAGCCTGCTGCTGCCGTGGCTGGTGCCGGCCTGGTGGCGGCGGCTGCGCCGCGCCGATCCGCGCTACATCGTACTGCTCGGCTGGGCACTGCTGGTGCTGCTGTTCTTCAGCGCCAGCCCCGGCAAGCGCGAGGTCTACATCCTGCCGATGCTGCCGGCGCTGGCGGTGGCGGCCGCGCCGCTGCTGGCCGGCCTGCTGCGCCGTAGCGGCGTGCGCTGGGCGCTGCTGCTGTACGTGACGCTGCTGGCGGTGGCGATGCTGGCGGTCGGCTACGACGCACTGCAGCACGCCGATGGCTGGGCGCAGCGCAGCGCGGCCAAACGCGCGATCGACCCGGCGGTGGTCCCACGGGTCGGCGCCTGGCTGCTGGGCTTCGGCATTGCCGCGCTGGTGCTGGTGGCGGCGCTGCGCCTGCGCCGCGCCGGGCTGGCCGCGGTGCTGGCCACGGTGCTGCTGTGGACGATGTACGGACTGGGGCTGATGCCGGCCCTGGACCCCTACAGCTCGGCCTCGGCGGTGATGGACAAGGTGCGCCAGCGCATCGGCGACGGCGAACTGGGCATGGTCGCCTGGCGTGAGCAGAACCTGCTGCAGACCCACCCGCAGGCGATGGACTTCGGCTTCAAGCGGCCGTGGCCCGAGCAGTGGGAGATGGCCGGGCAATGGGTGGCCGCCGCCCCGGAACGGCGCTGGCTGTTCGTCCTCAAGCAGGCCATGACCCCCTGCGCCGACCCGGCCGCGGTGATCGACATCGGCAGCGCCAACCGCAACCAGTGGCAGCTGCTGCCGGGCACCGCGCTGGATACCGCCTGCGTGGCCGCCACCCACGGCCAGGTCGCGGGAACGGCCGGCGAGACCGACGAGGACTGAACGCGGGGCGGGGTTAACGCCGCGGCAACGGGCCTCCGACCACTCTCCGACATGGCCGCCACCACCATGCGGCCATTCATCGTCGAAGGCTCCGCATCCGTGCCTGCCATCCCGTCCTCGCCGCCCCCGTATGTGCTGCCCGCGCCCGGCCTTGCCGCCACCCGGCGCGGCTTCCTGGCCCGCCACCTGCTGCTCCCGCTGCTGCTGGCCGTGGCCGCCAGCCTGGTGTTGATGGCCGGCAACGGCGACCAGTGGCTGGCCGACCAGCTCTACCGCTGGGAAGGCGGCCGCTGGGCGTTCCGCGATGCCTGGTGGACCACCCACGTCATCCACCGCGGCGGCAAGAACCTGAGCACCCTGGCCGCGGTGCTGGTGATGCTGGCGCTGCTGCGCGCCTGCCTGGACGCCCGCTGGAAGCCCCTGCGCCGGCCGCTGCTGTACCTGCTGCTGGCGGTGGGCCTGTCCACCGGCGTGGTCGCCCTGCTCAAATCCATGACCCAGATGGATTGCCCCTGGGACCTGGAGCGCTACGGCGGCCTGCGCCCGTTCATCGGCCTGTTCGAGCCGCGCCCGGTGGTGCTCGGCCACGCCGCCTGCTTCCCGGCCGGCCATGCCAGCGCCGGTTACGGCTGGGTGGCGCTGTACTTCTTCGCCCTGCAGGTACGCCCGCGCTGGCGCTGGGCCGCACTCGCCGTGGCGGTGGCCACCGGGCTGCTGTTCGGCTTTTCCCAGCAGCTGCGCGGCGCGCACTTTTTCTCGCATGATGTTTGGTCGCTGGCGGTCAGCTGGACCGTGGCGGTACTGCTTTACCTGCTGATGTTCCCCCCGGCCAAGGCCACCCCGTTCAAGGAAGAAACCCACGCATGAGTACGGCTTCACCGCATCTGCCGGCATCGACCAGCGCATTCGCACGGCTGCGCCGCTGGCGCCCGGAAATCTCCACCGAAACGCTGATCCTGCTGTCGAGCGCGTTCTTCGCCCTGGCCTGCAACGGCCTGTTCTGGCGCGACGCCCTGGCCACCAACCCCGGCAGCGTACTGTTCGCGGTGTCGCTGTTCGCCCTGCTGATGGGCGTGCACGCGCTGCTGCTGGGCCTGCTGGTGTGGCGCTGGAACGCCAAGGTGCTGCTGACGATCCTGTTCGTCACCACCGCCTTCGCCACGCATTACATGAACAGCTTCAACGTCTATCTGGACGCGGACATGCTGCGCAACGTGCTGGCCACCGACCACAAGGAATCGCGCGAGCTGATGACCCCGGCGCTGCTCCTGCCGCTGCTGGTGTATGCGCTGGTGCCCTGCGTGCTGCTGTGGCGGTTGCGCCTGCGCCGCCGCAGCTGGAGCCGCGCCCTGCTGTGGCGGCTGCTGTTCCTGGTGGGCGTGGTGGTGGTGTCCGGTGCCGGCACGCTGGCCTCGTTCCAGAACGTATCGGCGCTGATGCGCAACCACCGCGAGGTCCGATACCTGGCCACGCCGGCGAATTACCTGATCGCACTGAAGCAGAACCTGATCAGCTCCAACCCGATCAAGAACCAGCCCAAGCTGCCGCTCGGTACCGATGCCAAGGCCACGCCGCGCGCGGCCGACAGCAAGCCGCGCCTGCTGGTGCTGGTGGTCGGCGAGACCGTGCGCGCGCAGAACTGGGGCCTCAACGGCTACGCCCGCCAGACCACGCCGGAGCTGGCCAAGGCCGGGGTGATCAACTTCCCGGACATGCATGCCTGCGGCACCAGCACCGAGGTATCGCTGCCGTGCATGTTCTCGCCGTTCGGCCGCCACGACTACGACGCCAAGAAGATCCGCGCGCACCAGTCGCTGCTGCACGTGCTCCAGCATGCCGGCATCGCCACGCTGTGGCGCGACAACCAGTCCGGCTGCAAGGGCGTGTGCGAAGGGCTTGAGACCCAGCGGCTGGACGACGCCACCAAGCCCGGACTGTGCGCCGATGGCCGCTGCATGGACGAGATCCTGCTCGACGACCTGGCCGCGCAGGTGCGTGCCCGGCCGGGCGACCGCGTGGTCGTCCTGCACCAGCTGGGCAACCACGGCCCCAGCTACTTCCAGCGTTACCCGGCGGCGTTCCGCCAGTTCGTGCCGACCTGCGACACCCCGGACCTGGGCAAGTGCAGCCGCGGCCAGATCGTCAACAGCTACGACAACGCCATCCGCTACACCGACCATTTCCTGGCCCGCACCATCGCCACCCTGCGCGACATGCAGGACTACGACACGGCGATGATCTACCTCTCCGACCACGGCGAATCGCTGGGCGAGAAGGGGCTGTACCTGCATGGCGTGCCGTACGCCATCGCACCGGACGAACAGACCCGGGTGCCGATGGTGATGTGGTTCTCCCCGCAGTTCGCCGCCAGCCGCGGACTGGACCTGCAGTGCCTGCGCGAGCGCGCGCGCCAGCGCAGCGACCACGACAACCTGTTCCCCTCGGTACTGGGGCTGATGCAGGTCACCACCTCGGTGTACGAGCGCGAGCGCGACCTGTTCGCCGGGTGCGCCGGCTAGCAACCGGTCCCGCCGCGGGATCATCCAACCGGCATTGCGAGAACCCACCATGGCCACCCTTCCGCAATGGCTGCCCTGGGCGGTGCTGTCGGCGGCCTTCGCCGCGCTGACCGCGATCTTCGCCAAGCTCGGCCTGCAGCAGGTCGATGCCGACCTGGCGATGCTGCTGCGTACCATCGCCATCGTCGCCGTGCTGGGCCTGTTCGTGGCTGCCACCGGCAAGTGGAGCAACCCGCTGGCGCTGCCCGGCAGGACCCTGCTGTGGCTGCTGCTCTCGGCGCTGGCCACCGGCGCCTCGTGGCTGTGCTACTTCCGCGCCCTGCAACGCGGTCCCGCCTCGCAGGTGGCGCCCGTGGACAAGCTCAGCGTGGTGCTGGTGGCGGTGTTCGCCTTCGCCTTCCTGCACGAGCGCCTGGCATGGCGCGAATGGCTGGGCGTGGCGATGATCGGCGGCGGCGTGCTGCTGATGGCACTCAAGCGCTGACCCACCCCCTTGCCGCGGCCGCCGCGGCCCTCTAGCCTTCGCCGATCCAATACCACCGGGGAATCGCGTGAAACAACGTCACCTGCTGTTGGCCCTTGCCGTGAGCGCCGGCGTGCTGTCGCTGGCCGCCTGCAAGAAGGAAGCCGCCACCGACACCGCTGCACCGACGGCACAGGCCGCGCCGGCCGAAAGCGCCGACCAGTTCGTCGCCCGGATCAATGCCGAGTTCAAGGCGATGTACCCGGAAATGACCTCGGCGCAGTGGCTGTCGTCCACCTACATCAACGACGATTCCGCGCGCGTGGCGGCCAAGGCCAACGAGCGCTGGCTGACCACGCTCAACGGCTGGATCGAGCAGGCCGGCAAGTACGAAGGCCAGCCAATGAGCGAGGACACCCGGCGTGCCCTGCACCTGCTCAAGCTGATGACCGCCATGCCCGCCCCGCGCGACCCGGCCAAGCTGGCCGAGCTGGCCGCCATCGCCACCAAGCTGGAGGGCGACTACGGCGCCGGCACCTACTGCACCGGCGAAGGCGACCAGCAGAACTGCCGCCAGCTCGGCGAGCTGGAGCAGGTACTGGCGCGCTCGCACGACTACGACAAGCAGCTCGACGCCTGGCAGGGCTGGCACTCCACCGCCGTGGCCTCGCGCAAGCCGTACCAGCGCTTCGTCGAACTGGTCAATGAAGGCGCGCGCGAACTGGGCTATGCCGATGCCGGGCAGATGTGGCGCAGCGGCTACGACATGCCGGCCGAACAGGTTGGCCCGGAAACCGACCGCCTGTGGGAGCAGGTCAAGCCGCTGTACGAACAGCTGCACTGCTACACCCGCGCCAAGCTGGACAAGGAATACGGCAAGGACAAGGCCGAAGTCGGCGGCGGCCTGATCGCCGCGCACCTGACCGGCAACATGTGGCAGCAGGACTGGAGCAACCTGTGGGACCAGCTGCAGCCCTACCCCGGCGCCGGCAGCCTGGACATCACCGCCGCGCTCGAGAAGCAGCACCAGGGCAACCTGAGCGCGGCGCTGGCCAAGGCCGGCGCCAACGCCGACGTCGCCGCCCGCTTCAAGGCCCAGCGCGAGGCCGAGCTGGCCACCGCGCGGCAGATGACCGAGCGCGCGCAGGACTTCTACGTCTCCCTGGGCATGCCCAAGCTGCCGCCGAGCTACTGGCAGAACACCCAGTTCATCAAGCCGCTGGACCGCAACGTGGTCTGCCACGCCAGCGCCTGGGACATGAACATGGGCGGCGATGGCAAGGACGTGGGCCCGGATGTGCGCACCAAGATGTGCATCACCCCCACCGAAGAGAACTTCACCACCATCTACCACGAGCTGGGCCACATCTATTACGACCTGGCCTACAACCCGCTGCCGCCGCTGTTCCAGGGCGGTGCCAACGATGGCTTCCACGAAGCCATCGGCGACACCATCGTGCTGGCGATGACCCCGCAGTACCTGAACTCCATTGGCCTGGTCGACAAGCCGCAGGAAAGCCGCGAGGCCACCATCAACGCGCAGATGCGCATGGCCCTGAGCGGCGTGTCGTTCCTACCGTTCGGGCTGATGATCGATCGCTGGCGCTGGGGCGTGTTTGACGGCTCGATCAAGCCCGAGCAGTACAACCAGAAATGGTGGGAACTGAAGGCCCAGTACCAGGGCGTGGCCCCGGCCAGCGCACGCGGCGAGGAATTCTTCGACGCCGGCGCCAAGTACCACGTGCCGGGCAACACCCCGTACCTGCGCTACTTCCTGGCGCGCATCCTGCAGTACCAGTTCTACAAGGGCCTGTGCGACGCCGCCGGTTACACCGGCCCGCTCAACCAGTGCACCTTCTACGGCAACAAGGAAGCCGGGCAGAAGTACTGGGCCATGCTCAGCAAGGGCGCCAGCCAGCCGTGGCAGGCCACGCTCAAGGAACTGACCGGCACCGACAAGCTCGACGCCGCGCCCATGCTGGAGTACTTCGCCCCGCTGCAGGAATGGCTCAAGCAGCAGAACGAAGGGCAGATGTGCGGGTGGCAGGCCGGTCCCGCGCAGCCGGTGAAGCCGGCCGCGCCATGACCCTGGCATCGGTCCAGGCATGAAGACGAAGGGCGCCGGCAAGGCGCCCTTCGTTCACCTCCTTCCGCGCATGCAGCGCATGCCAACGCGACGCCCCGTAGACGCCCCATGACCGACTTCCCCGCAAGCGGACCACCCGAACTGCCCCGCGCCCAGGCTGCGCCCGGACTGTCCAGGGACACCGTGTGGCTGCTCACCGGCCTGATCGCCAGCGTGCTGGCCGCCGTGGCCATCAGCGTGATCGGCATGGTGGTCTACCCGCAGTTCGCCGACACCTTCACCGCGTTCACCCTGCGCGGCACCGACCTGCCACTGCCGACCCGGCTGGCCACGCGCTTCTACCCCGCCATCTGGCTCGCCCCGGCGCTGGTGCTACTGATCCGGCTGTGCTGGCCGGGCAAGGCCAGTCGCGCGATCGCCGCGGGGGTATCCGGACTGCTGATCCTGATCGTGGGCGTGCCGCTGGCGCTCGTTTCGGCCTACCTGCCGATGATCCAGCTGATGCCGGTGTTATAGGCGCGCCCAGGGGCCAGCTCGCGCCGCCTGGGGCGGGTGCCAGGCGCAGGGCAAAAGCCGGCAGCCCGATGGCGTGGCAACGAAAGGCCAGTGCGCTGCAACGAAGGGAGCCGATGCGGCCATCCCTTTCTTCGCAGGGCGTCCTTGAGGACGCCGTTCTCGAACAACTGTTCGGCCAGCAGCTTCCTCAACCGCCTGTTCTCGGCCTCCAGCCCCTTGAGCCGCTTGACCACCGGCACGCTCATGCCGCCGAACCTGCTGCGCCGCAGGTAGCAGGAGGCCTCGCTGAATCCATACCGCCGGCACAGGTCCTTCACCGCTATGCCCGCTTCAGCCTCACGCAGGAAGCCTATGACCTGCTCTTCGGCAAACCATCTCTTCACATCCAATCTTCACCTCATTGGAAATTGGACTCCAGATCGTCGTGCTACCCAAAGAGGGGGAAGTCGCGGCCACAGACTGGTCTCCACCGGGCGCAGGGTATTGCCGTTGATGCGGGCCCCATGCGGACACAAGCGCACGCCAGGGCGAGGGATCGACATACAGGTGTGTCCGCACTCTTCGTACTCGTGGCTTTTCATCGCTCGCGACTCATCGCGACATTTGCGGCGCCGGGTATTACGGGCTTGCGGTCAACGGGTGGCAGTACAATGGCTGCGTGCACCCTTGACGCATTGTCTGCCTCACTGGTGACCAATGGGCAGAGGCCCAACAATCCGCCGCCCCGAACCCGCTTCGCAGCTCTGCCTTACCCAGACATCAGGCGCACCCCATGAAAGATGTCAGCCGCCGCGAATTCCTGCTTGCCAGTGCCATGGGCGTTGCCTCATCGGCACTACCATCAATCGCCACCAGCGCGGAGAAAGCACCAATGTACGGTCTCATTGGAAAGATCGACGTCGTACCGGGCCAGCGCCCTGCGGTCGTTGCCGCACTACTTGAAGGCGTGAACGCCATGCCCGGTTGCCTGAGCTATGTCGTAGCCGAAGACCCGGCAGATGCCAATGCGATCTGGGTGACTGAGGTCTGGGACAGCAAGGAGCATCACGCGAATTCGCTGACGCTCCCCGCCGTGCAGGACGCCATCAGGCGAGCCAGGCCATTTATCACCGGCTTCAGCGAGCATGTTGAAACCAATCCAGTCGGCGGTCGTGGTCTCGTAGCCGCAACGTGAGCCGCGCGGCCGTTCGCCCAGGCCGACGCTCCGCAGCACCAGGTATGAAGTAGGGTTGAAGTTCGCCAGGTACTTGTATCCAGCGCTACCAGAGGCCGGATCTGCAACCCGGCGAGTTCGCCTTTGTCATGCAACCGCAACAGCAACGCGTCGGCGGAACAAGGCCTGCACGCACCGCGCACGGAGAGCACCATGGGACTTCTGATCTTCAGCATGAACCTCACCCTGGACGGCTGCATCGACCACCGCGAGGGCATAGTCGACGACGAGACGCATGCCTTCTTCACCCGGCTGATGGACGAGAGCGGCGCCATGCTGTGGGGGCGTGTCACCTACGAGATGATGGAAAGCCACTGGCCGGCAGTGGCCCGCGGCGAGGTGGAGGCGCCCGCATCGATGCGCGAGTGGGCGGTCAAACTGCAGGCCAAACCGAAGTACGTGGTATCGGCGAAGCGAACGGATTTCTCCTGGGCGAACAGCCACCGCATCGCCGGCGATCTGCGCACGGGCGTGCAGCAACTGAAGGACGCCACGCCGGGCGGAGTGCTCCTGGGCAGTGGCATGTTGGCGAACGCGCTGGACCGGCTGGACCTGATCGATGAGTACCGGTTCCTCGTCCACCCCAGGATCGCCGGCCATGGCCCGACCCTGTACGCGGGTGGGCTGCCCGCCTCGCGACGACTCGAACGGGTGTCGGCGCAGCCACTGCGCTGCGGCGCGGTCGCCCTGCACTACCGTCGCGCATGCTGAGCCGGGACCTTACCGTGGCGGCTCGACGCCCATTGCCATCGCGCCCCCTTCGCGGCCCGGCCCGGTGCTGACGGCAGGCATCCCATGCGCAAGGCACAGTTCGCCGCCGTTTTCTCCCTCGCATTCTTCGCGCTTGCAGGCGGGTGCCTGATTCTTGCGGGGCACGGATTCACCACGTCGAGCAAGCGCGGCCATTGGTCGGTCTTCGTACCCGCCCCGCAGGCCTATGTGATGGCGGCCATCATGTTCGTGCTGTCATTGCTGGGTGTGGTCTGGCTGCTGCAGCAGGCACGCGCCCCGCACCGGGTGTGGCTGATGGCCGCGGCGGGGTATGCCGGCACTGCCTTCCTGCTGACCAGGGCATGGGCGCACTGGCTTCACTGATTGTCGTCCGCGCGTGCGCCCTTTGCCTGGATGACGAACGCGATCATCGCCGTGGATGTCCGCCAACGGACGGCGCTTTCCGTGCAGGCGCCGGCCTCAGGGCGTGCGGGTTGGCGGCCGCCCGAAACACGTCCAGCCATGGGCCATCGCCCATGCCTGGGCAACGCCGTGCCGGTGTTTCCCAGCCCGCTGGGTTGGTCAACGCTGATACCCGCGACAGCCACGCCTCAGTCGTTCGGCACCTATGCCAACGCCGACAGCTTCCGCAGCGCAACGTGGCGCGCGGGTATCCGGCGGCTCCTGGAGAAGGAACGGGTTACGCGTCGTGGCGATCCCCATGCCGCGGTCGCGGGCTTTGCCGTGTGACGCAACAGGGGGCCGGCGCTGGCGCGCAATGCCCGGGCATCTGCTGCCGGGCTCCCGTGTGCGCCGGCCCGCGCGACCAACCGGCCCGGTTGGCGTTAGTCTGCCCCGACCACTCGCCCTTCACCTGCCCTCATGTCCGCCCGTCCCCGCACCCCCTGCGCCGGCAGCTGCCACTGCGGCGCCGTCCGCTTCGAGATCACCAGTGACTTTGCCGAGCTGACGACCTGCGACTGCTCCATCTGCCGCCGCAAGAACGCGTTGATGGTGAAGGTGCACGAAAGCGACTTCCGCCTGCTCGCGGGCCAGGAGCAGCTGTCGGCGTATCAATTCCACACCTTCACCGCCACGCACTACTTCTGCCGGACCTGTGGCATCTACCCGTTCCATCGCAAGCGCGTCACCCCGGACCACTACGGCATCAACGTGTTCTGCCTGGAGGATTTCGACCCGGCCGGCATCCCGGTGCGGGCCACGGTGGGCGCCGGCATGGCATAGCGGGGCCAGCCCACCGCCGCGCGCTGCCGGTGGAAACAACAAGGGCGCCACCCGGCGCCCTTGTCCGTTCACCCGCATCAACAACTCAATGCGTGGCCACGGCGTCCTTCGCGCCGAGACCTAGCTCCGTGGCCAGGTTGCGCTTCCAGGTGTCGAAGTCGATGCCCTGCTCCGCCGCCTCGGCATGCGCGGCGTCCTTCAGCGCATCGGAGTACATCAGCCGCACCGGGGTGCCGCTGCGTTCGTGCAGCTCGGCGGCCTGCATGATCAGCGCCAGCACGCGGGCGGCGCTGGGGGTTTCGCCGGCGATCCTGCCGTCCATGCCCAGCACCCACTCGCCGTCGCGGCGGACGATGCCGGCCAGCAGGGTGCGCTGCTGGTCGCGCAGTTCGGCGTGCGGTTCCACCGCGGGCTTCGGCGCCGGGTTGGCCGCGGCCTGGTTGCGCTCGCGCTCGGCCAGCTTCTTCTTCGCCTCGCGGCGGCCCTTGGAATGGATGGACATGGTGGCAGCTTCCGGTGGCGGCCATGCTGGCCGGTAGGGGGAGAATGACGCAGTCGGGGTGAGGCGGGAATGGAGGCCGTCTAGACGTGCATGTGCGGGCCGGCCAGGTGGCGCTCGCGGCGGTGTTCCCAGTACCAGAACGCGAAGCCCAGCAGCATGAAGCCGGCCATGCCCAGTGCCAGGTGCAGCGGCCTGCCGCTGAGCAGCGGCGACACCACGCCGGCCACCAGGGTGCTGATCATCAGCTGCACGAAGGCCTGCAGCGACGAGGCCAGGCCGCGCTGCTGCGGGTACATGTCCAGCACCGCCAGCGCCAGCACCGGGAAGATCAGCGCCATGCCCAGCCCGCCCAGGAAGATGGGCAGCACCGCCCACGGCAGCTGCAGCTGCACCACCGAGGCGGCGTAGGCAATGTTCAGCGCCGCCGACAGCGCACAGCAGGCGAAGCCGATGCTGATCTGCCGCACCGGCACGGTACGCCCGGCCATGCGTCCGGACAGGAACGCGCCGGTGGTCATGCCGCCGATGGTGGGAATGAACAACCAGGCAAAGCCGCCCTCGCCCAGGCGCAGGTGCTGCATGACGAACACCGGCGCCGAGGAGATGTACAGGAAAATGCCGCCGAAGTTGACGCTGCCAGCCAGCGCCAGGCGCAGGAAGCGCGGGTTGAAGCCGATGCGCAGGTAGTCGCGCAGCAGGCCGCGCGGCGACAGCGGCGTGCGCGCCGCGGCCGGGTGCGTTTCCGGCAGCCAGCGCGCGGTAGCGGCGCCCAGCAGCAGCGAAAACACCACTAGGAACCAGAAGATCAGCGGCCAATCGCCGCCGCCGAGCAGGATCCAGCCGCCGATGATGGGGGCGATGGCCGGTGCGATGCCGAAGATCATCGACACCTGGCTCATCAGCCGCTGCGCGTCCGGGCCGTGGTACAGGTCGCGGATCACCGCGCGGCCGACGATCATGCCGACGCCGGCGCAAACGCCCTGCAGCGCGCGGAACACCAGCAGCGTGCCCAGGTGGGTGGACAGCGCGCAGCCGACCGAGGCGGCGGTGAACAGCACCAGCCCGCCCAGGATCACCCGTTTGCGCCCCCAGGCATCGGACAGCGGGCCGTGCGCCAGGCTCATCAGGCCGTAGAACAGCAGGTAGACGCTGATGGTCTGCTGCACCGCCACCTCGTCCACCGCCAGCTCCCGCGCCAGCAGCGGGAACGCCGGGAAGATGGTGTCGATGGAAAACGGGCCGAACATGGACAGCCCGGCGAGCAGCAGGGCCAGGCGGCGGGTGGACGGCGAAGCGGTGGTCATGGCGTATCCGGCGGGGCGTGCGCGGCGACGCACGACGGGCGCCGGCCCTGTGCGGGCGGCGCCTGGGAACAACGGGAAGCCGCACATGATAGGCCCGCCGCCGCCGCGACGCCACGCGCACCGGTGCCCGGCACGCGCCGGCGGCGTGGCCCGTTCAGCCTGGCGACCGCGCCGGCCGCCCGGGGCAACGGCTATAATCGGCGCGCTACACGGTGGGAGAAGCGGTTCATCGCTGCCGAAGGCGCAAACGCCCGCAATCGCTCAGGCCCGATACCACCTGCGTCAAAACTCTGGAGAGACCGGTTCAATCCGGCGCCGAAGGTGCACGAGGCGCGCGACCCGCAGGTCGCGCCTTCCAAACTCTCAGGCAAAAGGACAGAGGGGCACGAGGCGAGCCACCGGCTTGCCGGCCGTGGTGCCGCGTGCGCGGAACCGCTGCCGGAGGGCATGCGGCCGCCGCCCCAGCCCCGCACGCCACCTCCGGACGTCCGTCATGCACCAGAACACGCCTTCGCTGCGCGAACTCGAACACGCCTCCGCCTTCGTCGACCGCCATATCGGCCCCAACGATGCCGAAATCGCGCAGATGCTGCGCGTGGTCGGCCATGACTCGCTCGACGCGCTGACCGACGCCATCGTCCCCGGCGCGATCAAGTCGCCCGCCCCGCTGGCCCTGCCCGAGTCGCTGACCGAAGTGCAGGCGCTGGCCAGGATCCGCGCCATCGCCAGCAAGAACAAGGTGCTGCGCAGCTTCATCGGCCAGGGCTATTACGGCACCCATACGCCGAACGTGATCCTGCGCAACATCCTCGAGAACCCGGCCTGGTACACCGCCTACACCCCGTACCAGGCGGAAATCTCGCAGGGCCGCATGGAAGCGCTGATCAACTTCCAGCAGATGGTCGCCGACCTGACCGGCATGGAGATCGCCAACGCCTCGCTGCTGGACGAAGCCACTGCTGCGGCCGAAGCCATGACCCTGGCCAAGCGTTCGGCCAAGTCCAAGTCGGACGTGTTCTTCGTGCATGACGCGGTGCACCCGCAGACCCTGGAGCTGCTGCGCACCCGCGCCGAGCCGATGGGCATCACCCTGCGCGTGGGCACCCCGGCCGAAGCGCTGGACGCCGACTGCTTCGGCGTGCTGCTGCAGTACCCGGACACCTTCGGCCACATCGGCGACCACAAGGCGCTGGTCGAGGCCGTGCATGCCCGCCAGGGCCTGGTGGCGGTGGCCACCGACCTGCTGGCACTGACCCTGATCACCGCCCCCGGCGAATGGGGCGCGGACATCGTGGTCGGCAACAGCCAACGCTTCGGCGTGCCGTTCGGCTTCGGCGGCCCGCACGCCGCGTTCATGGCCTGCCGCGACGCCTACAAGCGCTCCATGCCGGGCCGCCTGATCGGCGTGTCGGTCGACGCCGAAGGCAAGCCGGCCTACCGCCTGACCCTGCAGACCCGCGAGCAGCACATCCGCCGCGAGAAGGCCACCTCCAACATCTGCACCGCGCAGGTGCTGCTGGCGGTGATGGCCTCGATGTACGCCGTCTACCACGGCCCGGAAGGCCTGACCCGCATCGCCCGCCGCACCCACCGCCTGGCCACCCTCCTGGCCGCGGCGCTGCGCGGCAACGGCGTGGACGTGGGCGAGCACTTCTTCGACACCCTGCACGTGCGCAACGTCGACGCCGCCGCGCTGCAGGCCAAGGCCGTGGCCGCCGGCTACAACCTGCGCGTGATCGACAGCGCGGCGGTGGGCATCAGCCTGGACGAAACCGCCACCCGCGATGACATCGTGGCGCTGGGCGCGCTGTTCGGCGCCCGCGTCGACGTGGACGCGCTGGACGCGGCCACCGCCGACGCGCTGCCGGCCGGCCTGGTGCGCCAGTCCGCGTTCCTGACCCACCCGGTGTTCAACACCCACCACAGCGAGCACGAACTGCTGCGCTACCTGCGTTCGCTGGCCGACAAGGACCTGGCGATGGACCGCACGATGATCCCGCTGGGCTCGTGCACCATGAAGCTCAACGCCACCGCCGAGATGATCCCGGTGACCTGGCCGGAGTTCGCCAACATCCACCCGCTGGCCCCGGCCGACCAGGCCCAGGGCTACAAGGAGCTGATCGACGGGCTGGAAGCGATGCTGGTGGAATGCACCGGCTACGACGCGGTGAGCCTGCAGCCGAACTCCGGCGCACAGGGCGAATACGCCGGCCTGCTGGCGATCCGCGCCTACCACGCCTCGCGCGGCGAGGGCCACCGCGACATCTGCCTGATCCCGGATTCGGCGCACGGCACCAACCCGGCCTCGGCGCAGATGTGCGGCATGAAGGTGGTGGTCACCAAGACCGACGCCAACGGCAACGTCGACGTCGAGGACATCCGCGCCAACGCCGAGAAGTACAGCGACCGCCTGGCCGCGATCATGATGACCTACCCGTCCACGCACGGCGTGTTCGAGGAAGAGGTGGTGGAGATCTGCCAGATCATCCACCAGCACGGCGGCCAGGTGTACACCGACGGCGCCAACATGAACGCGCTGGTCGGCGTGGCCAAGCCCGGCAAGTGGGGCTCGGACGTATCGCACCTGAACCTGCACAAGACGTTCTGCATCCCGCACGGCGGCGGCGGCCCGGGCGTGGGCCCGTGCGCGGTCAAGTCGCACCTGGCGCCGTTCCTGCCGGGCGCGCTGGTCGCCGACGGCCTGCGCACCCAGGGCGTGGGCAACGGCGCCATGGTCTCGGCCGCCACCTTCGGCAGCGCCTCGATCCTGCCGATCAGCTGGATGTACATCGCGATGATGGGCGCGGCCGGCCTGCGCAAGGCCACCCAGGTCGCGCTGCTCAACGCCAACTACATCGCCAAGCGCCTGGCCCCGCACTACAAGACCCTGTACACCGGCCGCAACGGGCTGGTGGCGCACGAGTGCATCCTCGACGTGCGGCCGCTGGAGAAGACCTCCGGCATCGGCGCCGAGGACGTGGCCAAGCGCCTGATCGACTTCGGCTTCCACGCCCCGACCCTGAGCTTCCCGGTGGCCGGCACGCTGATGGTCGAGCCGACCGAAAGCGAATCGCAGTACGAACTGGACCGCTTCATCGACGCGATGATCCAGATCCGCGAGGAAATCCGCGCGATCGAGGACGGCCGCCTGGACCGCGAGGACAACCCGCTCAAGCACGCCCCGCACACCGCCACCGCGGTGTCGGCCAGCCAGTGGACCCACGCCTACCCGCGCGAGCTGGCGGCGTTCCCGCTGCCGTCGCTGAAGCAGTCCAAGTACTGGCCGCCGGTGGCGCGCGTGGACAACGTCTACGGCGACAAGAACATCATGTGCGCCTGCATCCCGGTGGATGCCTACAAGGAAGACGTCGAGGCCTGACCGGGCCGCGACACAAGGTAAAGGCAACGGCCCGCGCAAGCGGGCCGTTTGCTTTGCGGCCGTACTTCTGACGGGCACATGCGGCGCGCACCTACGGCCGGCGCACCCGGTAGTCCGCTTGTCCACCCCGCCACCCAGTGATAACGTCCGTTATAACAAACGGCGGAGTCCCACCATGAAACTCAAGATCACCAGCATCGGCAACTCGTCCGGCATCATCCTGCCCAAGGAACTGCTTGCACGCCTGCGCCTGGAAAAAGGCGACGAGCTGCATGCGCTGGAAACGCCCGACGGCATCCGCCTGACCGTATTCGACCCGGAGCTTGCCGCGCAGATGGAGGTGGCCGAGGCGATCATGCGCGAAGACCGCCAGGTGCTGCACAAGCTGGCGCAGTGAGGCGGCCATGATCCGCTGGATCAGCAAGCCTCTGGCACTGGCCATCCACGACCGCCAGCTCGCCGAACATGGCGGCGGCAGCGGCGTGCGCGACGACGCCCTGCTCGACTCCGCGCTCGCGCGCGCGCCGCAGCTGCACGCCTATGGCGAGCCACCGCCGGACCTGGCCGATCTTGCCGCCAGCCTGGCCTACGGCCTGGCGCGCAACCATCCGTTCGTCGATGGCAACAAGCGCACCGCGCATGTCTGCTACCGCGTGTTCATCGCCCTCAACGACGGCCAGCTGACCGCGACCGATGAAGAGAAGTACATCGCCATGCTGGGCCTGGCCGAAGGCGCCACCAGCGAAGCCGAGTTCGCCGCCTGGCTGCGCCCGCGCATCCGCATCGACGCCGGCGGCCAGGTGCAGGAACCGCGCGCGGGCTACGCCGGCTGAAGCGCGGCACCGCCGCCGCGCACCGGCCCATCACCGGCCCCAGCAACCGCTCTTCTTCAACCCGGCATCGGCTTGTGGCGTGCGCCCACGCGCAGCCGCCTCTTTGCCTGCATAGCCGCAGGCTGGAACCCTGCGCCGCAGCGCACAGCCGGACGTCACTCCGGCGCGGCGGTTTCCTGCTGCCGCGCCGCGATCATCGCCCGGTACTGGCGCGGGGCCATGCCCACCTCGGCCTTGAACTTGCGGGTGAACGCGCTCTGGTCGGTAAAGCCGCAGGCCTGGCCGATGCTGGCCACGCTGTCCTGCCCGTGCAGCAGGTGCAGGGCGATCTGGATGCGCAGGCGCGTGAGCACCTGCTGCGGCGTCATCTGGAACACCTTGCGGAAACTGCGCTCCAGCTTGCTCAGCGAGAACCCGGTGATGTCCAGCAGGGTCTGCATGCGCACGTTTTCAGCGTAGTGCGTGTTGAGGTAATCCAGCGCCAGCCGCAGCGGCTCGTACTGCGATTCCAGCCCGCCGCGCTGGCCCAGGTCGCGCGAGATGCCAATCAGCCCCACCACCCTCCCGTTCTCCACGATGGGCCGCTTGCAGGTCAGGCACCAGCCCGGCTGGCGGTTGGCGAACAGCTGCAGCTCCATCACGTTCTCGATCACCTCGCCGCCCAGCACGCGCGCGTCCTGGGCCACGTAGGCCTCGCTCATGCCCGCCGGGTACAGCTCGTCGGCGCGCTTGCCGATGACCTCGCCGCGCGACTTCACCCCCAGCCGCTGCATCATCGTCTTGTTGACGTGCGTATAGCGGCCCTGCACGTCCTTGGCGAAGAACAGCACGCTGGGAATGGCGTCGAACAGGGCTTCGATCTCGGCGGGGTCGATACGCATCAAGCATGGGTCCGGCAGCGGAGCAGTCCCCGCATTCTAGCCAAGCCCCCCGCCAGCGCCGGGCACGGGCTGGCATAACACACCGGCAACGGCCGCTTCACCTTCTCCCCGCGCCGCCCGGCCTATACCTGCAGGCCCACACCCACGGGAGTACCGCCATGACCCAGGGCGACAAATCCAGCTACACCGACAAGCAGAAGCGCCAGGCCGCGCACATCGAAAAGAGCGAAAAAGCCCGCGGCGCCAGCACCCGAACCGCCGAGCGCATCGCCTGGGCCACGGTCAACAAGCACGATGGCGGTGGCAAGAAATCCGGCAGCGGGCGCAAGCACCACACCAGCCACTGAACGCGCCACTGCGGCGCCGGCCCTGTGCGGCCATGCGGCAGCGGGCACGTAGTGGCCCTGCCCCGCCGGCCGTGACCGGGCAGCCCGGCTCAGCGCGTCGCTGGCGTCGCCGCCGGTGCCGGTGCCGCTGACGGTGCCGCCACCGCGGCGTCGCGCGCTCCCCTGGGCGCGGCCTGCACCTGCCGCACCGAGGTAATGGGCACCGCTTCGGCGCGGCGCTGCGCCGGCCACCACAGATAGACAAAGGCGCTGCTGGTACCCAGCAACCGCGCCTGGCCCGGCCGCGGCGCGGCGTCGCCGATCATATGCACCTGTACCGGCGTGCCGCGGCCCTTCTCGCGCACCAGTTCGCCCTTGGTCTGCATGTACACCGCCGAGCCCATCAGCATGAACGACGCCACCACCAGGCTCACCCCGGTGATGGGGTGGATGCCAATGCCGTCCCAGGTCATGATCCGCGCCTGCGGAAACGCCATGCGCGCCCACCAGCGCCGCCGGCGCAGGTCGGCCACATAGTCCGGGTAACGGCGGCGCAGCGCCTCCGGCCAGCTCACCAATACCGCCAGCAGCACGCCGATGGCGAAGATCAGCACACTGCCCGGGTCGCGCAGGCCCGCCACCAGGTAATCGCTGGCTTGCAGGTAATCGGCAATGGTGATGCCGAAGCCGTGGTAGAACCACGCGCTCGACCACAGCCCCAGGAACCCCACCAGCACATACGCCGCTGAAAACATCAGCGCCGGCTCGCGGCACCCGCGCCGCCACAGGTTCAGCACCCACGATTCATCGCCCGTGCCCACATCGGGAATCGGCGACCAGTTCATCGGCGTGGCGGGCGGCGCGCCGCCCGGCGCCGCCTGTTTGTCGTCGTGCTCTGCGTGCGTCATGCGCTCCCCCTTGTGCTACGGCAGCATCGCCTATTTGCCCCGCCCGAGGGAAGCGACGCCGGTCCCCGACACGCAGGCGCGCGACGCCCTGCCCGCCGGCATCCACGCCAGCGGCGGGTACACCTACTTCGACCACATCAACGCCGCCAGCGACGAAAGCGGCTTCGCAACGCACCTGCAGCAACTGGCCGCGGCCTGAGCCCACGCCGGCGCAGGGCCGTTGGCCGTGCGCCCCGCGTGCTGCGCCCCCTCAGTGCAGGGAATCGCCGTATTCCAGCTCCGCCTCCACCCGCACCGGGTCCCGCGACACCCTTGCCGGCAACGCACGCGGCACCGCATACACCGCCCGCGCCTCCTCCACCCGCAGGCTCGCATCCGCGCCGGCTGCCAGCCGCTGCGTTTCCACCGCATCCAGCACACCACGCATGGCCGCCGCCGCATCGAACACCGCGCGGCCCATCGACGGCACTGTGCCGCCCGCCCACCCGGCGGCATCGCCGGTGGCCAGCACATCGCCCTGCGCGGCCAGCGTGCGCACCCAGCCATCCAGCGCATCCACCTGCGCCAGCGTGACGCCGAAGGCGTAGCCCTGCGCCTGATCCGCCGCATCGCGCGCGGGCGCGCCCGCCTGCGCCGTACGCTGCGCGGGCCACGACACCTCGTCCAGCACCAGGTCCACCTGGTCGCCCAGCAACTCCAGGCAGAACGCCACCTCGGCCAGGCGCACCTTGCGCGCCGGCTCGCCCGCCGCATCCGCCAGCGGCTGCATCAACCGCAGCAGGAACTTGATGTGGTCGCTCAGCCGCACCAGCCGCTGCTGGCTGTCTTCGGGCAGGTAGTAACCCGGCCGCTCATCGTCCAACGTGTGCTTCGCCATCGTTGCCGCCTCCTTCCATGAAGTGGCCGCCCGCCGCGGACGGCGGACGGGAAGTCGGGAGGCTAGAAACCGCACACAGACGGCGGGCTTATTCCCCTTGCGGGTGTTGTATTCGCCGCCCTCCCGACGCAGGCATCGCGTCGGCTGTTGTACCTGCGAGGCAGGCACAAAAAACCCACCGAATTTTCGGAGGTGGGTACCGCTGTGTGGGGAGTTTCTAGGCTCCGAGACCCAGCATGCAAGCAGGCCCCACCGGGGTCAATGGCGGATTACCATTATCAGGAATTTCCTACAGCAACTCGATGCCATGCCCGACGCACTCGATGAACTCCAGTCTGCCATGCGCCAGTTTGCGCAGGAACGCGACTGGGAACAGTTCCACAGCCCCAAGAACCTTGCCATGGCCCTGAGCATCGAAGCTGGCGAGCTGATGGAACACTTCCAGTGGCTCACCGAAACCCAGAGCCGGAACCTGAGCGACGAGCGCAAGGCCCAGGTCGGCACGGAAATCGCCGATGTCCTGCTTTACCTGCTGCGCCTGTGTGATGTATTGCAAATCGACCCGGCCGACGCCGCGCGCAACAAGCTCCTGATCAATGCCAGGAAATACCCGGTCGAACTTGCAAAAGGCCGCAGCGACAAGTACAGCCAACTCCAACAAAGCAGGACGGCGGGGGAAGACCCCGCGTGATCGTCTATCAGTCCACCCGGTCCAAGTTCCTCAAGGATGCGGAAGAGAGCGCCATTGAGGACATCGTCGCCGAGTCCTTCCAGAAGAAGGCCGGACGTAGCGCCCCCGCTGCGGAACTCCGGGCATGGCGCCATTCGCTGATGCAAATGGTGGACGTGCTAGCCGATGACGAGTTGCCCGATGACATGGGCGTGGGCATTGAGTTCGGCATTCCCTACAGCAACAAGCGCATCGATTTCATTCTGAGCGGCCACGCCGCCGACAGCGACCCGCGCGCGATCATCGTCGAACTCAAGCAGTGGTCCGAGTCCAGGGTTACCGACAAGGACGGCATCATCATCGCCCAGCGCGGCGGTCCTGCAGAAAGTGAAGGCATCCACCCCAGCTACCAGGCCTGGTCCTACGCCGCACTGCTGGAAGGCTTCAACGAGGCCGTGCATGAAGGCGGTATCCAGCTCAGACCCTGCGCTTACCTGCACAACCACGTCCACAATGGCGGCGTCATGGATCCACGCTATGCCGCCCATCTGGACAAGGCGCCCGTATTCCTGCGCGGGCCAGATGAAAGGCAGAAGCTGCGCAACTTCATCAAACAGCACGTCAAGCATGGCGACGGCGCCAAACTGCTGTACCGCATCGAAAACGGCCGCGTGCGCCCGTCCAAGATGCTGGCCGACAGCGTTGCCGGCATGCTCAAGGGCAACAAGGAATTCGTCCTGATCGACGACCAGAAACTGGTCTACGAAAACTGCCTCGCCCGCGCCGCACAGGCCAGCGACACCCGCAAGCAGGTCGTCATCGTCAAGGGCGGCCCAGGCACCGGAAAATCGGTGGTGGCCATCAACCTGCTGGTGGAACTGACCAAGCGCGGCCTGACCACTAAATACGTTTCCAAGAACGCCGCGCCGCGTGCCGTCTACGCGCAGAAGCTGGCCGGGCACCTCCGCAAGTACGAGATCGCCGGCCTGTTTTCCGGCTCCGGCGGCTTCCACACCACCGAACCCAACATCTTCGACGTACTGGTGGTGGACGAGGCCCACCGCCTCAATGAAAAGAGCGGCCTGTACGGCAATCTCGGCGACAACCAGGTCATGGAGCTGATCCGCAGCGCCCGTTGCACCGTGTTCTTCGTCGACGACGACCAGATAGTCACCCTGTCCGACATCGGCCATACAGAAGAACTGCGCCGCTGGGCCGCCTACTTCGACGCCGAGGTCAGCCTGCTTGAACTGTCGTCCCAGTTCCGCTGCGCCGGCTCGGACGGCTACATCGCATGGCTGGACAACCTGCTCGGCATCCGCCAAACCGCCAATACCGACTTCGACCGCGGCGCCTTCGAATTCGGCATCGTCGATTCCCCACGCGACCTGCACCAACTGATCCGCGACAAGAACCGCGACAACAACAAATCGCGCATGGTCGCCGGCTACTGCTGGGACTGGAAGAGCAAGAAAGACCCCAACGCCTGGGACATTGAAATCCCCGAACACGACTACCGCGCCCAGTGGAACCTGGGCAGTGACGGCAGCCTGTGGGCCATCGCCGACAACTCCGTCGAGCAGGTCGGCTGCATCCACACCAGCCAAGGCCTGGAGATGGACTACGTAGGCGTGATCATCGGCCCTGATCTGGCC
>NZ_JBWJPA010000012.1:0-126518 GCF_056393075.1 Stenotrophomonas sp. Steno-Z10-HUANG
TCAAGTACGGCTTGTCGATCAGTGATCTATCGCCCCTTACGGACCAGGAGAAGCTCTCCGAGGCAATGCAGGCCCTGGCGGACGCCACGGCCAAGGGAGACAGCCAGGCGGCCCAGCAGGCGGCACAGGTGGCGCTCGGCTCCGGCCGGAACCTGTACGCCAGCGGGAAGGACTACAACGACCTGTACGGCCGCGTCTCCGGCATGGTGGACGGCATGAAGCTCGGCGACCTCAACCTGGAGGATGGGATTTCCATGGGGCAGCTGGCCGATGCCATCGAGGCACTACCGGAGCACTTCGGGAAGGCGATCTTCGAGGTGGCCGCCAGCAGCAAGGAAGAGCAGCGGCAAACCAATGCGGCCCTGCAGGAGTCCAATCGGCTGCTGGCCGACGTGCGCACACTGCTGGAGCGCATCGACGCATCCACCAGCAAGGCGGCGGCCACCACGCAGCGCACGGCGCTGCAGTCATCCTTCAACGGGCGGTGACCATTCAAGCGGAAAGCCCCGTACCTTTGATGGCGCGGGGCTTCTTCGGTTAGGCGAGATCCTCACCTACGGTGACGAAGTGCCTGTCAATGTAGCTGCGTGCCTCACCGTATCCCAAGCCATCTGGCCATTCGATCTCGATCACCACGAAATCACCAATTGCATCCCGGCCAACCTCGGCCGTCGTCCAATCGTAATGAAGATCGATCCCATCGGCCTCAGCATCTTGGAGGCTAGAGAGCACACGCTGATCTAGATCGAGGGGATGAATTGCCCCCTGCGGTGTCCCATTGTTGGAGCGGAACGTGTACTTCTTCGGCATACCACCTCTCCATGTGTTGTTACCGTGCAGTTACGAAAAAACCGGCTTTCGCCGGTTCTTCTGCAACACATTGATTTTAATGGTGGGCGGTGCAGGGTTCGAACCTGCGACCCTTGCCGTGTGAAGGCAATGCTCTACCGCTGAGCTAACCGCCCGTGTTGCGAGCCGCTCATTATAGGAGGAATCGCGAAGACGTCAACGGATCGATGCAACTTTTTTGCAGGCCCGGCCCGGCACCGCGACGGGCCCGCCAAGGCGGCCTGCCTGCGCGCGCCTCCTGCCCCTGCGGGGCGCCGGCGGCGCCCACGCCACCTACATGGTGTGGGTCGGCTTGTCCGAACCGGCGGTGCCGGCCAGCAGGGTCTCGATGCGGCCGCGGATGGCCTCGCCGTCGGCACCGTCGGCCAGCTGCACGCCGATACCCGCCTGGCGGTTGCCCTGCGCGCCCAGCGGCGTGACCCAGACCACCTTGCCGGCGACCGGCAGGCGCTCGCTGGAGTCGGGCAGGGTCAGCAGCACGAACACCTCGTCGCCGAGGAAATAGCGCTTGGGCGTGGGCACGAACACGCCGCCGTTCTTCACGAACGGCATGTAGGCGCTGTACAGCGCGGCCTTGTCCTTGACCGCCAGGGAAAGAATGCCCTGGCGCGCGTTCGTCGCACTCATCGGTTGTTTCCTTTGGATGGCGGCGGGTTGGCCGCGGCCCAGCCCAGCAGCAGCTCCACCATCGCCAGATCGGCGCGCACCGTGGTGCGCAGCAGGTCGCGGGTGCGGTTGGCGGCATCGAACCAGGCGGCCAGCTTGTGCAATCGGCCCGGATCGGTCAAGCCGTCCATGGCCCGGCGCAGGGCCAGGTCGGCGGCATGCCGCAGGCGCAGGTCGGCGTGTTCGTCACCGCTCCAGCGCTGGGCCAGCTCCACCGCGCCGACGCGCCCGCCGGCGAGCCTGTCCAGTTCCTCGGCCACCTGCCGGCGCAGCGCCATGCCCTCGCCCTGCAGCCAGCGGTCGGCCAGCCCGGGATGGCCGCGCGCGGCGTCGAGCGCTTCGCGCGCGGCGCCTTCGGCATGCCCCTGGCGCTGCAGCCAGGCCAGCGCTTCCTCGCGCGGCGGCAGCCGGAACTCCAGCCGCTGGCAACGGCTGCGGATGGTCTGCGGCAAGCGCGCGGGGTCGGCGCTGACCAGCCACAGGTAACGGCCGGGCGCGGGCTCTTCCAGGGTCTTGAGCAGCGCGTTGCAGGCGGCACGGTTGATCGCATCGGCCGGGTCGACGATCACCACCTGGGCCGCGCCGTACTGCGGCGTCAGCGCCAGTTTCTGCGAGATCTCGCGCACCTGCTCGATCACGATCTCGGTACGCAGCTTGTCGCCGGTCTTGTTGGGGATGAAGGACACCACCTGCAGGTCCGGGTGGGTGCCGGCGGCGATCAGCTGCGCGTTGCGCGCGCGCCCGGCCGCGTCCATGCCGGTATCCAGTACGTGGCGGGCCAGCGCCATCGCCACCGCGCGCTTGCCCATGCCGGCCGGCCCGCACAGCAGCAGGCCATGGCCGAGGCGGCCGGCGTCCAGCGCCGCCACGGTCTGGTCATGGGCGCGCTGCTGCCAGGGGGCGAAAACGTCGCTCACTGCTGCGCCTCCGCCGCGCGGTTGTCGCGCAGTTGGCGCAGGTAGCGCGCGACGGCCGCGTTGTGTTCGGCGTAGTTCGCCGAGAACACGTGCGCGCCGCTGCCGTCGCCGACCGCCACGAAATACAGCGCGTCGCCCGGCGCCGGGCGCGCGGCCGCGGCCAGCGCATCCTTGCCGGGCATGGCGATGGGCGTGGGCGGCAGGCCGGCACGGGTATAGGTGTTGTACGGCGTGTCGGTGGTCAGGTGGACCTTGCGGATGTTGCCGTCATAGGCACTGCCGATGCCGTAGATCACGGTCGGGTCGGTCTGCAGGCGCATGCCCATTTTCAGGCGGCGCGCGAACACCCCGGCGATCTGCGGCCGCTCCGCGGCCAGGCCGGTTTCCTTCTCGACGATCGAGGCCAGGATCAGCAGTTCGTAGGGCGAGGCCAGCGGCAGGTCGTCGCTGCGCGCGGCCCAGGCCGCGGCCAGTTCCTTTTCCATCGCCGCATGGGCGCGCCTGAGCACGTCCAGGTCGCTGTCGCCGCGCTGGTAGACATAGGTCTCCGGCAGGAACCGGCCTTCCGGGTGCTGGTCGGGAAAGCCCAGGCGGCGCATCAGCTCGGCATCGTCCAGCGCATCGGTTTCGTGCAGCAGCGGCTCGGCCCGCCGCAGCGCGGCGCGCAGCTGGCGGATATTCCAGCCCTCGATGAGGGTCACGCGGTGCTGCAGCACCCTGCCCTGGCGCATGCGCAGCAGCAGTTCGCGCGGGGTGAGCGCATCATCCAGCGCGTACTCGCCCACCTTGAGCTTGCCGGCGGCGTCGAGCTGGCGTGCCAGCAATTGCCACTGGTAATCGCGGCCTTCGCCGATGCCGGCCTGGCGCAGCTTGCCGAGCACGGCATTGAGCCCATCGCCGCGGGCGACCACCACGCTGTCCTGGCTCGGCGTGAGCCGCACCTCGGCGAACTGCACCTGCCGGTAGTAGAACCAGCCGCCGATGCCGACGACGATGCCGGCCAGCGTCAGCAGCAGCATCAGCACCGTCAGCAGACAGCCGCGTTTGCCAAGCCCCATGGATTACCTCGAAGTCCGATCCTGCCGCGCAGGATACCGCGCGCCGCGTCGCGGCCGCCAAGCAATCGCCCGGCGCGGCTGCCGGCGTTGACGGCCCGGCGGGCTTCCCGCCATGGCGGTGGCCGCGGCGCTACAGCGCGCGCAGCAGGCCGCGCGCCTTGGCGCGGGTCTCGTCCAGTTCGCGCGACGGGTCGGAATCGACCACGATGCCGGCGCCGGTGCGGAAGCGCACGGTGTCGCCCTGCACCTCGGCGGTACGGATCAGGATGTTCAGGTCCATGTCGCCATCGCGGTTGAGCCAGCCGAACGCGCCGGTGTAGGCGCCCCGCGCGGTCTGTTCCAGCTCGGCGATGATCTCCATGCAGCGCACCTTGGGGCAGCCGGTGATGGTGCCGCCCGGGAAGGTCGCGGCGATCACCTGCCCCGGGCTCACCTCCGGGCGCAGCCGCGCGCGCACGTTGCTGACGATGTGGTGCACGTGGGCGTAGCTTTCCACCGTCATCAGCTCGTCCACCTCGACGCTGCCCGGCGCCGCGATGCGGCCCAGGTCGTTGCGCTCCAGGTCGATCAGCATCACGTGCTCGGCACGCTCCTTGGGGTGGCCGACCAGTTCGCGGATGCGCGCGGCATCGTCGTCGCCGTCGAAGCGCGGACGGGTGCCGGCGATCGGCCGGGTCTGCACCACATCGCCGTGCACCGACACCAGCCGCTCCGGCGAGGAGCTGACCACCGCGCGCCCGGCCGCAGCGAACAGCCCGGCGAACGGCGCCGGATTGGCCTGGCGCAGGCGCGCGTACAGCGCCGCCGGCGCCAGCGGCCGGGCGAAGCGCGCCTGCCAGCGGCGCGAGAGATTGACCTGGAACACATCGCCGGCGTGCAGGTAATCGATCACCCGGTGGACACCGTCGATGAACTGCGCGTCGGCGTCCTCGTCCAGCGCCAGCGGCGGCTGCCAGGCCGGCAGCTCCGGCAGTTGCCGCGCCGCGTGCAGGTCCTGGCGCAGCTGTTCGAACACGGCGTCGCGGCCGTCCTCGGCCAGCGCCATGCAGCGCCCGCTGTCGCGGTCGCGCAGCACCGCCGCCGGGCAGCGCAGGGCCAGCGCGGCGGGCAGGCCGTCGGCGCGCGCCGGCAGCCGCAATACCGGTTCGATCTGCCCGGCCAGTTCGTAATCGAGCAGCAGCGCCCAGCCACCCCGGAACGGAACCGCCGCAGCGTCCGGATCGCGCGCGATGCGCAGCGCCTGCCAGTCGCGGTCCAGCGCGTCCAGGAAGCCGCCTTCGACCGGGGTACCGTCTTCGCGCCGCACCGTGCCATCGGCATCAAGCCGCAGTTGGCCGCCATCGGCGACCAGCAGCAGGTCCCAGCGGCCCTGGCGGCCGGCGGCGGTGGATTCGAGCAGCAGCGGGTAACGCTGCGGGGACAGCCGATGCAGCGCCAGCAGGTCGGTGTCGGCGTGCAGGGGGAAAAGATGCATCGGTGGCCCGGAGATCAGGAGGGCGGCGCCTGCGCCCGGCGGGGGAAGATTCCCTGCGGCGCGGGTGCGGGAACCGCGCCGCCGGTGCGGGTGGACCCGGGCATGACCCGGTGCGCCCGCGCGCCGCCCCCTCTCCCGGCAGGGAGAGGGGGCGGCAGACGGCGGCTCAGACGCGCTTGAACACCAGCGTGCCGTTGGTGCCGCCGAAGCCGAAGCCGTTGGACATCACCACGTCGACCTTGGCCTGGCGCGCGACATTGGGCACGTAGTCCAGGTCGCAGCCTTCGCCCGGCTCGTCCAGGTTGATGGTCGGCGGGATCACGTTGTCGCGCAGCGCCAGCACCGAGAAGATCGCTTCCACGCCGCCGGCGGCGCCGAGCAGGTGGCCGGTCATCGACTTGGTGGAGCTGACCATCATCCGGTAGGCGTGGTCGCCGAAGGCGGTCTTCATCGCCATGGTCTCGCCCACGTCGCCCAGCGGCGTCGAGGTGCCGTGCGCGTTGAGGTAACCGACCTGCTCCGGGGTGACGCCGGCGTCCTTCATCGCCGCGACCATGCAGCGCGCGGCGCCTTCGCCGTTCTCGCTCGGTGCGGTCATGTGGTACGCGTCGGAGCTGGCGCCGAAGCCGGCCAGTTCGCAGTAGATCTTCGCGCCGCGCGCCTTGGCGTGCTCGTATTCCTCGAGGATCAGGATGCCGGCGCCGTCGCCCAGCACGAAGCCGTCGCGGTCCTTGTCCCACGGCCGCGAGGCGCGGGCCGGGTCGTCGTTGCGGGTGGACATGGCCTTCATCGCGCAGAAGCCGCCCACGGCGGTCGGCGAGGAGCCGCGCTCGGCGCCGCCGACCACCATCACGTCCGCGTCGCCGTACTGGATCATACGCATCGCGGTGCCGATGGAGTGATTGGACGTGGCGCAGGCCGAAACCGCCGAGAACGATGGCCCCTTCAGGCCGGCGATGATGCTCAGCTGCCCCGGCAGCATGTTGATGATGGTCTTGGGCACGTAGAAGGGCGAGATCTTCTTGCCCTCATGGAACTCGATGGTCTGTTCCTCGATGCCGAGCAGGCCGCCGATGCCGGCGCCGATGATGGCACCGACCCGCTCGGCGTTGGCTTCGGTGATCTCCAGGCCCGAATCGTGCAGGGCCATGAACGAGGCACCGAGGCCGTAATGGATGAACGGGTCCATCTTCTTGGCGTCCTTGCCGCTGACCCGGTACTTGCCGAACTGTTCGTTGTCGGCGGTGATGTCGAACTCCTTGACCTCACCTGCGATCTTGGTGGTGAAGCGTTCCAGGTAGGCGTCGGCGATGTGGGTCAGCGGACCGATGCCGGAACGGCCTTCGATGATGCCCTGCCAGCTGCTGGCCAGATCATTGCCCAGGGGCGAGACCATGCCCAGGCCGGTAACGACGACGCGACGCTTCATTGCGGTTTCTCCTGACCCGGTGCTCGATGCGGGTATGACGCGGGGGACGCGGATGCACATGGCCGTTCACGGCCGGATTCCAGATTGCGTGGGCGCGCCGCTGGCGCGGCGTCCACGCCCACCGGACGGGCCGCTGCGCGGCCGGCGCCCGAATGGGATGGGGCCGCTGTCGCGGCCCCATGGGCTTGCCGTGGGCGGCATGCGGACGTGCCGCCGCCGCGCATCAGCCGCCGGTCATCAGGCCTTGACGTGGGCCTTGATGTAATCGATGGCGGCCTGCACGGTGCTGATCTTCTCGGCTTCTTCGTCCGGGATCTCGCACTCGAACTCTTCTTCCAGCGCCATCACCAGTTCGACGGTGTCCAGCGAGTCAGCGCCCAGGTCATCGACGAACGATGCGCTGTTGGTGACTTCCTCTTCCTTGACGCCAAGCTGTTCGACGACGATTTTCTTGACGCGTTCTTCGATGGTGCTCATTGGATATCGCTCCAGATGGAGTAGTGGTTCAAAAGGCGCCATCGGAAGCGATGGCCGTGGGATAGTGTAGTGGAAAGCGCCGGAGCCTTGCATTCTGGCAAAATGCCACGGCGATCAACCACTTGGGCGCATTCCATGCGCCGCACGCTTACGGCATGTACATGCCGCCGTTCACGTGGAGGGTTTCGCCGGTGATGTAGCTGGCGGACGGGCCGGCCAGGAACGCCACCGCACGGGCGATGTCCGCCGGCTCGCCGAGGCGGCCCAGCGCGATCTGGCCGAGCATCGCGGTTTTGGCGTCCTCGGGCAGATCCTTGGTCATGTCGGTATCGATGAAGCCCGGCGCGACCACGTTCACGGTTACCCCGCGGCTGCCGATTTCCTTGGCCAGCGACTTGGAGAACGCGATGATGCCGGCCTTGGCCGCGGCGTAGTTGGCCTGGCCGGCATTGCCGGTCACGCCGATCACCGAGGCGATGTTGATGATGCGGCCCCTGCGCGCCTTCATCATGCCGCGCATCACCGCCTTGGAGGTGCGGTACACGCTGGTCAGGTTGGTGTCCAGGATCGCCTGCCAGTCCTCGTCCTTCATCCGCATCAGCAGGTTGTCGCGGGTGATGCCGGCGTTGTTGACCAGGATGCTGATGGCGCCGAATTCCTTGCCGACCGCATCGATCAGCGCGTCGACCGCGCCGGGCTCGGTGACGTTCAGCGCGCGGCCGTGGCCGCCCTGCGCGGCCAGGCGCGCGCCGATCGCGGCGGCGCCGGATTCGGTGGTGGCGGTGCCGATGACGGTGGCGCCCTGCGCGGCCAGTTCGTCGGCGATGGCCGCGCCGATGCCACGGCTGGCGCCGGTGACGAGCGCGATTTCACCCTGCAATGGCTTGCTCATGCGGTTTCCTCTTGGTGCGCCGCAGGTTGCGGCTGCAGGTCGGGGCCGGGCGCGGACGCCGGCCGTATCGTAGGGGTCAGGCGGCCCACTCTTCCAGCGCGCCGGCGAAATCGGCCGGGGTGGCGAGCGAACGGCCATCGATGCTCTTGTCGATGCGCTTGACCAGGCCGGTCAGCACCTTGCCCGGGCCGCATTCGGCCACGCGGGTCACGCCGCGCGCGGCCAGCGCCTGCACGCAACCGGTCCACTGCACCGGCAGGTAGAGCTGGCGCACCAGCGCGTCGCGGATGGCGTCCACGCCCGCATGGGCCTGGGCATCGACGTTCTGCACCACCGGCAGCGACGGCGTGCGCCAGTCCAGCCCGGCCATGGCCACGGCCAGGCGGTTGGCGGCCTCGCGCATCAGCGGCGTGTGCGAGGGCACGCTCACGGCCAGCTTGACCGCCTTGCGCACGCCCTTTTCCGCCAGCAGCGCCAGCGCGCGGTCGACCGCCGCGGCGTCGCCGCCGATCACGATCTGGCCCGGGGAATTGAAATTGGCCGGCACCACCACCTGGCTGCCGCTGGCCTGTTCGCAGATTTCCTGCACCAGCGCGTCCTCGGCGCCGAGCACCGCGGCCATGGCGCCGACGCCGGTTGGCGCGGCCTCCTGCATCAGCTGGCCGCGCAGCCGCACCAGGTGCGCGCCATCGCGCAGCGACAGCGCGCCGGCCGCGACCAGCGCGGTGTACTCGCCCAGGCTGTGCCCGGCCAGCACGGCCGGCGAGGCGCCGTTGTTCGCCCCCCACAGCCGCCACACCGCGATGCCCGCGGCCAGCAGGGCCGGCTGGGTGTACTCGGTGCGGTTGAGCTGCTCTTCCGGGCCGCCCTGCGACAGCGCCCACAGATCCACGCCGGCGCCTTCGGAGGCTTCGGCGAAGGTATCGCGGACCTGCGGGTGCAGTTCGGCCAGTTCGGCCAGCATGCCCAGCGACTGGGAGCCCTGGCCGGGGAATACGAAAGCGAGTCGGGAGTCAGTCACGCGGTCATCTGCTGCATGAATCGAAGCGGCGCATCATAAGCGTGAATGCCCCCGCCCGTCTGTACTGGCGCGTATGCAGCCCGCTGGCGGCCGGCTCAGGTCAACAGCGCCAGCAGGTCCAGTTCGCCGTCGGCAAGCCAGTCCAGCGACAGCGCCGCCAGTGCCACGCAGCCAAAGGTGGTGGCCGCATGCACGACCAGGATGGCGTGCGCCAGCGCCCGTCCCGACCTGCCCGCGCGTCGCAGCACGCGGGCCAGCCGCCGCAGCCGGCCGGTAACGTCATGGGCATGGGCGACCACCGGCCGCTCTGCCGTTTCCATGGCACCGGCCAGCAGCGCTTTGAGCGCCTGCGGGCGGTCCTCGTAGTACCGGGCCACGCCGTAGCCGAACATCAGCCAGTCGCGCGCCTGCGCCTGCTCCAGGTCCATGACCTCCAGCGGATCTTCCTCGAAATCGATGAAGCCCACGCGGTTGCCGTCCCAGGTCATGTTGCGCGGCAGCGGCTGGCCGAAATAGGCGCCGCCGCGGTGGGCCTCGGCGATGGCGTCGACGGCGGCCGCCACCAGGCGGTCGCGCGCGGCGGCGTCGGCTTCGCGCAGGCAGGCGTTGAACGAGGCCCCGGTGTGCTCCAGCACCAGCGCGGCGCGACCGTGGCCGATGACCTCGGGAACATTGACGCCCTGCGCCTTGAGCTCGACCAGGCGCCGGGCCTCGACGGCGCGCGCCTGCGCGCCGCCACGGTGCGGCGGCGGCCGCAGCGCATCGAGCTGGAAACGACGGGCAACGAAATTCAGCAGCCCCAGGGCCACTGCCCGGCTGCCTTCACCATAATGCTTGAGCCATGCGCGCTGCCCTTCGATGAGAATGGGTTCAGCCATGACGGTACCTCCCGGAAACGGCGGCCCGCGGGGCCGCACCGGGAGCCTCATGCTCCCGGCCAATCCGGCATATCAATAGCGCAGCAGCGCCGAACCCCAGGTGAAGCCACCGCCGAAGGCTTCCAGCAGCAGCAGCTGGCCGCGCGCGACCTTGCCGGAGCGGATCGCGTGGTCCAGCGCCAGCGGCACCGAGCCGGCCGAGGTATTGCCATGCTTGTCCACGGTCACCACCACCTGGTCCATCGACATCTCCAGGCGCTTGGCCGTGGCTTCGATGATGCGCAGGTTGGCCTGGTGCGGGATCAGCCAGTCCAGGTCAGACTTGTCCAGGCCGTTGGCCTGCAGGGTTTCATCAACCACCGAGTCCAGCGCCTTGACGGCGTACTTGAACACGTCGTTGCCCTTCATCGTCAGCTTGCCGGGCTTGTCCAGGCCGGTCGACACGCCGGCCGGGTGCCACAGCAGTTCCTTCTTGCTGCCATCGGCATGCAGGTGGGTGCTGAGGATGCCGGTTTCCTCGTCGGCCTTGAGCACGACGGCACCGGCGCCATCGCCGAACAGCACGCAGGTGGTGCGGTCGTTCCAGTCGACGATGCGGGTCAGGGTTTCCGCGCCGATCACCAGCACATGCCGGGCATCGCCACTGCGGATGAATTTGTCGGCCACGCTCAGGGCGAACAGGAAGCCCGAACATGCCGCGTTGACGTCGAACGCCGCCGCGCCGGCCGCGCCGAGGCGCGCCTGGATCAGGCAGGCGGTGGACGGGAAGATCAGGTCCGGCGTGGTGGTGCCCACGACGATCATGTCCAGCTGCGACGGCTCGATGCCAGCCGCTTCCAGCGCGCGCAGCGCGGCGTTGTAGCCGAGGTCGCCCGTGGTCTGTCCGTCGGCGGCGACGTGCCGCTCGCGGATACCGGTTCGCGACTGGATCCACTCGTCACTGGTGTCGACGATCTTGGCCAGATCATCATTGGTCAACACCTTTTCGGGCAAATAACTACCGGTGCCCGCGATCCTCGAGTAGATCCGCTTGCTCATGCTGGTTCCTGTTGCGCGGGTCCGCCGTGCGGCGGGCCCGGAAGAAATCGGTGCGGGGGCCGCCACCTCGCGGTGGCGGCCCGACGCGGATCAATCTTCTTCGACGACCGAAGTCTTGGTCGTGATCACCTTCTTGCCGCGGTAGAAACCGTCAGCGGTGATGTGGTGACGCAGGTGCACTTCGCCGGTGGTCGGGTCGGTGGACAGCTGCTTGGCGCTCAGCGAGTCGTGCGAACGGCGCTGGCCGCGGCGGGACGGGGTAACACGGGATTTCTGCACAGCCATGGGATTGCTCCAAACTCGGTTCGTTCGTTTCGTCGTTGCAGTGCGCGTGATGCGAGCATCCGGCACTGGTTTTGCTTTCGCCGCAGCCGCCGACGACAACCGGCTGCTATTGTTTCTTCAGCGCCGCCAACGCCGCGAACGGATTGGCCTTGCCCAGTTCCTCGGTGGTCGCGGAGAAATCGCGCTCGACCGCCTCGCTTCCCGGCGCCACCGGCACCACCGGCACCGCCATCACCAGCTCGTCTTCCACCAGGTCCAGCGGCCGCAGGTTGCCGTCTTCCGGCACCAGCAGCGCTTCGTAATCCGGCGGAAGCGCCTGTTCCTCGTCCTCGTCGCGTACCAGACCCAGCCGCTGCACCAGGTGCACCGGCAACAGGAAACGCTGCATGCTGCGCTGGCACACCAGCGGCAGCGCGGCATCGATGGTCAGCTCGACATAGGCGACCCGCAGGATCTCGTCGCGGCCGAATTCCAGCGCATAACTGCACTCTCCCTCGGCATCGGCGACCAGCCCCTGCAGGCGTGCCAGTGCGGACAACGACACCCGGCCTTCGAAGCGCCTGCGCGCTGCGACCATCCGCCAAGCATCCAGCAATTCGGGCACGTTCGCGGACATAAGCTGCAGAATGTTAAGGACAGGCCTGCCGGCTGTCAAATCCATCGTGCCGGCATTGCCACCACGGCGGCCGCGCCGCAGACTCGGCGCCGCTTTCACCCCGGTATTGTCGCATGCCTGCCCTGATCCTCGCCTCCACTTCCCGCTACCGGGCCGACCTGCTGTCGCGGCTGCGGGTCCCGTTCAGCTGCGAGGCGCCGGCAGTGGACGAGACGCCGCTGCCGGCCGAACCCCCGCGGCAACTGGCCACCCGGCTCGCGCGGGCGAAAGCCGCCGCGGTGGCCGCTGCGCACCCCGGCGCGTGGGTCATCGGCTCGGACCAGGTCGCGGAACTGGACGGTGCGCCGCTCGGCAAGCCGGGCACCGGCGAAGCCGCCCGCGCGCAGCTGGCCGCGATGTCCGGCCGCCAGGTGCTGTTCCATACCGCGGTCTGCGTGAGTGATGGCGAGCGCCACCTGCAGGCGGTCGACCTGACCCGGGTCGACTTCCGCACCCTGCACGCTGACGAGATCGAACGCTATGTCGACGCGGAGCTGCCGCTGGACTGCGCCGGCAGCTTCAAGTGCGAGGGGCTGGGCATCACCCTGTTCGAGGCCATCCATTCGCAGGACCCGACCGCACTGGTCGGCCTGCCGCTGATCGGCCTGTCCAGGCTGCTGCGCGAAGCCGGCCTGGCGCTGCCCTGAACCCGTCTCAGCGCGCCAGCCCGACCCGGCACCACTGGTACGGGTAACGGCCCTGGCCGATGCGGCTGTCCAGGGTCACGCACGATCCTTCATCCAGCAGCAGCCCGTAGCCGGCCAGTTGCTGGCGTGCCTGGCCACGCGCCTGTGCCGAGGCATCCACCGGTTCCTGGCTGGCGCCGCGACGCGGCCCGAGGCGGCACTGCCCCGGGTCGGGCACCTCCACCTCCGCGCGCAATCCCCGCGCCTTGCCGGCCAGCCAGCGCAGGCGGTCGCAGCCACGCCCCGCGGTCAGGCCGAAAACCTGCGCCCAGCGGTTCAGGCGTGCCCAGCGCGCCCCATCCTGGCGCTGCGCGGCAGGCAGCATCGCGAAGCGCTGTTCCCGCGCCTCCACCATGGCGGCCAGTCGTGCGCGGTAGGCGGCAGACTCGGGGAAATTGGTCGCTACTCCCACATAGCGCGCCTGGCCGGGCAACCACGGCACGCGCCAGGCCTGCGGATCGCCGCCCACCAGCAGCACCACGCTGCGCTCCGGCGCCGGCATCGGCGGCGCCTCCACGCTGAAACCCTGGCGCGCCCAACGTTCGTGCCCCCACGTGTTCCAGCCCAGCAGCGAGGCCACCGCCACCACGCCGATGGCCCAGCCGCCCACCTGGCCCGCGCGTCCACCCGGCAGCAGGCGCTGGCACAGGAACCACAGCACCAGCGGCGCCAGCAGTTCCAGCACGACCAGGTAGCGGTGGATGCTGAACAGGCCCTGCCAGAGCACGTAGCCGATGCCGAAGAACACCAGCACGCCCCGCATCGCCGGTGCGAACGCCGGTGGCGCCAGGGCCCCGCGCGCGAAGCGGCGCAACAGCAGCGCCAGGGTCGCCAGGTACAGCAACGGCCAGACCAGCTGCAGCAGCCGGATCTCGCTCACCCGCAGCGGATCGACCGCGAACTGCAGCGGCCAGGTCAGGTGTTCCCAGGCGCCGCGCGGCAGCCAGCGCACATCGGCCACCGATATCGGCGCGGCCAGCGGCCCCTGGAACAGCGCGTTGAACTGCGGGAACAGCGGGTTGCCGAATGCCTGCCAGACCCGCAGGTACCACCCGCCGGCCAGTGCCGCGGCCACCACCAGCGCAGCCAGGGTCAGCACGCCCGCGCCGGCCAGCCGGCGCCACCATGGGCCGCCCGCGCACACCGCCGCCACCCCCAGCGCCACGGCGTAGATGGCGTTGGTCAGCTTGAGCGCCACGGCGACGCCGAGCACCGCGCCCGCCACCGTCCAGGCCAGCAGCTCGGCGCGGCGCGCGCCGTCGGCCTGGCGTCGTTGCGCCAGCAGCACCATGTACAGCGCCGCGGTCACGAACAGCGCGGTGGTGTTGTCGGCCATGCTGCCGCCGAACTCGGACAGGAAGCCGCTGGTACACAGCCCCGCCACTGCCAGCAGCGGCGCCAGCCGGGCCCGTCGCGGCTGCCCGCGCAGCGCGAGCCAGGCGATACCGGCAACCGGCAGGAACACCAGGCCATGCAGCGCCCCCAGCGCGAACCCCGCCAGCGGTGCCGGCAACCGCGCCATCAGCAGGTAATGGAACACATCCAGCAACGGGCTGAAGTAGCTCTGCATCTGCGCGGGCGCCAGGTCCTGCAGCAGCCGGCCATGCAGCAACGCATAACCGTTGTAGAGGTGATAGTTGCGCAGGTCCCAGTTGGCGTCCTGCCCCAGCAGCAGCGAGACGATGCCGCCGGCCAGCATGATCGCCGCGGTGGCGCGGACCACGTTGCCGGGCGTATCGAAGGCGAACCAGCGTTCCAGCACGACGGCGAGGCGGCGCAGCGGCGCGCGGATCCGTCGCGCGCCAGACACGCGGACGGCGCTCATTGCCCGTCCCCGCCGGCCCGCGCCGGCGCCGGTACGGCCAGGTAGGCCATGTGCTTGGCTTCGATGCGGCCACGGGTCACCGTGTCCAGGATCAGCCCGCAGGCCAGCAGCAGGAAACCCATCAGCGCCAGCGCCGCGCACAGGACAGCGGTCGGGAAGCGCGGCACCAGCCCGGTCTCTAGGTACGTCACCAGCAGCGGCACCGCCAGTACCACCGAGAGCACCATGCTGGCGATGCCGCCGATGGAGAAGAACAACAGCGGCCGCTCGCTCTTGAACAGCTTGGCGATGGTGCGCAGGATCCGCCAGCCGTCGCGCCAGGTACTGAGCTTGCTCTCCGAGCCCTCCGGGCGCACGCCGTAGGCGGTATCCACCTCGGCCACCGGCATCCGCAACTGCAGCGCATGCACGGCCAGTTCCGTTTCGATCTCGAAGCCACGCGCATGGGCCGCGAACGAGCGCACGTAGCGCCGCGAGAACACCCGGTAACCGGACAGCATGTCGTCGAAACTGTTGCCGAACAGGATGCCCGCGCAGCGGGTCAGCAGCACGTTGCCGATGCGATGGCCCGGGCGATACGCCGCTTTTTCCTGGTCACGGCGCGCGCCCACCACCATGTCCAGGCCGTCGTCGAGCAGCCGCCGCACCAGCCGTGGCGCGGCCGCCGCTTCGTAGGTGTCGTCGCCATCGACGAGCACGTAGACATCGGCATCGATGTCCGCGAATCCACGCCGCACCACGTTGCCCTTGCCCTGCAGCGGCACCTCGATCACCCGCGCACCCGCCGCCCGCGCCACCCCGGCGGTGCCGTCGCGGGAATTGTTGTCCAGCACGATGATGTCCGCCCCGGGCAGGTGGCGGGCGAAATCGCCGACCACTCTGGCGACGGTGGCTGCCTCGTTGTAACAGGGCACGAGGACGGCGATGCGGGTTCTATCCATGACTATCGGTACCAGCGACAAGGAACAGGCAAACGGGGGGGCAGCGGAAGCGGCCGCGAGAACAGGTCAGCGCGCGACCTGGAAGGGCTGCTCCCACCAGTCCTCGACGCTGCCGTCGGTGCCGTGCAGGCGCAGGCCGAGCCAGTGGCGGCCGGGCGGCAGCGCGCGGACATCCAGGCGCGCGCGGAAACCGACGCGGGGATGATGGGGATCGGTGGAGATCTTCCAGAAGCCGGTCACGTCGTTCTCCAGCCCGTAATCGGCCCGCGCCGCGACCTCGCCGTCGACCAGTATCTCCACCGCCGCCAGGCCCACGCCGTCCTTGAAGGCCCAGCCGGCCACCTCCAGCGCGTCGCGCGCCTGCGCCCCGGGCAGCGGCGCATCGACCCAGGCCATCGCCGGGGTGACGCAGGGGCCGGACGGCTTCGTCGCGGGCAGCCGGAACAGCAGGAAGCGCTGGTAGCCATGATCGGTGGACACCACCCGCGGCGGCGGCAGCGGCCCCACCAGGGCGCACACCTGGTGGTAGCGCGCCAGCAGGTCACGGTAGCGCTGGTCACCGGGCGCCAGCACCAGCAGCCGCGGGCCGCTGCGGCGTTCTTCCCCGATCACCCCCCACAGCGCCAGCTGCGCGGTACGCCCGTGCTTGTCGTTGAGCGGATGCGGCAACACGTGGATGGACGCGTCATCGCGGAGGAATCCCAGCTCGGCACCCACCTTGAAGCTGCCGGCCAGCACCCGGGTACCTTCCGGCATGGCCGCCAGCTCCTCGCGCACCGCGTCGGCCAGCGGCTGCCAGCCGGCGAAATTGCGTGGGTAGAACTTATTGCCGGCAAGCTGCGCGCGCAGTGCCGGCGAGGCCGCGGTCAGGTAGTAGCCGAACGCACAGGCCGCGCCCAGCAGCACCAACGCCCAGGCGAGCCGGCGCCAGCCGCGGCGCCAGCGGCCCAGGACCAGCGGCACCACCACCAGCAGGGCGAAATAGCCCGGCAGTGGCCAGTGGAAGCTGATGCGCTCGACGTCGGTGAAGAACCCCAGCAGGAAGATCGCGAGCGTGGAAACGCCGCCGACCAGCGCGAAATAGCGCCATTGCACGCGGTGCTGGTGGCCGGCGGGCTGCGGGCGCAGGCCGGAGACGCACGCCTGCCACAGTGCGATGCACAGCAGCGGCGTCACCAGCAGCGGCTGGATGACCAGGAACCACAGCCCACTGGCCTGGAAGGCCCACGGGTGGCGCTCGACCAGCTGGAACTTCAGGCCGGCATCCTGGTTGTCCATGTTCCAGGACAGCAGCGGCAGCCAGGCGACGATGCCGACCGTCAGCGCCATCCACACCCGCGCGTCGCGCAGCGTGCGCCGGCCCTCCGGCAACAGCAGCAGCGCGATGAAGCCGACCGCGATCACCCCGATGAAGCGATAGTGGCTCAACGCGCCCAGCACCAGGCCGGCGGCCAGCATCAGCGCACCGCCGGCATCGACGCTGCGCAGCAGGCGGGCGCCGGCCGCCAGGCACAGCAGGGCCGCGAACGCCATGGGCACGTCCGGCACCGCGAGGATGCCGAGCGTCGCCGAAAGCGGCATCAACAGCGTCAGCGACCCGGCCTGCCAGCCCACCCGCGCACCGAACCAGCGCGTCGATACCCGCACCACCATCCACGGCAGCAGCGCCCCCATCAGCAGGAATGGCAGGCGGATGCCGAACGCATGGTGGCCGGCCAGTTCGCCGCCGAGCCGGGTCATCCAGGCGGTCAGCCCCGGCAGGTCCGAATAGGCGGCCGCCAGGTGCCGCCCCTCCTGCCAGTAGAACGCCTCGTCGACGAACAATGGCAGGCGCGCCGCCACGATCGCCTTCAGCACCGTGACCGTCACCCAAAGTACGACGAACGCATTGCGCGCACGCTGACCCACCTGCATTGGCGCTTAAACTCCCTTCGACCCCTGATCCGAGACGACCATGGCTCCGTTGCCGTCACCAAGAATGCTAACCGATGTCGCCTTCCAGGCCCTGCAGCAGGCGCAGCAGCAGGTCAACGCGCTGCTGCTGGGCAAGACCGCCGAGGTCAGGCTGGCATTCGTCGCGCTGCTGTCCGGCGGCCACCTGCTGATCGAGGACCTGCCCGGACTGGGCAAGACCACCCTCGCCCACGCCATGGCATCGACCCTGGGCCTACAGTTCCAGCGCGTGCAGTTCACCTCCGACCTGCTGCCCGCCGACGTGCTGGGGGTGTCCATCTACGAGGCGGAGAGCCGCGGCTTCCGTTTCCATCCGGGGCCGGTGTTCAGCAACGTGCTGCTGGCCGACGAGATCAACCGCGCGCCGCCGCGCACGCAGAGCGCGCTGCTGGAGGCGATGGCCGAGCAGCAGGTGACCATCGACGGCACCACGCATGCGCTGCCCGATCCGTTCTTCGTGATCGCCACGCAGAACCCGGTGGACATGTCCGGCACGTTCCCGCTGCCGGACTCGCAGCTGGACCGCTTCCTGCTGCGGCTCACCCTCGGCTATCCCGATGCCGGGGCCGAGCGTGCCCTGCTGGCCGGCGCCAGCCGCCGCGACATGATCGCGCAGACGCTGCCCAGCCTTGCCGAACAGGACATCCGCGACCTGCGCCTGGCGGTCGAGCAGGTACATGCCAGCAATGCGCTGGTCGACTACGTGCAGCGCCTGCTGGCGCGCAGCCGGCAGCAGCCCGGGGTTCGTGTGGGACTGTCGCCGCGCGCCGGCATCGCCCTGCTGCGCGCGTCCAGGGCGCATGCGCTGCTGGCCGGCCGCGACCATGTGCTGCCCGATGACGTGCAGGCGCTGTTCGTCGCCGTGGCCGGGCACCGGCTGGTCGCCGAGGCGGAGGCGTCCTCCGGCACCGCGCTGGCCAGCACCATCCTGCACGGCGTGCAGGTCGACTGAGATGCAGGCCTGGTTGCACGCCCGCCTGCAGGCCCTGCAGCGGCTCGCGCGCCCGCGCCGGCCCGAGTCGCTGCCGGTCACGCTCGACCGCCACCGCATCTACGTGCTGCCGACCGGCTTCGGGCTGTTCCTGGCCGCGCTGCTGGCGGTGATGCTGCTGGGCGCGCTGAACTACAACAACAATCCGGCGCTGCTGCTGGCACTGCTGCTTGCGGCCACCGCGCTGGCCAGCGCGCTGCAGGCGCACCTGCAGTTGGCCGGGCTGCGCGTGGACGCGGTCTCGGCCGAGCCGGTGGCGGCCGGGCAGCCGCTGCGGCTGCGGCTGGCACTGGCCCGCGACGACCGCCGCCCGCGCCGCGGACTGCGGGCATCCAGCGGCGCGGCCTTCGCCTTCGCGGACCTTGCCGGCAGCGATCGCACGGAAGTCGACCTGTGGTTGCCCACCGCGCGCCGCGGCTGGCTGCAGTTGCAGCGGATCCAGCTCGCCACTACCCAGCCGCTGGGGCTGGTCCGTGCCTGGAGCTGGATCTGGCCGGCGCCACCAGTGCTGGTCTACCCCGCCCCGGAACACCCCGCGCCGCCGCTGCCCGACAGCGGCGACGCCTCCACCCGCACCCGCCCGCATCCGCTCGGCGACGAATTGCAGCAGTTGCGGCCTTATCGCCAGGGTGATGCGCGCCGTGCGATCGCCTGGAAACATTCCGCCCGCCGCGACACCCTGCTGGTGCGCGAGTACGAACGCCCGGCCGGCACCGAACTGCTGCTGGACTGGCAAGCGCTCGGCCCGCTGCCGTACGAACGCCGCATCGCGCGCCTGGCGCGCTGGGTGGACGATGCCGAACGCGAAGGCCGCCGCTACCGCCTGCTGTTGCCTGGCCAGCCCCCGCTGGGGCCGGCCACCGGCGACGCCCACCGCCACCAGTGCCTGCGTGCGCTGGCACTGATGCCCGACGCATGAACAAGCCGACGGACCGCCGCTTTCCACGACAACATGGCGCGCACGCCGGCGCGCGCGCAGGTGTGCCATGACCGGGCGCGCCCGTTTGCCCCCCTTGAACCCGACCGCGCGCAACGCGGCACTGCTGACCACCGCGCTGGCCCTGCTGCCGCTGTTGCTGCAGTTGCCGGGCGTGCTGGCCGCGGTGTTCGCCGGCACCGCGCTGCTGGTGGCGCTGCTGGCCTGGCGCCGCCCGCTGCCGCTGCCGCTGCGCCTGTTGCTGGTCGCCACCATGCTGCTCGCGATCTACTGGCAGATGGGCGCATCGCCGGGGCGCGACACCGGTTGCGCGCTGCTGGCGGCGATGCTGGCGATCAAGTCCAGCGAACTGCGCAGCCTGCGTGACGCACGCAGCCTGCTGGGCTTCGCGCTGTTCGCGCCGTTTGCCGCCTTCCTGCTCGACCAGGGCCCGACCACCCTGCTGCTGTCGCTGGCGGCGGTCGCCAGCGCCCTGCTCGGGCTGCAACACCTGGCCGACGCCGAGACCGGGGCGGCGGCACAGCCGACCATGCTGCAGTTGCGGACCGTCGGCCGGCTGCTGGCGGTCGCGCTGCCGCTGGCACTGGCCGGGTTCTGGCTGTTGCCGCGGCTGCCGACACCGCTGTGGGGCATCCCCGAACGGGCGGTGGCGCGCCCGGGGCTGTCGGACACCATGGCGCCCGGGCAATGGCTGGACCTGATGGCCGACGACAGCCCCGCACTGCGCGCGCAGTTCATTGGCGCCGCGCCCCCGCCCGAACAGCGGTACTGGCGGGGCCCGGTGCTCACCCGCTTCGACGGGCGCACCTGGACGCGGCTGGAAAGCCAGCGGCGGCGCCCGCCACCACCGGTTGCCGGCGCCGCCCCGCAGTGGGACTACCAGATCGAGTACGAAGCCACCGAACGGCGCGAACTGGTGGCGCTGGACCTGCCGCTGGCCGCACCCGAGGAAACCTGGCTGGACGCCGACTACACCCTGGTGAGCACCCGGCCGCTGGCCACGCTGACCCGCTGGCACCTGCGTTCGGCGGCGCCGGTGCGCTTCCAGCAGGCGCTGCCTCCGGAGCTGCGCGCGCAGGCGCTGCAACTGCCGCGCGGCTTCAATCCACGCACGCTGGCGCTGGCCCGGCAGTGGCGCCTGGAGGCCGGCAATGACGACGTCGCCATCGTCCGCCGCGCGATGCAGTGGATCCGCCGCGACTTCAGCTACACCCTGAGCACGCCGCTGCCCGGCCGCCACGGCGCCGACGAGTTCCTGTTCGACTGGAAGGCGGGCTTCTGCGAGCACTTCAGTTCCGCCTTCGTGGTGCTGATGCGTGGCGCCGGCATCCCCGCGCGGGTCGTCACCGGCTACGCCGGCGGCACCCGCAACCGCTACGGCGACTACTGGCTGGTACGCAGGATGGACGCGCACGCCTGGGCCGAGGTGTGGCTGCCACAGCGCGGCTGGACCCGCGTCGACCCGACCGCGGCAGTCGCCCCGGAGCGTATCCGCGACACCCTGGAGGACCGCCTGGCGCGCGGCGACTCCGCCGGCGGCGGACTGGACATGGGAACGCGCTGGCTGCAGCTCGCGCAGGCCGGCGATTGGCTGCGCCGCAGCTGGAACGGCCTGGTGCTGTCCTTCGACGCGCGCCGCCAGCAGCGGCTGCTCAGCCCGTTCGGCATCGAGCGGCTGGAACCGGCGCAGCTGGTCGGGCTGCTCGCCGCCTTCGCGCTTGTCGCCGTCGCCGCCATGGCCTGGCTGCTGGCGCGCGGCGAACGCGAGCGCGATCCGCTGCTGCGCGCCTGGCGCCGGCTGGACCGCCGCTACACCCGCCTCGGCCTGGGCCGGCAGGCGCACGAAACCGCCGGCGCCTGGGCCGCGCGCGTGGACGCCGTGCGGCCCGGCAGCGGGCTGGTACTGCTCAGCCAGCGTTTCAGCGATGCGCGCTACGCTGGCGCCTCGTCGGACCTGGCTTCATTATTGCGTGACCTGCACAGGCACCGCCCCCAACCCGGATTACCGACCGGAGCACGAACATGAAGACCCGCATCCTCATTGCCATCGCCGCCAGCCTGACCCTGGCCGCCTGTGCCACCGCGCCCAAGCCGCTGCAGGGACAGTTCAGCACGGTGTCCCCGCGTGACAGCGTCGCGCAGAAGCAGACCGGCACGCCGGTGCGCTGGGGTGGCCGCATCATCGAGACCATTCCCGGTCAGGGCGAAACCTGTTTCCAGATGATCGCCCGCCCGCTCAACGGCAATGGCCGCCCGAGCACCACCTCCGCCGACGCCAGCGATGGCCGCTTCCTCGCCTGCCGCGCCGGCTTCTACGACCCGGCGGTGTTCGAGCCCGGCCGCGACGTGACCTTCATCGGCCGTATCGACGGCTACCAGACCACCAAGATCGGCGAATACGACTACCCGCTGCCGAAGATCGCCGCCGACGTGGTGTATCTGTGGCCGGTGCAGCGCGAAGTCGAAGTAGTGCCGGCCTACCCGTACGGTCCGTGGGGACCGACCTGGGGCCCCGGCTGGGGCTGGGGTTGGCGCGGCGGCTGGTGGTAAGCCCGGCGTCCGCAGCACACTGCAAACGCCGCCTTCGGGCGGCGTTTCCCGTTGTAGCCGCAGGGCTCACTCCAGCCTGCGGAGCGTCCAGTCGCCGTGACGCGCGCCGGGCTGCAGCGCCCAGCCCGGCGCCAGCGTCAGCACCCAGCCCTCGCCTTCCCAGCCAGCCGCCGTCTGCCGCACCCCGGCGTGGGCCACCGACAGCCGCTTCCAGTCGGTGGACAACAGCCCATCGCCGCGCACCTCCAGCACGCCCCAGGCGGCCGCGGCGCGGATCACGCCATACACCGCGCCCTGCGGTGGCAACGGCGTCACCCGGTTCGGATCGAAACTGAAACTGGCACCGTTGACCGGCACGGCCAGCACCGGGCCGTCGACCAGGCGCGCGCGCAGGGCAGCCACCACGCCGGCCTGGTGCTGCGCGCGGGCCTGCTCGGCGGCCGCCACCTCGGCCAGGCCATGGCGCGCGCCCGCGCGCTGGAAGGCGGCATCGCCGGCATCGGCCTGCATGCCCAGCGCGGCCGCGAGCAGCCCTGGCAGGCCGTCCTGCCGGTTCCAGCGACTGCGCCAGCCCGGCGCGGCACCGTCCAGCAGGACACCGTAGGCCGGCCCGGTGTAGTAGGCGAAGGAGCGGGCATAGGCCGTCACCGCGTCGCCACGGCGCAGATGCGCGGCGAGCCGGGCCTGCAGCGCGTCGTCCTGCGCGAGGATGCGCCCGGTGTACTCGGCGATGCCCTCGTGGCGCTCCATCGCATCCTCGGCGGCAGCCGCCTGCGGGAACCGCGCGTGGCGCCAGGCGCGGAAGGTCATCGCGTCGGCAATGGTCTGCCGCCGCTGCTCCGCGCTGGTTGCCTCCAGCGCCGCCGCCAGCGCACGCAGCTCAAGCCGCAGCGCCGTGCGTCCCTGCTCGGTCTCCAGCTGGTCCTGGTCGGCGTGGGTCGCGGCCAGCCCGATTCCGGCCTGGATGCGGTGCCAGGCCTCGTGCATGAGCAGGATCGAGCGGGCCGCCGGGTCTTCGGGCAGCGGCAGCATCAACATGGTCCAGGTGCGCCCGTTCCAGCCCACGGCGGTATTGGCGACCGGGACGTTGTCGGGCAGGCGGCCACGGAACACCGGGCCGTCGCGCTCCAGTGCGGTATCGGCCCCGTCGATGCTGGCAACGAACTGGCGGCTGGCCGGATCGACCAGCAGCACCGGCCCGCACAGGCTCACCCCCCAGGCCTTGCCGTCATCGGCCGCGCACAACTGCTGCATGCGCTGGAAGACCGCGCCCGCCGCCGATGCGTCCGGCAGCGCCTGCGCGAACCCCACCGACGGCAGCGCCAGCAGCAACAGGCCGATGCACCGGCGGAGGCGACCGCACACGGCCCGTATCGCCGGGTCCCGCGGATGCCGGCTCATGCCGCGCCGAAATGCCCCAGCGGCCCGCCGGCCAGCAGGTGCAGGTGGATATGGAACACCGTCTGCCCGGCATCCTCGCGGCAGTTCATGACGATGCGGTAGCCGTTCTGCGCGAAACCTTCCCGACGCGCGTACTCGGCGGCGGCCAGCGCCAGCTTGCCGACCAGGTGCGCCTGCGCCGGCTGCAGGTCGTCCAGGGTGGGGATGACCTCGTTCTTGGGAATGAACAGGACATGCACCGGCGCCTGCGGGGCGATGTCCTTGAAGCCCAGCACCTCGTCGTCTTCGTAGACGATGCTGGCGGGAATTTCGCGGCGGATGATCTTGCCGAAAATCGTATCGGTCATGCGGCGGCTCACTGGCGTTGAACGGCCTACAGCTTACCGCCCCGCCGTGGCCTATTCGCCGATTTCGCTGCGGCTGCCAAAGGCGTGCGAGAGCGTGCCGCGGTCCACGTATTCCAGCTCGCCGCCCAGCGGCAGGCCCTGCGCCAGCCGGCTCGGGCGCACCTTGTGGCGGCGCGCCAGCTGCGCCAGGTAGTGCGCGGTGGCTTCGCCCTCGACGGTGGAATTGGTGGCGATGATCAGTTCGACCACTTCGCCCTGCGCCAGCCGTGCCTCCAACTGGTCCAGGCCGAGTTCGCGCGGGCCGATGCCGTCCAGCGGCGACAGCCGCCCCTGCAGCACGTAGTACAGGCCGCGGTAGCTGGTGGCGTGCTCGATGGCCAGGCGGTCGGCCGGCGACTCCACCACGCACAGCGTCTCCCGCTCGCGGCTGGCGCTGGCGCACAGCGGGCACACCTCGGCCTCGCTGAAATCGCGGCACTGCGCGCAATGCCCGATCCGCTCGATCGCCTCGCCCAGCACCTGCGACAGCCGCAGGCCGCCATCGCGCGCGCGCTCGAGCACGTGGTAGGCCATGCGCTGCGCACTCTTCTGGCCGACGCCGGGCAGCACCCGGAAGGCCTCGATCAGTTGTTCCAGCAGCGGCAGGCTCATCGCATCGGGCTCATGGTCGAAACGAACGCGCGAAGCCCGGGGGCTTCGCGACGTGGGCAGTACGGGTGGCCGGGCGCGGCCGGCACAGCGTGATCAGAACGGGAGCTTCATCCCCGGCGGCAGCTTCATGCCGGCCGTGGCCGAGCCCATGCGCGCCTGCGACTCGGCATCGATCTTGTTGGAGGCGTCATTGAACGCCGCGGCGATCAGGTCCTCGACCATTTCCTGGTCGGACAGCACCGACGGATCGATGCGCACCTTGCGGCACTCCTTGCTGCCGGTCAGGGTCACGCTGACCATGCCGCCACCCGCACTGCCGGTGACCTCCAGCTTGGCCAGTTCTTCCTGGGCCTTCTGCAGGTTCTCCTGCATCTTCTGGGCCTGTTGCATCAGTTGGGCGATATTGCCGCGCATGGTTTCCTACTCTTCAAGGGGACGGATGGAATCGGGCACGACCCGGGCGCCCTGCGCGAGCAGGTGCTGCACCTGGGGGTCGGCCATGAAAACGGCCTCGGCCGCATTCTGTCGCTCGCCGCGCTGGCGGTCGGCGCGCTCGTGCAGGGTTTCGGCCGGCGCGTTGCCGGTCTCGATCACGATCTTCGGCGCGTTGCCCAGCGCCTGCGCCAGGGTCTGCGCCAGCGCGCCCAGCGAACGTTCGGACTGCAGGTACTCGAAGCCCGGCAGCAGCGCCAGCCGCAGCACGCCGTTGTGGTAACCGACGAACGCGGCGTTGGCGGCGAGCTCGCGCGAGGGCCCGGACAGGCCGCTGGTGGCGACCAGGTCCAGCCACTGTTCGGCGTTGTCCAGCGCGCGCGGTGGTTCGCCGGCCGCGGCCGTTGCCGGCGCCGCAGGGCGCGCGGCAGGCGCAATGGCGATGCCCTCGGCGCGGAATGGCGACGGTGGCGCCTGGCGTGGCGCCGGCGGCATGGAATCGGCCACCTCGTGGTGCGCCTGCGCCGCGGCGGTTTCCTCCATCCATGGCGGCAGGTCGTCGTCCGCGCGCGCCTGCACCGGGTTGGCGGCCGGCGCCGGGGAAAGCGACGACGCATCGGCCTGCGGCGCGCGCGCCGCCAGCGGCACCACGTCTTCGCGCTTCGGGGCCGCATGGGCGGAAACGGGGTCGGCGACCGGCACAGCCGCCACCGGCTGCGCCGCCGGTGCAGCGACGGCAGCCGCGGTCACGGCAGGCGTGGAACCGCCAGCCGACGACGACACCGCCCCGGTCCCCGGACCTTCGCCTTCCGGCACCGCCGGCACCGCACCGGCCGGGCGGAACGCCAGCATGCGCAGCACGGTCATTTCGAAACCGGCGCGCGGGCTCGGCGCCAGGTGCAGGTCGCGGCGGCCGCCCAGTGCCATCTGGTACCACAGCTGCACCACCTCCGGGCGCAGCCGCGCGGCGAACGCCACCGCGTCGATGCCGTCACCGGGCACCGGCGCGCCCGGCACCAGCTGCTGTACCTGGATGCGATGCAGGGCTTCGGCCAGCGCGTCGAGCACGCCGCTCCAGTCCGGCGAGAAATCGGCCAGGGTCGCCACGACCTGCAGCAGGCGCGCGCCGTCGCCCGCCGCCAGCGCGTCGAGCATCGCCGCCACCTGGGTGCGGTCGACGGTACCGAGCATCGCCCGCACCACGTCGTCGCGCAGCGCGCCGCCGGCATAGGCGATGGCCTGGTCGAGCAGCGACAGGCCATCGCGCAGCGAACCGTCGGCGCCGCGCGCCAGCTGGGTGATCGCGCCATCCTCGAACTCGATCTGCTCGGCACCGAGGATGCGCGTCATCTGCCCGCGGATCTGCTCCTCGTCCAGGCGCTTGAGGTTGAACTGCAGGCAGCGCGACAGCACGGTGACCGGCAGCTTCTGCGGGTCGGTGGTGGCCAGCAGGAACTTCACGTGCTCCGGCGGTTCCTCCAGCGTCTTCAGCAGCGCGTTGAACGCCGCCTTGGACAGCATGTGCACTTCGTCGATCAGATAGACCTTGTACTTGCCGCGCGACGGCATGTACTGCGCGTTCTCGATCACCTCGCGCACGTCGTCCACGCCGGTGTTGGACGCGGCGTCGATCTCCAGCAGGTCGATGTAGCGGCCGGCGTCGATGTCCAGGCAGGCCGGGCACTGGCCGCACGGGTCGGCACTGGTGCCATGCTCGCAGTTCAGCGATTTGGCGAAGATGCGCGCGATGGTGGTCTTGCCGACGCCGCGGGTGCCGGTGAACAGGAAGGCATGGTGGACGCGGCCGCTGTCCAGCGCATTGCTCAACGCGCGGACCACGTGTTCCTGGCCCACCAGCTCGGCGAAACGCTTCGGGCGCCACTTGCGGGCGAGGACGAGATAGGACATCAGGCAACCGTCTTCATCTGAACCCACATTGTGCCACGCCCCCGCTCCGCCGGCCCGCCCCGGACAGGGACGCGGCGGCGGCCGCTGAATGGATGGGCCGCGCCCGGCGCCGGGACGCGCACAGGCCGCCAACGGCCGGGGAACAGCGCCGGTCGCCGGCGGCCCGCCCCGTGCCGGCATGATGGATCGGCCGCGGTGCCGCGGCACCGGCGCCACCCCGCCGGGCGCGCGCGATGGCCCGGCGCGCGCCGCCGCACATTCGACTTGTGGCCGCAGCGCCGGCCCTATAGAATCTGCGCCCCTGCAGCGCCTTCGGGAAGCGGCAGGTCACGGAGAGGTGTCCGAGTGGTTGAAGGAGCACGCCTGGAAAGTGTGTAAGCGTCTAAACCGCGCTTCGGGGGTTCGAATCCCCCTCTCTCCGCCAAACAAATGGAAGCCCCTGTTTTTACAGGGGTTTTTATTTAGTCGGAGAGTGGGCCGGCAGGGCACAAATCGGGGCACACCCGATGGCACTCCCTCACTATTTGACCCGCACCGCGTCGGGCCGTTTCATCTTTCGCATCCGCGTCCCTGCTGACCTGCGGACCGCTGTCGGTCGCGACTTCATCAAGCGCCCACTGGGCGCAAACTTGCTGGCCGCACGCCTTGCCGCGCTTGAATTGTCGGGCCGCTATGCTGCGGCTTTCGACGCCATCAGGGGGCGAGGTATGGAGAAGAAAATCAGCGTGGCCGACGTGGTGGCCAGCGTGGCTAAAAACGGTGCCCAGCGGTATGAAATCGACATGCGGAACGGCACCCTGCGGGCGACCGACGCAGCCGACCATGCGCGTGCGATGGAAGCCTTGGAAGCCATTGGACGCTTTGAGCGGGCCACCCCACGAGCAGCCATGGCCGAGCCTCCGGCACCCGTTGCCGAAGCCATCACCATCGTCAATGCCCGCGACGCATGGCTGAAAAGCTTGAGTGCCGCCAGCACGTTGCCCAAGACGCTGACTATCAAAGCCGCTCCCGTGACCGCGCTGGCGGACTTCCTCGGCCCTGACCGACACGTCCACACCATCACCCGCCCGGACATGGCCCGCTTTTATCAGCACTTGCGCGACGGCGGCATATCCACGCCCACCCTATTCAATAAGCAGAGCTACCTTGCCGGCACTGACGGCTTTTTCACTTGGGCGCAGGCCTCTGGCTACTACCCTGCCGGTGACAATCCGGCGGCCAAGCACATCCGTTATTCGGCCAGCGAGAAACGCAAGCGCAAGAAACTAGGGTTTCAGGCTTTCACACTCGACCAAGTTCGCCAGCTCTATGCCCCTGAGAACTTCGCACGCCTGTCACCGGGAACGCGTTGGGCGGCTCTTGTTGGCCTTTACACAGGCGCAAGAGCCAGCGAGGTCGGCCAGCTCCTGACCCTCGATGTGCTGCAGGTCGATGGCGTGTCCTGCGTGCGTATCTGCGATGAGGGCGAACATCAGAAACTGAAAACCGAAGCCTCAAACCGCGTCGTGCCTGTCCACCCCGATTTGATTGCCTTGGGATTCCTGGACTACGTGGACAGCTTGCGCGGACGTGGCGACTGGCGAGTTTTCCCGCAAGCAATGGCAGCGGCGAAGAACGGGCAAGGCGGCTGGATATCCAAGGCCTTCGGCTACTACCTCGGCAACCTGTCGGGCGGCTGGCCGAAAGCCAAGCGCGGTTTTCACAGCTTGCGGAAAACGGTCATCCAGCAGCTTCAAGGGGCTGGCGTCGCGTCGGAAATGCGCGCCCAACTGGCAGGCCATGACCTCGACGACGAACACCACAGCACTTACAGCAGGGACTTCACGGCAGCGGAAAAACTCGACGGCGTGGGCAACTCACCGGGCTTGTCGGTGCTGGCCTACGGCTTGGACTTGGACGCACTGCGCCCACTTCTGACTGCTTCCATTAGCAGGCGACGCGCCAAAGTTCCCGTGCGCAATCCTTCAGCCTCGGCAGCCAACCGCAAGCGCTCGGCAATGTCCGGCGACAAGTAAAGGTCGAGCCGCACATTACGCGCACGACGTCGGCGGGTTCCTTCGAGAGCAGCAGCAGCGGACTGGGGCATATCCGGAAACTAAAACACGAAAAGGAAAACGCAAGCCCATCTCTCTTGCGGAAGTCCGGATAGGTGGCACTCTGAAGGTATAGCCATTTCACCGAACCGCCCGCAATGTTTTTTAGTCGCAGCAAAGCTAAACGCAGCTCTTCCCCATTGTCGGTCACGAAAGTGACCGACAATGGGGGGAGTGGGAAAGTGGTTGTAGCGAAGCGTAAGCCACTGGCCCACGGGGGCGCAGCCCCCACGCATCGGAGCGGGAGCGGAGATGCGACGGCCCGGAGCGAGAGCGCAGGGACGGCGAAGCGTGCGGGAGCACGCGGAGCGGAGCACGGCGGGAGCCGTGCGACCGGTGCGGCGAAGCCCAAGCCGGCGGCCGTGGCCGACGCCTGGGCGCAGACGCACCGCGTGGCGTTGGGCCAGCGGGAACGGTCGGCACGGCTGGCAGCGCAACGCGATGGCAAGCCGTGGACCCTCCACGCGGACCAGCAGACGCGCGACGTGCTGGCCGAGTGCGCCCAGCGCGAGGTCGGCACGGCCACGGCGGCCAAGTATCGGCGGGCCTACGACAACTTGCGTGCCTCCGGCCTTACAGCGCTGGAGGCGGCCAGCACGCGCGCCCACTACGACTTCCTCCGCACGGCCTGCCGGTTCTGTATGGCTGAGGACGTGCGGGAGTGGCGGGCGGCGAGTGAGCGGGCGATAAAGCGCAGCGACCTCGCCAGCGCCCAGCGCCGCACGGAGCGCGCATTTCGGCTGGCGGCGGTGCTGGACGAAATGTTCCTCCAGCCCGACCGCCTGACGTGGAAGGACAAGCCCAAAGCCGAACGTGGCCCGTCCAAGTCCAAACGCTCGACGCACGCGCCCGCGCCGGACATGGCCGCCGGCTTGCTGCTGGAGCAGCAAGAGCGCGTCCAGCAGCGGCATGCGGAACGCTTGGTAGTGTTGGCGCTGACAGGCTGCCGCCCAGCGGAGCTGCGCAACGGCGTGCGTCTGGAAGCCTTGCGCAGCAAGGGCGGGCGGAGATTACTCCGGGCCACGCTGCTGGGGGCAAAATGGGACGGCGGGAACCGGGGGCACCATGACCGCGTTCTGCAGTTCCCGGCGGATACGGGAGCCACGGCGGTGCTGGCGGCACAAGTGGAAGCGAAAGGCGGCCGATGGACGCTGACGACGACGGAAGCGGACGTGCGGAGCTTGAACCGCGCTTTGTCCGGTGCGGGCATGAGCTGCTACAGCTTCCGTCACCAAGTCGCCAGCGAGCTGAAAGAGCAGGTGGCAACCGGCCAGCGGACAGCAGAAGAAGCGGCAGCCGCGATGGGTCACGCTAGCACTGCGTCACTGGCTTTCTATGGCAAGCGATCGCACGCGCGGGGCGGTCGGAAGCTGCGTGCGGTGGCGTCGGACAAAGTGCGTTCGGTCCCAGTGACGTTCGCCGCCAAAGCAGCGGCCCGCGCTGCGCGGGCCGCAAAAGCAGCGATGGGGGCTGCGCCCCGTCCTGCCGCAGCGTCGGCACCGCCGACGCCACGGGCGGCCATGTCCAAGCCCGTGGGGCCCTTGGCAAGGGGGCTACGGCCAAAGCGCTAAGTCGCTCGTCACCTAATCATCCGTTGCACAGAAATCTATAAATTTTTCAATATTTTTCAATCACTTAAATAAGTATAGGATCCCTCTCTACATAGCGCGGAGGTGCTCAATGAAGGGTTGGCTGTTTTTGGCGATAGCCATCGTTAGTGAAGTCGTTGGAACAAGCGGCCTCAAGGCCTCTAATGGCTTTAGCAAACTGGGACCATCGCTCGTTTCCATCGTTGCCTACGGTGCTTCCTTCTACTTCTTGTCATTGGCCTTGCGGAGTGTTCCCATCAGCATGGCCTATGCCGTGTGGGCCGGCCTCGGCATTGCGCTTATTGCCGTCGTTGGCTGGGTAGCCTTTGGTCAGAAAATTGATGGGTGGGGAGCACTCGGTATCAGCCTCATCCTTGCCGGCGTCCTGGTCATGAACCTGCTTTCCAAGTCAGCGGCTCACTAGCGGACTTTCTCCGGGCGCCGTTTGCCTGCTAAAATGGCGTGGCACACAACAGGGCACAATTGGATTTGTGCTTTGCCAGCGAGAACAAGGGGTTAGGTTTGAGTCTAGAACCTCCCCCTCTCTCCGCCAGATTCATGCGTCCGGTCTTGATCCGGAACAGTGAACCCGGGCCGCGCGATGCGCGGCCCGCGTCTATGGTGGCCCCGTCGGCCCCTCGCGACGCTAGGTCGAAAATCCCGCCAGGGCCGGAAGGCAGCAACGGTATCGATCGACGCGGGCGCCGAGGTCAGCCGGCGGGGCCGCCACCTTTTCCGGGCCCATGCACCCACCACGCCTGGTCACGGCTTGGGCACGCGCCGCCCGCCGCGTACAGCCCTACGACGCCAGATGACCGCTGCTCCAGATGCGACCGGCGCCGCTGCCGCGATCAGCCCTGGAACGGCAGCGCCCGCGGCGCGGTGGGTTCGGCCAGTGCCAGGCATTCGCCGGGATCGGCCACGCGGTGGCCGCGCGCGCGCAGCGCCTGGCCATCGGCCGCGCTGGCGTAGTGGTACAGCACCATGCGCGCCTGCAGTTCCGCCGGGTACTCGCGCTCCAGGTCGTCCACGCCGGTATGCGACGGGTTGCCATGCAGGCCGCAGTCGTGGGCGACCAGTTCGCCGTCATCGGCATGGCGGGCCAGCATCTCCGGGATCGGCCGGGTATCGCCGGTCCAGACCAGCGCGCCCTGCAGGCGCAGGCCCCAGGCGGTCTCCGGCCAGTGATGGCGTACCGGGAACACCTCCAGGCGCATGCCGTCATGCCAGAACGCCTCGCCGACCACCACCAGCTGGAACGCATCCCAGAAATTGGCGCCGCCTTCGGCGAGCACGTTGGGGTAATCGCCGACGCGCCGGTGCAGCAGCGGCACCAGCGGCGCCGGCACGTACAGCCGCACCCGCCCGCGTCGCCCCGGATTGAAGTACGCATCGACGAACAGCCGCTCGAAGCCGGCGACGTGGTCCAGGTGCACATGGGTGACGAACAGCGCATCGGGCATCGCGCCATAGCGGGCCCGGTAGGCGGTCAGCCCTTCGCCGCCGCAGTCGATGGTCAACCACGGCCGGGCGTCGCGCTCGATCACCGCCATCGGCGAGCCGAGTTCCACCGCCGAGGCATTGCCGACCCCGAGGAAGCGCAGCGACCACTCCATCACACGCCCCGGTTCCAGGCCAGGTCGTAGGCGCGGCGCAGGCGCGCGAAGTCCTTTTCCACGTCCTCGCGGCTGCGCTCGCCGCGCAGCTTGAGCAGCGAGCGCAACAGGCGCTTGAGGTTGCGCTCGCGCCAGCGCGTGGCGGGAATGCGCAGCACGCCGCGGTCGAAATCGATCAGCCAGCCATGGCCGCCGGCATCGAACAGGATGTTGTGCGCGTTGAGGTCGGCGTGATCCAGCCCGGCGCGATGGAAGCGCGCGACCAGGCGCCCGGCCTCCTCCCAGGGCGCGCCACGCCCGGCCACCAGCGCGCGGTCGGCCAGCGAGCGCACGCCATCGAGCCGCTCCATCAGGATCGCCGCGCGATAGCTGGCGCCCTGGCGCATGTAGAACGCCGCCAGCGGCCGCGGCACCGGCAGTTTCAGCGCGATCAGCTTCCGCATCAGGCGGAATTCGGAAAAGCTGCGGGTACGGTCGGCGCCCTGCCACAGGTAACGATCGCGGCTGAGCCGGGCGGCGACGCCGCCGCGCAGGTAGTGGCGCAGCACGCAGTGGCCGAACGCGGCGTCCACGAACCATGCCCCACCCCGCCCGCCCTCGCCTACCGGGCGCGCCCGCCCACCCCAGTGCGCAGGCGAAAACAAGCTGGTTTCGGCTTGCCGCAGGTGTTGGCGGTCGAACAGAATGGCACCATAGCCGCGGCCTTCGCGGCAAGGCGTCAGCGCTTCAGTGGCGTCGAAAGCGACCATTCACCGCGAGTCTAACAACACCATGCCTCCAGCGTCCTCCCCCCTGTGTCTCCTGCGGCTGTCCGCGCTCGGGGACGTGACCCACGTGGTCCCGCTGGTAAGGACGCTGCAGCAGGCCCGGCCGGGGGTGGAACTGCACTGGGTGATCGACAAGGCCGGACACCGGTTGCTGGAGGGCCTGCGCGGCGTGGCGTTCCATGTCTACGACAAGAAATCCGGGCTGGCCGGCATGCGCGCGCTGCGGCGCGAGCTGCCCGCCACCGGTTTCGCCGCGCTGCTGCAGATGCAGGTCGCCTTCCGCGCCAACGTGCTGTCGGCCTTCATCCCCGCCCGGCGCCGCATCGGCTACGACCGCGCGCGCTCCAAGGACCTGCACGGGCTGTTCATCAACGAACGCATTCCCGACCGCCCCGGCATCCACGTGCTGGATGCGATCGGCAGCTTCTGCGAGCCGCTGGGGCTGAAGCAGACCGCGGTGAGCTGGGACCTGGCCACGCCCGCCGACGCCCACGACTGGGCGCGCGCGCAGTGGGATGACGACGGCCGCCCGGTGCTGATGATCTCGCCCTGCTCCAGCCATGTGCGACGCAACTGGCATGCCGACCGTTACGCGGCGCTTGCCGACCATGCCGCCGCGCGCGGCTGGCGGGTGGTGCTGTGCGGCGGCCGCAGCGAGCTGGAACGGCACACCGCCGACGCGATCCTGGCGGCGATGCGCGCGCCGGCGCTGGATCTGGTCGGCCGCGACACCCTCAAGCAGCTGCCGGCGCTGCTGGCCCGCGCCAGGCTGCTGGTGACGCCGGATTCGGGCCCCATGCACATCGCCAACGCGGTCGGCACCAAGGTGCTGGGCCTGCATGCGGCCAGCAACCCGGCGCGCAGCGGCCCGTACTCGGACCGGCGCTACTGCGTGGACCGCTACGACGATGCGGCGCGGCGCTTCCTGCGCAGGCCCGCCGCCGACCTGAAATGGGGCACGAAGATCGAGTTCGACGGGGTCATGGACCTGGTCACCGTGGACGATGCCATCGCCGCGTTCGAGCGCTACGTCGCCGACCACGCGGGCTGAGGCCCGCCGCGGCGCGCAGGCTCAGCGCGCGCGGTAGTCCGCGTAGGACTTCTCTTCCACGTACCCCGAACCCAGGGCCAGGTTGATCGCCTTCTTGATCCGCGCGCGCTCGTCGTTCTGGAAGTACACGCTGCGCGCCAGATCGACGAACCCCGCGTCGAACGCCTGCGCCTTGTCCTTGAGCCGGATGTCGTCCTCGATGTCCCACAGCCGCTCGTTGACCGCCTTCAGTTCGGCGCGCAGGCCCTCGATATCGCGGCTCGCCGCCGGGTGCGCGCTCCAGGTGCGCTCCAGCGCGGCCAGTTCGTTGCGCACGTTCGCCAGTTTGCCCGCATCGCTCATGCGCTCGGATTTGATCTGCAGGATCGAGATCTTGTCGAGCAGTTCGCCGAAGGAGACGGGCACCAGGATTTCGGACATGACGGATACCGGGGAAGCGGAGGAAGCAGTGTAGCGGCCGGCGCCGCCGCGCGTGGTGCCGCGCTGGCGGCCGGAAACGAAAACGGCCCCGTCGGGGGCCGTTTCCAGATCTGGCGGGAAGGGGGGGATTCGAACCCCCGATACGCTATTAACGTATGCCTGATTTCGAGTCAGGTACATTCAACCACTCTGCCACCTTCCCGGTGGTTCCCGGCGTACCGGGCTGCGAATGATACGAGGCCTTGGCAGCGCGGACAAGCTGTTTTTTCATCATGTGCGGGTGACGCTGCCCGCCGGGGCCCCGCCGCCGCGGTATCCACTGCCCGGCCCGCGCGCGGGCGGCTCTTGCCGTGTACCGGTGCGGACGCGATGATGAAAAGCCTCTCCGCTGGAAACGGCCCGCCGCGGGCGCCCATGATCGAATTCGGACACCTCAGCCACGTCGGCCTGCGCCGCCAGCTCAACGAGGACACCTATTACGGTGACGGCGAACTGGGGTTGTGGCTGGTCGCCGACGGCATGGGCGGCCATGCCTGCGGCGAAGTCGCCAGCGCGCTGGCGCGCGAGGCCATCGTGCGCGAGGTACGCGGCGGCACCCCGCTGCCGCAGGCGATCCGCATCGCCGACGAGGAGATCATCCGCGCCTCGCGCCGGCGCAACGACAGCCTGCCCATGGGCACCACCGTGGTCGCCGCGCGGGTGCAGGGCCACCGCTTCGAGGTCGCCTGGGTGGGCGACAGCCGCGCCTACCTGTGGCGGGACGGCAAGCTGGCCCAGCTGAGCCAGGACCACAGCTACGTGCAGGAACTGATCGCCCAGGGCTCGCTGACCGTCGAGCAGGCCCGCGCCCACCCGCACCGCAACGTGGTCACCCAGGCACTGGGCGTGACCGATCCGGCCCACCTCAACGTCGCCACCATGACCGGCGAACTGCGCCCGGGCATGCAACTGCTGCTGTGCAGTGACGGCCTGACCGAGGAAGTGGACGACCGCAGCCTGGCGCAGGCCCTGGCGCAGGCCGACTGCAGCGCCCAGGAATGCGTGGACACGCTGGTGGCCGCGGCGCTGGACGGCGGCGGTTCGGACAACATCACCGCACTGCTGGTCCGCTGCCACTGAGCAGCGCCCGCCGGCGCGCGGGCGTCGTCGCCCCGCGTTACGCGCCGGCCGCTTGCTCCGGCCTGGCGCCGTCCCACCAGGCATGCCCGGCCTTCTTGCGCAGGCGCTCCAGGCGCGCCTGGTGTGCCTGGAGCTCGGAGGCCGTGGCCACCACCACCGGACGCGGCAGCAGCGCCGTGGCATCGAAGGCCTGCAGCATGCCCGTCGCGCCGCGGACCTCGGACTCGGGCAGGCCGAAGCCGATCTCCTCCTGCCCCGAGGTCAATGCGATGTAGACGTCGGCCAGGATCTGCGCATCGAGCAGGCCGCCATGCAGGTGCCGGTGCGAATTGTCCACGCCCAGGCGCTTGCATAACGCGTCGAGCGAGTTGCGCTGGCCGGGGAAGCGCTCGCGCGCCATCGCCAGCGTATCGGTGACCGTCACCCGCTCGGCAAGCGGCCCCCTGCCCAGCAACGCCATCTCGTTCTCGAGGAAGCCCATGTCGAAGGCGGCGTTGTGGATGATCAGCTCGGCGCCGTCGACATAGGCCAGGAACTCGTCCACGACCTCCTCGAAGCGCGGCTTGTCGGCCAGGAACTCCAGGCTCAGGCCGGTGACTTCCTGGGCGCCGGCCTCGAACTCGCAGTCGGGCTTGAGGTAACGATGGAAATTGTTGCCGCTGGGCCGGCGCTCGAGCAGTTCCACGCAGCCGATCTCGACCACGCGGTTGCCCTTCTTCCACTCCAGTCCGGTGGTTTCGGTATCAAGGACGATCTGGCGCATGGCCCACCTCAGTTGCTTGCGGCGCCGTCGCGCACGCGGATTGCGGCATCGCGGGCCAGCTGGTCCACGCGTTCGTTGTCTGGATCGCCATTGTGGCCCTTCACCCAGCGCCATTCGATCTGGTGGCGCTGGGTGGCCGCGTGCAGGCGTTCCCACAGGTCGCGGTTCTTCACCGGGTCGCCGCCGGCGGTCTTCCAGTGCCGCCGCACCCAGCCCGGCATCCATTCGGTGATGCCCTGGCGCACGTACTGCGAATCGGTCTGCAGCATGATGGCGCACGGCTCGGTGAGCGCCTCCAGCCCGGCGATGGCGGCCATCAGCTCCATCCGGTTGTTGGTGGTATGGGCCTCGCCACCGGACAGCTCGCGCTCATGCGCCTTGTAACGCAGCAGCGCCGCCCAGCCACCCGGGCCCGGATTGCCGAGGCAGGCACCGTCGGTATGTATCTCGATTGATTTCATGTCTTTCCGTTGTATGAAGCGTCAGGTCGCCACCGGCCCGCCCCAGCCCACCGGGCGGGCGGCTTCGGGGCCGATGAAGGCCGCCACACGCTTCTCGAATTCCAGCACGCAGACCGCCCGCAACGCCGGCAACGCCTTGCCGGCGGCCGGCCCGGCCTCGTTCCACAGCGGCCCGAAATGGCGCACCGAGCGGATCCGCAGCCCCTCGCGCCGCAGCCGCGACTGGCAACGCGTGGCCGACGGCGGGCGGGCGCCCTGCCATTGCCAGCGGGCGCGGTAGGGGCTGTAGCGGTTGAGCAGGGTCATCCACAGCCGGCCGCCGGGCATCAGCACCCGCGCGCATTCGGCCAACAGCGGCTCCAGGTCCACCGCGGCCACATGCTGCAGGATGATCGCGTTGACCGCTTCGGAGGGCAGCGGCAACGGCAGGGCGCAGGACACATCGCCGCGCCAGCCGTGCCCATCGGCGGTCCGGTGCAGGCGCACCCCGCGCCCGATCGGCGCCTCCGCCGGCAGCCAGGTCGCACAGGGCGCCAGCCACAGCCACGGCTGCGCGGGAAACCCGCTGACCTGCTCGAGCAGGTGGCGCTGTTCGGCGGCCCGCATCGCCGCCGCTCCAGCCTTCTCAAACCAGGCCGAGACTGCAGCTTGACGGGGGAACGGGGCGGCAGGCATGGTCCAATTCTATGCGACTGACCGCCCTGCCTGCATTCCAGGACAACTACATCTGGGCGCTGCAGGCGCCTGACGGCAGCACGCTGGTCGTCGATCCGGGCCAGGCGCGGCCGGTCCTGGAGGCGGCCGACCGGGGCCTGCGGCCAGCCGCCGTGCTGCTTACCCACCACCATGACGACCATATCGGCGGCGTGGCGGAACTGCGGCAACACTGGCCGGACCTGCCGGTCTTCGCCCCCGAAGATGAACGCATCCCCCTGGAATGTGAACGCGTCGGCGATGGCGACCGGGTAGAATCTGCCGGTTTCGCGTTCTCGGTGCTGTCCGTACCCGGCCACACCCGGAGCCATATCGCCTTCCATGGCCACGGACACCTGTTCTGTGGCGACACGTTGTTCAGCCTCGGCTGTGGACGCATGTTCGAAGGTACGCCCGCCCAGATGCTGGCCTCGCTACGGCGGCTGGCGGCACTGCCGGCGCAGACGCGGGTCTGCTGCGGGCATGAGTACACGCTGGGCAATGCCGTGTTCGCGCGGCATGTCGATCCCACCAACGCGGCATTGCACCGCCGCCAACAGGAAGCCATGGACATGCGCAGCCGCTCCCGCCCCACCGTTCCCTCGCTGCTGGCCAGCGAACTGGAATGCAACCCCTTCCTGCGCACGCATGCCGAACCCGTGCGCCAGGCCATCGCCGCGCGGCTGGGCCGCGCGCCGCTGGACGAAGTGGAAGTGTTCGCCGAATTACGGCGCTGGAAAGACGGTTTCCGCGCGTGAGGCGGCACGGCCTGTCCCTGGCGCTGGGGCTGCTGCTCGGCGCGGGTGCCGGCGTCACCGCCGGCGCGCAGTCGCTGCCGGCCACCGCCGGCCTGACCCAGAACATCGCCTCGCTGGCGGCCTTGCCGGCCGACCCGGCCGCACTGCCGGCGCCGCTCACCCGCAATGGCCACCAGATATTCGCCAGCTTCCGCGAGGGCCTGGCGATGTCGCAATGCGACGCGGACGCCACCAGCCCGCGCTGGCGCAAGCAGTTCGCACACGCGCCATCGCGCCTGGGCAACGTCGAGGACGATGCCCTGCCCCTGTTCGGCTACGTGGTGGATGAGCTGCGCGCGGCCGGCCTGCCCACCGAGTTCGCGCTGATCCCCTTCGTGGAAAGCGGTTACCGGCCGGGCGCGCGCAACGCCAGCGGCCCCGCCGGCCTGTGGCAGTTCATCGCCACCACCGCGCGCAACCACCGGGTCCCCATGGAAAGCGGCTATGACGGCCGGCTGTCGGCGGTGGATTCGACCCGCGCCGCGGTGCGCTACCTGAAAACCCTCTACGGCATGTTCGGCGGCGACTGGCAGTTGGCCGTGATGGCGTACAACGCAGGCGAGTACCGCATCCTGCAGGCGCTGCGCCGCGGCGGCATGAACGCGCAGAACGCGCGGCCGGCCGAACTGCCGGGCCTGTCGCCGATCACCCACGCCTATGTCGAGAAGCTGCATGCCCTGGCCTGCGTGCTGGAGCAGGCGGAAAAGGAGCCGGAGCTGATGGCAGCCCTGGACCGTCCGGTACCGGTGCTGCGCGGGCACGCGCTGCCCGCCGGCACCAGCCTGGCCGACTGGTCGGCCCGCAATGCGCTGGACCCGGCGCGCGTGGCCCGGCTCAACCCGGCGGTCACCGGCAAGCGTGCCGGCACCCGGGTGCTGGCACCGGCGCTGCCGGACATGGTCCTGGGCAGCGAAAGCCAGCTCGCGGCAGCTCTCCTGCCACCGGCGGCGTTGCCGGCACCGGCCAGCGTCGATGTCGCCAGCACCGCCGTGGCCAGCGCGGGCACCGCCGCCGCGGGACGCCGGCACACGGTCCGCAGCGGTGAATCGGCCTGGACGATCGCGCGGCGGTACGGCATCCCGGTCAAGACCCTGCTTTCGCGCAACAACCTGGACGCCAATGCGATCCTCAAGCCCGGGATGGTGCTGCGCTTCGAGGAAACCCGCTGACACGCTGCCGTCCTCGCCAATGACAGAAACGAGAAAGCCCGGCGCTACGCCGGGCTTTCTGTTTCAGCGGATCCGCGGGGCGTTGTCAGCCGCGCCCCGCGCGCTCCGGGTCAGAGCTGGGATTCCTGCACCTGCACCTTGAAGCGCTTGCGCAGGCCATCGACGAACGCCTTGGCCGCCGCCGCGCCGTCGATCTGGCTCAGCTGCTGCTTCAGCATCGCCAGCTGCGGCTCCGGCACTTCCTTGAGGTCGCCCGGGGTGACCTTGGTCACCGCGAAGACCGCATAACGCCCGTCGTCCAGCTCCACCTTGCCGTAGCTGGGCTTGCCCTCGGACGGCGGCACCACGCTGAACACCGCCCGGTTGGCGGCAGCCGTCGGCATCGGCGCCGAGCGCGGCAGGCCAGGCATCGGCAGCAACTGCAGCTTCTCGCCCTCGGCCAGCGCCTGCAGCGTCTGCCCCGCCTGCAGCTTGGCCAGCAGCGCATCGGCCGCCTTCTTCGCCGCTTCCTCGGTACGGTGCGCGCGCACCGCGGCGATCACCTTCTCGCGCGCCTGCGCCAGCGGGATGGCCTGCTCGGGCGTATGTGCGGTCACGCGGATCATCACGTTGTGGTTCGGCCCCAGTTCGATCGGGTCGCTGACCGTGCCGTCCTCCTTCAGCGCGTCGGAGAAGGCCGCGCGCAGCACCGCCGGGTTGGCGGCGATGCCGCTGGCGGTGGCGCGGGTGAACGGGCCCAGGGTCTGCACCGGCAGGCCCACTTCCTTGGCTGCCGACTCAAGCACGGTCGGGTTCTTGTAGACCAGGTCCACCAGGCGCCCACCGAGTTCGTTGAACGCGCGCTCGGTATCGGCCTGCAGCTGTTCGGCCGCCAGCTGGTCGCGCACTTCCTCGAACGGACGTCCTTCGCCGCCCTTGACCTCGCGCAGCTTCAGCACGTGGTAACCAAACTCGGTCTTCACCGGGCCACTGATCTCACCCGGCTGCATCGCGAACAGCGCATCCTCGAACGGCTTGACCATCACGCCGTGTTCGACCCAGCCCAGGTCGCCGCCTTCGGCCTTGGAACCCGGATCGTCCGAGTTGGCCTTGGCCAGCGCGGCGAAGTCGGCGCCCGGCTGCTTGGCCTCGGCGGCCAGCTTGGCGGCCTTGGCTTCGGCGGCCTTCTGCGCGGCGGCGTCGCTGCCGGCGCTGATCAGGATGTGCGAGGCCAGGCGCTGCTCCGGCTTGACGAAGCGGGCCTTCTCTTCCTCATAGCGGCGGCGCAGGGCCGCCTCGTCCGCGGGCGTGGCGGCCGGCATGCGCGCGGCGTCCAGCTCGACGTACTCGATGGACACGCTCTCGGGCTGCATGAAGTCGCGGGTGTGGGTTTCGTACCACTGCTTGATCTGCGCGTCGTCCACCGCCGCGGTGTCGGCCTCCGGCGCGGGCAGCATGGCGAACTCCACGTCGCGCGTCTCGCCCAGCAGCTTCAGCAGGCGCTCGCTCTCGCCCTTGGTGGCGAAGCCCGACTGCGCCAGCGCGGTCGGGATGATCGACTGCTGCAGGCTGGTACGCACTACCTGGTCGAACATCGCCGGGGTGCGCGGCGGCTGGCTCTGCGCCAGCACCAGGCGGTACTGCTCGGGGTCGAACTTGCCGTCGCGCTGGAACTGCGGGATCGCGGCGATGTAATTGCGCACCGCCTCGTCGCCGATGACGATCCGCGCGTCTTCGGCGGCCAGCCGCACCACCTGCTCGTCGATCAGCTGGTCGAGCACGGCCAGCTTGTTCTCGGTGGTCTCGAACTCGCGCGGATCGAAGTTGTCACCCTGCTGCTGGCGGGCCTCCATGCGCGCCTGCTCGAAGCGCGTGCGGAAATCCTCGACGCTGATCTCATGGTGGTTCCACAGGAACGACATCGGCCACCACGACGGTGCCGAGCGCCACCACGACGGCGGTGCCGATACCTTGGCGACGTTCTGCGCACCGACACCGCCCAGATAGCTGTTGTCGATCACGAACAGGAACGGAATCATCAGCAGCCCCAGGATCACGGTCACGATCCAGCCCGAGGTCTTGTCGCGGAGTTTCTGCAGCATGGGAAAATCAAGGCCTGATTGGCGAGCCGGGCAGTGTAACCCGCTTCCCGCCTGACTCCCAACCGGCGCGCCGTGCGCTGCCGCGGCCCAAGCCCGCGGCACTGCGCGGCGTCGACGCCATGAGCGCGGCCCCGGCCTGGCAGGGCCAAAAAAAAGCCCCGGGCTTCTGCCCGGGGCTTCGAATCAATGGCGGAGCGGACGGGACTCGAACCCGCGACCTCCGGCGTGACAGGCCAGCATTCTAACCAGCTGAACTACCGCTCCGCATATTGCAACCTGCTACCGGCCGACATCGCGACCGGGGTGCCACTGCATGCAGTGGCGGGTGGAACTGGCGGAGCGGACGGGACTCGAACCCGCGACCTCCGGCGTGACAGGCCAGCATTCTAACCAGCTGAACTACCGCTCCGCACTTGATTGTTCGCCTCCAGCCCCCCCCCGGAAGGTGGAGAGAAAGCAAGGCCCCCGATCGCTCAGGGGCCTTCTTGAAACTGGCGGAGCGGACGGGACTCGAACCCGCGACCTCCGGCGTGACAGGCCAGCATTCTAACCAGCTGAACTACCGCTCCACTTTCAATACTGCTCGACGGTGCTTTTACGTGGTGGGTGCTGAGGGTTTCGAACCCCCGACCCTCTCCTTGTAAGGGAGACGCTCTACCACTGAGCTAAGCACCCCCGGTGAGCCGCTTAGTTTACAGCGTCCTTCAGGGCTTTACCAGCCTTGAAGGCAGGATTTTTCGAAGCGGCGATCTTGATGGTGTCGCCGGTCTTCGGGTTGCGACCGGTGCGCTCGGCGCGCTCGCGGACCTGGAAGGTACCGAAACCCACCAGCGTCACGGCATCGCCCTTCTTCAGCGCCTTGGTGATCTCGGCGACGACGGCATCGACCGCACGGCCGGCTTCGGCCTTGGAGAGGTCAGCAGCAGCGGCAACGCCGTCGATCAATTCGGTCTTGTTCATTATGTAATAACTCCCTATGCGGCAATCCGCGGAATAGATTGGATGGGTCGTCGCCATCGCAGTGGCGGCGGCCGTAAGATCCTGCAAACACGTCGCCCGCTCATCGAGCGGGCGCGTGAGTCGCACTTTTATACCAGCGCCCCCCTACCCACGCAAGCCGAAAAGCCAATAACGACGCGGGTTTCAAGGGATTTTGCGTTCATCATCAGTGCTTGACGCGCGCGGCCGGAGCTGCCTTCGCCCGCCCCCGCACCGCCACCCGCTGGCCGTTCTTGCGCGCCTTCTTTGGTGCCAGCGGCGCCTCCAGCGCGATGTCCAGCACCTCATCGATCCACTTCACCGGGATGATGTCCAGGTCGCGGGTGACGTTGGCCGGGATGTCGGCCAGGTCCTTGCGGTTCTCCTCCGGGATGATCACGGTGCGGATGCCGCCGCGCAGCGCGGCCAGCAGCTTCTCCTTCAGACCGCCGATGGCGGTGACGCGACCACGCAGGGTGATCTCGCCGGTCATGGCCACATCGGCCTTGACCGGTACCCGGGTCAGGGTCGACACCAGCGAGGTGACCATGGCGATGCCGGCACTGGGGCCATCCTTGGGGGTGGCGCCATCGGGCACGTGCAGGTGCACGTCGTGCTTCTGCAGGAAGTCCACGTCGATGCCCAGCGCCTGCGCGCGGGCGCGCACCACCGACAGCGCCGCCGTCGCCGATTCCTTCATCACGTTGCCCAGCTGGCCGGTCAACGTCACCGCGCCCTTGCCTGGGATCAGCGTCGATTCGATCTGCAGCAGGTCGCCGCCGACCTCGGTCCAAGCCAGGCCGGTCACCAGGCCCACTTCGTTCTCTTCCTCGGCACGGCTGAAGTCGAAGCGGCGCACGCCCAGATACCTGTCCAGGTTGGCGGCATCGACCACCACCAGCGCCTTGGGCTTCTTCGTGGCCTTCCTGGCCGCCTTCCTGGCCGGCTGCGGGCCGGCGAGCGCGATCTCCTTGACCACCTTGCGGCAGATCTTGGCGATTTCGCGCTCGAGGTTGCGCACGCCGGACTCGCGCGTGTAGTAGCGCACGATGTCGCGGATCGCGCCCTCCTCGATGGCCAGCTCCTCCGGCTGCAGGCCATTGGCCTTGAGCTGCTTGGGCACCAGGTAGCGGGTGGCGATGTTGAGCTTCTCGTCCTCGGTATAGCCCGGGATGCGGATCACTTCCATGCGGTCCAGCAGCGGGCCGGGGATGTTGAGCGAGTTGGAGGTCGCCACGAACATCACTTCGGACAGGTCCAGGTCCACTTCAAGGTAGTGGTCGTTGAACGCGTTGTTCTGCTCCGGGTCGAGCACTTCCAGCAGCGCCGAAGACGGGTCGCCGCGGAAGTCCATCGACATCTTGTCGATCTCGTCGAGCACGAACAGCGGATTCTTGCTGCCGACCTTGTTGAGGTTCTGCACGATGCGGCCCGGCATTGAGCCGACGTAGGTGCGGCGATGGCCGCGGATCTCGGCCTCGTCGCGCACGCCGCCCAGGCTCATGCGCACGAACTTGCGGTTGGTGGCCTTGGCGATGGACTGGCCCAGCGAGGTCTTGCCCACGCCCGGCGGCCCGACCAGGCACAGGATCGGGCCCTTCATCTGCTTCACCCGCGACTGCACCGCCAGGTATTCCAGGATGCGGTCCTTGACCTTGTCCAGGCCGTAATGATCGGCGTCGAGCGTGTCCTGGGCGACCTTGAGGTCCTTGCGCACCTTGGTGCGCTTCTTCCACGGCACGCCCAGCAGCCACTCCAGGTAGTTGCGCACGACCGCGGCCTCGGCCGACATCGGCGACATCTGCTTGAGCTTGTTGAGCTCGTTCTTCGCCTTGGCCTCGACCGCCTTGGGCATGCCGGCCTCGGCGATCTTGCGCGCCAGTTCGTCCAGTTCGCCCGGCGCGTCGTCCAGGTCGCCCAGCTCCTTCTGGATGGCCTTCATCTGCTCGTTGAGGTAGTACTCGCGCTGGCTCTTCTCCATCTGCGACTTGACCCGCCCGCGGATGCGCTTCTCCAGCTGCTGCACGTCGATCTCGCCGTCGACCAGGCCGACCAGCATTTCCAGCCGGTCGCCGACCTGCAGCGTCTCCAGCAGCTTCTGCTTGTCGGCCAGGCGCACGCCGATGTGGGCGGCGATGGTGTCGGCCAGGCGCGACGGCTCCTCGATGCCGTTCAGGGTCTGCAGCAGCTCCGGCGGCAGCTTGCGGTTGGTCTTGACGTACTGCTCGAACAGCGACATCAGCGAACGCGCGATGGCCTCGATCTCGCGCGGCTCGCGCGCTTCGTCCGATTCCAGTTCGGTGCCGGCGCCCTGCAGCGCGCCATCCTGCTCGCGGATCCTGTCCACGGCGACCCGCGCCAGGCCCTCGACCAGCACCTTGATGGTGCCATCGGGCAGCTTCAGCAGTTGCAGCACCTGCGCCAGGGTACCGACGGTGTACAGGTCGGCGCCGGTGGGGTCGTCGGTCTCGGCCGACTTCTGCGCGACCAGCAGGATGCGCTTGTCCGCTTCCATCGCCCGCTCCAGCGCCTGCATGGACTTGTCGCGCCCGACGAACAGCGGGATGACCATGTGCGGGAACACCACCACGTCGCGCAGCGGCAGGACCGGCAGGTCGAGGACTTCGGTTTGGGACTGGGCCATGGGGGGCTCCACTTGGATTCGGGGGTGGCCATGAAAAAAGCCGATGGCCCCGTTATGGGGCCATCGGCGGGGTGATGCAAGTGGCGTCGGGGAAGCACCTGAACCGGGCTTCATCCCGCCCGGACAGGAGGCCCGAACGGCCTATTCAGTCACCGGACGCGGCCTTGGCCGGCGGCGTCTGGTAGATCACGTACGGCTCGGACTTGTGCTCGATGACCGATTCGTCCACCACTACCTTGCTCACGTTCTCCTGCGACGGCAGGTCGTACATGGTGTCCAGCAGCACCGACTCGACGATGGTGCGCAGGCCGCGCGCGCCGGTCTTGCGCTTGAGCGCCTTCTTGGCGATGGCCGACAGCGCGTCCGGGCGGAACTCGAGCTCGACGTTCTCCATCTCGAACAGCTTCTTGAACTGCTTGGTGATGGCGTTCTTCGGTTCGGTCAGGATCCTGACCAGCGCCGCTTCGTCCAGCTCCTCCAGGGTCGCCACCACCGGCAGGCGGCCGACGAACTCGGGGATCAGGCCGAACTTGATCAGGTCCTCGGGCTCGACCTCGGCCAGCACCTTGCCCACTTCCTGCTTGCGCTCGCTGCTCTTGACCTTGGCACCGAAGCCGATGCCGCCGGCCTCGCTGGAGCGCTGCTGGATCACCTTGTCCAGCCCGGCGAACGCGCCGCCGCAGATGAACAGGATGTTCTTGGTGTCCACCTGCAGGAATTCCTGCTGCGGGTGCTTGCGCCCGCCCTGCGGCGGCACGCTGGCCACGGTGCCTTCGATCAGCTTCAGCAGGGCCTGCTGCACGCCTTCGCCGGACACGTCGCGGGTGATCGACGGGTTCTCGCTCTTGCGCGAGATCTTGTCGATCTCGTCGATGTAGACGATGCCCTGCTGCGCCTTCTCGACGTCGTAGTCGCACTTCTGCAGCAGCTTCTGGATGATGTTCTCCACGTCCTCGCCGACATAGCCGGCTTCGGTGAGCGTGGTCGCATCGGCCATGGTGAACGGCACGTTGAGCAGCCGCGCCAGCGTCTCGGCCAGCAGGGTCTTGCCCGAGCCGGTCGGGCCGACCAGCAGGATGTTGGACTTGGACAGCTCGACGTCGTCGCTCTTCTGACGGCTCTCGATGCGCTTGTAATGGTTGTACACGGCCACCGCCAGCGTGCGCTTGGCGCGGTTCTGGCCGATCACGTACTGGTCCAGGACCTCGAGGATCTCGCGCGGCTTGGGCAGCGAACTGCGCGCCGACTGCGCCTTTTCCTCAAGTTCCTCGCGGATGATGTCGTTGCACAGCTCCACGCATTCATCGCAGATGAACACGCTCGGACCCGCGATCAGCTTGCGTACTTCATGCTGACTCTTGCCGCAGAACGAGCAGTAAAGGATCTTGCCGCTGTCTCCGGAACGACCTTGCCGGTCTTCGCTCATGCTTCGCTTACCCAGTTGCTCCCCCCGTGAACAGGGGGTTCGATTTCGAGAATAGCACAGGGCCGGATGGACGCCAGTCCACTTCCGACCCTGCAGAAAACGCCGTGTTTTCGGCTACTTGCGCCGGTCACGCCGGCTGGATCGACTCGTCGGGACGCCGCTCCAGGACCTGGTCCACCAGGCCATAGGCCTGGGCATCGGCGGCGCTCTTGAAGTTGTCGCGCTCGGTGTCGCGCGCGATGGTCTCCAGCGACTGCCCGGTGTGCTTGGCCAGCACCTCGTTCAGGCGCGCGCGCAGGGTCAGGATCTCGCGGGCGTGGATGTCGATGTCGGTGGCCTGGCCCTGGAAGCCGCCCAGCGGCTGGTGGATCATCACCCGCGAGTTGGGCAGCGCGAAGCGCTTGCCGGCCGCGCCCGCCGCCAGCAGCAGCGCGCCCATCGAGGCGGCCTGGCCGACGCAGATGGTGCTCACGTCCGGCTTGATGTACTGCATGGTGTCGTAGATCGCCATGCCGGCGGTGACCACGCCACCGGGCGAGTTGATGTAGATGCTGATGTCCTTTTCCGGGTTCTCCGCTTCCAGGAACAGCAGCTGCGCCACCACCAGGTTCGCCATGTGGTCGTCGATCGGGCCGACCAGGAAGATCAGGCGCTCCTTCAGCAGGCGCGAATAGATGTCATAGGCGCGCTCGCCACGGCTGGTCTGTTCGACCACCATGGGAACCAGGTTCAGGGCTTTGGCTCGGTTGTCCATTACGTGGGGCACCTAATCTTGACGGGGAAACATCACCCCGCGCCGGGGCGCGGGGCGGGTGGAGCGACCGCCTTACGGGCGGATCGCTTCCTGGAACGTCAGCACCTGCTCGGTGTGCTGGGCACGCTCGGCGATCCAGTCGATGACCTGCTCTTCCATCACGCGGTTCTGCAGGCCACTCATCAGCTGGGGGTCGTTGCGGTACATCTCAATGACCTGCTCGGGCTCTTCGTAGGTCGAGGCGATCAGGCGCATGGTTTCGTTCAGGCGCTTCGGGTCCAGGCGCAGGTCGTTGCGGCGTGCGACTTCGCCGACCAGCAGGCCGACCAGCACGCGCTTGGAGGCGGCGTCCTTGAAGCCCTCGTGGGCGTCGGCCGGCACCTGGCCCGGGTTGCCGCCCTGGCGGCGGATCGCGTCGATCTGCTGGGCCAGCATGGCGCGGGCTTCGTTCTCGACCAGGCGCGGCGGCAGCTCGACCGAGGCGTAGGCGGCGATCAGCTGCTCGCCCACTTCGCGGCGCAGGCGGTTCATCAGCGCGCCCTTGAGCTCGCGCTCCAGGTTGGCGCGGATGTCGGCGCGGAACTGCGCCAGCTCACCGTTCTTGACGCCGAAGCTCTTGATGAAGGCCGCATCGACCTCCGGCACCACCGGCTCGGACACCTCGGTGGCCTTGACCGTGACCTTGACGTTCTTGCCGGCCAGCGCCGGAACGCGCCAGTCGGCCGGGAACGCGACGTCCAGGGTCTTTTCCTCGCCCTTGGCCAGGCCGACCAGGCCCTGCTCGATCTGCTCGAACATCATGCCCTGGCCGATGATGATGGTGCCCTGCTCGGCGCCTTCGGCCGGCAGGCGTTCGTCACCGGCCTGCGACCAGGTTTCCAGCGCCACCAGGTCGCCTTCCTGCGCGCCACGCGCGACCGCCTTCCAGGTGCGGCGCTGCTGGCGCAGGTTCTCGATCATCTGGTCGATGTCGGCGTCGGTGACTTCGGCGCTGTGGCGCACCACGGTCAGCTTGGTCACGTCGACATCGCCGAAGTCCGGCACCAGCTCGACGGTGGCGACGAAATCGAACTCGCCCTCGCCGGCCTTGTCGATGCGCGGGGTGCCGGCAATGCGCAGCTCATGCTCGCGCAGCGCGGCGTCGAAGGTCTCGCGCAGCAGGCCGTCCATCGCTTCGGCGCGCACCTGCTGGCCAAAACGCTGCTCGACCACCTTGGCCGGCACCTTGCCCGGACGGAAGCCCTTGATGCGCACGGTGCGCGCGATCTCGCCGAGCCGGCCACTGATGTGGCTCTGCAGGCGCTCCTCCGGCAGGGAGAAGGTCAGGCGGCGTTCCAGGTTGCCGGTGGATTCGATCGAAGCTTGCATGTGGACTCCTGCCACCGGTGGCGCCCTGGCCCCGGTACGATGTGGAAGATGAACGGTTTCCGACGGACATGATTCCGCCGCAGCCCTGTAGTTTCGCCGATTCCGGCTGGCGCTTCCAGCCTGCCCCCGGACAGGCGCGCCCGGGGAACATCCGGCCGACACACGGATGGTGCGAAAGGGGGGACTCGAACCCCCACGCCTTGCGGCACTGGAACCTAAATCCAGGGCGTCTACCAATTCCGCCACTTTCGCGTCCGGCCGGCATTGTTGCAGACCTGCGGGCAAAAAGAACGCCGGAGGCGCGCCTTCCGCGGCATGCGATCGCGCCGATGCCACCGGCATCCGCGGCATCGGCCAGCCGGGGACACCGGCACGCTCCGGCCATGCCTGCCACCGGGCAGAGAAAAGGGCACCCGCCGGAGCGGGTGCCCTTGTCTGGTGGGCTGTCAAGGATTCGAACCTTGGACCTATTGATTAAGAGTCAACTGCTCTACCAACTGAGCTAACAGCCCTGAAACATGGGTGTGCGCAGTCACCTGCGACACCGGATTCCTGCGGCGAAGCGCAGGCTCCCCACTCTGGAGGAAAACAGCCACCGGGCTATGCCAGGTGGCTGTCTGTGTTGGTGGGCCGTCAAGGATTCGAACCTTGGACCAATTGATTAAGAGTCAACTGCTCTACCAACTGAGCTAACGGCCCTGAAAATCAGGGGGCAAATGATACCTGCACCCTTCAGTTCCTTCAACCCCGGAACGCATGTTCCGGCGTCTTTCTGTTCAATGGGGTGGCTGAGGGGATTCGAACCCCCGACCACTGGAATCACAATCCAGTACTCTAACCAACTGAGCTACAGCCACCACTGAAAACTACAACCCACCGCTTGCGCCGATTGGCGCGCCCGACAGGAATCGAACCTGTAACCGCCGGCTTAGAAGGCCGGTGCTCTATCCAGTTGAGCTACGGGCGCTCTGACCGGATCGTCGCACTCCAACACGCGCTGGTCGCGTCGGATGGTCGGGGTAGAGGGATTCGAACCCCCGACATCCTGCTCCCAAAGCAGGCGCGCTACCAGACTGCGCTATACCCCGGCGGTGAATCTCCCGAGGTTCCCCCCCGAAAGGTCGGCTATTGTCGGGAGTGCGGAGCGGTCTGTCAACGGCGGATTTCATCGCGGCGGCAGTTGGTTATGCTGCCGGCATCCATACACGCCCCAGGAGCCCCACGTGCGCAGCGGCAACCCAGCCCTCTCCGATTCCACCTTCCTCGACCCCGGCAGCGGCGCGGTGGTCTCGCGCGGCGCCGGGGCGATGACCCTCAACGGCACCGTCAACAAGACCGGCCTGCTGTTGCTGCTGGCGGTGATCACCGCGGCCTTCGCCTGGAATCAGGCGCTGACCGATACCGGCGAACTCGCCAGCGGCGCGCGCCTGTACCTGTGGGGCGGCCTGATCGGCGGCTTCGTGCTGGCCATGGTCACCATCTTCAAGAAGCAGTGGGCGCCGGTCAGCGCGCCGCTCTATGCGCTGGCGGAGGGCCTGTTCCTGGGCACCATTTCGGCACTCTACGAGGCACGCTTCCAGGGCATCGTGTTCCAGGCGGTCCTGCTGACCTTCGGCACCCTGTTCGCGCTGCTGTTCGCCTACCGCAGCGGGCTGATCAAGGCCACCGAGAACTTCAAGCTCGGCGTGGTCGCGGCCACCGGCGGCATCGCCCTGGTGTACCTGGCCACGATCGTACTGGGCTTGTTCAACATCCAGATCCCCTACATCCACCAGTCCGGCCTGATCGGCATCGGCTTCAGCCTGTTCGTGGTGGTGATCGCCGCCCTGAACCTGGTACTGGATTTCGACTTCATCGAGAGCGGCGTGGAAGCCGGCGCACCGAAGTACATGGAGTGGTACGGCGCGTTCGGGCTGATGGTGACGCTGGTGTGGCTGTACATCGAGTTCCTGCGCCTGCTGTCCAAGCTGCAGTCGCGCAACTGACCGCACCGCCACCGCACGCGGCCGGCAGCAACGCCGCTGCCGGCCGATCAAGCGGCCGCCAGGCCAGCGCGCTCGCGGCGGGCATTGCAGCCGATGAACGAAGAAGGGCGCCAGCGGCGCCCTTCTCTCCATCCACAACCGCGCGCGCCTTACAGCCGGCTGGCGATGGCCCGGGCGAAGTCCATGGTGCCGCCGGTGCCGCCAAGGTCGCCGGTCAGCGAATCCTTGGCTTCCATGGTGGCGACGATGGCCTTGCGCAGGCGCTCGGCGTTCTGCGGCTGGCCGACGTGGTCCAGCATCTGCGCGGCGCCCAGCAGCAGCGCGCACGGGTTGGCGATGCCCTTGCCGGCAATGTCCGGCGCGGTGCCGTGCACGGCCTCGAAAATGGCCGCGCTCTCGCCGATGTTGGCGCCCGGGGCCAGGCCCAGGCCGCCGACCAGGCCGGCGCACAGGTCGGAGATGATGTCGCCGAACAGGTTGGTGGTGACGATCACGTCGAACTGCTCGGGACGCATCACCAGCTGCATGCAGGCGTTGTCCACGATCATTTCCTGGAACTCGATTTCCGGGTACTTCGCGGCCACTTCGCGGGCGACGTTCAGGAACAGGCCCGAGGTCGACTTGATGATGTTGGCCTTGTGCACGGCGGTGACCTTCTTGCGGCCGGTGCTGCGGGCCAGCTCGAAGGCGTAGCGCACGATGCGCTCGGAACCCGTGCGGGTGATGCGGGTGCCGGAGAACGCGGTCTCGCCGTCAGCCGAGACTTCCTGGCCTTCGGACAGGTAGGCGCCTTCGGTGTTCTCGCGCACGGTGATCAGGTCAACGTTCTCGTAGCGCGACTTGGTGTTCGGGAACGAGATCGCCGGGCGCACGTTCGCGTACAGGTCGAACTGGCGGCGCAGGGCCACATTGATCGAGCTGAAGCCACCGCCGACCGGGGTGGTCAGCGGGCTCTTCAGCGCGACCTTGTTCTTCTTGATCGATTCCAGCGTGCTGGCCGGGATCAGCTCACCGTGCTTTTCCAGCGCGGCCAGGCCGGCATCGGCGAACTCGTAGGACAGCCCCGCGCCGAGCTTGTCGAGCACGAACAGGGTGGCGTCCATGATTTCCGGGCCGATGCCATCGCCGCGGATGACGGTGATTGTCTGCGTCATGATTTGGGTTCCGAACTGGGAGGGGGAGCGTGCGCCGGCCGGCAGCCCGGGATCAGGCGCATCCAAAAGTTTCAACTGTCAATTATGCCTGATCCGCCCGCCCCGCCCCAACTGGACCAAGGTCGCAGGTTCAGCCGTGGTCGTGGCCGGCCGGCGCCTCCGCGGCCCCGGACTCGAGCTGGTCCAGGAAGTCCACCGCGCGCCGCAGGTGCGGGATCACGATCGAACCACCGACCACCAGGCCCACCGAGAAGGTCTCGAAGAACTCCTCGCGGCTGACCCCGGCGTCCTTGCACTGGGCCACGTGGTAGCTGATGCAGTCGTCGCAGCGCAGCACCAGCGAGGCCACCAGACCCAGCAGCTCCTTGGTCTTCACGTCCAGCGCGCCGGCCTGGTAGGTCTGCGTGTCCAGCGCGAAGAAGCGCCGCACCACCTGGTTGGGCTCGGCCAGGATGCGCTGGTTCATGCGCTGGCGGAACGCGGTGAATTCGGCCACGCGGTCCTTGTCCGCGCCGCTCATGCGCCCTCCCCCGCCAGCAGCGGCTCGAGCCGGCCGGCACGGTGCAGCGCCATCATGTCGTCATAGCCACCCACATGGACCTCGCCGACGAAGATCTGCGGCACGCTGGTGCGGCGGGTCAATGCCATCATCTTCTCGCGCTCGGCCGGGTCCAGGTCGATGCGCACCTCGTTCCAGGTGCGGCCCTTGCTCTTGAGGAAATTCTTGGCGGCCACGCAGTACGGGCACACGGCGGTGGAGTAGATGGTGATCTCGGGGGTCTGGCTGCTCACGGGAAACTCCGCGCGGTAAATGTTGTCCCTATATGGTAGCGGCGCGCCGGATCACACCGTCCAACGCTGGAACACTGCGGGTTAACCTGTGCTTCACACCCGTGCCCCGCTTCCCCGTCATTCTCGGCCCAGTCGCCCCGGAGCCCCACGCTTGCGAACCCTGCTGCTCGCCACCGCCGTCACCCTGGCCCTGGCCACGCCCCTGTCCCGGGCCCAGGACAGCAAGCTGCCGGACATCGGCTCGTCCGCCGGCGAACTGCTCACCCCGGCGCGGCAGGCCGAGTACGGCGGCATGATGCTGCGCGAACTGCGCAATTACGGTTACCTGGTGGATGACCCGCTGGTCGACGACTGGCTGCAGGCCATGGGCACCCGGCTCGGCTCCAACAGCGCCCAGCCGCAGCAGAAGTTCACCTTCTTCATGCTCAAGGACCGGCAGATCAACGCCTTTGCCACCCTCGGCGGCTACATCGGCATGAATGCCGGCCTGGTGCTGACCGCCGAGCGCGAGGACGAAGTGGCCGCGGTGCTGTCGCACGAGATCTCGCACGTCACCCAGCAGCACGTGCTGCGCAGCGTCGAAAAGGCGCAGCGCGACCAGATCCCGATCCTGCTGGGCATGCTCGCGGCGGTGATCGCGGCGCAGCAGGCCGGCGGCAACTCCTCTGGCGACGCGACGATGGCGGCGATCAGCTCGGGCATGGGCCTGATGCAGCAGCTGCAGATCAACTTCACCCGCTCCAACGAATCGGAGGCCGACCGGCTCGGCATCCGCACGCTGGCGCGCAGCGGCTACGACGTCGATGCGATGGCCGGCTTCTTCGAGCGGATGTCCGCGGCGATGCGCGGCAACGAGGGCGGCTACTCGACGCCCGACTTCCTGCGCACCCACCCGGTGACCATCACCCGCATCAGCGAAGCCAAGGCCCGCGCCGAGCAGATGAAGAAGGACACGGTGCTGCTGACCACCTCCACCCCCGACGGGGTGCGCCAGGAACGGGTGAACCCGGCCGACCCGGTCCCGGACCCCGCCAAGGCCAGCGGCAACCCGCTGCTGCCGGGGTCGATACAGCTGTCGCTGCCGTCGATCGGGCTGCCGCGCGGCGCCAGCGGCCAGTTCGACTGGGCCCGCGAACGCCTGCGCGTGCTCAGCGCCCCGACCCCATCCGAGCTGGTGCGCGAGTACCAGGACCTGCGCCGCAGCCAGAAGGACGGGCTGAGCGACGCGCAGCGCTATGGCGTGGCCATCGCCCAGCTGCGCGATGGCACCGGCGCGCTGCAGCAGGCCCTGCAGGAGCTGCAGCAACTGCAGTCCGAGCACCCCGACAACCTGTGGGTGAACCTGGCGCTGGGCGAGGCCGAGTCGCGCAACGGCCGCCACGCCGATGCCAACCGCCGCTTCGAGGCCTTGCTGCAGAAGCTGCCGCAGAGCCGGCCGGTGGCGCTGACCTACGCCCAGGTGCTCAACGAGCAGGGCGGCATGGAGGCCGGCAAGCGCGCCCAGGCCATGCTGCGCCCGCTGCTGGCCCGCGCCGGCGACGACCCGGTGTTCCAGCGCACGTTCGCCCGTGCCTGCGAGCTGGCCGGCGACAATGCCCGCGCCAGCGAAGCCTATGCCGAGGCCGCTTACCTGAACGGGCGCCCGGAACAGGCCCTGCTGCAGTTCCAGGCGCTGCTCAAGCAGCCCGGCCTGGACTATGTCAGCCGCGCCCGGGTGGACGCGCGGATCGAGGCGATCATGCCCACCGTGCTGGAAATGCGCCGGCTGGGCATGCGCGACCCGGACATGCAGCGCCGCTGACGCCCCGGCCGGCGCTGTCACAAACCGGTCATCAAACCGTAGTCTACTGGGCACATCCGGTCCGATGGGCTTCATGGTAGGCAAGACGTGCAGAAACGCATCCTTATCGTCGATGATGAACCGGCGATCCGCGACATGGTCGCGTTCGCGCTGCGCAAGGGGGAATACGAGCCGGTGCATGCCGGGGACGCGCTGGAGGCGCAGACCGCCATCGCCGACCGCGTGCCCGACATGATCCTGCTGGACTGGATGCTGCCCGGCACCAGTGGCCTGGAGCTGGCCCGCCGCTGGCGCAAGGAGGCGCTGACCCGCGACGTGCCGATCATCATGCTTACCGCGCGTGGCGAGGAAAACGACCGTGTCGGCGGGCTGGAGGCCGGCGTGGACGATTACGTGGTCAAGCCGTTCTCGGCGCGCGAGCTGCTGGCGCGCATCCGCGCGGTGATGCGCCGCACCCGCGACGACGACGAGGACGGCAGCGTGGCGATCGGCCCGATCCGAATCGACGGCGCCGCGCACCGGGTGTTCGCCGGCGACGCGCCGGTCTCGATCGGCCCCACCGAGTACCGCCTGCTGCATTTCTTCATGACCCATCCCGAGCGCGTCTACACCCGCTCGCAGCTGCTGGACCACGTATGGGGCGGCAGCGTCTACGTGGAAGAGCGCACCATCGACGTGCACATCCGCCGCCTGCGCAAGACCCTGGAACCGTTCGGCGCCGAGAACATGGTGCAGACCGTGCGCGGTGCCGGCTACCGCTTCTCGGCCTCGGTCTGAGCGCGGCGCCGCGGCCGGCGCCCGCGCTTCCTGCTATAACCGGTCGCAGTGCCCAAGGTTCCACCCGCATCACCCGAGAGCGCAATGCCCCGCCAATTCCGATCCGCCTGGTTGAAGACGCTGGCCACCCTGGCCGCGCTGCTGTTGTCGGCCCTGCTGATCGGCGCCCTGCTCGGGCATCCCGCGTGGGTGCTGGCGCTGGCCGCGCTCGGGATCCTCGCCTGGCATTACTGGCGGTTGCGCCAGGTGCTGCTGCGCCTGACCGCGCGCCAGCGCTGGGAAACCGCCCGCGGCACCGGCGTATGGAACGAGCTTGACCGCCTGCTGTACCGCAACCAGCAGGAAATGCGCGTGCGCAAGCGGCGCCTGATCGACATGCTGCGCAGCTACCGCGCGGCCGCCGCGGCGCTGCCCGACGCGGTGGTGGTGGTGGACCGCAACACCCAGCGCGTGCAGTGGTTCAACGAGGCGGCCACCGCGCTGCTGGGCCTGCAGCATCCGGCCGACATGGACGCGCCGCTGGTGGAGCGCCTGCAGCCGCTGCCGCTGGCGCACTGGCTGGCCGGCGGGCGCAACGCCGAACCCATCCTGGACGCCAATTCGCCGGTCGATCCGGGCATCCGCCTGCACTTGCGGCTGATTCCGTACTCGGACCACCACTGGCTGCTGGTGGCGCGCGACGTGACCAAGCTGCTGCACCTGGAGCAGGTGCGCCGCGACTTCGTCGCCAACGTCTCGCACGAGCTGCGCACGCCGCTGACGGTGGTGCACGGTTACCTGGACATGATGGACCCGGAGGATTTCCCCGACACCGGGCCGATGCTGGCGGAGATGCGCAAGCAGTCCCAGCGCATGGCGCAGCTGGTGGAAGACCTGCTCACCCTGTCGCGGCTGGAATCGCAGCAGCAGACCGAGCTGGAAACCGTGGCGATGACCTCGATGCTCGCCTCGCTGCGGCGCGAAGCCGAGGCCCACAGCCAGGGCCGCCACACGATCACCATCGAGGACAGCGCCGGGGTCGACCTGGCCGGCTCCAACAAGGAGCTGCACAGCGCGTTCTCCAACCTGGTCACCAACGCGGTGCGCTACACCCCGGCCGGCGGCCGCATCACCCTGACCTTCGCCCGCGAGGGCGACGGCGCGGTGCTGGCGGTGACCGACACCGGCTACGGCATCCCGGCCAACCACCTGCCGCGCCTGACCGAACGCTTCTACCGCGTGTCCAGCAGCCGTTCGCGCGAGAGCGGCGGCACCGGCCTGGGCCTGTCCATCGTCAAGCACATCCTCGGCCTGCACCAGGCGCGGCTGGAGATCCGCAGCGAAGTCGGCCAGGGCAGTACCTTCGCCTGCCATTTCGACGCCGAACACGTCCGCCCGCGCACCGCCCTCCCCTCGCCACCGTCCACGGAAGACTCCCCGGCATGAACGCTCCCGTCCCGTCCCCCGTTGCCGCGGCCCCGGGCAATGACCCGCTGCGCGACCCGGCGCTGTACATCAACCGCGAGCTGTCGCAGCTGGACTTCAACTTCCGGGTGCTGGCGCAGGCCATGGACGAACAGGTGCCATTGCTGGAGCGGCTGCGCTTCCTGTGCATTTCCTGCACCAACTTGGATGAGTTCTTCGAGATCCGTGCCGCGGCGGTGCGCCACGCGCAGGAGTTCGGCCTGCCGCCGGCGCCGGACGGGATGAGCCCGCAGGAAATCCTGAGCGCCATCCACGACCGCGCCGCCGAACTGGTGGAACAGCAGTACCGCTGCTGGAACGAGGTGCTGCGCCCGGCGCTGCAGGACGCGGGTATCGGCATCCTCTCGCCGTCGACCTGGACCGCGCGCCAGCGCCGCTGGCTGCGTGCCTACTTCCGCAACGAGATCATGCCGGTGCTCTCGCCGTTGGGGCTGGATCCGTCGCATCCGTTCCCGAAGATCCTCAACAAGTCGCTGAACATCGTCGTCGTGCTCAAGGGCACCGACGCCTTCGGCCGCGCCGGCCACCTGGCGCTGGTGCGCGCGCCGCGCTCGCTGCCACGCATCATCCAGCTGCCCAAGTCGCTGGGCGGCACCCAGAACTTCGTGCTGCTCTCGGCGGTGCTGTCCACCTTCGTCAACGAACTGTTCCCGGGCATGGACGTACGCGGCGCCTACCAATTCCGGGTCACCCGCAACTCCGAGCTGGTGGTGGACGAGGAGGAAGTGGAAAACCTGGCGCTGGCGCTGCGCGACGAGCTGGTCGACCGCGGCTACCGGCCGGCGGTGCGGCTGGAGATCGCCCATGACTGCCCGCGGCCGATCGTGCAGACCCTGCTGCAGAACTTCGGCCTGTCCGAGAACGCCGCCTACCGCATCGACGGCTCGGTCAACCTCAACCGCGTCATCCAGGTCTACGACCTGGTGCAGCGGCCGGAGCTGAAGTACCCGCCGATGACCCCGCGCGTGCTCAAGACGTCCGAGGGCATCTTCGAGGCGGTGGCGCGCGAGGACGTGCTGCTGCACCACCCGTTCGACTCGTTCAGCACCGTGCTGGAGCTGATCCGTGAAGCCGCGGTGGACCCCAACGTGCTGGCGATCAAGCAGACCCTGTACCGCACCGGCAAGGATTCGGGGATCGTCGAGGCGCTGATCCAGGCCGCGCGCAACGGCAAGGACGTGACCGTGGTGGTCGAGCTGCGCGCGCGTTTCGACGAAGAGGCCAACCTCGGCCTGGCCGATCGCCTGCAGGACGCCGGCGTGCAGGTGGTCTACGGCGTGGTCGGCTACAAGACCCACGCCAAGATGCTGCTGATCGTGCGCCGCGAAGGGCGCAAGCTGCGCCGCTACGTGCACCTGGGCACCGGCAACTACCACAGCGGCACCGCGCGCGCCTACACCGACCTGAGCCTGATCACCGCCGATCCGGACATCGGCAACGACGTGCACCAGCTGTTCCAGCAGCTGTCCGGGCTGGCCTCGAAGATGAAGCTGGAATGCCTGCTGCAGTCGCCGTTCACCCTGCACGCCGGCCTGCTGCAGCGGATCGAGCGCGAGACCCGGCTGGCGCTGGACGGCAAGCCGGGGCGGATCATCGCCAAGATGAACGCGCTCAACGAGCCGCAGGTGATCCGCGCCCTGTACGCGGCGTCGCAGGCCGGCGTGCAGATCGACCTGATCGTGCGCGGTGCGTGCACCCTGCGCCCCGGGGTGCAGGGCGTCTCCGACAACATCCGGGTGCGCTCGATCGTCGGCCGCTTCCTGGAGCACAGCCGCGTCTACTGGTTCGGCAACAACGGCGCGCCCGAGCTGTACTGCGCCAGCGCCGACTGGCTGGAGCGCAACCTGCTGCGGCGCGTGGAGACCTGCTTCCCGATCCTGGACAGCGACCTGGCCCGTCGGATCTACCGCGAGGTGCTGCAGAACTACCTGGACGACAACCTCAACGCCTGGGAACTGCAGGCCGACGGCCGCTACCGCAAGTGCGTGCCGCAGCCCGGACAGCCGCCGCACTCGGCGCAGCAGGCATTGCTGGAAGCGCTGTAACGCTGCCGCCGCGACCGCGCATGGCCGCCCGCGTGGGCCCGGCCGTGCGCCGGGCAGCCCGCCGTGCGCGGCGGGCATGCCGGTGCGGCCGTGGCGCCGGTTCACGGTTTCGCGCACGGGGTGACACGCGCCCCCGGCCATCCACTACCATTCCGCCATGCCCCAGTCCTCCCCGACCTTTCCCCCGCTGCAGGACGGCGACCTGCTGGCCGCCATCGACCTGGGCTCCAACAGCTTCCACATGGTCATCGCCCGCTACCTGCTCGGCCAGCTGCGGGTGGTCGACCGCCTGCGCGAGACCGTGCGCATGGCCGACGGCCTCGACGGCAAGGGGGGATTGTCGGCCGAGGCGCGGCAACGCGCGCTCGAATGCCTGGCCCGTTTCGGCCAGCGCATCCGCAACATCCCGCCGTACCGGGTGCGCGCGCTGGCCACCAACACCGTGCGCCAGCTGCGCTCGCCGCTGTCGTTCCTGATGCCGGCCGAGACCGCGCTGGGCCACGCCATCGAAGTGGTCAACGGCCGCGAGGAGGCGCGCCTGATCTACCTGGGCGTGGCCCATGCGCAGCCGCCCAAGCCGGGCCAGCGGCGGCTGGTGATCGACATCGGTGGCGGCTCCACCGAATTCATCATCGGCAGCGGCATGCAGCCGCTGGAACGCGAAAGCCTGCAGGCCGGCTGCATCGCCAGCACCCGGCGCTTCTTCCCCGGCGGCAAGCTGAGCAAGAAGCGCTGGAAGGACGCACTGACCGAGATCAGCGCCGAGTTCCAGCCGTTCGCCGCCAAGTACCGGGCGCTGGGCTGGGACGAGGCACTGGGGTCGTCCGGCACCCACAAGGCGATCAGCGAGATCTGCGCGGCGATGAAGCTGAGCAAGGGCGCGATCACCGCCCAGGCCCTGCCGCAGCTGCGCGACGAACTGCTGCGCGCGCGGCACATCGACGACATCAACCTGCCCACCCTGTCCAGCGAGCGGCGGCCGATCATCGCCGGCGGCGTGCTGGTGCTCGAGGCCGCCTTCCAGTCGCTGGGCCTGCAGAAGCTGCTGGTCAGCAAGGCGGCGATGCGCGAGGGCATCCTCTACGACATCATGGGCCGCGCCAGCGACAACGACCCGCGCGACGAATCGGTGGCGGCGCTGACCCGCCGCTACGACATCGATGCCGCCCAGGCGCTGCGCGTGGAAGCGACCGCCCAGCGCCTGTTCGAGCAGGTCGCCGAAAGCTGGAAACTGGACTCGGACGACGCCCGCATGCTGGGCTGGGCCGCGCGCCTGCACGAACTGGGGCTGATGATCGCCCACAGCGGCTACCACACCCACGGCAGCTACGTGATCGAGCACTCGGACATCGCCGGCTTCTCGCGCCAGGAGCAGCAGATGCTGGCGGCGCTGATCCGCACCCACCGCCGCGGCGTGCCCAAGACCGCTTTCGACGCCCTGCCCGACCGCCTGCTGCTGCCGGCCCGCCGCACCGCCGCGCTGCTGCGGCTGGCGGTGCTGCTGCACCGCTCGCACGAGGACGACCCGATTCCGACGCTGGACCTGAGCGTGGACGGCAACACTCTGTCACTGGTGCTGGACAAGGCCTTCATCGACGCCCGCCCGCTGCTGCGCGCCGACCTGGTCGGCGAGGCCGAGGGCATGGCCGGCCTGGGCATCGCATTCCGGCCGTTCGTCGCCTGAATCCCCTGGTGCATGCCGGGCCCGCCCCGCATGGGGCTGCGGGGCATGCAGGGGCGCGGCACGGCGCCGCTGCCCCGGGCGCTGTCATGCCAGCGACGCACGCCGGTCATATCGCTGCCACCCCTTCTGCCCATGCTGCGGCAAACGGGAGGAGCCATGCGCTACGCCATCGTCACCGAGACCTATCCGCCGGAGGTCAACGGCGTCGCCCTGACCGTACAGGGCCTGGAGCGCGGCCTGCGCGCCCGCGGCAACGACGTCGACGTCGTGCGTCCGCGCCAGTCGCAGGACCTGGCGCAGGCGCATGAGCTGCTGGTGCGCGGCATGGCGCTGCCGCGCTACCCCGGCCTGCGCTTCGGGCTGCCGGTGCCGCGCCTGCTGGCCCGGCACTGGCTCCGGCAGCGGCCGGACGCGGTCTACATCGCCACCGAGGGCCCGCTGGGCTGGTCGGCGCTGCGTGCCGCGCGGCGGCTCGGCATCCCGGTCGCCACCGGCCTGCATACCCGCTTTGACACGTATCTGCCCGACTACGGCGCGGCCTGGCTGCAGCCCGTTGCCCTGGGCTGGATGCGCCGTTTCCACAACCAGGGCGATGCCACCCTGGTCCCTACCCGCGAACTGCAGGACTTCCTGCAGGGCCACGGCTTCCATCACCCACGGCTGCTGGCGCGTGCGGTGGACGCGTCGCAGTTCTCGCCGCAGCAGCGCGACACCGCGCTGCGCCAGGCCTGGGGGCTGGATGCGCGCGGGCTGGCGGTGATCCACGTCGGCCGCATCGCCGCGGAGAAGAACCTCGGCCTGGCGATCCAGGCGTTCCGCCGGATCCAGCGGCTGCGCCCGGATGCGCGCTTCGTCTGGGTGGGCGACGGGCCACTGCGCGAGCGTATCGCCCAGGAGAATCCCGATTTCATCTTCTGCGGGATCCAGCGTGGCCAGGCGCTTGCCCGCCACTTCGCCAGCGGCGACCTGTTCCTGTTCCCGAGCCGCAGCGAGACCTTCGGCAACGTGACCCTGGAGGCCATGGCCAGCGGCGTGGCCACGGTCGCCTTCGACTATGGCGCCGCGCGCGAACATCTGCAGAGCGGGTACAGCGGCGTGGCCGTGGACAACGACGACAGCTTCATCAACGCCGCGATTAACCTGGCCGGCGACCCGGCCCTGCGCGCGTCGCTCGGCGGCAACGCCAGCCGGGCGATGCAGCGGCTGCATCCGGACCACGTGGTCGCCGAATTCGAGGCATTGCTGCACGAACTGTCGCAACGGAGACGTGCCCATGCCCTTGCTGCCGCCTGACGGCCTGCTCGCCCGCGAAACCCGCTGGTGCCGGCGCGCCAACCACTACTGCCGCCATCGCCGCATCCGCACCCTGTTCGCGATCATCAGCCGCCTCGGCGATGGCGTGTTCTGGTACGTGCTGATGGGCGCACTGGTACTGGCCGACGGCATGGACGGCCTGCGCGCATCCGCGCACATGGCCGCCACCGGCGTGGTCGCGCTGAGCCTGTACAAGGCGCTCAAAAGCTGGACCCGCCGCCCGCGCCCGTTCGCGGCCGACCTGCGCATCCGCGCCTGGGTGGCGCCGCTGGACGAGTACAGTTTTCCCTCCGGGCATACCCTGCACGCGGTGTCGTTCAGCGTGGTCGCGCTGGCCTACTACCCGTGGCTGGCACCGTTGCTGCTGCCGTTCACCGCCGGGGTGGCGCTGTCGCGGGTCGTGCTCGGCCTGCATTACCCCAGCGACGTACTGGCCGCCACCGGCATCGCCCTGCTGCTGGGCGGCGCGTCGCTGCAGCTGATGCCGCTGCCGTTCTGAGCTGCGGCCGCCAGCCAGCCGCCGTGCCCGCGCAGCGGCGCCCACCGGCCGCCGTGGGGCCATCGGGAGCGCACCCGCGTTGCCCTACAATGGCGGGCATGACCACGCTGTTCATTTCCGATCTGCACCTGGACCCGAGCCGTCCGGCGATCACCGCATTGTTCCTGGAGTTCCTGCGCGGCCAGGCGCGGCAGGCCGAGGCGCTGTACATCCTCGGTGACCTGTTCGAGGCCTGGATCGGCGACGACACCCCTTCCGCTGCCGCCGATGCGGTCGCCACCGCGCTGCGCGGACTGGCCGACGCCGGGGTGCCGGTGTTCTTCATCCGTGGCAACCGTGACTTCCTGGTCGGCGCGGACTATGCCCGCCGCGCCGGCCTGCGCATCCTGCCCGACCCGTGCGTGGTTACGCTGTACGGCCGGCCGGTGCTGCTGCAGCACGGCGACCTGCTGTGTACCGACGACACCGCCTACCAGGCGTTCCGCGCGCAGACCCGCGACCCGGCGTTCATCGCCCAGTTCCTGGCGCAACCGCTGGAAGCACGCGTCGCCTTCGCGCAGAAGGCACGCGCCGCCAGCCAGGCGCGCCAGTCGGAAATGAAGGAAGGCGACCGCGCGCAGTTCGAGACCGTCACCGACGTGGCACCGGGCGAAGTCGCCGCCACGTTCCGCCGTTACGGCGTGGACACGATGATCCATGGCCACACCCATCGTCCGGCCGTGCACAGCGTGCAGGTGGACGATGCCACCTGTACCCGCATCGTGCTCGGCGACTGGTACGAGCAGGGCTCGGTGCTGCAGGTGGATGCCAGCGGCTACCGGCTGCAGGCACTGACCCCGTAGCTCAATACCGGGTCCGGCCACTGGAAAGTACTACCGTCGGCGGACCCTGCGGATCAGAAGAGGCGCGTGGTGGCAACGGAGCCGGCCCCGAAACGGCAGCCCGCTTACCGGGGCGCGGGCGGCGACGCGGGGTCGAACGCACAGCCTTGCTGCGTCTTGCCATCCAGCCGCCACGACACGCTGAACGGATACGCCATGTCGGACATGCCGTCCGAACAGGGCGCGCGGTGCACGTCCAGCCGGAACGGCACGCCACTGTCCTCGCCGGCCAGGTGCAGGCCATCGGCATCGAGGCGGCGCGTGGCCTGCAGCCGGCGCGGCGCGTCCATCGTTTCCGGCGTGGTGTAGGTCAACGCTTCGCCCTCCACCTTCACGCTCCAGAACGGCTCGACGCCGGCCGCCTGCAGGCTGGCCGGGAACGCCGCCGCATCCGGCTCACCCCGCGTGGCGGCGGCTTCGTGCGCGGGCGCACCGGCGTCGGGGACGGCGGGGCTGCAGGCCGACAACAGGGTCATCGGCAACGCCAGCAACAGGGGGCGGAAGACAGGCATGCGCGGCTCCATGGGGTGCGACAAGTGAGCGGTATCGTCGCATGCATCAGGTAAACGCAATGCGATCCACGCGGCCGCGGAAACCGGCCGCGCGATTGCGTCACCCGGCCTGTTCGACCAGGTCCGCAAGCTCGTCGGCATCGAAGCCGGCCAGCAGCCGGGCTTCGAGATTGAATGGGCCGTGCAGGTAACCGCCGGCGTATTCGTGCAGCAGCTGCTTGAACCGCGCGCGCGGTTCCACCCCGGCACGCGCGCAGTACCAGCGGTACCAGCGCGAACCGGCGGCGACATGGGCTACTTCCTCGCGCAGGATCACTTCCAGCACGTCGGCGGTGGCGTCGTCGCCGAGCGAGCGCAGCCGGGTGATCATCGCCGGGGTCACGTCCAGCCCGCGCGCCTCCAGTACGCGCGGCACCAGCGCCATGCGCGCCAGTCCGTCATGCGCGGTTTTCTCGCACATTTCCCACAGACCGTTGTGCGCGGGGAAGTCGGCGTAGTCGTGGCCGTGCGCCAGCAGTCGCTCGCGCAGCAGCAGGAAGTGGCGCGCTTCGTCGTCGGCGCAGCTCACCCAATCGGCATGGAAACTGCCCGGCAGGCCGCGGAAGCGGTACACCGCATCCCACGCCAGGTCGATGGCATTGAGTTCGATATGGGCGATGGCATGGATGAAGGCCGCACGCCCCTCCACGCTGCCGAAGCCGCGACGCGGCAGGTCGCGCGGGTGCACCAGCACCAGACGCGCGGGGCGGCCGGGCATGCGGATCGGCGCCGGCCCGGGCGCGTCCGCCGGCAGCTTCAGCGTACCGGCGCGGAACAAGCTGGCGCAGTGCCGGGTCAGCGCCACCTTGCGCAGTGGATCGGCCTCGGCCAGGCACAGCTGCGCGGCGTGCAGCAGGTCATCCACCGCCGGCATGCCGCCGGCTTGCGCGGCCGCCGCCTGCATGGCTCAGGCGCGGCGCTTGTTCTTGGCTTCGTCCGAGCGCAGCTGCTGGATGCGCTCGAAGTAACCCGGCTCGATGCCGGTGACGTAGTGGCCGTTGAAGCAGGACGAATCGAACGCCTTCAGCTCCGGATTGCCCTCGCGCACTGCCGCCTCCAGGTCCTCGAGGTCCTGGTAGACCAGCCAGTCGCAGCCCAGGTGCTTCTCGATGTCCTCGACGCTGCGCTCGTGCGCCACCAGTTCCTCGGCGGCCGGCATGTCGATGCCGTAGATGTTGGGGTGGCGCACCGGCGGCGCGGCGCTGGCCAGGTACACCTTGCGCGCGCCGGCGTCGCGCGCCATCTGCACGATCTGCTGGCTGGTGGTGCCGCGCACGATCGAGTCGTCCACCAGCAGCACCACGCGGTTGCGGAACTCCAGGTGGATCGGGTTGAGCTTGCGGCGCACCGACTTCACCCGCTCGCCCTGCCCCGGCATGATGAAGGTGCGGCCGACGTAGCGGTTCTTGACGAAGCCCTCGCGGTACTTCACGCCAAGCACGTTGGAGATTTCCAGCGCCGCGTCGCGCGAGGTGTCCGGGATCGGGATGATGGTGTCGATGTCGTGGTCCGGGCGCAGGCGCAGGATCTTTTCGCCCAGCTTCTGGCCCATGCGCATGCGCGCCTTGTGCACCGAGACGTTGTCGATCATCGAGTCCGGGCGCGCGAAGTACACGTACTCGAAGATGCAGGGCGTCTGCTGGGTGGTGGTGGCGCAGACCTCGGCGAACAGTTCGCCGCGCTCGGTGATCACCACCGCCTCGCCCGGGGCGACGTCGCGCACGCGCTCGAAGCCGAGCACGTCCAGCGCCACCGATTCGGAGGCAACGATGTATTCCTCACCCTCGGCATGGCTGCGCTTGCCCAGCACCAGCGGGCGGATGCCGTGCGGGTCGCGGAACGCCACCAGGCCCAGGCCCAGCACCACGCTGACCACCGCGTAGCCGCCCTTGCAGCGGCGGTGCACGCCGGCCACGGCGCGGATCGCCGCCTCCGGGGTGAGCATGCGCTGCGCGTCCAGCTCGTAGGCGAACACGTTCAGCAGCACTTCGCTGTCCGAGTCGGTGTTGATGTTGCGGCGGTCGGCCTCGAACACCTGCTGGCGCAGCGCCTCGGTGTTGATCAGGTTGCCGTTGTGCGCCAGGGCGATGCCGTACGGCGAGTTGACGTAGAACGGCTGCGCCTCGTCGGTGCCTTCCGAACCGGCGGTCGGGTAGCGCACGTGGGCGATGCCGATGCGGCCCCGCAGCAGCGCCATGCGCCGCTCGTCGAACACGTCGCGCACCAGCCCGTTGCCCTTTTCCACCCGCAGCCGGGTGCCGTGCGCGGTGGCGATGCCGGCCGCATCCTGGCCGCGGTGCTGGAGGACGGTCAGGCCGTCATAGAGCTGCCCGGCGACGTTCTGGTTGCCGACGATTCCGACGATGCCACACATATTGCGCGATCTCCGCTGGGCCGTGGCCCGGTTAACGTGAAGGGGGCCGTGCCTGGCCCGATGGCCCGGCCCGCGCCGGACCGGGGTGATCCGGGCGCACCTGCGCCGGATCGATGTTGGAAGGCCACGCCTTCGCCGGGTCCTGGCGGCTGCCTCCGGTCGCGGCCGGCCGGGCGTCATCCGCCCGTTCCGGCATCGCTTGCGGCAGTCCGCTGCCCGCTTCATGTTCGCTGAGTCCGGCATTATCGCCTGCCAGCACCGCCTTGCCCAAGTCCAGCAGCGGATGCTCCGGCACGGCCGGCAGTTCCGGCAGCCGCGCGCGCAGCCAGTCGGCCGGCGGGTGCAGCCACGACGCCAGCTGCGAACGCCGCCAGGGCTCGCCGTCGGCCACGGGGGTGAAGCCCAGCACCAGCACCGCCAGCACCGCCAGCAGCACCCCGCGCACTAGCCCCAGGCCGAAACCAAACAGGCGGTCCGGGGCCTTCAGCAGCACGGTGGAATCAACCACCCCGCGCAGCAGCAGGCCGATGGCCGAAACGGCCAGCAGTACGCCGAAGAAGGCAATGGCGTAGCCGGCGGCATATTGGCCCGCGGTCGGCGTCGCGCCGCCGCTGAGCAGCACGCTGGCGTCATGGCCGAAACGGAACGCGGCCCAGCCGGCCAGCAGCCAGCCGAGCACGCCGAACACGGTGGCCAGCAGGCCGCGCATCAGCCCGAACAGGGCCGATACCACGATCAACCCCAGCAGCAGCAGGTCGATCACCGGTTGCCCCGACCGGGCATCAGGCCGCTCGCCGCATCAGGGGTGCGGGCGGACCATGCCGGCGATGCCGACCTTGGCCGCGACCTGCGCCTTGAGCTGTTCGGCCTCGGCCCGGTTGGCCACCGGGCCGACGCGGACGCGGTTGAGCACGCCGTTGTCGGTGCGCACCTGTTCGACGAAGGCGCTGAAGCCGGCGGCGCGCACCTTGTCGCGCAACGCATTGGCGTCGGCCGGCTTGCCGAACGCACCCAGCTGCACGGCGAAGCCGACGCTGCTCGCGGCCGGCGCGGTGGGAGTGGCAGTGGCGGCCGGCTTCGGCGCGGCGGGCTTGGGCGCTTCAGGCTTGAGCGCTTCAGGCTTGGGCGCAGCGGGCTTGGGTTCGTTGCGGGGATCGAGCCGCGGCGCGGCGGCCACCGGCCTGGCGGGCTCGGCAGGCAGGGCCTCGGACCGCACCGCCGGGGCGGCCGCAGCCGCGGCCGGAGCCGCAGCCGGGGTAGCCGGGGCGGCGGCTGGCGCCGCGGGCTCCTTGTCGGCGTCGAGCACCACCACCTGCGCGTTCACGTCGCCGCGGACCTTGCCCGCCTCCAGCCGGACCAGCTCGGCCTGCGCGCGGTCGGCATACGGGCCGATGCGCACCCGCCAGGCCGGGCGCCCGTTGATGGTGTCCTGCTGGCGGAAGCCCGGCAGGTTGGATTTTTTCAGGTGGGCGATCACCGCATCGGCATCGGCCTCGGTGGCGTAGGCACCGAAATTCACCGCGTAATTGCCGGCCGCCGCGCTCGGCGGCAGCACGCCGCTGGCGGGGTCCGCCGCCGGGGACGCGGCCTCGGCGACCGGTTGCGCGGCGGGCATGCCGGTGGCGCCAGCGGCGCTCGGCGCGACCAGCGGCAGCTCGCGGGTTTCGAACTGGCCGTCGGCCGGCGCATCGGGGGCGCGCAGCGGTACGTCCTGCACGCCGCTGTCCGGTGCCGGGCCCTTGACCAGCATGGGCAGGAAGATCACGGCCAGGGCCACCAGCACGATGGCGCCAATCAATCGCTGTTTCAGGGGAGTATCCACGGCAAGGCGTATGGGCGGCAGGGCGGAATGTCCGGCGATTATATGCGCGGCCGGCGACGGCCACGGCCGCGCCAGCTGAACGGAGCGCAGTGTGCGTCAGCGCACGGGCAGCGGCTGGACGGTGGATGTCACGGCGCGCGCGCGACGCCCGCCTGCAGCCGTGGCAACGCTTCTGCAACGGTGTGGAACGACCCGAACACCAGCACCCGGTCGCCACGGCGGGCCTGTTCCAGCGCCGCGGCCAGCGCTTGGCCGACGTCCGCGAAGGTGGCGGCGCCGGCCGCGGCGGTGCCGGCCAGGCGCTCGCGCAGTTGCGCGGCACCCTGGCCGCGGGTGCCCTCCAGTCCGGCCAGGTACCAGCGGTCGATGCGCGCCTGCAGCGCGGCGACCACGCCCGCGGCGTCCTTGTCGGCCAGCGCCGCGTATACCGCCAGGGTGCGTCCGCTGGCCGGGCGTGCCTGCAGCGCGGTGCCGAGGGCGGCGGCGGCCTGCGGGTTGTGGCCGACATCGACCAGCACTTCCACGCCATCGCACTCGAAGCGCTGCAGGCGCCCGGCGACCTGCGCCGCGGCCACGCCGCGCGCCCAGGCGGCGCGCGGCACCGGGCGATCCAGCGCGCGCAGCGCGGCGATGGCGGCGGCCGCATTGGCCCGCTGCACCGGCGCCCACAACGCCGGCTGCGGCAGTTCGATGCGGAAGGAGACATCGCGCCAGCGCCAGGTGTCGGCGTCCACCGCCTCGGCGAAGAAGTCGCTGCCGAAGCGGATCGCGTTGGCGCCCAGCACGTAGGCGCGACGCAGCACGCTGGACGGCGGATCGATCTCGCCCAGGATCAGCGGCTTCCAGCCGCGGATGATGCCGGCCTTCTCGGCGCCGATGGCCTCGCGGTCGCTGCCCAGCCAGTCGGCATGGTCGATGTCCACGGTGGTGATCACCGCCACGTCGGCATCGACGATGTTGACCGCGTCCAGGCGCCCGCCCAGCCCCACTTCCAGCACCGCCAGGTCCAGCCCGGCGCGCGCGAACGCCCACAACGCGCACAGCGTGCCGTACTCGAAGTAGGTCAGCGCGGTGTCGCCACGCGCATCCTCCACGGCGTTGAAGCCGGCCACCAGGGTGGCGTCGTCGACATCGGCGCCGTCGATGCGCACGCGCTCGTTGTAGGCCAGCAGGTGCGGCGAGGTGTAGGCACCCACCGTCCAGCCAGCGGCGCGGGCGATGGCCTCGATGAAGGCCACCGTCGAGCCCTTGCCGTTGGTGCCGCCGACCACGATGCAGCGCTGCGCCGGCCGCTGCAGGCCCATGCGCGCGGCCACCTCGCGCACCCGTTCCAGCCCCATCGCGATGGGCTGCGGGTGCTGTCGGTCGATATGGGCGAGCCACTGTTCGAGCGTGGCGGGACGTGCGGAGGACATGCGGGATTCTCGGTGGCACGCGCCGGCGCACGGTGCGGCGGCGCGGATGGCGCGCACATGATACAGCCGCGCCACGGCGCGCCCGGCCGTCGCGCCTAGGGCGTGGCCACTGCGACCGCCTGTGGCCGCTGCCGGCCACGGCTGGCGCGCAGCGTGGCCAGCGACTGGCGGCAGGCATCCAGGTCGCTGCCACACAGCACGCTGGTGACCACGAACCGGTGGCGGCCATCGCTGACCAGGCGGTTGCGCACCATCATCGCGCCTTCCAGCTGGAACAGGCTCAGGCCTTCTTCGTCGTGCAGCCAGAAGTTGGCCTGCCCTCCATAGCGGCGGAACAGCGCCAGCGGGCCGATCGTGGCGACCGCCTCGGGAATCGCCAGGAAACCGATCGGGTACGGATCGGCGATGTAGCCCGGCAGCGCGCCGTCGGCATCCAGTGCAGGCATCGGCACGCGGCCGCTGCGGCGCTCGTCGAAGAACGGGTCGCGCAGGCGCCTGCCAGCCTGCGCCGGGATTTCCTCGGGCAGCGGTTCGAACGCGAACGGCAGACGGTAGCGCGGCTGGCCCCGGTATTCCGGCGGCACGGTCCAGGCACGGGCCGCCGCCAGCGCCGCCGCGTCCAGTACCGCCACGCCGGAGCCCTGTTCGACCCGTGCGGCGTCTACCCGCCCGCAGGCATCGGTATCGATGATCACGTTGATCACGTAGCCGAGCAGGCGCCACAGTTCCGGCGGCGGGTAGTGCGGCGCGCGGTTGGCCGCCGCTGTAAACGGCGGGCAGCCCTCGGCCGGTTGCGCCAGTGCCGGCAACGACGACAACGCCAGCAGGGCCGCGGCCAGCCAGCAGGGCGGTACCCGCAGGCGCGCCATCACAACGCCCGGTGCTTGGCCTCGCCGAAGAACGGGGTGTGGTGCGCGCAATCGTTCAGGCGCACCACTTCCAGGTGCTCCACGTCCGGCCCTTCCAGCAGATTCAGCGTGGTCGGTGCCTGGCGGAAGGTCCACAGCTTGCCGATCGGCAGGCCCAGCACCTTGCACAGGATCACGCGGTTGACCGCGTCATGCGCGACCACCAGCAGGGTGTCATCCGCGCCCAGGCCCTCGGCGGCGCGCGCCAGGCCACGCCAACTGCGGTCCAGCACCTGGCGCAGCGATTCGCCACCGGGCATCAGCACGGTATCGGGTTCCTCGCGCCAGGCGCGCAGGCGCGCCGGGTCCTTGTCGTTGATCTCACTGGCCAGCAGGCCCTCCCACTCGCCGTGGGCGATTTCCTGCAGGTCCGCATCGGTCTGCAGCATCGAGGCGCGGGCGCTGCCCAGCGCGGCCCGCGCGGTGCTCTGCGCGCGCGACAGCGGCGACGCCACCGCGCGGGTGATCTCGATCAACTGCAGGCGCTCGCCCAGTGCCCTGGCCTGCGCCTCGCCTACCGGCGAAAGCGGGATGTCGATCTGGCCCTGGTAGCGGCCTTCGGCGTTCCACGGCGTTTCGCCGTGGCGGGCAAGCAGGATGCGCATGCAGTTGGGAGTCCATGGCGAGGGGGCCCGCATCATAGCCTGTCGCCGTGGTGCCGCAGGCGTCGGTTGCCTGCGATACGAAATCCCCGGCGAACGCTTGGCCGCCGGCCGGACAGGCGCCGCCCCGCGTGTCTGCGGGCGGCCCGCAGGCGTTACCATGACGGCCCCCGATCCGCTGCACGGTGTCACGTCCACATGAGGGCCAGCAGCTCCCACGCCCGCACGGTGGCATGAGCAGCGCTTCGTTTACCCCGCCACCGCCCGCGGTGCGCTGGAACGAACGCGTGCAGCCGTGGGCCGCCGCCTTCGTCAGCGCACTGCTGCACCTGCTGGTGCTGCTGCTCCTGCTGCATTCCACGCCGCCGGTGGTGACCACGCCGCAGGGCACCGCCGGCGGCGGCCGGGTCAAGGTGGATTTCGTCGGCGAGGCACCGCCCTCCCCGACCCCTGCCCGCCAGCCGCCGGGGCCGAAGCAGGACGACGCGCGCAAGAAGCCGGCCAGGCCCACCGCCCGCCGCCAGGCCGACGCCCGCAAGCCGGTACCGGAAGCCCGCTACATCGAACCCCCGGCCGAACCGGCCCCGGCGCAGACCCGCAGCGACGAACCGCCGGCGCCGGAGCCGGCACAGGCATCGGCCGCCAGCCCGCCCGAGGGCATGCAGCGCCGGTCGCAGGCCTGGACCGGGCGCCCGCCGGGCTGGCTGCCCCGGGAAACCTCGCCCGACGATGGCCGCGCTTCCGGGCCGGTCAACCGCAATGGCTACCGCAACGACGTGGCCGCCGGCGAGCCGGCCATGGAAGTGGGCGGCTACCAGATCATCTATGACCTGCTGGGCGAAACGCGGCTGCGCACGTGGATGGAACAGGGCATGAAGGAGCTCTCCATCCCCCTGCCCGGCACCACCTACCTGATGGTCTGCCCGGCCGAAGTCGCGCTCAGGCGCGGCTCCAGCAAATGCCGCCTGCTGCCGCCCGACGCACCGGAACTGCAGTCCATCGGCGACGCGCGCCAGGTGGTCACGGTGATGTACGTGTACCGGCGCGGCGAGCTGGTCTGGCGCGGACCGGGACCGTACCGCTGAAGCGGCTGCGGCTCGGCTCGGCACGCTCCCGCAACACACCCGGGGATGCGGGGCTCGCCCCGCGCGACCACCGCGGAAGGCCCGGTGCGGGGCAAGCCCCACACCTACTTACCGCCAACGGATTGCCTGCACGGTTGCGGCGACGGTGCCGAGCTGCCGGAACCGCCCTCGCAACATCCCGCGGGGATGGGAGACTCGCCCCGCACGACCACCGTGGAAGGCCGGTGTGGGGCAAGCCCCACACCTACGTGCCGCCAACGGATTGCCTGCGCGGTTGTGGCGACGGTGCCGACCGGCCGGAACCGCGCTCGCAACATCCCGCGCGGATGCGGGACTCGCCCCGCGCGACCACCGTGGAAGTCCGGTGTGGGGCAAGCCCCATACCTACGCGCCGCCGAAGGATTGCCTGCGCGGTTGCGGCGACGGTGCCGACCGGCCGGAACCGTCCTCGCAATATCCCGCGAGGATGCGGGACTCGCCCCGCACGACCACCGCGGAAGGCCCGGTGTGGGGCAAGCCCCACACCTACGTGCCGCCAACGGATTGCCTGCGCGGCTGCGGCGACGGTGCCGAGCTGCCGGAGCCGCCCTCACAACATCCCGCGGGGAGGCGGGACTCGCCCCGCACGACCACCGTGGAAGTCCGGTGTGGGGCAAGCCCCACCCCCACGTGCCGCCGAAGGATTGCCTGCGCGGCTGCGGCGACGGTGCCGACCGGACTGGACGGCCTTCGCAATATCGCCCGTAGATGCGGGGCTTGCCCCGCATGACCGCCATCCCCGCATGACCGCCATCCCAAGGGCCCGTCGAGGGGCCGGGAGTCGCCGCGGATGGCGGCAAAGAAAACCCCGGGCGGTTTCCCGCCCGGGGTCTTCGATCAAACGCGGAACGCGGCTTACTTCGAGGCCGCTTCCAGCTCCTTCAGCAGCTGCGGCGCCGGCGCCACTTCCTGCATGATCCAGCGCATGTAGCGCTGGTCCACCGAGATCATGCGGGTCATCACCGGGTCGAACACCCAGTTGCTGGCCACCGACTCCCAGATGCCGTCGAACGCCAGCCCGACCAGGCGGCCATGCGCGTCCAGCACCGGCGAACCGGAGTTGCCGCCGGTGATGTCCAGGTCGGACAGGAAGTCCACCGGCACGCTGCCCAGGCGCTTGTCTTCCAGGCCGCCGTAGCGCTTGGCCTTGACCGCATCGAGCAGCGCCTTCGGCGAGTCGAACGGATCGACGCCGGTTTCCTTGGCGGCGACGCCTTCGATGGTGGTGAACGGCTGCTGCACCTTGCCGTCCAGGCCGGTGTAGCCCTTCACGTTGCCGAAGGTGATGCGCAGCGACAGGTTGGCATCGGGGTAGACGAACCCGCCCTGGCTCTTCTTGTAGTCGGCGATGGCCTGCAGGAACAGCGGACGCGCGACCAGCTCCTCGCCGCGCTTGACCTTGTTCTGGTGCTCGATCTGCAGCAGCGCCGGCATCACCGCCACCGCGTACTGGATGGCCGGATCGGTGCTGGCCTCGAACGCGGCCTTGTCGGCGTTGAACCACTTCATGCGCTCGGCCAGGTCGCCCAGGCGCGAACCGTCCAGGCGGGCCAGCGCGGCGTCCACGGCGGCGGCATCGCTGCCGCCCAGCCAGGTGTCGAAGGCCGGCACGCGCTGGTCGGCCGGCAGCGCCACGTAGCGCTGCAGCCAGTACTGCTGGAACTGCCGGTCCATCGCCGCCACGTAGCGGCGGTCCATCTGCTTCAGGCCGCCCTCGATGGCCGGCAGGTCGCGTTCCTGGTAGCCCTCCTCGCGCTGTGCGTCCGGCTTGGCCTTCTCGATCGCCAGCCGGTACAGGCGCACCGCGGTGCCCAGGGTGCCGGTGCGGTTGAACATGGCCAGGGTGACGTCACGCTGCTGGGTGCTGCGCGCCTGGGTGCCCAGCGCCTGCAGCTGCGCATACGCATCGAGCGCCGGCTTGCCGGCGGCGCCCTGAGCGCGCAGCCATTCCAGCACCGCGGCCTCTTCCTTCTGCTTGTGCGCCAGCACGTTGTTGCGCTTGAAGCCGTCCAGCTGGCCGTCGTAGTTCTTGCTGGTGTTGTTCCAGCCGGCCATGCTGGCGGCGTACTTCACCGCGATGTCCTTGTTGTCCTTGCTGGCGGCTTCGACCAGCGCGATCTGGTCCTTGTACGCCTTGGCGATGGTCGGGTAGGTCCAGTTGGCGGTGTTCTCGAACTCGCTGACCAGCGCATAGCGGTCGGTGCGGCCCGGGTAGCCGGCCACCATCACGAAATCGCCCTCGCCCAGCGGCTGGTTGGCCAGCTTCAGCCAGTGCTTGGGCTGGTACGGCACGTTGTCGGCCGAGAACGCGGCCGGCTTGCCGTCCTTGCCCACGTAGGCGCGGTAGAACGCGAAATCACCGGTGTGGCGCGGCCACATCCAGTTGTCGACGTCGCCGCCGAACTTGCCCACGCTGCCCGGGGGCGCGTACGCCAGGCGCACGTCCTTGATCTCCAGGTTCTTGAACAGCCGGTAGGTGTTGCCGCCGGAGAAGCTGTACAGCGTGCAGCTGTAGCTGTCGTCGGCCTCGCACTCGGCCACCAGCTTCTTCTCCAGCGCCTCCAGCGCTTCGGTGCGCTTGAGCGGGTCGTTGCCGGCGCCGGCAATGGCGGCCCTGGCCTGGGCGGTGACGTCGGTGATGTCGTCCAGCACGTAGATGCGCGCGTTGGGGCCGGCGCTCAGCTCATCCTTGAACGCGGCCGCGCTGAAGCCGTCCTTGATCAGGTTCTTCTCGGCGGTGGAGTTGAGCTGGATGGAGCCGTAGGCGCAGTGGTGGTTGGTCGCCACCAGGCCCTGCGGCGAGACGAAGCTGGCGGTGCAGCCGCCCAGCGCCACCACCGCGCCCATCGGGTCGCCGGTCAGGTTGCTCAGCTGCAGCGGGTCCAGCTTCAGCCCGGCCTTCATCAGCGGCCCGGCGATCTGCGGCAGCTGCTGCGGCACCCACATGCCTTCGGCGGCACTGGCCGCCTGCGCCAGGCCAAGCCCGGCCACCACGGAAAAAGCGAGAAGATTCAGACGCATGAAGCGGACCCCGAAGAATGGAAAGCCCGATTGTAGCGGGTGAAACCGTTGCCGTAGCGCCGCCTCCCGCTACGGAGGGCGGCGGCCGCACGCATATAATCGGTACTCTTTCCCACTGCGGTTTCCCGGCAATGACACAGAACACGATGCGCGCGCTGGTCAAGCGCGAGGCCACCAAGGGCATCTGGATGGAAGAGGTGCCGGTGCCGGTGCCCGGCCCCAACGAGGTGCTGATCAAGCTGGAAAAGACCGCCATCTGCGGCACCGACCTGCACATCTACCTGTGGGACGAGTGGAGCCAACGCACCATCAAGCCGGGCCTGACCATCGGCCACGAGTTCGTCGGTCGCATCGTCGCGATCGGTCCCGGCGTCACCGGCTACGAGATCGGCCAGCGGGTGTCGGCCGAAGGCCACATCGTCTGCGGCCACTGCCGCAACTGCCGCGGCGGCCGCCCGCACCTGTGCCCCAACACCGTGGGCATCGGCGTCAACGTCAACGGCGCCTTCGCCGAATACATGGTGATGCCGGCCAGCAACCTGTGGCCGATCCCGGACCAGATCCCGTCCGAGCTGGCCGCGTTCTTCGACCCCTACGGCAACGCCGCGCACTGCGCGCTGGAGTTCGACGTGATCGGCGAGGACGTGCTGATCACCGGCGCCGGCCCGATCGGCATCATCGCCGCCGGCATCTGCAAGCACATCGGCGCGCGCAACGTGGTGGTCACCGACGTCAACGATTTCCGCCTGAAGCTGGCCGCCGACATGGGCGCCACCCGCGTGGTCAACGTCGCCAACCAGTCGCTAAAGGACGTGATGGCCGACCTGCACATGGAAGGCTTCGACGTGGGCCTGGAGATGAGCGGCAACCCGCGCGCGTTCAACGACATGCTCGACTGCATGTACCACGGCGGCAAGATCGCCATGCTCGGCATCATGCCCAAGGGCGCTGGCTGCGACTGGGACAAGATCATCTTCAAGGGCCTGACCGTGCAGGGCATCTACGGCCGCAAGATGTACGAGACCTGGTACAAGATGACCCAGCTGGTGCTGTCCGGCTTCCCGCTGGGCAAGGTGCTCACCCACCAGCTGCCGGTGGACCGCTTCCAGGAAGGCTTCGAGCTGATGGAACAGGGCAAGGCCGGCAAGGTCGTGCTGAGCTGGAACTGAGACGCGGCTGCCGGGCCCGCCCGGCGCCCGCGCAGGAATGAGAAAGGCGCCTTGCGGCGCCTTTCTCTTTGCTCGCGCCGCTGTGCTCAGCGCGCGATCTTGACCGCCAGCACCACGCGGTTGTCGGCCAGCTTGCCGAAGTTGTCGCGGCCCTTGCCGTCGGTGCCGTAGTAGCCCAGCGAGACGTTGGCGATGCCGAAGCTGCGGCCCACGCCCACGCCCCAGTCGGTGTAGTCCTGGGCCACGTCGCTGTCGTTGAACACGCTGCGGCCGACGTTGGCGTTGAGGCTGAAATCGTTGGGCAGCGCCCACTCGCCGCCGAGGCCGTAATACCAGCCGGTGGTGCTGCTGCCCCACACGTCGTTGGTGTAGCTGACGTTGACCTTCCAGTGCTCGGCGATGGTGGTGGTGGTGACCAGCTCGTTGTAGGCCATCTCGCTGGCACCCGGGTAGGTGTAGCGGTTGAGCATCAGGTCGACGTTGACCGCGTCACTGACGTCGAAGCCGTAGCCGACGAAGTAGTCCACCTCGACGTCGGGGCTGCCCTCGCCGAAATCCACGCCCGAGGCGAAGCTGCCGACATACAGGCCGCTGGACGTGGTCCAGGTGACGCTGCCCTGCACGGTCGGCTTCTCGTCGGTCTGCGAGGCGCCGCGGAACAGGTAATCCGACACCGCGGCGACTTCCCAGCTCAGGGGCGAGGCGTCTTCGGCAGAGGCAGTGAACGGCAGGGACAGCAGGGCAGCACAGGCAACGGCTGCAACACGCTTGCAGGGGATCATGCGGGTCTCCGGGTGGGGTGGGCGCCGCGGCGGCGCACAATTTACAAATTCTTAACCAAAATGATCCCGGACGCCAGCATTTCGTGGCGCCGCCACCCCGCGCCCCGCCAACGCGTGGCGCCCTACCCAGCGTCCGCCGCGAACACCCCGTGGCGCCGCGCCGCCAGCGCGACCACCTGCCCGGCGGCGTAGGCCGGCGCGTCCGGCGGCAGTTCGACCTCCACGTCCACCGCCGCCGTGCGCAGCCGCGCCCGCAACCGCGCCCGGGCGCCACTGCGCTGCACCGACAGCACGGTCCCCGTCCAGTCGCCGGCATCGCCGACACGCATGTCCTCCGGGCGCACGTACACCTCCAGCGCGGCGGCCTCGGGCAGGCCGGCAGGCCGCGGCCAGCGCGCGCCCGCCACCTCCAGCGCCTCGCCGTCGGTGCGCGCCGGCAGGCGGTTGGCTTCGCCGACGAAGCCGTACACGAACGGCGACTGCGGCCGGTCGTAGACCTCGCCCGGGCTGCCGACCTGTTCGATGCGGCCATGGTTGAGGATCGCCACCCGGTCGGCCAGTTCCAGCGCTTCTTCCTGGTCATGGGTGACGAACACCGTGGTCAGCCCGGTGCGGTCGTGCAGTTCGCGCAGCCAGCGGCGCAGGTCGCGGCGCACCTGCGCGTCCAGCGCCCCGAACGGCTCGTCCAGCAGCAGCACGCGCGGCTCGATCGCCAGCGCGCGCGCCAGCGCCACGCGCTGACGCTGGCCGCCGGACAGCTGGGTCGGATAGCGCCCGCCCAGGCCCTCGAGCTGCACCAGCGCCAGCAGTTCGTCGACGCGGGCATCGATGCGCGCCTTCGGCCAGCGCCGCGCGCCGCGCCGTACTTCCAGGCCGAAAGCGATGTTGGCGCGCACGTCCATGTGCCGGAACAGCGCGTAGTGCTGGAACACGAAGCCGGCGCGGCGCGCCTGCACGCTCAGCGCGGTGGCGTCCTCGCCCTCGAACAGGATCCGCCCCTGGTCCGGATGTTCCAGCCCGGCGAGCGCGCGCAGCAGGGTGGTCTTGCCCGAGCCGGAGGGCCCGAGCAGCGCCAGCAGTTCGCCGCTGCGGATATCGAGGTTGACGCCGTCGAGCGCGGCGAAGGCACCAAAACGCTTGCCCAGTTGCTGGATGCGGATGTTCATCGATTCACCTCAGTGGCGATGCGCGGCGGCCAGCGACTGGCCGTGGCGCCATTCCAGGAAAGTCTTCAGCGCCAGCGTCAGCAGTGCGCTGGCGGCCAGCAGCGAGGCGCAGGCGAACGCGGCGCTGTAGGCGTATTCGTTGTAGAGGATCTCCACGTGCAGCGGCAGCGTGTTGGTGCGCCCGCGGATGTGCCCGGACACCACCGACACCGCGCCGAACTCGCCCATCGCCCGCGCACTGCACAGCAATACCCCGTACAGCAGGCCCCAGCGGATGTTGGGCAGGGTCACCTTCCAGAACATCTGCCAGGCATTGGCCCCCAGGGTGAGCGCGGCCAGTTCCTCGTCGCTGCCCTGCTGCTCCATGAGCGGCATCAGTTCACGGGCGATGAACGGGAAGGTGACGAAGGTGGTCGCCAGCACGATGCCGGGGATCGCGAAGACGATGCGCGGCAGCTGCAGCAGCACCTCGCCCACCACCGGCAGGTGCAGGCGCAGCCCGTCCTCGATCAGCGGCCACAGCCAGCCATTGCGGCCGAACAGCAGGACGAACACCAGTCCGGCGACCACCGGCGACACCGAGAACGGCAGGTCGATCAGGGTCACCAGCCAGCGCTTGCCGGGGAAGCGGTGCTTGCTCACCACCCAGGCCGCGGCCACGCCGAACACGAGATTGAGCGGGATCACGATCGCGGTGACCAGCAACGTCAGCCGCACCGCCGCCAGTGCGTCGGCATCGCTCACCGCGCTCCACGCCGCCTGCATGCCGCCGCGCAGTGCTTCGGCGAACACCAGCAGCAGCGGCAACAGCAGGAACGACAGCAGGAACCCGAGCGCGCCGAGCACCAGCAACGCCTGCACCCAGCCCGGCTCGGTGGTGACCCGGCGCGGCGCGGGCGCCGTGGCTTCATGCATGGCCTGCACCGGCAGCGGCGACACCCATTCGTTCACCGGGCGCCCCGGCGCTGCAGGCGGCCCTGCACGATGTTGACCAGCAGCAGCAGCGCGAAGGACAGCAACAGCATCGCCGCGGCGATGGCGGTGGCGCCGGCGTAGTCGAATTCCTCCAGGCGGATGGTGATCAGCAGCGGTGCGATCTCGGTGGCGTTGGGCAGGTTGCCGGCGATGAAGATCACCGAGCCGTACTCGCCCACCCCGCGCGCGAACGCCAGCGCAAAGCCGGTCAGCATCGCCGGCCACAGCGCCGGCACGACCACCCGCGCCAGGGTCTGCCAGCGGCTGGCGCCCAGGGTTGCCGCCGCTTCCTCGAGTTCAGGCTCGGCTTCGGCCAGCACCGGCTGCACGATGCGCACCACGAACGGCAGGCCGACGAACACCAGGGCGACCACGATGCCCAGCGGCGTGTAGGCGATCTTCAGGCCGAGCGGCTCCAGCCAGCGCCCGACCCAGCCCTGTCCGCCATACAGCGCGGTGAGCGCGATGCCGGCCACCGCGGTGGGCAGCGCGAACGGCAGGTCGATCAAGGCATCGAACAGGCGCCGGCCCGGGAAGCGGTAGCGCACGAACACCCAGGCCACCCAGGTGCCCATCAGCGTGTTGAACGCGGCCGCGGCGAAGGCGGTGCCGAAGCTCAGGCGCAGCGCCGACAGCACGCGCGGCTCGCTCCATATCCGCCAGATGCCGTCCACGCCCAGTCCGGCGGCGCGCAGGAATACCCCGGCCAGCGGGACCAGCACGATCAGCCCCAGCCAGAACAGGGTGATGCCCATGCCCAGGCCAAACCCGGGCAGCACCCGCGGGGGGCGCCGTAGCGGCGCCAGTGCGGCGGCGTTCGCGGCCACCGCTTACTTGCCCGCCTGGATCTGGTCGAACAGGCCGCCGTCGGCGAAGTGCTCGGCCTGCGCCTTTTCCCAGGAACCGAACACCTCGCGGAGGGTGACCAGCCGCACCTGCGGGAACCGCGCGATGTCGGCCGGGTCGGCGTACTGCGGATTGCGCGGGCGGTAATAGTGGCGGGCGGCGATGCGCTGCCCTTCGGGCGAGTACAGGTAGTTCAGGTAGGCCTGCGCCACCTCGCGGGTGCCATGCCGGTCGACGTTGCGGTCCACCAGCGCCACCGGGGGCTCGGCCAGGATCGACTGCCGCGGCACCACGATCTCGAACTTGTCCGGGCCCAGCTCTTCCTGCGCCAGGAATGCCTCGTTCTCCCAGGCCAGCAGCACATCGCCGATGCCGCGCTGCACGAAGGTGGTGGTGGCGCCACGCGCGCCGGTATCCAGCACCGGCACGTTGCGGAACAGCGCGCGCATGTAGTTGAGGATGCGCGCGCGGTCGCCGTTGAAGATGTGCTCGGCGTACGCCCAGGCGGCCAGGTAGTTCCAGCGCGCGCCGCCGGACGTCTTGGGATTGGGCGTCACCACCGAGACGCCGGCGCGCAGCAGGTCCGGCCAGTCGCGGATCGCCTTGGGGTTGCCCTTGCGCACCAGGAACACGATGGTCGAGGTGTACGGCGCGCTGTTGTCCGGCAGCCGCGACTGCCAGTTGGCCGGCAGCAGCCGCGACTTCTGCGCGATCGCATCCACGTCGTAGGCCAGCGCCAGCGTCACCACGTCGGCCTCGATGCCATCGATCACCGCGCGCGCCTGCTTGCCCGAACCGCCATGCGAGGTTTCGATGCTGACGTTGTCGCCCCTGGTTTCCTTCCAGTGCCTGGCGAACGCGGCGTTGAAGTCGCGGTACAGCTCGCGGGTGGGGTCGTAGGAGACATTGAGCAGCTGCACGTCGCGGGCAAGCACGGCGCCGGACGCGAAGGCCAGCGCGAAAGCCACCGCGGCCGCGCCGATACGGGGAAGGAAGGACTGCTTCACGAGGGCTCTCCGTCAGAAGGAAACTTGCAGGCGCGAGAAAACGGCTTTTTCGTCGGCCAGCCTCTGGGCGCCGGCAACGGCACCGAAGCGGCTGTGCAGGTAGTTGGTGGCGAGCCTGAGGTTCGCGGTGAGGTACCAGTTCGCGCCCACCGTCCACGACCGGACGCGCGCAGCCGAGGCCGCCGGATCGGCGTAGAACGGGAACGCCGCCCCGTCGGCTTGCAGTTCGCCGTAGCGCGCAGTGAGCTCGAACGCCCCGCGCCCACCGTTGACGCCGAACGGGCGCGACGGCGTCACCCCGCGGTAGCCGGCGTCCTCGCCGGTCAGGACGTAGCTGGCCGTCGCCTGCCAGGCGCGGTGTTCCAGGGCGGTGCGACGCGCGTCGCGGGCCACTTCCTGGCACGAAGCGATGTACTCGGCCTGCAGGCCGAAGCCGTTGCGGTAGAACCAGCCCTGCGGCGACCAGCGCAGCGTGTCGCCGTCGGCGGCCACCGTGCTGCGGTAGCTGAAGAAGGTCGCCTGGCCCGGGGTGCGGTAGCGCGGCAGGAAGCTGCTGCCAACGCCATGTTTCTGCCCGGCACTCGCGCCCAGGCCGACGCCCAGCCCCGCCCACGCGCTGTCGCTGCCCTTGAGCGGCTCGAAGAACACGCGGCCGGCGATCTCGAAATCATCGTCGGGGTTGCTGCTCGTCGCGTCGCGGCCATCGACCGCGCCGTTGAACACGCCCAGCGCGTAGCTGAACCTGCCCGCGGCCAGCTCGCCCTGCAGCTGCACGCCCAAGTCGCGGTTCGGCGCAAGCTCGCTGGGCAGCGCGCGCTCGACGTCCACCAGGGCCGCCGAGGACTGCAGGCGCTCCAGCCCCACCGGCGAGGTGAACTTGCCCACGCGCAGCGCATGCGCCGGATTGACGCGCAGGTCGACATAGGCATCGACGATGGTCGCGCTGTCGCCGGCGAACTCCGGGGTGAAGCGGTAGGCGACCCGCTTGCCCAGCGAACCCTCCAGCGTGGGCCGGGCGGTGCGCAGCAGGAAGCTGTCGTTCTGGTTGCCATCGCCGACGAACACGCGCGCGTCGCCCTGCAGCAGGCCGCGCAGCTTGAGCTCGTAGTGGCCGTCGCCGGACCGGAACGCGGCGCCCCTCGGGTCGACGGTGATCTGCGGCGCGGCCCGGGCGGCGGCCACCCGCTCTTCCTCCTGCAGCTCCAGGCGGCGCTCGAGGATGCGCAGGCGCTGGTCCAGCCCGGCCAGGTCGACACCTTCGACGGCTGCCACGCCTGACACGCCGGCCAGGCGTTCCAGCCGCTCCAGGCGCTGCTGCAGTTGTTCCACGGTGGGCTGCTGCGCCTGCGCCGATGCCGCCACCCCGCACAGCGCCACGGCCAGGCTGAGGGACAACAGCTTCCTGGTCGGCGCGGTGGACGGGAACAAGGGGGCGGTCATCGGTGGCTCCTGGAAGGCAGGGGTGGAGCGTCGATGCTGCGGGCGCACACGCACACGGAGAAATGACTTCGGCCGTGGCGCTTATAGCCATTCCCCATGAAACCGGCGGCGGCAACGCCAGGCCGCTAGAATCGTCACTCCCTCCACCGCAAAACCCTGCCATGACCGCCAACGCGCACACTTCCCCGCTCACCCGGCACTACGCCGAGGAACTGGACGCCATCCGCGCGCAGGGGTTGTTCAAGTCCGAACGCATCATCACCAGCCCGCAGTCGGCCGAGATCACCCTGGACGATGGCCGCAGCGTGCTGAACTTCTGCGCCAACAACTACCTGGGCCTGGCCGACCACCCGGCGCTGATCCAGGCCGCCAAGGACGCGCTGGACAGCCACGGCTTCGGCATGGCCTCGGTGCGCTTCATCTGCGGCACCCAGGACCTGCACAAGCAGCTGGAAAAGCAGATCGCCGAGTTCTTCGGCAAGGACGACACCATCCTCTATGCCGCCTGCTTCGACGCCAACGGCGGCCTGTTCGAGCCGCTGCTGGGCGAGAACGACGCGATCATCTCCGATGCGCTCAACCACGCCTCGATCATCGACGGCGTGCGCCTGTGCAAGGCCAGGCGCTTCCGCTACGCCAACTGCGACATGGCCGACCTGGAAGCGCAGCTACAGGCCGCCGATGCCGCCGGCTGCAGGACCAAGCTGATCACCACCGACGGCGTGTTCTCGATGGACGGCTTCATCGCCCCGCTGGACGAGATCACCGCGCTGGCCAAGAAGTACAACGCACTGGTGCACATCGACGAATGCCATGCCACCGGCTTCCTCGGCGCCACTGGCCGCGGCTCGGCCGAGGTCAAGGGCGTGCTCGACAAGATCGACATCATCACCGGCACCCTGGGCAAGGCCATGGGCGGCGCGCTGGGCGGCTTCACCTGCGCCAGCGCCGAAGTGATCGAGCTGCTGCGCCAGCGCTCGCGCCCGTACCTGTTCTCCAACTCGCTGCCGCCGCACGTGGTCGCCGCCGGCATCAAGGCCTTCGACATGCTCGACAAGGCCGACGACCTGCGCCGCAGGCTGGCCGAAAACACCGCCTACTTCCGCGAGAAGATGACTGCCGCCGGCTTCGACGTGAAGCCCGGCGTGCACCCGATCAGCCCGGTGATGCTGTACGACGCACCGCTGGCGCAGAAGTTCGCCGAGCGCCTGCTGGAAGAAGGCATCTATGCGATCGGCTTCTTCTTCCCGGTGGTGCCCAAGGGCCAGGCGCGCATCCGCACGCAGATGAGCGCCGCGCACAGCCGCGAGCACCTGGACCGCGCCATCGACGCCTTCACCCGCATCGGCCGGGAACTGGGCGTCATCAAGGGCTGAGCGGGCCCCCAATGAGAACAGGCGCCCCAGGGCGCCTGTTTCTTTTTACGACATTGGCGGCAGGCCGTGGCGGCCGCCGCGTTACCGCTTCGCGGCCGGCGCGGCCGGCGCCGCCTCGGGCTTGGCCGCCGCGCCCCCACGGGCGACGCGGATGCCGTTGGCCTTCATCCAGGCATCGAACTGGTCGGCGCTCATGTTCTTGCCCGCCTGCTGCATGAGGAAGCGGTAGTTGCCCAGTGCGTCCTTCTCCGCCATCGGCGCTTCCACCATCACCGTGACCGGCTTTTCCGCGGGCGCCGCCGCCACCGGCTTGCCCGACGACGCACAACCGGCCAGAACCACGGCTGCGGCCGCTCCAAGTGACGACACCGCAATGCGGTTGAAAGCTGACATGGTTGCGCGACCTCGCTGGAGAACAGGCCTACAGCCTAACCATGCACTTTAGGAAATCAAGCTATTTGCATGAAATACATGAGGAATTTCATGAATTGGCGGGCGCCTGGACTGAATGCGGGGCCAACTGCTCCAGTTCCGCCTCCTCCAGCACCCGCCACTGCCCCTTGGCCAGTTCGCCCAGCCGGACCGGCCCGATCGCCACCCGCACCAGGCGCAGCACGTCGAACCCCAATGCCTGCAGCAGGCGCCGGATATGCCGGTTGCGGCCCTCGTCCAGCACGATCTCCAGCCACGCGTTGCGCTCGCCCTGGCGCAGCAGCACGACCGAATGCGCGGCCAGGTGTTCACCCGCGTCGTCGATGCCAGCGCGCATGCGCGCCAGCTGCGCCGCATCGGGCACGCCATCGACCTGCACGCGATAGGTTTTCAACGGACCGGTCGCCGGGTCGGTCAGCCGGGCGGCCCATTCCGGGTCGTTGCTGAAGAACAGCAGGCCTTCGCTGGCCTTGTCCAGGCGCCCCACCGGTGCCAGCCACGGCAGGCCCGCGCCCTCGAAACAACGGTACACGGTGTCCCTGCCCTGCTCGTCGCGGACGCTGGTGACCAGGCCGCGCGGCTTGTTCAAGGCCAGGTACAGGCGTTGCGCCGCCACGATGGGCTGGCCGTCCAGGGTCACCCGCTGCCGCCCGGGGACCACGGGGAACTCGGGGTCGCGCACGACCCGGCCGTCCACGCCAACCCGGCCGGCCAGCACGCGCCGCGCGGCCTCGGCACGCGAACACACGCCCGCCTTCGACAGCACCCGCGCCAGGCCATGCCGCGGCGTGCCCGGGGGCGCCCCGTTCCTGGCGGCGGTGCCGGAGGGCACAACAAAATGCCCGCCCTGTCTGGCAGGGCGGGCATCACGGGAATTCCTGCGCGGCATCCGGGCGCCCGGCTTACTTGACCTCGGCCGCCGCCTTGGCTTCGGCCGCGCCTTCGGCCGCCGGCGTCGCCGCCTTGACCACGCGCACGCCGCGGGCCTTCATCCACGCATCGAACTCGTCCGCGGTCATGCGCTTGCCGTTCTGGCTCATGTCGAACCGCCACGGCGTGTTGTCGTACTGCGTCTGCGGCTTGTAGGCCGCCGGATCGTTGGGGTTGATCGCCGGGCGCGCCGGCATCGCGCTGGCGACGTTGTTGCAGCTTTCCACGCGCAGGCGCATCAGTACGCGGTCCAGCGACTGCTCGCCGCTGGCGTTGGGCGCCAGCACGCCCGAGGGCATGCCCAGCTGGCCCGGACGGGCATACAGCTCCATGGCGACCGGCTCGATCACCGTGGCCGGCAACGGCGGCGGCACGATGGCACTGGCCGAGCAATCGACGGCTGCGTGGGCGGCGGGAACGAGGACCAGGGCCAGGGCGCCGGCCAGTGCGATACGCAGCATCGGTATTTCCATCCGTACAGGGAACGCCGCGAGTGTAGGCATGCCCCGCGGGGCTTTCAACCTTCATTTCCGGGTTCACGGCAGGCGTGTGCGCGCGTCGCGCGGGCATCCGCCCGGATTCCCGGGAACGCGTAAAAACAAGGCCCGGCTTTCGCCGGGCCCTGTTTCGAATCAACCGATACGTCCGATCAGTTCTGGACGTTCAGCTCGGTGCGACGGTTCTTGGCGCGACCTTCCGGGTTGTCCGAACCATCCGGGTTGGTGTTCGGCGCAATCGGGCGGCTCTCTCCGTAGCCGATCGGGCCCACCAGACGCGAAGCGGCAACGCCGTGGCCGGTCAGGTAGTCGTACACGGCCTTGGCGCGACGCTCGGACAGCTTCTGGTTGTAGGCGTCGGTACCCTTCGAGTCGGTGTGACCGGCGACTTCAACGCGCAGTTCCGGGTAACGCTTCAGGATCTCGCTGGCCTCGCTCAGGATGGCGACGGCATCCGGACGCAGGGTCGACTTGTCGAAGTCGAAGTTCACGCCCTTCAGGTCGATCGACACCGGCACCGGGCAGCCGTCCGGACCCACGATCTGGCCGGCCTGCGAGTTCGGGCACTTGTCGTCGCAGTTGTTGACGCCGTCACCGTCGTCGTCCAGGTCGGCGCAGCTCGGCGCAACCGGAGCCGGCGGCGGCGGAGCCACGGCGGCAACCGGGGCCGGGCCCAGCGGAATCACGACGCCGACCGAAGCCAGCACGTCGCCGAACCAGTCGTTGTCCTTGCCGGCCAGGCGCGGGTTCACGCTCTGGTCGTCGAAATCAGCGCGGTAGGCGACTTCGGCACGCACGGCGACGCGCTTGTCGAAGGTGGTCTGCAGACCGGCACCGATCTTGGCGGCAAAGTTGCCGTCCTTGCGCTGCGCCGGCGAGTTCACCGAATTGACGACGTACTCTTCCTCAGCCTTCTGGTAGCCCAGGCCGAACAGCAGGTACGGGTTCCAGCCGCGGCCGTCCTGGATGAAGTGGCGGCGCAGGTCCAGCGAGGCGCCGTACTGCGACCAGTTCAGGTCCTGGTTCTTGTCGAAGTTCGGGTTCTGGTAGTTCAGCTCGCCGTCCAGCGACCAGTTCGGGCTGATGAACTTGCCCAGGCCCAGGGTCACGAACGGAGCATCGTTGGTCCCACGGTCGTTGTCCTGGAAGTTGAAGCCGGCCGAACCGGTCAGATACCAGCGGTCATCGAATTCCTGGGCCGACGCAGCCTGGGCAAATGCCAGACCGCCCAGCAGTGCGGCGGTAAGGATCTTCTTGTTCATGAATACAACTCCTTGTTTCGGGGGTATGAAACCGGTAATGGCATGTCCAGCACAGCGATTTCGTTCGTCGCGTCCGAAAGATGGCCGTTTCCGCACGCCAACGCGGTGCACATTATGCGCTGGGCTGTGAAGACGACGTTAACAGCTGCGTAACAAATGACAGGGCCCCCGGACTTCGGATGGCCACCGAGCCTCACCCTATACAGCTTGGTAAAAACGCACAAGATCCAAGCCCGGACAGGCATTGCGGGGTTTCCGACCACCGCGCGCAGGCGCGCCGGGCCGGCAGCGGGACAGCGGCCGCGACGGCAGATGCCGTCGTCCTGACCTGAACGGTCCCTTTGTATCATGGCCGCAGCCCCCCACCGAACGGAACTTCCGCCATGAAAGCTGTTGGCCTGAGCCGCTACCTGCCGATCGAGGACCCCCGCGCGCTGGAAGACGTCGAGCTGCCGGCGCCCGCCGCGCCGCAGGGGCAGGACCTGCTGGTGGAAGTGCGGGCGGTATCGGTCAACCCGGTCGACACCAAGCTGCGGCGTTCGGGCACGGGCGAGGAAACCCCGGCGCGCATCCTCGGCTTCGATGCGGCCGGCACCGTGCTGGCCGTCGGCCCCGCGGTGACCGCGTTCGCGGTGGGCGACGAGGTGTATTACGCCGGCGATGTCACCCGCCAGGGCTGCAACGCGCAGCGGCAACTGGTGGACGAGCGGCTGGTCGCGCGCAAGCCGCGCACGCTGGATTTCGCCGAAGCCGCGGCGCTGCCACTGACCACGCTCACGGCCTGGGAACTGCTGTTCCAGCGCATGCCCTACCAGCTCGACGGGCGGCGCAACGTCGGCCGGATCCTGTTGATCATCGGTGGCGCCGGCGGCGTCGGATCGATGGCGATCCAGCTTGGCCGCCATGCCGGATTCACCGTGGTGGCGACCGCCTCGCGCGAGGAAAGCCGCGCCTGGTGCCGGGCACTGGGTGCCGAGCACGTCATCGACCATCGCCAGCCCCTGGCGCCGCAGCTGCAGGCGCTGGGCATCAGCCAGGTGGACGCCGCGCTGAACCTGGCCGACACCGACCGCTACTGGCAGGTACTCGGTGAACTGCTGGCGCCACAGGGCCATGTCGGGCTGATCGTGGAGCCCGCCGGCGAGCTGCGCATCGGCGACCCGTACAAGGCCAAGTGCATCGGCATCCATTGGGAGTTCATGTTCGCGCGGGCGCGCTTCCGCACCGCCGACATGATCGAACAGCACCGCATCCTCACCCGCGCCGCCAGCCTGATCGACGCCGGCGAACTGCGCACCACCGTCAGCGCGCGCCTGGGCGCGGTCAACGCGGCCAACCTGCGCCAGGCGCACCGGTTGCTGGAGTCGGGCAGCACCCTGGGCAAGCTGGTGCTCGAAGGCTGGGACTGAACAGCCGCGTGCGGCGCGCACGCGCCGTGGGCGCAACGGGTGGCCGGCGGCGGTGCCTGCCGCACCTGTGCGTCTGCTGGGGTCGCGGCGGTCCGCTGTCCCGTCCGTGGCCGCTGACAACGGCTATACGCGGCCAGGCACGACGACCGTGAGGCTGATGTCCGCATACGCATGCGGATAGCGCCGGCCGCGCAATCGCGGCCGCGGCGACTTCGGCGGATTCGGCTCCTGCGCGGCACGCCGGCCGGTGCACGGGGCGCCGACAACCCGCGCCGATGGCACGTACCCGGGCCAGTGCCACGCCATGCGGAGCGCCCGCCGCCGCCCCGGGATGCCAGGCTGCGCGGGGCTGTCCGAGCCGCGGGGCCATCGCATGCGTGCCGGCCACGCCCGCCCACCCCTTGCCGCAGACCGGGTTTCGGGGCAGGCTGACGCGATCCGTACGCAAGCGTATCCATCATGACGCCAGCCACCGACACCGCCTATCCCCATCTGTTCGCGCCACTGGACCTGGGCTTCGCCCGGCTGCGCAACCGCATCCTGATGGGCTCGATGCATACCGGCCTCGAGGACCATGTCCGCGACTTCCCCAAGCTGGCGGCCTATTTCGGCGAACGCGCCGCTGGCGGCGCGGCACTGCTGGTCACCGGCGGCTTCTCGCCGAACGTCGCCGGCTGGCTGGCGCCGTTCGGCAGCAAGCTGTCCTGGCCCTGGGAAGTGGGCCGGCACAGGCAGGTCACCGCGGCCGTGCACGGCCACGGCGCCCATATCTGCCTGCAGCTGCTGCACGCCGGCCGCTATGCCTACCACCCGCTGCAGGTGGCACCGTCGAAGCTGAAGGCGCCGATCAACCCGTTCACGCCCCGCGCATTGTCGGCGCGGGGCGTCGAGCGCCAGATCGCCAGCTACGCCCGCGCCGCGCGGCTGGCGCGCGAGGCCGGCTACGACGGCGTCGAGGTCATGGGCTCGGAGGGCTATCTGATCAACGAGTTCATCGCCCCGCGCACCAACCGGCGCAACGACGCCTGGGGAGGCGACGCCGCCCGGCGCATGCGCTTCGCGGTGGAGATCGTGCGCCGCATCCGCGAGGCCTGCGGCCCGGATTTCATCATCATCTACCGGCTGTCGCTGCTGGACCTGGTGGAGGACGGCAGCAACTGGGAGGAGATCCTGCAGCAGGCCCGGGCGATCGAAGCGGCCGGCGCGACCCTGATCAACTCCGGCATCGGCTGGCACGAGGCGCGCGTGCCCACCATCGCCACCTCGGTGCCGCGCGCCGCCTTCGCCGGCGTCACCGCCAAACTGCGCCCGCACGTGAACGTGCCGGTGATCGCGGTCAACCGCATCAACATGCCCGACGTCGCCGAACGGGTACTGGCCGACGGCCAGGCCGACATGGTGTCGCTGGCGCGGCCACTGCTGGCCGACCCGCAGTGGCCGGCCAAGGCCCGCGCCGGCAGGCCGGAGACCATCAACACCTGCATCGCCTGCAACCAGGCCTGCCTGGACCACATCTTCGTCAACAAGCGCGCGACCTGCCTGGTCAACCCGCGCGCCGCGCACGAGACCGAACTGGTCTACCGCCCGGCCGCCGTCGCCAAGCGCGTGGCGGTGGTCGGCGCGGGTCCGGCGGGCCTGGCCTGCGCCACCGTCGCCGCGGAGCGTGGCCACGCCGTCACCCTGTTCGACGCGGCCGATGAGATCGGCGGCCAGTTCAACGTGGCCAAGCGCATCCCCGGCAAGGAGGAGTTCCACGAGACCTTGCGCTATTTCCGCCACCGGCTGGCCGATACCGGCGTGGACGTGCGCCTGGGCACGCGCGCCGACGTGCCGATGCTGGCCGGCTACGACGCGGTCGTGGTGGCGACCGGCATCTCGCCGCGCAAGGTCGACTTCCCCGGTGCCGACCACCCGATGGTGGTCAGCTACCTGGACGTGCTGCAGGGCCGGGTCAGGGCGGCGGACAAAGTGGCCATCATCGGCGCCGGCGGCATCGGCTTCGACGTCGGTGAATTCCTGGTACAGGAAGGACCGTCGCCGTCGCTGGACAAGGCCCGCTGGATGGCCGAGTGGGGCGTGGACCCGAGTTTCGAAAGCCGCGGCGCGCTGTCCACGCCGCAACCCGAGGCGCCGGCACGCCAGGTATGGCTGCTGCAGCGCAGCCCCGGCAAGCCCGGCGCCCGCCTGGGCAAGACCACCGGCTGGATCCACCGCGCCGCGCTCAAGGCCAAGGGCGTGCGGATGCTGGGCGGCGTGGAGTACCTGGGCGTGGACGACCGCGGCCTGCGCATCCGCGTCGACGGTGCCGAACGGTTGCTGGAGGTCGGCACCGTGGTGGTCTGCGCGGGGCAGGAGCCGATGCGCGCACTGGCCGATGCGTTGCGCGCCGCGGGCGTGGCCGCCCATGTGATCGGTGGTGCCGATGTGGCCGCCGAGCTGGATGCCAAGCGCGCCATCGACCAGGGCAGCCGCCTGGCCGCCGCGCTCTAGGCCCGCCGCCGCGCGCGCCCGCCGGGCTTGGCCGCAGCGGGCGGCGCGCATCCACCACCGCCATCGCCGTGCGCCCTGCCCGGGGCATGCGTCCCGTTGGCCGCCAACCCGCGCGCGAAGCGCTTTGGCGGCGTGCGGCTGTCCGCGTGCACGGGCATGGCGCCGCCGGGCCCCGGGCAGCCGGCCAAGGCATCGGGTTCCCTGCCGCCCGCGCCGACAACGCGCACACCGGGCGATCCGGAAGGGCCCACCGCAGGCGTTTTTTCGTGACCGGCGACACACCCTGCACCGCCCTGGACGCCCGCGCATCGCGGCACCCGGGCCGGATCCGGCCCCTGCAATGAAGCTGAATGTCAAGAACGCGCATTCAGGATGAGTTTGGGATTGCCCCCCTACCTTGCGCCGACTTTCCGCTCACCCCCCAGTTCTGGTGAGCACGGCGCAGCCCCCAGGGTCGATTGACCGGGGTCTGCCCACGGGGCGGCCCCGATGCCATGGCCGCCTCCCCATGACGCCAAGCCGCTGCCGTCCTGTCCCTGCCACGCGGGGAACAGGCCGGTTGCGGCCCACACGGAGCAAGGAGACCTATGAAACTGGCCTGGATTCTCTGGCTGTCGCAGTTGTTGCCGCAGCCGGCCGCCGATTCGCTGTGCCTGAGTACCACCGTCTATCTGGAAGCCCGCGACCAGACCCTGCGCGGCCAGCAGGCCGTGGCGGAAGTCGCGCTGCGCCGCCTCGACAGCGGCCTGTGGGGCGACTCGATGTGCCAGGTGGTGACCGCACGCAAGCAGTTCGCGCCCACCCTGGTGGCGCCGGACACCCAACTGCGCAACAACGACGCCTGGGCCGAAGCCGTGGACGTGGCCTTCGCCGCCGAGCGCAACTGGGCGCTGCCGGCCGGCCAGCGCAAGGAGATCGTGCCCGGCGCCAGCCACTTCGCCGCGCATGCTATCGCCAGCCCCAGCTGGCGCAACGCCTACCAGGTCGCCACCATCGGCGGGCACACCTTCTACAAGGTGCAGTCGCTCAAGCCGCGCACGTCCTGACGCGGCGGCATCGCATGCCGGTCACGCCGGCCGACGCGCCGCTGACGATAATGCGGGGGTCATTCCACCCCCGAGGTATCCGATGAAGCTCTACACCAAACCCGGCGCCTGCTCGCTGGCCGACCACATCGCGCTGATCTGGTCCGGCCTGCCGTTCGAAGTCCAGATCGTCGACCATGCCACCATGAAGTCGCCGGCGTACATGGCCATGAACCCGGCCGGCGCGGTGCCGGTGCTCGAGGACGACGGCTGGGTCCTGACCCAGAACGCGGCGATCCTGCATTACATCTGCGACAAGGCCCCGGGCGCCGGCCTGGACGGCGGCAGCGACCCGCGCACCCGCGCCGAGGTCAACCGCTGGCTGTCTTTCGTCAACGCCGACCTGCACCCGGTGTACTACCCGATCTTCGGCTCGACCCGGTATCTGGAGGACGAGGCGGTCATCGCCCGCACCCAGCAGCATTCGCGTGACAAGCTCAAGGGCCTGTACCAGCGCCTCAACGACCGCCTCGCGCAGGTCGAGTGGCTGGGCGGGACGCCGCGCCCCTCCATCGCCGACGCCTACACCTACGTGACCCTGCGCTGGGCACGCGGCCTCAAGATCGACCTGGCCGGCATGGACGCGCTGGACCGCTTCGAGCAGCGCATGCAGGCCGACCCGGCGGTGCAGGCCGCGCTCAAGGCCGAAGGCCTGGGCTGAGTCCGCGCTCCAACGCCTGGAAACCGAAGGGCCGCCGGTGGCATAGCCGGCGGCCCTTCGTGTTCTGGAGCCGCTACGCTGCCCCGGCTTCAACGCACTGACACCGGCATCACCAGCCGTGGCGCGTCGCGGTAGAGCGCCGGGTACTGGCGCTTGAGCGCCTCGATCTTCGGCAGGTCGTAGAAGCGGATGTACGCCGCGTCCGGATGCAGCGCGAGGTAGTTCTGGTGGTAGTCCTCGGCCGGATAGAACGGCTTGCCACCGTCGACCCGGGTCGCGAGCGGCGCGGCGAACACGCCGCTGCGCTGCAGCTGGTCGATGTAGGCCCGCGTCGCCGCGCGCTGCGCCGCGTCATCGGCGTAGACCGCGGACCGGTACTGGCTGCCGCGGTCCGGGCCTTGCCGGTCGCGCTGGGTGGGGTCGTGGACCACCGAGAAGAACACCTGCATCAGCTGCGCATAGCTCACCTGGGACGGGTCGTAGGTCACCTGCACCGCTTCGGCATGGCCGGTATTGCCGGCACTGACGCGCGGGTAGCGGGCGTCGGCGCCGCTGCCCCCGATGTAGCCGGACACGGCGCTGTCCACGCCCTTCACATGCTGGAACACGCCCTGCACGCCCCAGAAACAGCCGCCGGCGAACACCACCCGTGCGCGGTGTACGCCCGGCTGCCGCAGGTCGGCGATGCCGCTGGGCGCGGGAACCTCCGCCGCCGGCGCAGCCGCCGCCGCGTGCACGGGGCGATCGAGGCCGGCCACGCCCAGTACCAGCAGGCCGGCGACCAGCACGGCAACGCCGCCGGCGAACAGTTTTTCCATCGCGGGTTTCATCGTCCGGCCTCCCGGATTCAACCGAAGGTAAAGGCATAGGCGCGTACGCCCGGATCAGGGAACTCGATCTCGAAGCTGCGCTCGCCGACGTCGCCGTCCTGGCGGATCAACTGGTAGAGCCGGTTCTCGTCCACCCGGCCCTCGCCACCGGCGCCCACGTCGGCACCGGCCATCGCACCCGGCGCATGGCCATCGACGCGCATCCGGAAACGCACCGGCCGGCCGTCCACCTGCGGCGCCAGCACCAGGTGCAGATCGCGCGCATGGAAGCGGAAGGCAATGCGGCCGCCGGCCTGCTGCAGGCGTGCGTCCTCCTCGCCCACCAGCCAGCGCCCGCCAAGCGCCCATTGGTTGAGCCGCAGCACGGCCGGCACCGTGTAATCGAAGGCGCGGCCCGCACGCTGTCCGCCCGGCGAGGCGAAATGCTCCGCCCGCGCGTGGCCGATGTAGGTTTCCGGCGAGCGCAGGTTGCCCATGTCCGCCGCGCGCTCGACCGCCGCGCGCGCCGTCGCCGCTATCGCGGGCGCGTCGCCCGGCAACGTATTGCCCGCCTCGCGCAGCAGCCGGCGGATGATCTGCTCGGACTCCTCGTAGCCGCCCTCGCCGAAATGATGGGCGCGGATGCGCCCCTGCGCGTCGATGAAGTAATGCGCCGGCCAGTAGCGGTTGTCGAAGCCCCGCCAGATCGCGAAATCATTGTCGAGCGCCACCGGCCAGCTGACGCCCAGGTCCTCGACCGCGCGCTGCACGTTGCGCACGTCGCGCTCGAACGCGAATTCCGGCGCATGCACGCCCACCACCACCAGGCCGTGGTCGCGGTAACGCTCGTACCACTGGCGAACATGCGGCAGCGCACGCAGGCAGTTGATGCACGAGTAGGTCCAGAAATCGACCAGTACCACCTTGCCGCGCAGGCCCTGCGCATCCAGCGGCGGGCTGTTGAGCCAGCCGCTGGCGCCGGCCAGCGACGGCAGTTGGCCCTCGACCGGCAGCCCCGGCATCGCGCCCTGGTCCGCCGTCATCATCATCGCGCCACCCGGCATTGGGTCGCGCGCCGGCAATGCGTCCAGCAGCCCCTGCTCCAGGCGCGCGGTGCTCACCGTCGACAGCCGGGTCAGCACCCCGGTGTCCCAGCCCATGGCGATGGCGACCACCGCCAGCAGGGCGGCGATGCCCAGCCCGCGCCGGATCCATTCGCCCGCGCCCAGGTGCCGCTTGAGCGCGGCGAACACCCGGCCGCCGATCCACACCGCCAGCGCCAGCGACGTCGCCGCTCCCAGCGCGTAGGCCAGCAGCAGCCCGCTGGTGCCGGCATTGGCCCCCTGCAGCGCGGCACCGGTGAGGATCAACCCCAGGATCGGCCCGGCGCAGGGCGCCCACAGCAGGCCGGTGGCGATACCGATCAGCAGCGAACCGGCGACGCCCCCGCCGTCCCCGGCCGACGCATCCAGGCGCCCTCCCAGGCGCTGCAGCGGCGACAGCAGCCGGTTCGCCAGGGCCGGCCACAACAGCGCCAGCGCGAACACCGCCATCACCGCCAGGGCGATCCAGCGGCCGGCCTGGTTGGCCTGCGCCACCCAGCGGCTGCCGACCGCCGCCAGGCTGGCGACCACCGCGAACATCAGCGCCATGCCGGCCAGCAGCGGCAGCCCGCTGCGCAGGAACGGACGGTCCGAGCGCGCGAACACGAACGGCAGCACCGGCAGGATGCAGGGGCTGAGCAGGGTCAGGACACCGCCAAGGTAGGCCAGCAGCAACAGGAACATGGAACGTCCTTTTCTTGGAATCGGGAGGGACGGCGCTCAGGCCGCGACGAAATCCAGCGCCACGCCGTTGATGCAGTAGCGCAGCCCGGTCGGGCGCGGGCCGTCATCGAACACGTGGCCGAGGTGGCCGCCGCAGCGACGGCAGTGCACTTCCACCCGCAGCATGCCGAAGGTGGTGTCGCGGTCCTCGCCCACCGCGCCGTGCAGCGGCGCCCAGAAGCTCGGCCAGCCGGTACCGCTGTCGAACTTGGCGGCGGAGGAAAACAGGGCCAGCGCGCAACCGGCGCAATGGAACGTGCCGCGCCGGTGCTCGCCGTTCAACGGGCTGCTGAACGCGCGCTCGGTTCCCTGGCCGCGCAGCACCGTGTACTGCGCCGGCGTCAGCAGCCGGCGCCATTGCGCGTCGTCATGCATGACCTCGAACGTGCCGCGGCGCGGCGCCGGCGCCGGCGCGGCCCGGCCGCAGGCGCCAACCCCGCAGAGGCCGGCCGCCGCCAGCATGCCGCCCATGCCCAGCAGGGTGCGACGGGAAAGGGACATGGCCGGTCTCCAAGCAGGAACGATGGCGCCATGCTGCGCGCGTGGCGGTCAACGAATCCTCACGCGGAGTTAAATTTTCCGTGACACATCGGCGCCCGCTTCCCCCGACAATGGCACCCATTCCCCAGCGGCCGGATGTGCCGATGAACCGTGCCAAACGCGTGCTGATCGTCGAGGACGACGCCCACATCGCCAACCTGCTGCGCATGCACCTGCGCGACGAAGGCTACGACGTGACCCATGCGGCCAGCGGCGACGACGGCCTGCGCCTGCTGGAGGACAACGACTGGAGCGCGCTGGTGCTCGACCTGATGCTGCCGGGCGTCGACGGGCTGGAGATCTGCCGGCGCGCGCGCGCGATGACCCGCTACACGCCGATCATCATCACCAGTGCGCGCGCCAGCGAGGTGCACCGCATCCTCGGCCTGGAACTGGGCGCGGACGACTACCTGGCCAAGCCGTTCTCGATGCTGGAACTGGTCGCGCGGATCAAGGCGCTGCTGCGCCGGGTCGAGGCGATGGCGCAGAACGCGCGCATCGATGCCGGCGCGATCGAGGTCGCCGGCATCCGCATCGATCCGGTCGCGCGCACCGCCGGGGTCGATGGCAATGCCCTGGACCTGACCCCGCGCGAGTTCGACCTGCTGCATTTCTTCGCCCGCCATCCCGACCAGGTCTACTCGCGCATGGAGCTGCTCAACCAGGTCTGGGGCCACCGCCACGAGGGCTACGAACACACCGTCAACACGCACATCAACCGCCTGCGCAACAAGATCGAACGCGACCCGGCCACGCCGCGCCGCATCCTCACCGTATGGGGCCGCGGCTACAAGCTGGCGGCCGGCGGCAACGACGCATGAAGCGGCTCGCGCTGTGGCAACGGCTGTCGCTGGTGTTCTGCGCGCTGCTGCTGGTGTGCTGCGGCGCGCTGGCGTGGATCCAGATGCGCAGCACGCGCCTGCACGAGCAGGAAACCGTGCAGCGCCTTTCGCGCGGGCTGGCCGAACACATCGCGCGCAGCGGCGAACTGATGGACGCACGCGGCATGCGCGATGGCGAGGTCCGCGCCCTGTTCGGCAAGCTGATGGCGGTCAACCCCAGCGTCGAGGTCTACCTGCTCGATGACCAGGGCCGGATCCTCGGCCACGACGCGCCGGATGGCCACCTCAGGCGCGACCGGGTCGACCTGGCGCCGGTCCATGCGCTGCTGGGCGGCGCGCCCTTGCCCATCCTCGGCGACGACCCGCGCAGCAGTACCGGGCGCAAGGTGTTCAACGTCGCGCCCCTGCGCGTGCAGGGGAAGCAGGTGGGTTACATCTACGTGGTCCTGGTCGGCGAGCAACGCGAAGCGCTAGCCGCGGACGTCGCGGCCAGCGCCAGCCTGCGCACCACGCTGTGGGCGCTGGCGATCGTGGCCGCCGTCGGCCTGCTCGCCGGCGTGGTCGCCTTCCGCTGGATTACCCGTCCGCTGCGCCGGCTGGCCCGCGACATCCAGGCATTCGATGTCGATGCCGCCCCTCCCGCGCTGCCGGCGCCAGCGGCGCCGCCCCGGCCCGGCGAGCGCGACGAACTGGCGATCCTGCGGCACAGCTTCGCGCACATGGCGCAGCGCCTCGGCGAGCAATGGCAGCAGTTGCGCCAGCAGGACCTGCAGCGTCGCGAACTGGTGGCCAACATTTCCCACGACCTGCGCACGCCGCTGTCGTCGCTGCACGGCTACCTGGAAACGCTGGCGCTGAAGGACGCCACGCTCGACCCCGCCGAGCGCCAGCGCTACCTGTCCATCGCCCTGGCGCAGAGCCACAAGGTCGGCCGCCTGGCGCAGGCCCTGTTCGAACTGGCGCGACTGGAACACGGGGGGGTGGTGCTGGAACCGCAGGCGTTCTCGTTGCCGGACCTGGTACAGGACGTGTTCCAGAAGTTCGAGCTGGCCGCGCAGTCACGCCGGCAATCGCTGGCCGCGGATATCCCCGCCGGCCTGCCGGCGGTGCATGCCGACCTGGCGCTGGTCGAGCGGGTGCTGACCAACCTGATCGACAACGCCATCCGCCACACGCCCGAGGGCGGCCGGGTGACGGTGACCCTGCGCGCGACGGGCGAGGAAGTACAGGTGCGTGTCGCCGACACCGGCCCGGGCATCGCTCCGGAACAGCGCGCGCAGCTGTTCAGCGCGCCGTCCGCGCTGGCCAGCCGGCGCCCGGACAGCGGTGGGCTCGGGCTGCTGGTGGTGCACCGCATCCTGCAGCTGCACCACCGCCGCATCGTGCTGGCCGACAGCGAGGCCGGCGCGGTGTTCGTATTCTCGCTGGCGGTGGCTGGCCGCCGGACGGAGCCACGCGGCGGCCCTGATTGAACCCCAGCGCGGCAGCCGCGACGGTCAGCCGATCTCGCCAATCACCTTGCCGCGGGCGTCCCGCAACTGCGTCGGCACCACTTCCACCTGCAGCCGCCCGCCCGGGAGCGGGTACACGCCACGCTCGGCACGGACCGCGGCCAGCAGCGCCGCGATGCTCGCGTCGCACAGCACGCAGCGCGCGCTGTCCTCGTCCAGCTGCAGGTCGTCGGCCACGCCCGGCTCGAACCGCCACTGCCGCTCCCTGCCCAGCACCACCAGCGGCCGGTCGTGGTGCAGACGCAGCGGCAGCAGTTCCAGCACGCTGTCCACCTGCCCCGCGCCCAGCACCAGGGTGGTGCCCACGTCCGCGTCGGACCAGTCCAGCGTCTCCACGAACAGCATGCCGGTGCTGGACCCGTCGCGGCGGCTGCCCGCCGCCACCCGGTCCGCCAGCGCCGCATCGGCCAGCAGCGAATCGCGCGCCAGCTCGGTGATCCACGACGGCATCGCCGGCGCCAGCACGTCCATTACCCCGGAGGTCGACCAGCGCCTGACCGCGGCCATTTCGTCGTCGGTCAGGCCGACCATCTGCAGGAAGTCCAGGCGCCCGTTGGGCGTGGCGATCGCCGGCAACTGCGGATCGGCGACGAACGCCAGGTGGCGCAGGCGGGTACCGCTGTCCAGCGTGATCGGGCCGTTGGCATCGAGATGATGCCCGGCCTCGAACACGTTGCCGCTGGCGAACACGTAGCGGGCGACGTTCTGCAGCAGGTCCAGCGGCCACGTCGGTGGCGCGCCGCTGCCGTCCTCGCCGGCTTCGGCGGCGAGACGGAAGGTCAGCTCGAAGCCGAAGCCGCTCGCCTCCGGGTCGTCGCTGTGTTTGTCGTACAGCTCGGAAAAGCCGTAGGTGACGTAATGCCAGTGCGGGCGCGGCAGCGGGCTCCAGTACACGCTGATGCCGTCCAGCGGGTCGTCGCTGCCCAGTGTGTATGAGGCCGCCGTGCCGAAGTGCCGGGGCGCCTGTCCCGCGTGCACCGCGCGCAATGCCGCATTGATGGCGTCCCAGCCCGCGGTTCCCGCCCCGCCGCCGTCGTGTTTGTCCATGCCTGGCGCTCCTGTGCCCAACCCCCGCGCATGATAGTGCCGGCCGGCAGGTGGCCGCCGCGCTGCCCGCGATCACGGCACAGCGCGGCGCCCTGGTGCTGCCATCACGCCAGCACCAGGGCCCGGGTCTCCTCCAGCCAGCGGCTGGCGAATGCCGGGCTCTTGGCCTTGCCCAGCGCCGCCGCCACTTCCGGCCACAGCTGTTCCAGCCCCACCGCACTGCGGCTGCGCTCGATCTTGAGCTGGATCAGGTAGCCCTTCAGGCCCAGGTGCCGGCGTACCGATTCGGCCATCCAGTCGCGCAGTTGCTGGTAGCGCAGCGGATCGTCGCCCAACTGCGTGGTGACCGGCACCGGCGGCGCGCGCTCCACGTTGCCACCGACCACTTCGATCAACCCAAGCGCCAGCAACTGCTCCAGCGCGTCCTCCGGCGCCCGCAACCCCTGCGCCATCTGCAGCAGTTCGCGGCTGTCGCGCTGCCCGTCCACCAGCAGCAGCACCGAGCGCAGCGCCGGCGCCAGGCGCAGGCCACGGTCTTCGATCTCGCGACGGCCAGCTGCCGTCTTGGCATGGATCAACGCCATTCCCCCTCCCCCATTTGTGCATCGCAACCACGATGCGCGCGAACGGCAACCGGGGCCCCCGCCCCATCCTGCTTGCCTGCACCCGCACCGCCCCCTGCGATCGCCGCGCCAGCGGCCTGCGCTATGTCCCCAGCACGCGGCGGATTTCCTCCAGTGCGCCCGGGTCGTCCAGCGTCGACAGGTCCCCCGGGTCGCGCCGCTCCGCCAGGGCCTGCAGCGAACGCCGCAGCAGCTTACCCGAACGGGTCTTGGGAAGCGCGTTGACGATATGCACGTGCGCCGGGCGCGCCACCGCCCCCAGCGAGCCGGTGACCTGCTGCATCATCTCCGCCGACAGCGCCGCCAGCTCGTCGGCGGCCGCGGCCTGCTTGAGGGTCACGAACACCAGCGGCACCTGCCCCTTCAGCTCGTCGTGCATGCCGACCACCGCCGCCTCGGCCACCCGCGGGTGGCTGCTGATCGCCTCCTCGATCTCGCGCGTGCCCAGCCGGTGACCGGCCACGTTGATCACGTCGTCGGTGCGGCCGAGGATGAAGGTGTAGCCGTCGGCGTCGCGGATGGCCCAGTCCAGCGAGCTGTAGAGCAACTCGTCGAAATGGCTGAAGTAGCTCTTGATGAAGCGCGCATCGTCGTTCCACACGGTGCTCATGCAACCCGGCGGCAGCGGCGGCTGGATCACCAGCACGCCTTTCTGCCCGGGTGCGACTTCGGCCCCGGTGCGCTCGTCGATGACCTTCATCCGGTACCCCAGGTTGGGGAAGCCGGGCGAGCCGAACTTCACCGGCTTCATCTCCAGCCCCGGCAGCAGGGTCAACGCCGGCCAGCCGGTCTCGGTCTGCCAGTAGTTGTCGATCACCGGCTTGCGCAGCGCGTCGCCGATCCACTGCGCGGTGGGCTCGTCCAGCGGCTCGCCGGCCAGGAACAGGTACTTCAGTTCGGACAGGTCGTGGCGATGGATGAAATCCACGTCGTGCTTCTTCAGCACCCGGATCGCGGTGGGCGAGGAGAACATCGTGCGCACCCCGTACTGCTCGCACAGCGCCCACCAGATGCCCGGATCCGGATGGGTCGGCAGGCCTTCGTACAGCAGCGACGTGCAGCCGCCGATCAGCGGCCCGTACACGTTGTACGAATGCCCCACCGCCCAGCCGACGTCGGAGGTGGAGAACATCACCTGGCCGGGGGCGCAGTCGAACACCGTGCGCATCGACTGCGCCATCGCCACCGCGTAGCCGCCGACATCACGCTGCACGCCCTTCGGCTTGCCGGTGGTGCCCGAGGTGTACAGCAGGTAGCTGGGCGCGTTGGATTCCAGCCATTCCACCGGCACCTGCGCATCGCCCACCTGCGCGCGCAGCGCGGCGTAATCCTCGTCGCGCCCCGCGATCCTGGGCGTGGCCGCGTCCAGGCCGCGCGAGACGATCAGCACTTTCGGCGGTGGCGACGTGGCCTCGGCACACGCCGCGTCGACCATGGGCTTGTAGGGGATCACCTTGCCGCCGCGCATGCCCGCGTCGGCGGCGATCAGCAGCTTGGGCCGGGCATCGTCGATGCGCAGCGCCAGGTTGTGCGCGGCGAAGCCACCGAACACCACCGAATGCACCGCGCCGATGCGCGCACAGGCCAGCATCGCGAACACCGCCTCGGCCATGTTCGGCATGTAGATCACCACGCGGTCGCCGCGGGCGACATCCAGCGCCTTGAGTACGGCGGCGAAGGCATTCACCTCGCGGTGCAGCTCGCGGTAGGTGATCTCGCGGGTGACTTGGGTCTCGGTGGAGATGGCGACCAGCGCCAGCTGGTCGCCGCGCTCGGCCAGGTGCCGGTCCACCGCGTTGTAGCAGAGGTTGGTTTCGCCGCCGACGAACCAGCGCCGGAACGGCGGATTGGAGTAGTCCAGGATCTGCCGCGGCGGCTTATGCCAATGGATCGCCCTGGCCTCCTCGGCCCAGAACGCCTCCGGCGCGTCGATGGAACGGCGGTAGGTCTGCTCGTACTGCATGTCGCCTCCGGAACCTGCTGGCCTGCGCCGAGCATAGTCCGGACCACCACGCGCTCTCCCTGCGACGATGGTCGTACGACCAACGTTGCAGGGCCGGCCCCGGCCCCGCCCATGGCCGACCGCACGCCGCGCCGCGACCGGCCTCAGAACGGACTGGGCGACGCGAACGCCATCTCCGCCCCGCTCACCGGGTGCACGAAGCCCAGCCTGCACGCATGCAACTGCACCCGCGCCGCGGGCGCGGCGCCATACAGGCAGTCGCCGATGATCGGATGGCCGGCACTGGCCATGTGCAGCCGCAGCTGGTGGCTGCGCCCGGTGACCGGCTCCAGTGCCACCCGGGTCCACGCCTGTCCCGCATCGCGCGCCAGCACCCGCCAGCGGGTCAGCGCCGGCTTGCCACGTTCCAGGTCCACCATCTGCCTGGGCCGGTTCGGCCAGTCGCAGATCAGCGGCAGGGCGATCTCGCCCGCCTCGCCCGCGACCCGCCCCTCCACCAAGGCCTCGTAACGCTTGTGCACGCGCCGCTGCTCGAACTGCATCGACAGGGCCGCCTGCACCTGCCTGCCGCGCGCGTACAGCATCAGCCCCGAGGTCACCTGGTCCAGCCGGTGCACGGTCAGCACGTCGGGAAACGACGCCTGCAGGCGCGCCACCAGGCAATCCTGGTTCTCCGGCAGGCGCCCGGGCACCGAAAGCAGGCCGGCGGGCTTTTCCACCACCAGCAGTGCGTCGTCGATGTAATGCAGTTCGATCACCGTTTCCGCCTCTGCACGCGGCCATGGGCAGGCCGCCGGCCGTCGCGCGGGACCCCGCGCCGCAGCCCTCCAACAAAAAGGGGGAAGCCGAAGCTTCCCCCCGTCGACCCGGTGGCCCGGCTGCTGCGGTCAGAGCAGGTCGGCCACGCCGGCGCGCTCTTCCTCGAGCTCGGCCAGGGTGATGTCGATGTACTTCTTGGAGAAGTCGTCGATCGGCAGGTCCTTGACGATGGTGTACTTGCCGTTCTCGGTGATCACCGGGAAGCCGAACACCACGCCTTCGGGAATGCCGTAGGAGCCGTCGGACGGCACGCCCATCGTCACCCACTTGCCGTTGCTGCCCAGCACCCAGTCATGCACGTGGTCGATGGCGGCATTGGCGGCCGAGGCGGCGGAGGACAGGCCACGGGCGGCGATGATGGCCGCGCCGCGCTTGCCGACGGTCGGAATGAAGGTGTTGGCGTTCCATTCCTGGTCGTTGATCAGCTCGGCCACCGAGGCGCCGCCGGTGGTGGCGAAGCGGTAGTCCGGGTACATGGTCGGGCTGTGGTTGCCCCACACGGTGAACTTCTCGAAGCTGTCCACGGCCTTGCCGGTCTTGGCCGACAGCTGGCTCAGGGCGCGGTTGTGGTCCAGGCGCAGCATGGCGGTGAAGTTCTTCGGGTCCAGGTCCGGCGCCGACTTCATCGCGATGTAGGCGTTGGTGTTGGCCGGGTTGCCGACCACCAGCACCTTCACGTCGCGCTTGGCCACGGCGTTCAGCGCCTTGCCCTGCACGGTGAAGATCTTGGCGTTTTCCAGCAGCAGGTCCTTGCGCTCCATGCCCGGGCCGCGCGGACGGGCGCCGACCAGCAGGGCCACGTCGACGTCCTTGAACGCCACCAGCGGATCGGCGGTGGTGACCACGCCGGCCAGCAGCGGGAACGCGCAGTCTTCCAGTTCCATGACCACGCCCTTCAGCGCGGCCTGGGCCTTCTCATTGTCGATCTCCAGCAGCTGCAGGATGACCGGCTGTTCCTTGCCCAGCATTTCGCCGGAGGCGATGCGGAACAGCAGGGCGTAGCCGATATTGCCGGCAGCGCCGGTCACGGCGACACGTACGGGTGCTTTCATGGGGGTTTCCTCTGCTAAGAAAGGTATCTGGGGACGGCCCCGGCCTCCGCGGCCGCGAAAGCGGGGCTGCAATCGGTGCACATCACGCGAACGGCCACCGTTGCCGGTGGCCGTGGGCGGGGATCAGGCGGCGAGGATCTTGTTCCACTCGGCCACGCGCCCGGCCTGGGCGGCCAGCACGGCGTCGGCATCGCCCTCGATGGTGATCTTGTTGATCAGGTCGCCCTGCTTGACCGCGTCGACCACGTCCAGGCCCTCGACCACCTTGCCGAACACGGTGTGCTTGCCGTCCAGCCAGTCGGTCTTGATGTGGGTGATGAAGAACTGGCTGCCGTTGGTGTTGGGGCCGGCATTGGCCATGGACAGCACGCCGCGCTCGTGGCGCACGCCGTTGTTGGTCTCGTCCTCGAAACGGTAGCCCGGGCCACCGCGGCCGGAGCCTTCCGGGCAGCCGCCCTGGATCATGAAATCGGCGATCACGCGGTGGAAGTTGAGGCCGTCGTAGAACCCGCGCTGGGCCAGGTTGACGAAATTGGCCACGGTCAGCGGCGCCTTGTCGGCGAACAGCTCGACCTTGATCAGGCCGCGGGAGGTGTCGAAATGGGCGGTCAGGGACATGGGAATCCTTGTGGGAGAAGACGTCTATCGCAGACCGCATAGGATACACCCGCCCCCGGCGGGCGACGTCCCCCGCCCTCACCGCGCCCGCCGCCGGCTGAACGCCCGTCCCGGCGGCCTTCACGGCCCCTTTTCGCGAATCGGCCGCATGCCCGTATAATGTTGGACTTCTTTTCCCCATTCACGGCACCGGCTGGCCGTCTTTCGCATGTCCATCGAAAACCTTCGCAACATCGCCATCGTCGCCCACGTCGACCATGGCAAGACCACCCTTGTCGACCAGTTGCTGAAGCAGTCTGGCACCCTGTCCGAGCGCACGGTGCTGGCAGAGCGCGTGATGGACAGCAACGACCAGGAAAAGGAACGCGGCATCACCATCCTGGCCAAGAACACCGCCATCAACTGGCGCGGCAACCGCATCAACATCGTCGACACCCCCGGGCACGCCGACTTCGGTGGCGAGGTGGAGCGCGTGCTGTCGATGGTGGACTCGGTGCTGCTGCTGGTCGACGCGATGGACGGCCCGATGCCGCAGACCCGCTTCGTCACCCAGAAGGCCTTCGCGATGGGCTTCAAGCCGATCGTCGTGGTCAACAAGGTGGACCGCCCGGGCGCGCGCCCGGACTGGGTGATCGACCAGGTGTTCGACCTGTTCGACAAGCTGGGCGCCACCAATGAGCAGCTGGATTTCCCGATCGTCTACGCGTCGGGCCTGAACGGCTACGCCGGCATGGAAGACACCGTGCGCGACGGCGACATGACCCCGCTGTACGAAGCGATCATGAAGTACGTGCCGGCGCCGGAAGTCGAGGCCGAGGGCCCGTTCCAGATGCGCATCAGCCAGCTGGACTACAACAACTTCGTCGGCGTGATCGGCATCGGCCGCATCCAGCGCGGCAAGGTCCGCAAGAACCAGCCGGTCATCGTCATCGACCGCGAGGGCAACAAGCGCCAGGGCAAGGTGCTGCAGGTGCTGGGCTTCATGGGCCTGGAGCGGATCGAGGTCGAGGAGGCCCAGGCCGGCGACATCGTCGCCATCTCCGGCATTCAGGAGCTGACCATCTCCGACACCGTGTGCGCGCTGGAAGCCCCCGAGGCGCTGCCGCCGCTGACCGTGGACGAACCCACCATCTCGATGACCTTCCAGGTCAACAACTCGCCGTTCGCCGGCAACAAGGACCTGTCCGGCGGCAAGTTCCTGACCAGCCGCCAGCTCAAGGAGCGGCTGGAGCGCGAGACCGTGCACAACGTCGCGCTGAAGGTCGAGCAGCTGGAGGACGCCGACAAGTTCCTGGTCTCCGGCCGTGGCGAGCTGCACCTGTCGGTGCTGATCGAAACCATGCGCCGCGAAGGCTATGAGCTGGCCGTGTCGCGCCCGGAAGTCATCATCAAGGAAATCGACGGGCAGCTGATGGAGCCGATCGAACAGCTGGTGATCGACATCGAAGAGCAGCACCAGGGCGGCGTGATGGAGAAGCTGGGCACCCGCAAGGCGCTGCTGGAGAACATGGAGCCGGACGGCAAGGGCCGCGTGCGCCTGGACTTCAAGATCCCGGCGCGCGGCCTGATCGGCTTCCAGAACGAGTTCAAGACCCTGACCCAGGGTTCGGGCCTGCTGTTCCACGTGTTCGACCACTACGGCCCGAAGGAACAGGGCGCCATCGCCAAGCGCCTCAACGGCGTGATGATCGCCAACGCCCCCGGCCCGACCCCGGCCTATGCGCTGGGCCCGCTGGAAGAGCGCGGCCGCCTGTTCGCCGCCGAAGGCGACCAGGTCTACGAAGGCCAGCTGATCGGCATCCACTCCAAGGACAACGACCTGACGGTCAACGCGATCAAGACCAAGCCGCTGACCAACATGCGCGCTTCGGGCAAGGACGACGCGATCAAGCTGACCCCGGCGCTGAAGTTCTCGCTGGAGCAGGCGCTGGACTTCATCGAGGACGACGAGCTGGTGGAAGTCACCCCGAAGGAAATCCGCCTGCGCAAGAAGTTCCTGACCGAAAGCGATCGCAAGCGCGCCTCCCGCGCCGGCTGATCGACTTGTCCGCGCGCAAGCCCTACAACCCGGATCCGCACGCGCATCCGGGACTTGCCGCCATCGCCCTGCTGGAAGCGGTCAAGGCCGTACTGGCCTTTCTGGCCGCCGCGGGCCTGGAGTTCTCCGGGCCCGCCCCCCTGCGCACCTTCGTCAACACCCTGATCCGGCACGTCGGCGGCGATCCCGAACACGGTTCGTCCTCGACGCTGCTGGACATGATCACGCCCGACACCGTGCATGTCGGCGCCCTCGCCCTGGTCGCCTACGGCCTGCTGCGGTCGCTGGAAGCCTGGGGCCTGTGGCGCGCGCGCGCCTGGGCATCGTGGCTGGGCTGCATCTCCGCCGCGCTGTACCTGCCGCTGGATGTCTACGCCATCATCCGCCACCCCGGCTGGGCCTCGTGGCTGCTGCTGGGCGTCAACCTGGTGGTGGTCTGGGTGCTTGCCCGGGATATCGGCAAGCGGCGTCCGCCAGCGGCCCGCTGAAGCCCCCCGGACATGGCGCCGGCACGGGGCCCCAAGCCCGCCGCCGGTCGCCTCCGCACGGGCGCCCCATCCGCCCGTTTGCCAAGCCCAGGCCGGCCCGATAGCCTGCGCGGCATGCGCGCCCTCCCGACCTGCTCCCGACTGCTCCTGCCCCTCCTGGCGGCGGTGCTGTGCAGCGCCTGCGACGGCGCCGCCAGCGACACGCCGGCCGGCGAACCGCCGTTCCCCTACCAGGAGGCGGGCATCGCCGAACTGCAGGCGCGGATGACCGCCGGCGAGCTCGACAGCGTCACCCTCACCGATGCCTACCTGCGCCGCATCGCGCTGCTGGACCGCGCCGGCCCGGCGCTGCGCTCGGTGATCGAGATCAACCCGGCCGCGCGGCGCGAAGCGGCGCAGCGCGATGCCGAACGCCGCGCCGGGCGCATCCGCGGCCCCCTGCACGGCATGCCGATCCTGCTCAAGGACAACATCGCCGCCACGCCCATGCACAACACCGCCGGTTCGCTGGCGCTGAAGACGTTCCGCCCGCGGCGCGATGCGTTCCTGGTGCAGCGCCTGCGCGACGCCGGCGCGGTGATCCTGGGCAAGACCAACCTGAGCGAGTGGGCCAATTTCCGCTCCAGTGGCTCGACGTCGGGCTGGAGCGCGGTGGGCGGGCAGACCCGCAACCCGTACGCACTGGACCACAACCCGTGCGGCTCCAGCTCCGGCAGCGCCGTGGCCGTCGCCGCCAACCTGGCCGTGGCCGCCATCGGCACCGAAACCGACGGCAGCATCGTCTGCCCGGCCGCGGTGAACGGCATCGTCGGACTCAAGCCCACGGTCGGCCTGGTCAGCCGCGACGGCATCATCCCGATCTCCTTCAGCCAGGACACCGCCGGACCGATGACCCGCAGCGTCGCCGATGCCGCGCTGCTGCTGGGCGCGATCGCCGGGCGCGACGAGTCCGATCCCGCGACCGCGGCGATGCCCGGGCGGGCCGTGTATGACTATGGCGCGCGCCTGCGCCCGGATGCATTGCGCGGCGCGCGCATCGGCGTGCTGCGCAACGCGCTTGCTGAGCGCGCGGAGATAAAGCCGGTGCTGGACCAGGCCGTGGCGGCGATGCGCGCGGCCGGAGCCACCGTCGTCGAAACCACGTTGCCGGATGAAGGCGCCTGGGAACAGCATGAGCAGACGGTGCTGCTGTACGAATTCAAGAACGGGCTGAACCGGTATTTCCAGCAGTGGCGGACGCCGGTCGATTCGCTCGCCGCCCTGATCGCCTTCAACCAGGCCCACGCCTCGCAGGAACTGCACCTGTTCGGCCAGGAGCTGCTGCTGCAGGCCGAACAGTCCGGCCCGCTCAACGACCCCGCCTACATCGCCGCGCGCGGCAGCGCCCGCCGGCTCGCCGGCCCGGAGGGCATCGACGCCACCCTGCGCGCGCACCGGCTCGATGCACTGGTCGCGCCCACCACCGGCGCCGCCTGGCGCACCACCCCCGGCCAGGGCGATGCCTACCCTGGTGGCAGCTACGGCGCCGCCGCCGTGGCCGGTTACCCCAGCCTGAGCGTGCCCATGGGCCACGCCGGCGGGTTGCCGCTGGGGTTGCTGTTCATGGGAACCGCCTGGAGCGAGCCGCGCCTGCTGGAGTTGGGGCACGCCTACGAACAGCTGACGCGGGCGCGCCGCGCGCCGGCGTTCGCGGACACCGCGCACGCCCGTTGACGGTGACTGTGGCGGGGCCGGCACTCACGCCGGTGCGCCGTCCTCGGCACCGGGCGAACGGATGTCCCCCGGGTCGCCCTGCCGGGCCCGCGGTGGCGCCCCGGGCTGGCGCCCGATCTCTGCGCGCAGCCGTGGCAGCGCCCCGGGATGCTCGCGCATCAGGAAGTCAACCATGCGCTCGCGCACGATGCAGCGCAGGTCGAAGGCATCGCCGGAGTTGCGCGCGCTCACCAGCAGCCGCACCTGGATCGCCTGCTCGCTGGTCTCCGTCACCTGGGTCACGCAGACGCGGCCGTCCCACAACGGCGACTGCCTGCAGATGCGCTCGAGCTCGGCGCGTACCGCCGCCACCGGGGTACGGTAGTCCAGCCACAGGAACGCGGTTCCCAGCAGGTCGGCGCTGCGCCGGGTCCAGTTCTGAAACGGGTTCTCGATGAACCATGACAGCGGCACCACCATGCGCCGCTCGTCCCAGATCCGCACCACCACGTAGGAGCTGCCGATTTCCTCGATGCGGCCCCACTCGCCCTCGACGATCACCACGTCATCGAGCCGGATCGGCTGCGTCAGCGCGATCTGCAGGCCGGCGATCAGGTTGCCGAACACCGGCTTGGCGGCGATGCCGGCCACCAGCCCGACGATGCCCGCCGAGGCCAGCAGGGTCTTGCCGACCTGCCGCGCCTGCGGGAACGTCAGCAGCACCGTCGCCACGCCGAACAGCACGATCACGCCCATCAACACCCGGCTCAGCACCCGGGTCTGGGTCTGGACGCGGCGCGCGGCGAGGTTGTCCGCCACCTCGATCGGGTGGTTGCGCAGGATCGCGCGCTCGCCGGCCGCCACCGCGCGCACCAGCAGCCAGGTCAGGCACGCCACCACGCCCACGTGCAGCAGGCGCTGCATGACCTGCAGCGACTGCCCCTCCAGCGGCGTGGCGCCCAGCGCCATCCACAGGAACAGCAGTGGCAGGAAGAACGCCAGCGGCAGGCTTACCACGCGCACGATGCGCGCGCGCCGGTAATCACGCCCGCGGGTGCGGCGGAACAGCCACAGCATCAGCGTCCATACCACGAAGCCGGCGACAATCGCCGCTCCCAGCGGCAATGCGTAGGCGCGGATGACGGTCCAGTCGGCCATCGTTGCGTGCCCTCCAGGGATACGAAAGGATGTGCCGCACAGGATGCACCAGGGGCCATGATCGCGATGTCATGCCGCGGATGGGCGCATGCCGCCGCGCCGGCCGCTGCGTGCCCGCAGTGCGGCCGGCAGGCTGCCGCCGGCGCCGCGGGGAAACCACGCCCGCGCTAGGATGCGTCCGCGCCCTGCTGCCGCTTGCGCACGATCGCCATGGCGATCTCCAGCGACTGCTCGTAGTTCAGCCGCGGGTCGACCGTGGAGCGGTAGGCGCGCTCCAGGTCGCGGTCGGTCAGCTCGCGCGCGCCGCCGGTGCACTCGGTCACGTCCTCGCCGGTGAGCTCCAGGTGCACGCCGCCCAGCCGGGTGCCGGCCGCCGCATGCAGGTCGAACGACGCCTCCACCTCGGCCAGGACGTTGTCGAAACGGCGGGTCTTGTAGCCGTTGCTGGTGCTCTCGGTGTTGCCGTGCATCGCATCGCAGACCCACAGCACGCGGCGGCCATCGCGCTTCACCGCATCCAGCAGCGGCGGCAGCCTGTCGGCGATCTGTGCCGCGCCCATGCGATGGATGAAGCTCAGGCGGCCGGGCTCGTCGTCGGGGTTGAGCACGTCGATCAGGCGCAGCAGTTGATCCGGCTGTACCGAGGGGCCCACCTTGATCGCGATCGGGTTGCGCACGCCGCGCAGGTACTCCACGTGCGCGCCCTCCAGCGCCGCGGTGCGCATGCCGATCCACGGGTAGTGGGTACTCAGGTTGAACCAGCCATGCTGGCGCGGCACCTGCCGGGTCAGCGCCTGCTCGTAGGGCAGCAGCAGCGCTTCGTGCGAGGTATAGAAATCGACCCGGTTGAGGTTGTGCACCCGGGCACCGGACAGCGTTTCCATGAACCGCACCGCATCGCCGATGGAGCCCACCATCTTCTGGTACTCGGCCGCCAGCGGCGAGCACCCCACCCAGTCCATGTTCCAGTACTCGGGGTGGTGCAGGTCGGCGAACCCGCCGTCGATCAGGGCGCGCACGAAGTTCATGGTCAGCGCCGAGCGCGAATGCGCCATGATCATCCGCTGCGGATCCGGGACGCGCGCGGCCTCGGTGAACTCCGGCGCGTTGATCACATCGCCACGGTAGCTGGGCAGAGTCACCCCGCCCCGGGTCTCGGTGTCGGCCGAGCGCGGCTTGGCATACTGGCCGGCGAAACGCCCCACCCGTATCACCGGCTTGCGCAGCCCGTGCACCAGCACCAGGCTCATCTGCAGCAGCACCTTGAGCCGGTTGGAGATCGTGGCGGACTCGCAGTCGGCGAAATTCTCCGCGCAATCGCCCCCCTGCAGCAGGAAGCGCTCGCCCTCCTGCGCCTCGGCCAGCTGCTGCTTCAGCGCCAGGATCTCCCACGAGGTCACCAGTGGCGGCAGCTGCCGCAGCTGCGTGAGCGCGGCCTCCAGCGCCTGCGGATCGGGGTAGGTCGGCATCTGCAGCGCCGGGCGCCCACGCCAGCTGTCCGGCGCCCAGTGCGATGCGGTGGCGGCCGGGGACAAGGACGGGGACAGGTTCATGCGGTTACCGTGGCGATGCGGGGGGAATACAGCGGAAAACAGGCGGACTCAGAACAGGCGCGTCCGGCGCGCGCGCAGGCCGGCATACAGCGCCCACGCCCCGAGCAGCGCGAACCACACCAGGCTCCACATCGGCATGCTCAGGCCGAGGAACGTCCAGTCGATGTTGCCGCAGTCGCCGGTGCCGGTAAGCACGGTACGGAACACCTCGAACGGCCCCATGGTCTCGCTGAGGAAACTCAACGGCGGGCCGCAGCTGCTGCCCAGGTCCTTCGGCAGCAGCTGCACGTAGACGTGGCGCCCGGCGATGCCGGCACCCACGGCCGCGGCGATGAACGCCAGCACGCCGTAGAAGCTGCGGCCACCGCGCGTGGACGGCCCGTGCAGTGCACCCAACAGCAACACCAATCCCAGCGCGGCAAAGGCGATGCGCTGGAAAATGCACAGCGGACAAGGCTCAAGGCCCATTTCCAGCTGCATCCAGATGGCGAACGCCAGAAGGCCCGCGCAGGCCAGGAAGCCCAGCAGGCACTGCGCGCGGAAGCTCCACCGCAAAGGATTCATCATGTCATTCCGGGATCACTGATCCTGCAAGCGTAACAGGCCGGCCGCCGCACGGCAGCATCACCGCGCTGGTGACCCGGCATGCGCACCCTGCAGCTGTCGCGCCGTGCCATCGCCGGCAGTTCGCCCCGAGGCCCCGGTCGCGCGCACGACGCGGGCAGCGCGCATGCGCGGCCGAATGCGCCCTGCGGCCCCGGCCCCGGAAAAGCGAAAAGCCCGGGCAGTGCCGGGCTTTTCGTTGCAGCGCGTTGCGGAAAGGCGCGATTACTCGGCCACTTCCTCGGCAACGACGGCCGGGCGGTCCACCAGCTCGACGTAGGCCATCGGCGCGTTGTCGCCGGCGCGGAAGCCGCACTTCAGCAGGCGCAGGTAGCCGCCCGGACGGGTGGCATAGCGCGGGCCCAGCACGGTGAACAGGTTGCCGACGGCTTCCTTGTCGCGCAGGCGGGCGAAGGCCAGGCGGCGGTTGGCCACGGAGTCGACCTTGGCCAGGGTGATCAGCGGCTCGGCGACGCGGCGCAGTTCCTTGGCCTTCGGCAGGGTGGTCTTGATCAGCTCGTGCTTGAACAGCGAGGCGGCCATGTTCTTGAACATCGCTTCGCGGTGGGCGCTGGTGCGGTTGAACTTGCGGCCCGACTTCTGGTGGCGCATTGGTCTATTCCTTGGTCAATGGTGGTTCGTTGGACATCGTTGTCGCCTTCCTGGCGTTGCTGCTGTGGACTGCGGGTGGTCCTGGCCGCCCCGTTCCCTGGACGACCGGCACCGTGGCTTTCAAGCCATCGGCGCGGGTACTGCTTCATGCCGTTCCCCGCATGGTCGCCCATGCGGGGAAACAGGGTTTGCTCAGCCCAGCATGCCGTGGGCGGAGACGCCGGCCGGCGGCCAGTTCTCCAGCTTCATGCCGAGCGACAGGCCACGCTGGGCCAGCACTTCCTTGATCTCGGTCAGCGACTTCTTGCCGAGGTTCGGGGTCTTGAGCAGCTCCACTTCGGTCTTCTGGATCAGATCGCCGATGTAGTAGATGCTTTCGGCCTTCAGGCAGTTGGCCGAACGCACGGTCAGTTCCAGGTCGTCGATCGGGCGCAGCAGCACCGGATCCACGCCGTTGTTGGCCGGCTTGGCCGCACCGCGGTCGCGGTGGGTGAAGTCACCGAACACCGACAGCTGGTCGCTGAGGATGTCGGCCGCGGTGCGGACGGCTTCCTCGGCGTCGATCGTGCCGTTGGTTTCGATATCGATGACCAGCTTGTCCAGGTCGGTGCGCTGTTCGACGCGGGCCGCTTCCACGGCGTAGGCGACGCGGCGGACCGGCGAGAACGAGGCGTCCAGGACCAGGCGGCCGATGGCGCGGGTTTCTTCGTCCGGACGACGACGCGAGGCCGCCGGCTGGTAGCCGAAGCCACGCTCGACCTTCAGGCGCATGTTGATCGCCGTGTCCTTGGTCAGGTTGCAGATGACCTGCTCGCCGTTGAGGACTTCGACGTTGTGGTCGACCTTGATGTCAGCGGCAGTCACCACACCCGGACCCTGCTTGGACAGGGAAATGGTGGCGCTGTCGCCGGAATGCATGCGGATGGCCACGTCCTTCAGGTTGAGCAGGACTTCGAGCACGTCCTCCTGCAGCCCTTCGACCGTGGTGTACTCATGCAGCACGCCGTCGATCTCGACTTCCGTGATGGCGAAGCCCGGGATGGACGACAGCAGCACGCGACGCAGGGCATTGCCCAGCGTATGCCCGTAACCCCGCTCCAAGGGCTCGATAACGACCTTGGCGCGGGTGTCGGTAAGGCGTTCGATCTGCGGACCGCGGGGACGCAGAACCTGGTTGGCGGTAACCGTCATGTTGCGGGTTCTCCTAGTGAACCCCCGGCCGTCGCCGGGGGTTCTCCAATGTGAATTACTTCGAGTACAGCTCGACGATCAGCGCTTCGTTGATGTCCGCCGGCAGGTCGGCGCGATCCGGAACGGCCTTGAACACGCCGCTGAACTTCTTCGAATCGACTTCGACCCACGACGGGCTCAGGTCATGCTGTTCGGCGATGGTCAGGGCTTCCTGGACGCGCAGCTGCTTGGCAGCCTTTTCCGACAGGGCGATCGCGTCGCCGGCCTTGACCTGGTACGAGGCCAGGTTGACCGACTTGCCGTTCACGGTGACGCCGCGGTGCGAGACCAGCTGGCGCGCAGCGGGACGGGTCACGGCGAAGCCCATGCGGTAGACGACGTTGTCCAGGCGGGTTTCCAGCAGCTGCAGCAGGTTCTCGCCGGTGTTGCCCTTCTTGGTCGAGGCCTTCTTGTAGTAGTTGCGGAACTGGCGCTCCAGCAGGCCGTAGATGCGCTTGACCTTCTGCTTCTCGCGCAGCTGGGTGGCGTAGTCGGACAGCTTGCCCTTGCGGGCGGTGGCGCCGTGCTGGCCGGGCTTCTGCTCCAGCTTGCACTTGGAGTCCAGCGCACGGGCCGGGCTCTTCAGCGACAGGTCGGCGCCTTCGCGACGGGCGAGCTTACAGGTAGGACCGATATAACGAGCCATTTCTTATCGCTCCTTTAGACGCGACGCTTCTTCGGCGGACGGCACCCGTTGTGCGGGATCGGCGTCACGTCGATGATGTTGGTGATCTTGTAGCCGACGTTGTTCAGCGAACGCACGGCCGACTCACGGCCCGGACCCGGACCCTTGATGCGGACTTCCAGCGACTTCACGCCGTAGTCCAGCGCGGCCTTGCCGGCCTTCTCGGCGGCGACCTGCGCAGCGAACGGAGTCGACTTGCGCGAACCGCGGAAGCCGGCACCACCGGAGGTCGCCCAGGACAGTGCATTGCCCTGGCGGTCGGTGATGGTCACGATGGTGTTGTTGAAAGAAGCGTGGACGTGGGCGACGCCGTCGGTGATGACGCGCTTGATCTTCTTCTTGGTCTTAGCAGCAGCGGGCTTAGCCATTTTCTAGGTCCCTTACTTCTTAAGCGCCTTGCGCGGACCCTTGCGGGTGCGTGCATTGGTCTTGGTGCGCTGACCACGCAGCGGCAGGCCGCGACGGTGACGCAGGCCGCGGTAGCAGCCCAGGTCCATCAGGCGCTTGATGGCGATGCCGACTTCACGACGCAGGTCGCCTTCGACGATGTACTTGCCCACTTCGAGGCGCAGACGGTCGATTTCCGGCTCCGACAGGTCGCGGATCTTGGTGGTCGAAGTAACGCCTGCGGCTTCGCAGACCTTCTTCGAGCGGGTACGGCCGATGCCGTAAATGCTTTGCAACCCGACCCAGACGTGCTTCTGGGCTGGCAGGTTGACGCCTGCAATACGCGCCATGACGCGGTTCTCCAGCTGAGTGATGGCCGAATGCGCACCGCGTGGCGCGCCATTCCGGCAGGATGGATCAAAAAAGTGAACTAGCGATTCTAACAAGGTCCCGGTTTGCTTGGAAGCCCGTGGAACACAAGGTTCCATGAGCCCGGCGTGGGGAGTGTGCCCATGCTCCGGCGCCGGATGTGCCTGGCAGGGAGATCGCTCTCCGAGCCGCCCGCGCTACTCCCGCGCGGAACAACCACATCACACCCCCACCCGGAACCGCTGCAGGGGCCGCCCTTCTGTCTTGAAGGCCCGCCCCGGGAACCAGGGCAGCCTTCTCGCTATGAAGCGGAAAGTATAGCCGGGGAATCAGCCGCGCGCAAAACCGCCGCGGTTGCCGCCCTTCAGGTTGGCCTTCTTCAGCAGGCTCTCGTACTGGTGCGACATCAGGTGCGCCTGCACCTGGGCGATGAAGTCCATCACCACCACCACCACGATCAGCAGCGAGGTGCCGCCGAAGTAGAACGAGGCATTGAGCTGGGTACGCATCAGCTCCGGCAGCAGGCAGACGATCACCAGGTACAGCGAGCCGGCCGCGGTCAGGCGGGTCAGCACCGCGTCGATGTACTCGGCGGTGGCCTTGCCCGGACGGATGCCCGGGATCAGCGCGCCCGACTTCTTCAGGTTGTCGGCGGTTTCCTGCGAATTGAACACCAGCGCGGTATAGAAGAACGCGAAACCGGTGATCAGCGCGGCGAACACGATCATGTGCAGCGGCTCGCCCGGGCCCAGCGCATTGGCCACCTTCTGCAGCCAGGTGGCGGAGCTGGCCTGGCCGGACCACATCGCCAGCGTGGCCGGGAAGGCCAGGATGCTGGAGGCGAAGATCGCCGGGATCACGCCCGCCATGTTCAGCTTCAGCGGCAGGAACGAGGTCTGGTTCATGTACGCGTTGCGACCGCCCTGGCGGCGCGCGTAGTTCACCGTGATCCGGCGCTGGCCGCGCTCGACGAACACCACGAAATAGGTGAACGCCAGCACCACGATGACGATCAGCAGCAGCGAGATGAAGCTCATGTTGCCGTCACGGTACGCATCCAGGGTATGGATGACCGCGGCCGGCAGGCCGGCGACGATGCCGGCGAAGATGATCAGCGAGACACCGTTGCCGATGCCGCGCTCGGTGACCTGCTCGCCGACCCACATCAGGAAGATGGTGCCGGCGGTCAGCGCGACCACGGCGGTGAGCACGAAGCCCATGCCCGGCGCGTAGACGACCGGTGCGCCACCCGGGGACACCTGGTTCTGCAGTGCCAGCGCTATGGAGCCGCCCTGCACGATGGCCAGGAGCACGGCGCCGATGCGCGAATACTGGGTGATCTTGCGGCGGCCCGACTCGCCTTCCTTCTGCATCGCCTTGAGCGCGGGGAAGATGTGGACCGCCAGCTGCATCACGATCGATGCCGAGATGTACGGCATCACGTTCAGCGCGAAGATGCTGAAACGGTGCAGGGCGCCGCCCGAGAACATGTTGAACATGTCCACGATACCGCCGCCCTGCGCCTGCATCAGCGCAAGCATGGCATCGGGATTGACGCCCGGCACCGGCACGTAGCAGCCGATGCGATAGACGAGCAATGCCCCGACTACGAACAGAAGACGCTGGCGAAGTTCAGTGAACTTGCCCATTCCGCCCGCGAGGTTACCGATGCCAGCTTGCGCCATGTTCCCGTTACTCCTGTACGCTGCCGCCGGCAGCTTCGATCGCGGCCTTGGCACCGGCCGTGGCGGCGACGCCCTTCAGGGTGAACGCCTTGGTCACTTCGCCCTTGACGACGATCTTGGCCTTCTTGGCGGTGCTCGGAACCAGCTTGGCGGCACGCAGGGCGGCGAAATCGATCTCGCCGGCCGGCAGCTTGTCCAGCTGGTACAGCAGCACTTCAGCGGTGTCCTTGGCGATCGGCGAACGGAAGCCGATCTTCGGCAGACGGCGCTGCATCGGGGTCTGGCCGCCTTCGAAGCCGGCCTTGATCTTGCCGCCACCCTTGCGGGCGAACGAACCCTTGTGGCCGCGGCCGGCAGTCTTGCCCAGGCCCGAGCCGATACCGCGGCCGACGCGGGTGCGCTCGGTGCGGGCGCCCGGAGCCGGGCTCAGTTCATTGAGACGCAGAGTCATGGTCGATTACTCCTCAACCTGGACGAGGTACTGAACCTTGTTGATCAGGCCGCGAACCTGCGGGCTGTCCTTCAGTTCACGCACATCGTTGAGCTTGTTCAGGCCCAGGGCACGCACCGACAGGCGGTGGCGCGACTGGGTTCCACGCAGGCCGCGCACCAGGCGCACCTTCACGGTCTTGTTGGACTCATTAGCCATGGTTGAGTTCCTCCACCTTCTTGCCACGCTTGGCCGCGATGCGCGCCGGCGACTGCATGCCCGCCAGGCCCTTCACGGTGGCGCGGACCAGGTTGATCGGGTTGCGCGAACCGGTGGCCTTGGCCAGCACGTTCTTCACGCCAACCGCTTCCAGGACGGCGCGCATGGCACCGCCGGCGATCACGCCGGTACCTTCCGAGGCGGGCTGCATGAACACGCGGGCGGCGCCGTGGCCGTCCTTGACCGGATGCCACAGGGTGCCGTTGTTCAGGTCGACGTTGACCAGGTTCTTGCGGGCCTGCTCCATCGACTTCTGGATGGCGACCGGCACTTCGCGCGCCTTGCCATAGCCGAAACCGACCTTGCCTTCGCCGTCGCCGACCACGGTCAGGGCGGTGAAGGTGAACTGGCGGCCACCCTTGACGGTCTTGCTGACGCGGTTGACCGCGACCAGCTTCTCGATCATGCCGTCGTCGATCTTCTCTTCGCGGTTGCGGTCGCGGTCGCGACCCCGCTGCTGACGTTCTTCTGCCATGTTGATTCCTTGGTTGTTGGGTATGTACGGCTCGGGGCCGCTTATGGTTGTGGAATGACGCGCTGTTCCGGTGGGCCGCTGCAGAAGAACGGCGCCGTCCGGCCTCGCTCAGGCCGGCGAGCGGGTGTGCAGGAGGCCATCGGCCCCCTGCCCGGTTCCCTTAGAACTGCAGGCCGGCCTCGCGCGCGGCGTCCGCCAGGGCCTTGATGCGGCCGTGGTAGCGGTAGCCCGAGCGGTCGAAGGCGACCTTCTCGACGCCGGCGGCCTTGGCGCGCTCGGCGACGATACGGCCCACCTTGGCGGCGGCGTCGGCGTTCTTGCCGTTCTTCAGACCGTCCTTGACGTCGGCCTGGGTGGTGTTGGCGGCAGCCAGCACCTTCGAGCCGTCGGCGGTGAAGACCTGCGCGTACAGGTGCTGGCCGGTGCGCAGCACCGACAGACGCGGCACGCCCAGGGTGCGGATGTGCGAACGGGTCGACTTGGCGCGACGCAGGCGAGCGATGTTCTTGTTCATGATCTTTATCCTCGAAAGCTGAAAACCTAGGAATTAGGCCTTCTTGGCTTCCTTGCGAATGATGTTCTCACCGGCGTACTTCACACCCTTGCCCTTGTAGGGCTCCGGCGGGCGGTAGCCACGGATCTTGGCGGCGACTTCGCCGACCACCTGCTTGTCCGCGCCCTGCACGACGATTTCCGTCTGCGTCGGGGTGGCCAGGGTGATGCCTTCCGGCGCCACGAACACGACGGGGTGCGAGAAGCCCAGCGACAGGTTCAGGTCCTTGCCCTGCATGGCAGCGCGGTAACCCACGCCCACCAGCTCCAGCTTCTTCTCGAAGCCTTCGGACACGCCCTTGACCATGTTGGCCAGGATCGAACGCACGGTGCCGGTCAGCGCGTCGAAGGAGATGTCCTTCGGATTCAGCGTGACGACGCCATTGTCGATGGTGATTTCAACGCCAGCGGACTTGTTCAGCGACAGGGTGCCCTTCGGGCCCTTCACGCTCACGGATTCCGGCTGGATGTTCAGTTCAACGCCCTTGGGCAGGTTGATCGGCTTCTTGGCTACGCGGGACATGTTCTACTCCTTCTCGCTTAGGCCACGAAGCACAGGACTTCACCGCCGACGCCCTGCTGGCGCGCCTGCGCATCGGTCATGATGCCCTTGGAGGTGGAAATGATGGCAATGCCCAGGCCGTTGAGGACCTTCGGCAGCTCGCTCTTGCCACGGTACTGGCGCAGGCCCGAACGCGAGTAGCGCTTCAGGGTCGCGATGACCGGCTTGCCCTCGAAGTACTTGAGGACGATTTCCAGCTCGGCCTTGTTGTTGTCCAGCTGGTTGACGCGCAGGTCGGTGATGTAACCCTCGTCCTTCAGGACCTGGGCAATCGCCACCTTGATCTTGGACGACGGCGCCTTCACCGTCTGCTTGCCAACCGCGGCCGCATTCTTGATGCGGACCAGCAGGTCGGCGATGGGATCAGTCATGCTCATGTGTATACCTTTGAGTGCACCGATATCCGCTTTCGCGAAAATCTCGAGTTTTCCCGGGATGGGCCGGGGCCCTTTTCCAACGTCACCCGCAATTCCGGCCGGGCAAGACGCGGGAGTATACGACAAAAAGTCCGACTTGCGTCGGACTCCCTGTCTTGCCGGCAGGTCACCCTGCCGACCCACCGGCCGGGCCTTGCGGCCCGGCGCGGAGGTCTGTTACCAGCTGGCCTTGCGCAGGCCCGGCACGTCGCCACGCATGGTGGCTTCGCGCAGCTTGTTGCGGCCCAGGCCGAACTTGCGGTACACGCCACGCGGGCGGCCCGACAGTTCGCAGCGGTTGCGCTGGCGGCTCGGCGACGAATCGCGCGGCAGCTTGGACAGCTTGGCCGCGGCTTCGATCTTCTCTTCGTAGCTCGCATCCACCGAGGACACGATCTTCTTCAGAGCCGCACGCTTGTCGGCGTACTTCTTGGCCAGCTTTTCCCGCTTGATGTCGCGGTTGACCATGGAGGTCTTTGCCATTTCGGTTTCCTCGACGGATCAGTTACGGAACGGGAACTTGAACGCTGCCAGCAGCGCCTTCGCTTCCGCGTCGGTCTTGGCGGTGGTGGTGATGGCGATATCCATGCCGCGGATCGCATCGACGGCGTCGAAGTCGATTTCCGGGAAGATGATCTGTTCCTTCACGCCCATGTTGTAGTTGCCGCGACCGTCGAACGAACGACCCGACACGCCGCGGAAGTCACGCACGCGCGGCAGCGAGATGTTGATCAGGCGATCCAGGAATTCGAACATGGTGTTGCGGCGCAGGGTGACCTTGCAACCGATCGGCCAGCCATCGCGGATCTTGAACGAGGCCACCGAGATGCGCGACTTGGTGACCACCGGCTTCTGGCCGGTGATCTTGGTCATGTCGGCCACGGCGTTCTCGAGCACCTTCTTGTTGGTCGCGGCTTCGCCGACGCCCATGTTGACGGTGATCTTGACCAGCTTCGGCACTTCCATCGGATTGGTGTAGCCGAACTGCTTCATCAGCGCCGGCACCACTTCTTCCTTGTAGATTTTTTCGAGACGGGAAGTCATCAGCTCATTCCTCAGGCGTCAATCGCCTCACCGCTGGAGCGGAACACACGCAGTTTGCGTCCATCCTCCAGCACCTTGAAGCCAACGCGCTCGCCCTTGCCCGAAGCCGGGTTCAGGACATTGACGTTGGAGATATGGATCGAAGCTTCACGCTCGACCACGCCGCCGGCAACGCCTGCCTGCGGGTTCGGCTTGGTGTGGCGCTTGACGATGTTCACGTTGGCGACGACCACGCGGTCGCCGTCGACGCGGACGACTTCGCCCTGCTTGCCCTTGTCCTTGCCGGTGTTGACGACGACCTGGTCGCCCTTCTTGATACGGTTAGCCATGATTATCTCCTGTCGCTCACAGCACTTCGGGAGCGAGCGAGACGATCTTCATGAACTTCTCGGAACGAAGTTCACGGGTCACCGGCCCGAAGATACGGGTGCCGATCGGCTCCTGCTTGTTGTTCAGCAGGACCGCGGCGTTGCCGTCAAAACGGATCAGCGAACCGTCGGCGCGACGCACACCCTTGCGGGTACGCACCACGACGGCGTCGTACACTTCGCCCTTCTTGACCTTGCCGCGCGGAATCGCGTCCTTCACGGTGACCTTGATGATGTCGCCGATGTGGGCATAACGGCGCTTCGAGCCGCCCAACACCTTGATGCACATCACTTCCTTGGCACCGGAGTTGTCAGCGACGTCGAGGTAGCTCTGCATCTGAATCATGATTCAGGCTCCTTATTTCGCTGCGCGGGTGATGATTTCCACCACCCGCCAGTTCTTGGTCTTGGACAGCGGCGCAATCTCGGTCACACGCACGAAATCACCTTCGTTGCAGGTGTTCTCGGCGTCGTGAGCGTGCAGCTTGGTCGAACGCTTGATGTACTTGCCGTACAGGGCGTGCTTGACCTGGCGCTCCACCAACACGGTGACCGTCTTGTCCATCTTGTTGCTGACGACACGGCCTTCGACCGTGCGCAGCGTCTTGCTTTCAGTATTTTCGCTCATCGCAGCCATCCTTACTTCGTGCTGCCGATCAGGTGCTTGACGCGAGCGATCTCGCGGCGCACCCGGCGGGTTTCGTGGGTCTTCGGCAGCTGGCCGGTGGCGGCCTGCATGCGGAGCGAGAACTGCTCCTTGCGCAGGTCGACCAAGTGGGCCTTCAGTTCGTCAGCCGACTTCTCGCGGAGTTGTTTGATGTCCATCAGCGCACCGTCCGGGTCACGAAAGTGGTGGTGACCGAGAGCTTGGCCGACGCCAGGCGGAACGCCTCGCGCGCCACTTCCTCGGAAACACCCTCGATTTCATAGATCATGCGGCCCGGCTGGATCTGGGCGACCCAGTACTCCACGCCACCCTTACCGGCACCCATTCGGACTTCGATGGGCTTCTTGGTGATGGGCTTGTCCGGGAAAACGCGGATCCACATCTTGCCGCCACGCTTGACGTAACGGCTGATCGAACGACGGGCCGCTTCGATCTGGCGCGCGGTCAGCTGGCCGTGAGCGGTGGCCTTCAGGCCGTACTCACCGAAGCTGACGGCATTGGCGCTCCAGCTCAGGCCGTCGTTGCGGCCCTTGAACATCTTGCGGTATTTGGTTCGCTTGGGTTGCAACATTGCCGTTACCTCGCTTCACGAGCCGGGCGCGACGGACGGTCGGCACGGTCGCCACGATCATTGCGATCGCTGCGCGGGCTGTCGTCCTGCTTTTCCTGGCCAACCTGGGAGAAATCGAAGACCTCGCCCTTGTAGATCCAGACCTTGATGCCGATGATGCCGTAGGTGGTGCTGGCCTCAGCGAAACCGTAGTCGATGTCGGCGCGCAGGGTGTGCAGCGGCACGCGGCCTTCGCGGTACCACTCCGAACGGGCGATTTCAGCGCCGTTCAGGCGGCCAGCCACGTTGACCTTGATGCCCAGGGCACCCAGGCGCATCGCGTTGCCGACCGCACGCTTCATCGCGCGGCGGAACATGATGCGACGCTCCAGCTGCTGCGCGATCGACTCGGCGACCAGCTGCGCGTCCAGCTCCGGCTTGCGCACTTCGGTGACGTTGATGTGCGCCGGAACGCCCATCACTTCGCTCACTTCCTTGCGCAGCTTCTCGATGTCCTCACCACGCTTGCCGATCACCACGCCCGGGCGGGCGGTGTGGATCGTCACGCGCGCGGTCTTGGCCGGACGCTCGATCAGGATCTTGGAGATACCGGCCTGCGCCAGCTTCTTGCGAAGCATCTCGCGGACCTTCAGGTCGGCCGCCAGGTAGCTGGCGAACTCGGCCTTGTTGGCGTACCACTTGGAGTTCCAGTCCTTGGCGATGCCCAGGCGGATACCAATCGGATGAACTTTGTGACCCATCGTTATTTGCCCTCGCCCACGACCACGGTGATGTGGCTGGTGCGCTTGAGAATGCGCGTGCCGCGGCCCTTGGCGCGGGCCATGAAGCGCTTCAGGCTCGGACCTTCATCAACCATGATGGTCTTGACCTTCAGCTCATCGACGTCGGCGCCCTGGTTGTTCTCGGCGTTCGCGATGGCCGACTCCACCACCTTCTTGATGAGGGCAGCGGCCTTCTTGTCCGAGAACTTCAGCAGATTGACCGCACGCTCGGCCGGAAGGCCGCGCACCTGGTCAGCGACCAGACGGGCCTTCTGCGGGGAGATGCGCGCGGTGCGCAGGATTGCTTTCGCTTCCATCGTCATCTCTCCTTACTTGCCCGACTTCTTGTCAGCACCGTGACCCTTGAAGGTCCGGGTGATGGCGAATTCGCCGAGCTTGTGGCCGACCATGTTCTCGTTGACGAGAACCGGTACGTGGTTCTTGCCGTTATGCACGGCGATGGTGATGCCTACCATTTCCGGCAGGATCATCGAACGGCGCGACCAGGTCTTGATCGGCTTCTTGCTGCCCGCAGCGGCCTCCACCTTCTTGACGAGGTGGTGATCGACGAACGGGCCCTTCTTGAGTGAACGTGCCATGGTCGATTAGCCCCTACGATCGCGGACGATGAACTGCTGGGTGCGCTTGTTATGGCGCGTCTTGTAACCCTTGGTCGGGACACCCCACGGGGTGACCGGATGCGGATTACCCTGGCCGGCCTTGGCCTCACCACCACCGTGCGGGTGGTCCACCGGGTTCATGGCGGCACCGCGGACGGTCGGGCGGACACCGCGCCAACGCTTGGCGCCGGCCTTGCCCAGCTTCTCCAGGTTGTGCTCGTCGTTGCCGACTTCACCGATGGTGGCGCGGCACTCGACCGGCACCTTGCGCATTTCACCCGAGCGCAGGCGCAGGGTGGCGTAGATGCCTTCGCGAGCCACCAGCTGCACCGAAGCACCGGCGGCGCGGGCGATCTGGGCGCCCTTGCCCGGCTTCAGCTCGATGCCGTGGATGGTGGTACCGACCGGGATGTTGCGCAGCGGCAGGGTGTTGCCGGTCTTGATCGGCGCATGCGCGCCGGAGATGACCTGGTCACCCGCCTTCAGGCCCTTCGGGGCGATGATGTAGCGGCGCTCACCGTCGACGTAGCACAGCAGGGCGATGTGGGCGGTGCGGTTCGGATCGTATTCGATGCGTTCCACGCGCGCCGGAATGCCTTCCTTGTTGCGCTTGAAGTCGATGATGCGGTAGTGCTGCTTGTGGCCACCGCCCACGTGACGGGTGGTGATGCGGCCATGGTGGTTGCGACCACCGGACTTGCTCTGCGACTCCACCAGCGCCGCGTGCGGTGCGCCCTTGTGCAGATCGGGCGTGACCACGCGCAGGGCCGAACGACGGCCTGCGGAGGTGGGCTTGAATTTCATCAATGGCATGGGATGTACCTCAGGCCTTGGCCGTTACATCGATGGACTGGCCATCGGCCAGACGCACGTACGCCTTGCGCCAATCGCCGCGACGGCCAGCGCGGTTACGGAAGGACTTGCTCTTGCCCTTGACGTTGACCACGTTGACGGCCTCGACCTTGACGTCGAACAGCTGCTCGACCGCGGCCTTCACATCGGCCTTGGTTGCTTCGTTCGAGACTTCGAAGACGTACTGGTTGGAGAGTTCCTGCAGGCGCGCGGTCTTTTCGGAGACTCGCGGAGCGCGCAGCACGCTGAAGATTTTTTCGTTGCTGCTCATGCCAGCCACTCCTCGACCTTCTTGACCGCATCGGCGGTGATGACGACCGTGTCGGCACCCACCAGCGCGACCGGATCCAGGCCCTGCACGTCACGCACCTGCACGTAGGGCAGGTTGCGGGCCGACAGGTACAGATGCTCGGACGCCTCTTCGGTGACGATCAGCGGACGCTTGCCCACTTCCAGGCCAGCCAGCTTGCCGATCAGACCCTTGGTGCTGGTCGCTTCCACGTCGAAGGACTCGACGATGGTCAGGCGGCCCTGGCGGTTCAGCTCGGACAGGATGGCGCACATGGCGGCGCGGTACTGCTTGCGGTTGACCTTCTGCTCGAAGCTGCGCGGCTTGGCCGCGAAGGTGACGCCACCGCCGACGAAGATCGGAGCGGTCAGGGCACCGTGGCGAGCGCCACCACCCTTCTGCTTCTTCGACTTCTTGGTGGTGCCGGCCACTTCAGAGCGCGTCTTCTGTGCCTTGGTACCGGCGCGAGCGGCGTTGCGGTAGGCAACGACGACCTGGTGGACCAGATCCTCGCTGAAATCGCGACCGAACACGGCTTCGGAGACCGAGACCTTGTTGTTGCTACCCGTGATAACGAGTTCCATCGTCATCTCTCCTTATGCCTTGCTCGCCGGACGCACGATCACGTCGCCACCGGCAGCGCCCGGAACGGCACCACGGACGGCAATCAGACCACGCTCGACGTCGACCTTGACCACTTCCAGGTTCTGCGTGCTCTGCTGCACGGCACCCATGTGGCCGGCCATCTTCTTGCCCGGGAAAACGCGACCCGGGGTCTGGCGCTGGCCCAACGAACCCGGCGCGCGATGCGACAGCGAGTTACCGTGGGTGGCGTCGCCCATGGTGAAGTTGTAGCGCTTGATGGTGCCCTGGAAGCCCTTGCCCTTGGTGACACCCTGGACGTCGACCTTCTGGCCAACGGCAAAGATGTCCGCCTTGACTTCGCCACCGACGGCGTAATCGCCGATCTGGGCGTCCTCGACGCGGAATTCCCACAGGCCACGACCGGCTTCGACCTTGGCCTTGGCGAAGTGGCCGGCTTCCGGCTTGTTCACCAGGGCGGCGCGACGGGCGCCGACGGTCACCTGCACGGCGCTGTAGCCGTCGGTCTCGACGGTCTTGACCTGCGCGATGCGGTTCGGGGTGGCTTCGATCAGGGTCACCGGGATGGACTGGCCGTCTTCGGTGAAAACGCGGCTCATGCCGGCCTTGCGGCCCACGAAGCCCAACGAATACTTCTTCGTCATGGTCGCAGTCCTCAGGTCAGCTTGATCTGAACGTCGACGCCGGCAGCCAGTTCGAGCTTCATCAGCGCGTCCACGGTCTTGTCGTTGGGGTCGACGATGTCGAGCACGCGCTTGTGCGTGCGGGTTTCGTACTGGTCACGCGCGTCCTTGTCGACGTGCGGGGAAACCAGAACGGTGTAACGTTCGATCTTGGTCGGCAGCGGGATCGGGCCACGCACTTGCGCGCCGGTCCGCTTGGCCGTTTCAACGATCTCGCTGGCCGAGCGGTCGATCAAGCGATGATCGAACGCCTTCAGCCGAATCCGGATCTTTTGGTCCGCCATGACGGTGTTCCTATAGGTCTAAAGAGCGACAGGCCCGGCCTCTTGTGTACCGGACCCCATGAATGCGCGGCCACACCACCCGGCCAGCGCGCGAATCCCTTCAAAACAGCAAGGCGGCCCGGTTTCCCGGCCCGCCCCAGACGCAAACAAACGCGCAGAAAGCGCCCCGATGTCCTGGAGCGACCCACGCGACCTGTCCTTAGTCTGGCGAATACGAAGCGCGTCCTGCCCTTCATTTCGCTGGTTGCGGCGCCCATGCAAGCATGAGCCCCGCGAGTGGTCGTGCATTCTGTCAGCATTCCCGGGGCTTTGCAAGTCCCGGGGGCCGCCTGCCTCTTGCGCTTCAGCTGCCGGCCATGCTTGGCCGGCGGCGGCGGGGGCCATGCCGGCCCCGACGCCTCATTGCGGGTCGGCCGCGGTCTGCAGCAGGCTGTTGAACAGCAGCTTGAACGAGCCGTGGGCCTGCGCGCGGAAGGTGATGTCCGTGCCGAAGAAGGTCAGGCGCCCGGCGCCGACGTCGGCCTCGGCGGCCAGCACCCCGCCCTGCAGGTACTCCTGGCCCCAGGCCCAGCCGCTGCGCAGCGGGGCGGCCGTATCGAAGCGCAGCAGCGGGCGGATGTCGGCGCGGTCGGCCGGCAGGTCGAACACCGGGGCATTGTCCCAGCGGCCGTCGGAGAAGTACACGTCCAGCCGCGGCGGCAGCCCCCAGTTGAGTGGGCGCGACTTGTCCACCGCCACCTGCAGCACGCTGCCGGGGATGTAGTACTCACGCTGGCTCAGGGCCCTGGGCTGGCCATCGGCGCCGGCCACCTGCAGGTGGCTGCGCAGCGGCAGGCCCAACTGCAGCGCCAGCCCGCTGGACGAGCCGGTCGCCACGACATGGCCGCCCGCCTGCAGGAAACGGCGCAGTGCCGCAACCGCGGCCTCGCCCTGCAGCTCGCCCAGCAGCGGGTGGAACTCGGCCGGCAGGGTGGCCGGATCCGGCGAGGCCGGGGCGCGACCGGCCCGGCCCTCGACCGCCAGCTCCGCCGGCAGCGGCAGCGCGCCACTGGGCAGGATCAGCACGTCGAACCGGCTGCGCAGGTCGCCGTCGAGGATCTGCCGCGGATACACCACTTCATA
>NZ_JBWJPA010000013.1:0-126179 GCF_056393075.1 Stenotrophomonas sp. Steno-Z10-HUANG
TATCGGCCCCAAAGCCATCCAGAACGCTATCCCAGATTCCAGGGCGACTCCGTGGTTAGCGGCCCACTGACGTGCCAAGGTCGATGCCACCACGAGGATGCCGGCTATCACTGCGAGCCGGAGCAGTGCCTCCAGCGCCCCTATGCGGAAGCGCTTGGTGACCAAATTGCGTTCGAGGGATGCGTCCACGCAGCTATGAATAAGTGCTGCGCGTAGGTGCGTCAAGCGGAAAAAAACGCTCTGAACAACCGCGATTCGTGGGCCACTCTTGGGCCATTGAGCCCTGAAAACCATCCCTGATCCACTTGTTCACAGCCCTTAAAGGCTGCTCGTAGTTCTCAGGAAATGCCTTGGCTTTCAAGGACTTCCACCTCGTCGGAGGTGGTGGGCGGTACAGGGTTCGAACCTGTGACCCCTACCATGTCAAGGTAGTGCTCTACCGCTGAGCTAACCGCCCTTCGCGTCGCAATCAATTGCTTGCTGCGAGGGCGCGTATCTTATGCCAGCGATGCGGGGAGAGCAACAGGTTTCCGGAAAAATTTTCACATCGCCCTGCCCGCGCCGTTTTCCGCAGCCGTCGCGCCATGGCAGCGCCGCATCCGCTCACCCCAGGCTCGCTTCCTTCAGGCGGCGGATCTGGTCGCGCACCCGCGCCGCATCCTCGAATTCCAGGTCGCGCGCGTGCTGGTACATCTGCTGCTCCAGCACCTTGATGCGGGCCGCCGCCTGGGCCGGATCGAGCGCACCGTACTCGGCGTCCGGCTCGGCCACGCGGCGGGCCTTGCCCTTGCCACCGGACTTGGCCGCCCCCTCCTCGTGCGCGCCCTCGAGGATGTCGGTGATCGGCCGCGCCACCGACCTGGGCACGATGCCGTGCGCCTCGTTGTGCTCCACCTGCTTCTGGCGGCGACGGTCGGTCTCGTCGATCGCCGCCTGCATCGAGCGGGTGATCCTGTCGGCATAGAGGATCGCCTTGCCGCGCAGGTTGCGGGCGGCGCGACCGATGGTCTGGATCAGCGAGCCGGTCGAACGCAGGAAGCCCTCCTTGTCCGCGTCCAGGATCGCCACCAGCGAGACTTCCGGCATGTCCAGGCCTTCGCGCAGCAGGTTGATGCCGACCAGCACGTCGAACTTGCCCAGGCGCAGGTCGCGGATGATCTCCACCCGCTCCACCGTATCCACGTCCGAGTGCAGGTAGCGCACGCGGATGCCGTGTTCACCCAGGTACTCGGTGAGGTTCTCGGCCATGCGCTTGGTCAGGGTGGTGACCAGCACGCGGTCGCCCATGCGGATGCGCTCGTGGCACTCGGACATCAGGTCGTCGACCTGGGTGGCCACAGGCCGGATCTCGACCTGCGGGTCGACCAGACCGGTCGGGCGCACCACCAGCTCGGTGATCTCGTCGCCGGATTCACGCAGCTCGTAGGGCCCGGGGGTGGCCGATACGTAGATGCTGCGCGGCGAGCGCGCCTCCCACTCCTCGAACCGCAGCGGGCGGTTGTCCAGCGCCGACGGCAGGCGGAAGCCGAACTCCACCAGCGTCTCCTTGCGCGAACGGTCGCCCTTGTACATCGCGCCGATCTGCGGAATGGTCACGTGCGATTCGTCGATCACCAGCAACGCGTCCGGCGGCAGGTAGTCGAACAGGGTCGGCGGCGGCTCGCCGGCGGCCTTGCCGGTCAGGTGCCGGGAGTAGTTCTCGATGCCGCTGCAGTAGCCGACCTCGGCCATCATCTCCAGGTCGAACTGGGTGCGCTGCGCCAGGCGCTGCGCCTCGACCAGCTTGTTCTGCGCGTACAGCTGCTCCAGCCGCTCCTTCAGCTCGAGCTTGATCGTCTCGATCGCCGCCAGCACCCGTTCGCGGGTGGTGGCGTAATGGGTCTTGGGATAGATCGTGTAGCGCTGCATCCGGCGCAGGCTTTCCCCGGTGAGCGGGTCGAACATGCTCAACTGCTCGACCTCGCCGTCGAACAGCTCGATGCGCACCGCCTCGCTGTCCGATTCGGCGGGAAACACGTCGATGACCTCGCCGCGCACGCGGAAGGTGCCGCGCTGCAGCTCGTATTCGTTGCGGGTGTACTGCAACTGGGTCAGGTGGTTGATCAAGTCGCGCTGGTCGATGCGCTCGCCCTTGGACAGGATCAGCCGCAGCGACAGGTAGTCCTCGGGCGCACCGAGGCCATAGATGGCCGACACCGTTGCCACCACCAGCGCATCGGGCCGCGACAGCAGGGTCTTGGTGGCGGCGAGCCGCATCTGCTCGATATGCTCGTTGATCGAGCTGTCCTTCTCGATGAAGGTGTCCGAGGCCGGCACGTAGGCTTCGGGCTGGTAGTAGTCGTAGTAGCTGACGAAGTACTCGACCGCGTTGTGCGGGAAGAACGACTTGAACTCGCCGTACAGCTGCGCCGCCAGCGTCTTGTTCGGCGCCATCACCAGGGTCGGCCGCTGGATCTGCTGCACCACGTTGGCGATGGTGTAGGTCTTGCCCGAGCCGGTCACGCCCAGCAGGGTCTGCTTGGCGATGCCCGCCTCGAAGTTGGCGACGAGCCTGGCGATGGCGGCCGGCTGGTCGCCTGCCGGCGAATAGGGCGATACGAGCTGGAAGCGGTCGGACATGGCGGCGCCGGCGATATGGACCGCCAAGTATAGCCAGCGCACGGATGACGGCCGGCTGAGGATGTTTCCCATGCCAGCCGGCCCCTGCGGCCGATTCCCGCCATCGCCGCCACCGTCCAGTCTGACTGCAGGCGCGCCGCGCGCCGCTCCATGGGAAAGCCGGACATGGCCTGGACGCCCCTCACCCCACTCCCTGCCCCATCGTGCCCGCACCCGCGGGGCATGAGCCTGGTGGAAATGCTGGTCGGCGCCTTCATCCTGGCGACCCTTGCCCTCATCGCCCTGCCGTCCATGGACGGCCTGATCGAACGGCAACGCACCCGCGCGGCGACCTACGCGCTGCTCAACAACCTCGCCCTGGCCCGCCTCACCGCGGTCAGCAGGCGCAGCACCGCCGCGCTCTGCCCCTCCACGGATGGCATCACCTGCGCGCGCTCGACCGACTGGAGCAGTGGCTGGCTGTTGTTCCTCGATCGCGACGGCAACCGCCAGCCCGATACCCCGGGCGACATCGTGCGGCAGGACATCCACCCGGCGTCGCACCACCTGCGGGTGGTCAGCTCCGCCGGACGCAGGCAGGTCCGCTACCTGCCCGACGGCCGCAGCGCTGGCAGCAACCTGACCTTTTCGCTCTGCAACGCCAAAGGGCAGTTGCTGGCAGCGGTCATCGTCAACAACGCCGGCCGCGCACGCAGCGAGCGCCCGAAGACGCCGCGGGCCTGTCCAGGCTGAAGCGTGCTCCGCCGAAAGCAGCCCGATACGGGCACCGGGGACTTGCATGCCCCTGCGGCGCTGCGTAGAATGCGCCTCCCCGCCCGAATAGCTCAGCCGGTTAGAGCACTTGACTGTTAATCAGGGGGTCGTTGGTTCGAGTCCAACTTCGGGCGCCAGATAAATAAAAAAGCCTGCGATCACTCGCAGGCTTTTTTAGTTATCTGGCCGACTTCCCTGTCGGCCCACGTTCCCCCACACGTGCCACGCTGCCGGATTACCAGCAGCCAGGGCTGCTCGGGGATTTCACGCCCAGCTGGTTGATGCTCAACGTCCCGCACGAATCACCCGACTGGGCGCCCTTCGGGGCGGCGGACACTGTGTATGTCCGTGCCTGGACCTGCCTTTGCAGGCTGTAGTAACGCAGCGCGTCGCTATCGCACGAAGCGGTCAACGTGGCGATGTTCGGTGCAGCCGCGTAGCTCAGGTCGGTCGTGTATACGCGCTCCAGCCTCTGCGCCACCGCCGCCGCACATGCCGCACCGGCCGCCCGGCGCGTCTTGCGCACGTGGTTGTTGTAGCTGGGCAGCACGATACTGGCCAGTATCGCCAGTATCGCCACCACCACCATCAACTCGATCAGGCTGAAGCCGGATTCCCGGGCATATCGTCCACTCTTCATTCTCAATCTCCCTTCAGGTCGCGCCACGATACCCGCTCCCAACGCGGTGGTTTAACCGGCAGGGCCTGGATCTCACCATTGCTGCCCGCCACCAGCATGACGCCACGCATCACGTTCGGCAGGGTAGGCATGCCCACGCCTGCATCCACCGAGCCGACCGGCAGGCCACTGATCGTATCGTCGGTGCCCGCGTTTTTGTCCAGATCGAAATACGAGCTGGCGGCGCTGGTGCCGGTGAAGGCATCCAGCGCATTGACATAACCGCGACCATCGGCATCACAGGCATTACCTGTGGGTATCATGCTCGCGGTAACCAGGTAGGTGGAAACCACCTGGGCATCCTGCACGATCCGCTCCCCCGCATCGGGCAGGTCGATATACCAGCCCTTGGAACTGATGGGCAGGCTGGTCCTGCCTTCGAAGGCGCGCACCGGGTACCCACTCGATGTGCCCGACGTCACCTGGACGGTGCGCCGGGTCAGATCGGAACGACTGACTGCAGCGCCCGAGTCGATGAAACCGTACATGCTCTGCACGCTGACGTTGCTGGAATCCGCGTCTTCGGTCGTGAGGTAGCGGCCAGTACCGAAGAATATCCAGCGTTTGTTGGTCCACGGGTGCGTCGCGACAGTGACGCCGGCACTGATCGGCTGCGCCTTGCCGGTCGCGTCCTGGGCCGTGAACAGCCGGGTCGCGGTCCAGGCAGCAGACGAGGTATCGGTCAGGTCGAACTTCCACACGTTGCCCAGCATGTCACCGGCATACACGTACGCCAGGGTCTTGCCATCGGGACCATAGACGCCGGTCGGCGCGGAAAGGCCGTTGGGCGCGGCGGACGAACCCGCGCCGGTGTCGATCTCGCGGATGACGGCGCCGGTCTGCGCGTTCATCACCACGAGCACGGCCCGGTCGTGACTGCTGTTGACGCCATTGCCGAAAACCACCGCCGCAGCGCTTGTGCCCTGGACATTGGCCAGGATGGGCCTGCCCAGCACCTGGCCCATGTTGCCACCGGGGGTGTCCTGACGTTCCCATAGAGCCACGCTCGTCGCGGTGGCCGACGCCGGTGCGGATACATCAAGCGCAAAGACGCCCTTGCCTCCCCTACCCAGGCTGCCCACCAGAATGTTCTTGTTGGGTGTCAACGCGCGCTCGGTGACAACCACCGGACCATCGACGAAGAACTTGTGCGAATAATCACCCCGGCTCAGGGTGGCGAGCTGGGTGAAATTGATGATGCGGGGCACATAGGCGAACAACTCCTGGCCGCTGGTGCCATCGAAAGCATGCAGCATGCCGTCGTTGGCCCCCACGTACAGGGTATTCGTCTCCGGGACGTAGAACGGGGAGGAGCCGACGATGTCACCCAACACGGTACTGGGCCGGTTGCGCAGCAGGCCACCATTGCGCTCCTCTCGACTGGTGTCTCCCTTGATGTATGCGGCGTTGTCCGCCCCGGTCACCGCGTAGTCGGCCGGCCCACCCACGCGGGCCAATGCCGTCTGCTGACTGGCCGTGGGAAAAGTCGCACCTGCATCCGTCGTGGTGGAAGTGAATACCTTGCGGGCCGCCAGCGACGGGATGCTGGACGTCCAGCCCGCACCGAGGCCATCACGCGTTACCGGCTGCCCCTTCACGGTGCCGGTCCAGGTGCCGGAGACGTAGCTGGCGCTGAACACCCTGGAACCTGCATTGAGCGATGCGGAGTTGGTGGCGACGTTGGAGAACGACCCGGTGCGCTGGGCGATCGCCGCAAGCGCCTTGCCCAGGCCGGCAGTGAACTCGGAAGGACTGGATGCGGACACGAACTGGCCATGGCCGTTGACCGCCGCATGCAGCAGATCGTCGATGCGTCGTGCGTTGTCCGTGCCGGGGTTGGCGGTATCCGGGTCCGGCCAGGCCGGGTTGGCGGGTACGCTCTCAACACTGGACCAGCCCATGGTGGTCTTCAGGCCGATGGAGATGCCGAACGTGACCATGTGCTGCCAGAACGCGGGATCGGCGTCGGTCGTCGGCACATTGTTGTTGTCCGGCCGGGTCGTGTTACCCATGTAGTCTTCGGTGCGCAGATCCGTCTTCCAGTACCTCATCGCCACGTCGGCCAGGGTCCTGGAATAGCTGTCGCTGAACGGCGCAGCCGCCGTGTACGTATAGGTCTTGCCCTTGGGCCCCTTGATGGTGCTGCCACTGGTGCCGTCGGCGTTGCCGCTGTCGACCGTGGAGGTGTTCCAGTAACCGTCGGTGGTCAGGATCGCGAAGTTCTGCCGGCAGGAAAGCTGGTCGCTGCCCGCCTCCGGGCCATACGGACCGCTCGAATCGGAGCGACTGAAATAGGTACCGGCATCGTCCAGCGCCTGCTGCAGCGGCGTGCCGTTGCTGGCACCGGCGGCGAACAGGCGGTTGTACCAGGTGGAGCGGGAGGTGGTGTTGGTGCTGCCGGCCACGCTGGGATCGGCCACGTTGTTGACGAAGCGTCCGTCGTTGCCATCACGGACCGGGATGTCGAACGTGTTGCGCCCCCAGATGGTGCGGAACCCGACGCGCACCTTGCTGTTCAAGGGACTGAATGCCTCGGCGGCGCCGGCCTTGGCCGCCTTGGTGCGGGTGCGGTGATAGGAATACCACGTGGCAAAGTTGGCCTTCTCGTCCGCCACCGTATTACCCGACCCCGTACGCGATGCAGGCAGCGCCGCAGTGCAGTCGATCCAGCCATAGCCGCTGTTCTGTCCATCACAGCTGTTGGTGGTGTAGCGCTGCGCGGAAATCTGGTAGCCAGTGCTGTTGTTGGTCGCGCGCTGCACCCTGACCGTGTATTGGCCGGCGACGGTCGCGGGCACCTGGCAGAATCCGGAACTGTTGGGCCTGGAAATGCCGGAGCAGACGGTATTGCCGGAGGGGTCGTAAACCGAGTAGTTGAGGGTCCGGGAATTGTTCGAGCTGGTGTTCTCGATGGTAATCTCAAGCACCACGTCCGCGGACACGGAGGCCAGCCGGTTGTCGACGGCCGTGTTGTTGGAAAGGGTGCCGGTGGCTGTATTGCTGCCCCCCACCTGCACCGTCTGCCTGGCGGTGGTCACCACCGTGCCATAGACACCGCGCATGATTCCGCCGTTGCCGGGCAGGATCTGGTAGCGGTAGTAATTGGACACGCTGGAGAGATAGGACGCACTGGTATTGGCGGTGTTCTGCGGCACGTAGAACGTCTGGATGTTGGCCGACAGATCCTTCGAACCGCCATTGGTCCCGGCGCCGGAATGCGTCACCACGAGGCCATCACTGTAGACACCCGTATAGCTCATGCCGCCCGTCAGCCGATTGCCATCGGCATCCATCCACGGCTTGTAGGTCACCGCCGGGTTGTAATACAGCGTGTTGGTCGCATAGCTCTGCATGTACAACTTGGAGTTGTCCAGCGTCTCGCTGGTGACGCTGGTACCCGTGGACACACCGTCGGCATCGGGCCGGCTGCTGAACGAGCCAGGGCCAGTGATCTGGGTGACGTCCTGGTTGTTCATGTTGCGCCAGGCCATCGACCCCGAGTCATCCAGGATGAACAGGATGTTGGGGGCGACGCGCGCCGCCGTGGTCAGCGGGTCATCGGGAATTACGATGCCGGCGTTGACCGGCAGGGCCAGCATGCTGGCCAGGAACGCGGCAGGACCCGCCCACCACTGGCGCACGGCCGGCTGCGACGTCCCATGCTTGAAATGCTTGCGCTTCATGATCATTGCCCCGGCGATGGAGTGCGACTGGCGACAGTGGCCTGCAGCAGGACATCCGCCCGCCCGGCGGAACGACTGCGTGCGGTGATACGGAAAAGCGGGCTCTTGCAGTCCGGTGACAGCGGGATGCTGTCGCAGTTCCCCTTGTAGCCGGGGCCGACGCCCAGGTACTCGATCCAGTACTGCGGCGGCGCAGCCAGCCGGGTGTCGTATGTGCCCGCGGGCAGGTTCGCCCAGACCGGGCTGGCGCCGGTCGGACAGACGCTGGTGCCGGTGCAATCGGCAGCGGCCGGGATCGTTCCCGCCTCCCAGGCGGAATTTCCGGCCAGCACGACGTCCTGCGCATAGCGCAAGGCCGTTTCGGCGCCCTGGAAGGCGAGGCTGCGGTCGCGCATGTTGGCGCTCATGCGCTCCTGCATGGCCGAACTGCGCAGGATCGCGATACCCAGCACCGAAAGTATCAGCAGCAATATCATCACCACCAGCAAGGTGATGCCCTGCTGCGCCCGGCTCGCCGCCAGGCCGGGGCCGCCCGCGCCGATGCAAGGACTCATAGCGTACGACTCCGGAGACTGAAGATATTGGAGGAATTGCGGGTCAGCGCACTGCCATCCACGTCACGCCCTTTGAGCACCATGTCCGCACGCACACTGATCACGGAGGACCAGTCGGCGGGCGTGGCCGTATAGCTGGTGCCCCCTTGCTGCAGGTACGAGAAGGCGATCGACTGCACGCCATCGGTGACTTCCTCGGCGGCACCGCCGAAGCGCGAGACATAGAGCGAATTGCCACCACGACCATTGGCGGCCACGAACCAGCGCGCGCTGCGCAACCGCCCCACCACCACGGACGAGGGTGGCGCATATCGGTCATTGCCCGGGTTGTAGCCGCCCGGCAGCGCGGCGAACCCGAGGGTGCTGCTGCTGACGCTCGTGGCCTGCACCACGAAGCTCTTGCGCGCGTTGCACAGCAGCAGCCAGTCGCCGACCTTGAACTTGTCCGTGGCATCGGACACCTGCGTTGAATCCAGGGTGACCGAGGTGGCGGTCGAAGCGGTGACCTTGTAGGCCGCATCCTCGCCCGAGACCACGGTCAACTGGGTGGCGTTACCGGTAATCGGAGTGTCGCGGAACGCGTTGGACTGGGCGCCGGAGGTTTCCACGACCGAGGCCGTGGAACACGCCGAACCGCCGGCCGAGCGGATGTCCTGCGACATCACCTCGAAGGCAACCCGCGCGCTCTCCTGGATGCGGTTCAGCCCTTCATTGGCACGGTACGAGTTCTGGTTGGACTGGAACACGACGAATGCCGCGCCCAGCACCAGCAACCCCAGCACCAGCGCGATCATCAGTTCGATCAGGCTGAAGCCGCCCGAATGCCGGCGACCCGCACGGTAAGCAAAGCGGCTCATATGCGCACCTCGGTGGCCACCTGACGGGTACTGCTGCCGCCGGCGCGCTGGTCGTCCCACTGCACCGTGATCCGGAAACGATTATTGCCCAGCGCCTCGATCCTGCCGCAGGTGCTGCTATCGCCGACCGTGCCGATGGTGCGCTTGAGCGCGTTGATCCAGGCCGCCAGATCGTTCTGTGCCAGGCTTCCGCCGGACCCTGCGGTACAGGTCATGGCCATCGCATAGTTGCCCGCATTGAGCCGGTTGGCGCGCATCGCCTCGGCGATCGACGTGGTCTGCATGACCGCCTGGCTGCTCTCCAGCGAGCCCTGCCCGCCGCGCAGCGCGAGTGCCTGCATCGCGGCGATGCCGAGCAGGCCAACGCCGAGGATCAGCACCGAGATCATGACTTCCAGCAGGCTGACGCCACGCTGCCGGCGGGGCAACCGCCGCCCCGGCGATCGGCGTGGACCGTGGACCGGACCGCGGACAGCGCTGTTCATGGACATGCTCCAGCTCCGTTGTGCTTGCTGGTGGTGACTGCGCCGCCGACCATCATGGTCACGACGCGCTGGTTGTCGCCGACGCTGCTGACCGGCAGGCAGACCGTCATGCTGGCCTGCGCATCGAGCAGGCCCGTCGGGCGGAAACGGATGCCGGCGGCCGGGCCGGCGACCTGCATGTCGCCCGTGACCGACGAATCGCGGATCACCTCGTCGCTGCCACTGGTAGTGTCGCGACCGGTCACGATCCACCGGCTCCAGTCGGTCGTGCTGGCGCAGCTCGTACCATTGTCGCTGCCGCATACGGTGACAGCCGCATTGCGGCGGATGGCCTCCGAACGCGCCAACTGCAGGGCGGTGACCAGCTCGGTGGATGCGGCGCTGAGGCGATTGGCGGCGACCAGCCCCTGCATGGCAGGCACGGCGATCGCGGCGATGATCGCCAGCACGGCGACCGTCACCATCAGTTCGATCAAGGTGAACCCCGCCCCTGCCGATGGCCGCGGAGTTCCAGCATCCCGTCGCGACATGACACTCCCCATGATTGTCCGGCCCGACAGTAAGCCCTGCAAGCGCTCCGTTCCATACAAAGGCGACGAGCGGACCGATCACGGGCGCCAGCGGTAGCCCGCGCTGGCTATGATCTCGGTTCCCCGCCCAGGCTGGTGCCGTGCCGCATCCCCATCGCCCGATCGACATCCTGCTCAGCCCCTCGACCTTGATCGCGGTGGTCCTCGCCGGCGAGGCACTGGCCGCGCTGCTTGCCCTGTCGCCGGCACCGGTGGACGACCGGCTGGTGCTGTTCGGGCTGGCATCGCTGGGCATCCAGTGGGCGACCCTCGGCACCCTGGCCCTGGTCCACCTGCTTCGCCCGGTGCTGGGCCGGCTCGGTCCCCAGCCGCTGGCATGGGCCTGCCTGGGCGTGCTGCTGGTCACCACCCTGTTGATGGCACTGGCCGCCTGGACGCTGATGAGCTTCCGCCACGTCGAGGGGGATCACGAAGGCGCCCTGTTCGTGCTGCGCGCGCTGGCATTGGCGCTGGTCGCCGGGCTGCTGGTATTGCTGGCCTTCCAGAACCACTGGCGCGTCCGGCAACTGGCATTGCGCGCCAAACAGGCGGAACTGGAGGCCCTGCAGGCGCGCATCCATCCGCACTTCCTGTTCAACACGCTCAATACCGGGGCTGCGCTCGTGCATCAGCAACCGCAGAAGGCCGAGCAGCTGCTGCTGGACCTGGCCGATCTGTTCCGCGCGGCCCTGACCGACTCGCGCCAGGTCCCGCTGCGCGAGGAGCTGGAACTGGCCCGTCGCTACATCGCCATCGAGCAGCTGCGCTTCGGCGCGCGGATGCAGGTGGAATGGGCGTTGCCGGACGCGCTGCCCGACCTGCAGGTGCCGATCCTGTCGATCCAGCCGCTGGTGGAGAACGCCATCCACCATGGCGTGGAACCCTCCGCCGGGCCGTGCAGGCTGCGGATCGCCATCCAGGCCGAAGCCGGGGGCGCCAGGATCACGGTCAGCAATGACCTGCCCGCCGCCACGAGCAGCATCCACCGCGGCCACAGCGTGGGGTTGCAGGCGTTGCGCGCGCGGGTGCAGATGATGGGCGGCGACGTCCACACGGAGATCGCCGACCGGCGCTACCTGGCCTCGCTGCGGGTGCCGGCCGCCTGAGTGCGGGCAGCGGGCCGGCAGCGGCGGCGGACCAGGCCCGATGCGCAGCGGTATCGGGCCCGTGCCACAGCGGCGCGCCGGCTCAGGTCACGACCTGGTAGCAGGGGTGATACTCGCCGGAGATCTTCATGCGGCGCTGTTCGACGAAGGCGCGCAGCAGCGCGTCCAGCGCCTGCATCATGTCCGGATCGCCGTGGATCTTGAACGGACCGAAGCGTTCGATCCGCTGCATGCTGTCCTCCTTGACGTTGCCGGCAACGATGCCGGAGAACGCGCGCCGCAGATCCGCCGCCAGTTCGGGCGCAGGACGGCCGTGGTGCAGGTCCAGCGCGGCCATCGCCTCGTGCGTCGGCACGAACGGCTGCTGGTACTCGTGCGGAATCTCCACCGACCAGTTGAAGAAGAACGAATCCTTGTGCGCCAGGCGGTACTCGCGCACCCGCTTGATGCCCTGGGTCATGCGCCGCGACACCGCGACCGGGTCGCCGACGATGATCTCGTAGCGGCTGGCTGCCTCTTCGCCGAGGGTCATGCGTATGAACCGGTCAATCTGCTCGAAATACGGCGCGGCGATGGTCGGGCCGCTGAGGATCAGCGGGAACGGCAGCGCCTTGTTCTCCTCGCGCAGCAGGATGCCCAGCAGGTACAGGATCTCCTCGGCGGTACCGACGCCGCCCGGGAACACGATGATGCCGTGGCCCATGCGCACGAACGCCTCCAGGCGCTTCTCGATGTCCGGCATGATCACCAAGTGGTTGACGATCGGGTTCGGCGACTCGGCGGCGATGATGCCCGGCTCGGTGATGCCGATGTAGCGGGTATTGGTCCTGCGCTGCTTGGCATGGGCGATCGTCGCGCCCTTCATCGGCCCCTTCATCGCACCCGGGCCACAGCCGGTGCAGATGTCCAGCCCGCGCAGCCCCAGCTCGTAGCCGACCTGCTTGGTGTACAGGTACTCGTCGCGGGAAATCGAGTGACCGCCCCAGCACACCACCAGGTTCGGCTCGCTCGGCTGCAGGATGCGGGCGTTGCGCAGCACGCCGAACACCGCGTTGGTGATGCCCTCGGATGTCTCCAGGTCCGAGGCATACTCCGGCCCCAGCTCGATGGCCATGTAGGCCAGGTCGCGCACCACCGAGAACAGCAGCTCGGCGATGCCGCGGATGATCTCGCCGTCGACGAACGCCATCGCCGGCGCATTGGTGAGGTCGATGCGGACGCCGCGGTCCTGCTGCGCCACCTGGATGTCGAAATCGGGGTACAGGTCGCGCGCCGCACGCGGGTCGTCCGACGCGCTGCCGCTGGTGAGCACCGCCAGCGCGCAGCGCCGCAGCAGCTCGTGCATGCCGCCGCTGGATGCATCGCGCAGGCGCGCGACCTCCGCCCGCGACAATACGTCCAGACCGCCGCGCGGGTAGATCCGCGCATCCTGCACCGGCAGCGCCCGCGCCACCGCTTCTTTCGTCATTTCCATCGTCGGTTCCGTCTTCACAGTTGGTCGAATGTAGCGCTGCCCCCATGAAAAGGAAAACGGCCGGGTTGCCCCGGCCGTTTTACCGTTTGGTTCCGATCAGTGGATCACTCAGAACTTGTAGCGGAAACCAACCTGCAGCGACCAACGGGATTCCGGATCGGTCAGGAAACGCTTGTACACCTTGCTTTCGTCGAAGTTGTACACGTACTTGCCCGTAGCCTTGTCCACGCCCACGAACTCGACGGCGCGCATGTCGCTATACGGCGACTGGTAGGCAATGTGGCCCCAATCCTTGTTCAGCAGATTGCCGACATTCATGATGTCGAGCCAGATCTCCGACTTGTGGCCCTTGAAGAAGCCCGGCAGCTCCTGGCTGATACGCACGTCGAAGTTGTTCACCCACGGGTTGCGGCTGCTGTTACGCGGAGCAACGCGCCCCTGATAGCCGAGCAGCTCGGGGTTCTTCTTCAGCCAATCGAAGAAGGAGGTCTCCATCGCTGCGCCGCCACTGAACAACACATCACCCAAACCTGCCGGGACGTACAGCAGATCATTGGTATAGCCATCACCGTTCATGTCGTTCAGGTAACGCCAGCTGTAGGGAGTACCCGAGCGGCCTTCGTAGAACGCGGTGATGGTGGTGTTGTAGTTGCCGAAGAATGCCTTGCGGAAGGTCAACGATGCAGTGACGCGATCCTTGATCTCGTAGTTCGACGTCGACGCGACATCGTCGTTCGGGTCGAACACACCGATGTTCTGCCAGTTGGAAATGGCGCGCGAGGACGTCAGCGGATTGACTTCCGTCGCATCGGTGTAGGTGTAACCCACCATCCAGCCCCAAGTGTCTTCCAGCGGCTTGCTCAGACTGACGGTGAACTGGCTGCTGCGGCCCTTGTCGGTGTTCTTCAACAGGATCACGCCATCGTTGTGCCAACCGGTCACGTTCTCGTAGCCCGGAATGGTGTCAGCGATCTGCGCGATGGTCTGGCCATTGACGATACCACCGTTTGCACGCGTGCCGGACGCCTTGCCGTACAGATTCTTCCAGTACAGGTTACGACCGTCGACACCCTGCGTGTAGGTCGGAGCCCCCAGGTCCAGGCGCTGGAAGTACAGCGCATTGTTGACCTTGGTCAGCAGCAGTTCCGCAGATGCCACGATGCCGTGCCACGGCAACTCGGTATCGAACGCAAGGTTGGCCTTCCATACCGACGGCTGCTCGATCCCCTTGTCCATCAGGTTGACCATCATCTGGTAACCCGCGGCCGGATTCGGCGTGGTGGGATTGTCCGCATCCAGCGAAACCGGCAGCTTTGCCCAGATTTCCTCACGCTGGGCCTGGGTCAGGCCGGCGATACCATTCGGGAAGGCGTTGTAACCAATCAGACCGAAACCGGAGTTTTGGTAGGAATTGCCGACCCACACGTTCGCGGCAGCGCCCTGGAATAGGCCCAGGCCACCACGCAGCTGCGTCGGGCGCTCGCTGTCGAAGGTGTAGTTGAAGCCGAAGCGCGGCTGCAGCAGGGTCTTGTCCAGCGTGTACCGGTTGTCCAGCCCATAGACCTTCTGGACCAGCTCATTGTGCATCGGCACGTCATCCAGCGAAGGGATGTCCGCACGAAGGCCGAAAAGCAGGGTCAGGTTGTAGTTCACCGCCCAGCTGTCCTGCACGAACAAGCCGGTATTGCGGTGCTTGTAACGCATAGCCACCGAATCCATGCCCAGACCCGGCACCGGCGCGTTCAGACGGTAGTCGCCGTAATGGCCATTGCGGAAGTTCTCTATGCTGGAGAACGTGTACGAGCCCCAGATGTTCTGCGCGTACAGGTTGTATACGTCGTTCTTTTCCCAGTCGAAGCCGAACTTCAGGGTATGGTCACCGACGTACCACGTACCGGCACCGTAAGCCGTATCGGTCGTGGTGTTGATCTGGTTGCCGTGACGGAACTCGTCTGCACCAAAATTCAGGTAGGGCGATGCAGCGACGTCGCTGTCGGTGGCGCTGGTGCGGAAACCGATGCTGATCTGCGGCATCTTGGTATTGACCGAACTCAACGAATCATAGGTACGGCGACCGACCTTGAATTCGGTGGAGAAGTTGTCGCTCCAATCGCTGAACAGCTGGGCGACGGAGGTCTCCACGGTCTTGTTCACCGCATACCAGCGGCTGTCCAAGCCCAGCGAGGTGCTGCTGGAACCAGCCAGCGTCGGATCAACCTGCTCAAGCTTCGAAAAACGCGCCGAGAGGCGATGCTTGTCGCTGATGTTCCAGTCGATCTTGGCCGCGTACTCTTCGATTTCCTGCTTGATGCTGCTCGGCGCGTTGAAGCTGCCGATGTCGACGCCGTACTTATCCTTGGCGATCTGCTGCACTTCGGCGATCTGCGCGGCGGTGATGTTCACCTCGTTGGTCGCACCCGAACCGACCGGACCAAACGAGCTGCCTGCACGATCCTGCTCGAACTTCTCGTAGTTCACGAAGAAGAACAGCTTGTCCTTGACCAGCGGGCCACCAAAAGTTGCACCGTAGGTCTTTTCCTTGTTGAAACCGCTGAACGGGGCATTGTTGGTCGGATTGTCGCCAACCATGTCCTTGTCGCGGTAGACGCCGTAAACCGAACCATGGAATTCGTTGGTACCGGACTTGGTCACTGCATCGATCACTGCACCGGTGGCGCCGGTGATCGTGGTGTCGTAATTGGAAATATCGACGTTGATGGCTTCAATCGCATCCATCGACACCGGCTGGCGCTTGGTCGGGAAATTGTTCGACTCCAGGCCAAAGGTATCACTGGTGTTCACGCCATCAATGCGAATGGCGTTGTAGCGCGGGTTCTGGCCGCCAACGGTCAACTCGCCACGCGACTTGTCGCTCTGGCTGATGCGCGGGTCAAGGCGCACGAAGTCCTGGATGTTGCGATTGATCGAGGGCAGCGCCTCGATCTGCTCGCGGGCCAGGTTCGTGCCAGTGCCCATCTTGCTGGAACTGAAGATCTCAGAGCCGCCGCCAACCGCCATGACCTGCACGGCTTCCAGGGTGGTCGCGGCGAGATCGCCGCTCAGTGCCGTATTGACCGTATTAACCTGGTTCAGACTCAGGTACACACCCTCTTCGGTCTTGGTGCCCTCACCCGGCTTGGTCACGGTGATGGTGTACGGACCACCCACGCGCAGGCCGCGCGCGTTGTAACGACCCGACGCATCGGTGGTGGCGCGGCTGACCGTGCCCGACTCGACGTGGGTGATGGTGACTTCGGCACCGGCCACCGGCGAACCGCCGTTGTTGGTGACCAGGCCGCCGACGCCGGCGGAGGTGCTCTGTGCGAAAGCCGGCGCGGCCGCGAGAGCGGCAACGAGACCAAGGGCAAGCTTGGACATCCGGATGCGAGGGTGGTTCATTCTGGGTAGCCTCGATACGAGTTGGCGATTGGGAAAAAACGCGATCCATCAGCCCCGGGGCCACCGGGCGCCTGATCGGCTTGAATCTGGGGGTACCTTCCGCGGCGGTTACATGCGCAACGGTTAAGATAAGGTTAACACGGTAAGCACCAAATATGACCGCAGCAAGACAGCCATCTTGCATTGCAGCAAATGCGGCACAATCGAATCAAAGACTTACGGGATGGACGCCAGGTAGGTGGCGACACCGTCTAGCAACATCTGCACGGAAATCGCGACGAGCAGCATGCCCATGAGGCGCTCCAGCGCGGTCAGCGCCCGCGCCCCGAGCAGCTTGTAGAGCAGCGTCGCCGACATCAGGATCGCCGCCGTGGCGCCCCACGCCAGCAGCAGTGCCAGGCTCCATTCACCGAGCCGGTCGGGCTCGTTGCTGCCCATCAGCATGACCGCCGCCATGCCCGACGGCCCGGCCACCAGCGGGATCGCCATCGGCACGATGAACGGCTCGCCGTCCGGCACCGCCCCCATCAGCCCTTCCGGCCGCGGGAAGATCATGCGGATGCCGATCAGGAACAGCACGATGCCGCCGGCGATGGCCACCGACTCCTGGCGCAGGTGCATGAGCTCCAGCGCGTACTTGCCGCCCCACAGGAAGGCCATCAGCACGGCCAGCGCGATCAGCAGCTCGCGCACCAGGACCACGCGCTGGCGGCGAGGCGCCAGCGGCTTGAGCAGGCTGAGGAACACCGGGATGTTGCCCAGCGGGTCCAGGATCAGGAACAGCAGCAGCGCGGCGGAGAGGATCGTCACCCGTGCAGTTCCAGCACCTTGCCGCGCCAGGCCGCGCCATCGGCGGCCAGCAGCTGTACGCAGGCATCGGCGCAGGCCGCCGGGTCGACCGGCGCGTAGTCGGTTTCGTGGGTGAAGGCGCGCGCCCGCAGCGGCGTGCGCATCGGCCGCGGCTGCAACCCGCTGACCCGCACCGGACCGCTGCGCAGTTCGTGGTGCAGGGTATCGAGCAGGCCACGCAGGCCATACTGGGCCACGCCATAGCCGCCCCAGTAGGCCTGGCCGACCCGCTGCGGGTCGTCCAGCGCGAACACCACCGCCGCATCTTCGCGCTGGCGCAACAGCGGCAGGCAGGCCTGGGTCAGCCAGGCGCGGGCGGTCAGGTTGACATGGATGGCGCGCGCGAATGCCGCCGGGTCCGCGAGCGCGAAGGGCGTGAGCCCGGCGAAGTCGGCCGCACAGTGCAGCAGGCCATCCAGCCGGCCGACTTCCGACGCCAGCCGCGCGGCCAGTTCGGCGTAGTCATCGGGCGAGGCGCCCTCCATGTCCAACGGATACAGCAGCGGCTCGGGACCGAGCTGCGCGGCACTGTCATAGACGCGGTTGAGCTTGGCGACCTTGCGCCCGAGCAGGACCACGGTGGCGCCGGCCGCGGCGCAGGCCCGCGACGCCGCCGCACCGAGGCCGCCGGCGGCACCGGCGACCAGCACGACGCGCCCGTCCAGGCGCGACCCCGGGGCCGGCGCGTTGCCGGCGTCGATCGATTGCGCGCTCATGCCTGGCCCGCCTCGGCGACGATGCGCTTGAGCTCGCCCGACTCCAGCAGTTCCAGGATGATGTCGCAGCCGCCGATCAGTTCGCCATGCATGAAGAACTGCGGAAACGTCGGCCAGTTGGAATAGCGCGGCAGGTTGGCGCGCACTTCGGGCAGCTCGAGCACGTTGACGGTGCGCAGGTTGACCGCGCCCGCCGCCAGCAGCGCCTGTACGGCCCGGCTGGAGAACCCGCACATCGGATACTGCGGCGTCCCTTTCATGAACAGGACGAGGGGATGCTGCTCCACCTCCGCCTGGATTTGCTCCATCACCGCCATTGCAATCTCCCAGCTGCTGCGAAGGAACGGCCTGTCCGGTCGGATAGACTCTTCCCCCGTGGCTGCCGATTGTAAGCCGAGCCAGCCGGCTGCCGGCGCCCCAGACCGAAAAGAAACGGACCATGCCCGTCGAACTGCCCGACCTGCCCTATCCCCGCGACGCCCTGCAGCCGCATCTCACCGCGGCGACACTGGACCTGCACCACGGCCACCACCAGCGCGCCGAGATCGAAGCCGTCAACGCCCGCATCGCCGGCACCGAACTGGAGGGCCTGGCACTGGAGGAGATCGTCCGCGCCAGCCAGGGCAGCCTGTTCGAAGCCGCCGCGCAGGCCTGGAACCACGCTTTCTACTGGCAGTGCCTGCACCCGCGGGCCGGCGGCGAGCCGCACGGCGCGCTGGCCGACCTGATCGCCCGCCAGTTCGGCGACACCCAGAAACTGCGCGAGGAATTCAACCGCGCGGCACTGGCCCTGGCCGGTTCCGGCTGGGCGTGGCTGGTGCAGCATCCGGACGGCCGCCTGGCCATCGTCACCACCCGCAACGCCAACACGCCGCTGACCGGGGACAGCACGCCCCTGCTGGGCTGCGACCTGTGGGAGCACGCCTATTACACCGACTTCCAGGACGACCGCGGGCGCTACCTGCAGGCGTTCTGGAAGCTGGTGAACTGGGATTTCGTCGGCGCCCGGCTGCGCTGAGCGCGCCGGTGGGCCTGCGCGGGCGTCACCGCCCGCGACCGACCCGGCCGCGGCCCGGATCGCTTCAGCCGTGGGCGTCCACCGCGTCCAGCACCCGCGCCGAGAACACCAGCGCGGCACCGGCATTGAGCGCGACCGCCACGCCCAGCGCCTCGGCGATCTCCTCGCGGCTCGCCCCCTGTTTCAGCGCCGCGTCGACATGGGTGGTGATGCAGCCGTCGCAGCGGGTCGTCACCGCCACCGCCAGGGCGATCAGCTCGCGGGTCCGGGCACCCAGGTGCGCGGTCTGCGCGCCGGCACCGCTCAGCGTCATGTAGCCCTTGAGCGTATCGGGCGAGAGCTTGCCCAGCTCGCCGATACGCCCCTTCAGCTCGCGACGGTATGCGTTCCAGTCCAGCATGGTGGCCACTCCGAGGGAAGGAGCCGCCACGCTACCACCCGACCGGTCGCGGCGGTGCGCACGGGAGCGCACCGCCACGCCGTGGATCCCGGCGCTGGCGCGGTCAGCGGCCGCGCAGCGCGCGCACCACCGGTTCGACCTGCGCCGGCCGGGCAAGCGCCTGCCCCACCCGCTCCAGCGCGTCGGCCAATGCCGCGGCATCGTCGTCGCGCAGGTTGGCATGGCCCACCTTGCGGCCTTCGCGCGGCTGCTTGCCGTAATCGTGCCAGTGGCCGGCGGGCTCGGCGAGTACGGCACGCGCATCCGGCATCCGGCCGAGCCAGTTGAGCATGCAGGCGTGGCCCAGCACCCGGGTGTCGCCCAGCGGCAGGCCCAGCACCGCGCGCAGATGGTTCTCGAACTGCGAAGTTTCCGCGCCGTCACTGGTCCAGTGGCCGGAGTTGTGCACGCGCGGTGCCATCTCGTTGGCCAGCAGCTCGTCGCCGCGGCAGAACAGTTCGAGCGCGAACACGCCGACGTAGTCGAGCCGCTCGGCCACCCGGCGCGCATAGCCGATGGCCGCTTCGTGCTGGGCCGCGCCCGCGGGGGCCGGCGCCAGGCTCGCCGACAGCACGCCATCGACGTGCCAGTTGCCGGTCAGCGGCCAGGCGCGGAACTCGCCATCGCGGCCACGCACGGCCACCACGCTGACCTCGCGGTCGAAGGCGACGAAGCCCTCCAGGATCAGGCCGGTCGCGTCCACCTGGGCGCCCAGCGCCTGCCAGGCGGCGTCGATGTCGGCCTCGCCGCGGATGCGGAACTGGCCCTTGCCGTCGTACCCGAGCCGGCGCGTCTTGAGGATGCAGGGCATGCCGAACTCGGCGGCCTTCGCCGCCAGCTCGTCGCGGCTGCGGATATCGGCGAACGGCGGCAGCGGAATGCCCAGCTCCTGGAACAGGGATTTCTCGCTGAGCCGGTCCTGCGCCACCGCCAGCGCGGCGGGGTTGGGAAACACCGGCCTGCGCTCGGCCAGCCAGCGCGCGCTGGCGGCCGGCACGTTCTCGAAATCGAAGGTGACCACGTCCACCCGTGCGGCGAACTCGGCCAGCGCGGCGGTGTCGTCGAACGCCCCGACCTGCAGCGGCGCCAGCTGCCCGGCGCAGGCGTCGGCGGCGGGATCGAACACCACGAAGCGCAGGCCGAGCGGCGCACCGGCCAGGACCATCATGCGGGCCAGCTGCCCACCGCCGAGGATGCCGACCGTGGTCATTGGCGCGGATCGTCGGCGGCCATCACGTCGGCGGTCTGGCGCGCGCGGAATGCCTCCAGCGCCTGGCCGATGGCCGGTTGCGCCGGCGCCAGCATCGCCGCCGCGAACAGCGCCGCGTTCGACGCGCCGGCATTGCCGATGGCGAATGTCGCCACCGGGATCCCGGCCGGCATCTGCACGATCGACAGCAGCGAATCCATGCCGTTCAGTGCCTTGGACTGCACCGGAACGCCCAGCACCGGCACCGCGGTCTTGGCCGCGATCATCCCCGGCAGGTGGGCGGCGCCGCCGGCGCCGGCGATGATCGCGCGCAGCCCGCGCGGGCCGGCCTGTTCGGCATAGGTGAACAGCACGTCCGGCGTGCGATGCGCCGAAACCACCTTCACTTCATAGGGCACACCCAGCGCGTCGAGCTTCTGGGCCGCGTGCTGCATGGTTTCCCAGTCGGAACGGGAACCCATCACGATGCCGACGAGCGGCGCGGAGGAATTGGGGGTCATTGGCCGTCACCTGCTGCAAAGACGTATTCTAGCCATCTTCCACGCAAGACCACGACCCGATGGACCGCAAACTGCTCGACCTGCTCGTCTCGCCCGACACCCGCCAGCCGCTGGCCCTGCTGGACAGTGCCGGACTGGAAGCGCTGAACCGCGCCATCGCCGCCGGCGGCGTCAGCCGCGCCGACGGCAGCGCGCAGGCAGAACCGCTGCGCGAGGCGCTGGTCACCCGCGACCGCAGGCAGGTGTTCCGGGTCGAGGACGGCATCCCGGTGCTGCTGCCCGAGGAGGCCATCGCCACCGCGCAGATCGACGGTTTCCCGGGCAAGTGATGCTGCCGCAGCCGCCGGCCGCTCCGCCGCAGGAGCAGATCGACGCCGACGTCGCCCGCGCCCTGGCCGAGGACATCGGCAGCGGCGACGTCACCGCCGCGCTGCTGCCCGATACCGCCGACTGCGCCTACCTGCTGTGCAAGCAGGACGCGGTGATCGCCGGCCGCCCCTGGTTCGACGCCACCCACCGCGCGCTCGATCCGCAGGTCAGGATCGACTGGCGGGTGCGGGAGGGCGAGCAGGTCGCCGCCGGCACCGTGCTGGCCACGCTGCAGGGCTGCAGCCGCGCCCTGGTCAGCGCCGAGCGCACGTCGCTGAATTTCATGCAGACGCTGTCGGCCACCGCCACCACCACCGCGCGCCATGTCGCGGCCGTGGCCGGCACCGGGACACGCATCCTCGACACCCGCAAGACCCTGCCCGGCCTGCGCCTGGCGCAGAAGTACGCGGTGCGCTGCGGCGGCGGCGACAACCACCGCATCGGCCTGTTCGACATGGTGATGCTGAAGGAGAACCACATCCGCGCCGCCGGCTCGTTGACCGCCGCGGTACGCGCCGCGCGCGCGCAGCAACCGGCGCTGCCGCTGGTGGTCGAGGTGGAGGACCTGGCGCAGCTGGAAGAGGCGCTGGCCGTCGGTTGCGACCGCATCCTGATCGACGACTTCAGCCCGGCCATGCGCCGCGATGCGGTACGCATCGCCGCCAGCCAGGCGCCCGCGAAGCGCATTCCACTGGAGGTTTCCGGCAGCGTCGGCCTGGACGGGCTGCGCGCGATCGCCGAGGACGGGGTCGACTATGTTTCCATCGGTGGACTGACCAAGCATGTGCAGGCGATCGACCTGTCGCTGAAGCTGGGCCCACCGCCGCGCTGATTTCACGGCACCGCCACGCGCGGCTCTGCAAGGCTCGCATGCATGCCCGAAGGAAACCCGCCGTGGCCCACCGCTTCCTGCTCTGCTGTGCGCTGTCATTGCCCGCCCTGCCAGCCGCGGCGGTGGAAGTCTGTGACATCCCGCCGCGCTATGGCGTGGGCGAAACCGCCAAGGCGGTCATCCGCGCCGCGTGCGACGAACACCGTCTCTGGTACCGCCCTTTCATCGATCGCGACGGGCGCATCGCCAGCCTCGCCATCACCGAGGCCGAGAGCGGCAGCCTGGCCGACGATGGCCTGGTCGCGTGGCAGCGGGTGGCCGGCTACTGGCGCGAGAGCGGCACGCTGTCGCCGATGGCCGCCCTGCCCGGCGCCCACAGTTGCATGGCACTGCCCGGCGAGCGCACCACCGATAACGATTGCCGTGCGTTCCTGGTCGACAATCCCTGGTCGGCCGCATTCGTTTCCTGGGTAATGACGCGTGCCGGCGTGCCGGGCTTCACCCGCTCTCCCCGGCATATCGACTACATCCGTGCCGCCCGCCGCGGTGGCGCCGCCGCCCGCCCCTACCGGCTCACCGATCCGATGCAGGAAAAGCCCGCGCCGGGCGACCTGCTGTGCTTCCTGCGCGAACGCAGCAGGCCGCTCAGCTACGCGGGCCTGGCGCAGGCCCTGGACGGTGGCGGCGCCGACCGCTGGAAATCGCACTGCGAAGTGGTCGTGGCCGCCAATGCCGGCGGCGACCAGACCCTGTATCTGGTAGGCGGCAACGTCGCCAACACGGTGGTGATGCGCAAGCTGCCGCTGGGCCGGACCGGACGCCTGCTCATGCCGGCGCCGGCCGACCCGCAGCCGTTGACGCTGGAGCCCGCGTGCTCGCCCGGCCGCGAGGAGGAGTGCGACTTCAACCGCCAGGACTGGGCGGCACTGCTGAAGCTGGTGGAAGCACCGGCACCGACGCCGGTGGATGCGGCGGCCAGCGAGCGCTGAACAGCCCGGCGCACGCCCGGCTACGCGCCGCGATCGTCGCGTGGCACGCGCGCCCATTGCATCGGGCGTGGTTCCGCTTTTGCGCGCGGCCGCCTAAAGTGGCGCCATGCCTACCTTGTTGATCCTGATGATCCTCGGCGCCATCGGCTATGCCTTCTGGGATGCGTCCCGGGCCGCGGCCGAACGCGCGACCGAACTGGGCCGCAACGCCTGCCAGGCGGCGGACGTGCAGTGGCTGGACCAGAGCGTACATGCCACCGGGCTGCGGTTGTGCCGGCTGCCCAGCGGCTGGCTGGGCTTCGAGCGCAGTTTCCGCTTCGATTATTCCTACGATGGCGTCGAGCGCCATAGCGGGCGCATGGTGCTGCGCGGCAGGCAGCTGGTGTCCTTCGTCGGCCCGGCCAGCGCCCGGGTCAGCATGCTGCAGCCGCGCGACGAGGCGGAGGACATCTGACGCCGGCACGCGGCGCGATCCGCGCTGCCATGCAAACGAAACCGCCGCCTGGCGGCGGCGGTGGGTTCATTTCACTACCCGCAGGAACGGGCGCTTGCCCGAGGGCTGCGGCGGATCCGGTGGCGTGGGCGGCGGGGTGTCGTCGTCGTGCGGCTCCGGCCCATCATTGCCGGGAATGTCATCGGGCAATGCCATGCCCTGCCCGGTTTCGCGCGCATACACCGCCAGCACCGCGGCGATCGGCACGTTCACCGGGAAGCTGACGCCGGAAAAACGCGCGGTGAAACTCACCGCATCGTTGTCGATGTGCAGCCGCATCACCGCGCGCTCGGCGATGTTCAGCACGACCCGCTCGTCCTTTACGGCGCTGGCCGGCACCTGCACGCCGGGCACGCCGGCGTCGACCATGATGTGCGGGGTCATGCCGTTGTCGTTGATCCACTCCACCAGCGCCCGCAACAGGTAGGGGCGATGGCTGCTCATGCGGAAAGATTCTTCACTCATGGGGCAAGTGTACGCGGCATCGGGTGCCGTCACCGCCCTGCGGCGGTGATCGATAAGTCTGCATACAGCAGATGCGTCAGGCCGGCAGGTCGCGCAGCTTCTTTTCCTGTTCGGTGAGGCTGCGGATGAAACCCGGGTTGCGGAAGATGCGGTTGCCGTAGTCCTCGATGGCCTTGCCGTCCTTGGGCAGCGCGATGCCCAGTGCCTCGAGCCGCCAGATGATCGGCGCCATCGCGCAGTCGGCAAGGCTCATTTCCGGATTGAGGAAGAACTTGGATGCCTTGAACAGCGGCACCGACTGCGCCACCAGCTCCTTCAGCCGCTTGCGGGCGGCTTCAGCCTGGCTCTTGTTGCCCAGCTGGATCGCCTGCACCTGGGGCACCCAGTCGTGCTCGATGCGCAACATCGCCAGGCGCAGGCGCGCCCGCGACAACGGGTCCACCGGCATCAGCGGTGGATGCGGGTAGCGCTCGTCCAGGTACTCGCTGACCACCGAGGCCGCATAGAGCACCAGCTCGCGCTCGACCAGGGTCGGCACCGAATGGTAGGGATTGAGGTCGATGAGGTCTTCCGGCGGATTCTGTGGATCGACCGGGACCAGATCGTAGGTGACGCCCTTCGCGGCCAGTACCAGCCGCACCCGATGGCACAGGACATCGTCATTGGCCGAGAACAACGTCAGGGTATTTCGCATGCGCACACTCGCCGCCATCAAGGGCTCTCCAAGGGCCGGCATCCGCCAGCCTTACGGCGCCGCGGGCCCAGCGCCCGCGGTCGCCACCTTCCCTGAGTGTGCAGTCAGCCGGTGCCGATGCCAAGTGCCGGGGAACCTGCCCCCGCACCGGTCCGGGACCCACCCTCACGTCAATGCACGTCGGTCCAGTACTCGTTCTTGAGCAGGTAAGCCAGGAAGGAGAGCAGCGCCAGGAACAGCACCACCCACACGCCCAGGCTCTGGCGCTTGAGTGCGGCCGGCTCGCCCGCGTACTCCAGGAAATTGGTGATGTCGCGCACGGTCTGGTCGTACTCCTGCGGCGTCACCTTGCCCGGACTGGTCACCACCAGCCGCTCCGGGTGCCGCTCGCCGGCCGCGTCGGGCTCGCCGAACTCGGCATGCTGGAGGCCCTGCAGCTCCCACAGCGGGTTGGGCATGGAGGCGTTCGGGAACAGCTTGTTGTTCCAGCCCAGCGGCCGCGACTCGTCCAGGTAGAACGACTTGAGATAGGTGTAGACCCAGTCGCTCTGGCGCACGCGCGCGATCAGGCTCAGGTCCGGCGGCATCTTGCCGAACCACTTCTCGCCCTGCGCCTTGGTCATGGCGACATGGATCTGCTCACCGAACTTGGCACCGGTGAAATTCAGGTTGTCCATGACCTGCTGCTCGGTCAGGCCAAGGTCCGACGCCATGCGCGAGTAACGCAGGTATTTCAGCGAATGGCAGCCCGAGCAGTAGTTCATGTAGGCCTGCGCACCACGCTGCAGCGATGCCTGGTCGGACAGGTCGTTGCCGGCCTGCTGCAGCGCGCCTTCGGTGGCGGCGAAGGTGGTGGCCGAGAACAGGAGCGCGGCAGCGGCCGATGCCAGCAAGGCAATCCATTTCTTAGTCATGCGTCGTCACCCGCTCCGGCACCGGCTTGGTCTTGTCCAGCTTGGTCCACACTGGCATGGTCAGGAAGAAGAGGAAGTAATACGCGGTCAGGAAACGGCCGATGATGGTCTCCACCGGGTCGGTACCCGGGCCCGCACCGATCTTGCCCAGCCACACGAAGCTGATGGCGAAGCCGAACAGCAGCAGCTTGGACAGCAGACCGCGGTAGCGGTAGGACTTGACCTTGGCGCGGTCCAGCCACGGCACCAGGAACAGGATCGCGATGGCACCGAACATCACCAGCACGCCGCTGAGCTTGTGCGGGATCACCCGCAGCATCGCGTAGTAGGGCGTGTAGTACCACACCGGCTTGATGTGCGCCGGGGTCACCAGGCTGTTGGCCTCGGTGAAGTTGTCGTGCTCGAGGAACCAGCCGCCGAACGCCGGGGCGAAGAAGATGATGAAGGCGGCGATGACCATCATCGCGAACACGTAGAAGGTGTCCTTCACCGTGTAATACGGATGGAACGGCACGCCATCGGCCGGCGCGGTCGGCGACCAGCGGTTGCCCTTCGGGCCCTTCTTGATCTCCACGCCGTCGGGGTTGTTGGAGCCCACCTCGTGCAGCGCCCCCAGGTGCAGCACCACCAGCAGCAGCAGCACCAGCGGCACCGCGATCACGTGCAGGGCGAAGAAGCGGTTCAAGGTGGCGTCGGACGGCAAGTAGTCGCCCATGATCCACTCGGTCAGGCCGTTGCCGATCACCGGGATCGCGCCGAACAGCGAGATGATGACCTTCGCGCCCCAGAACGACATCTGGCCCCACGGCAGCACGTAGCCCATGAAGGCTTCGGCCATCAGCGCCAGGTAGATCAGCATGCCCAGGATCCAGACCAGCTCGCGCGGCTTCTTGTAGGAGCCGTACATCAGCCCGCGGAACATGTGCAGGTAGACGACGATGAAGAACAGCGAGGCGCCGGTGCTGTGCATGTAGCGGATCAGCCAGCCCCACTCCACGTCGCGCATGATGTACTCGACCGAGGCGAAGGCTTCCGCCGCGCTGGTCTTGTAATGCATGGTGAGGAAGATGCCGGTGACGATCTGGTTGACCAGCACCACCATCGACAGCACGCCGAAGATGTACCAGATGTTGAAGTTCTTCGGCGCGTAGTACTCGGACATGTGCTTCCGGTACATCGGCATCAGCGCCGGGGCGCGGTCGTTGACCCAGCCCATCACGCCATTGGCGGCGCGGACGAGGATGTTGTCAGCCATGATTACGCCGCCCCCTTCGGATCGACGCCGATGACGATGGTGTTGTCGTCGGCGTAGTGGTGTGGTGGCACGACCAGGTTGGTCGGCGCCGGCACGCCCTGGAACACGCGTCCGGCCATATCGAAGCGCGACTTGTGGCAGGGGCAGAAGTAGCCACCCTTCCATTCCGGGTCATACGGCTCGGGCTTGATCTCGGCGGCCATTTCCGGCGAGCAGCCCAGGTGGGTGCACAGGCCGACCAGCACCGAGATTTCCGGCTTGATCGAGCGCAGCTCCGGGTTGGCCTTGCGCACATAATCCGGCTGCTGGTCCGCATTCTCGGACTTGGGGTCGCGCAGGCGGCCATCGAGCGTCGGCAACGCCTCGAGCACCGCTTTGGAGCGCTTGACGATCCAGATCGGCTGGCCTCGCCACTCCAGGACCAGGCGCTGCCCCTCCTGCAACGCGCTGATGTCGGCATTCACCGGTGCGCCGGCCAGCTGGGCCTTGGCACTGGGATTCCATGACTTGATGAAAGGAACTGCTGCGAAACCTGCCCCGACTGCGCCGACCACGGCGGTGGTCGCGGTCAGGAAGCGCCGGCGTCCGGCATTGACTGGATCGTTTACCCCATCGTTGGCCATCCGGCCCTCCGATATTGATTAGGTGGCTTGCGGCTGCCTGCGACCGGTGGAACCGGACCGCTCAGAATCGAATCTCCCCCGAGTTTAGCTGAACGCTCAGCGGCCGCACAACGCGATGAAACACGAGTCCATGACTTTTGTCACGCGCTCCTGGAATAAAAAAGAACAGCACTCATTGGCGCGAACCCAGCTCGCCACGGTAGCGGTCGGCCAACTGCGCCACGCGCTTTACGTAATACTGGGTTTCGTTGTAGGGCGGCACGCCCCCGTGCCGGTCCACCGCGCCCTCGCCGGCGTTGTAACCGGCCGCGGCCAGCGTCAGGTCGCCGTTGAAGCGGCGCAGCAGCCACGACAGGTAGCGCACGCCGCCGCGGATGTTCTGGCTGGCGTCGTAGGCATCGCTCACCCCGAAGCGGCGCGCGGTGGCCGGCATCAGCTGCATCAGCCCCTGCGCGCCGGCGCGGCTCAAGGCAGTGGGATTGAACGCCGACTCGGCATGGATCACCGCGCGCACCACCGCTTCCTCGACCCCGAACTCGCGCGCCGCGGCGGCGATTTCGGCGCGATAGGCCTGGGTGTTGAGCCGCACCGTGCCGAAGTTGACGCCGGGATTGGCGCCGCAGGCATAGCAGCGCTCGATGTAGCTGTAGCGGATGGTGCGTACTTCGCCCAGGCTGGCGACCTGCGCCGGACGGGCGCTGGTGTAGTGGCGCACGCCGTCCTTCATGTAGGTATAGACCTGCCCGCTGACCACCCGCTGCGCGCGGCTGACGGGCGCCGGCGCTGGCGCCGGTGTGGCGGGCGCGGCGCTGGCGGTCACCGTGGTGGGCGCGGGGCGGTCCGCGGTGGCGGCGCCCCCGGCACTGGCCGCGGGCGCGGCGGCCGGTGGCCGGCTGGCCGGCCGGGCCGACGGCCGGTAGCTGCCGACCACGCTGCAGCTGGCTCCGTGGATGCGCTTGCTGACGTAGTTGGAGACGCCATCGGCACCGAGGCACTTGTACAGGGTACCGGCACTGGCCGGCATAGCCGTCAGCGCGGCGATCACTACCCCAGCAATCCCCAGTCCGGTCTTCATTGCGGGCGGAAGTGTCCCAGTTTCGCGCCCGGAATGCCAACTGCCGGCCGCCGCCGGTACGCCCGGCGCCGGCAACCCCGGTACAATCGCCCCCCGCCGCGGCGCCAGCGCCGCCTGCCCGCCCACCCGTCTGGAATAAGCGCCATGCCCGGGACGCCCGCCTCCCCCCTGCCGAACACGGCGGTTTCCGCCGTGTCTTCCGTCGACATGAACACCCCCGAATTGATCCCCCTGCCCGGTGCCCGCGGCGCGGCCGCCGGCACGCCGGCGCGCGGCAAGCTCTACATCAAGACCCACGGTTGCCAGATGAACGAGTACGACTCGGCCAAGATGGCCGACGTGCTGGCGCAGGCCGAGGGCCTGGAGCTGACCGACAACCCCGAGGAGGCGGACGTGGTGCTGGTCAATACCTGCTCCATCCGCGAGAAGGCGCAGGAGAAGGTGTTCAGCCAGCTCGGCCGCTGGAAGGAACTCAAGGCCGGCGGCCGTGACGTGATCATCGGCGTCGGTGGCTGCGTGGCGTCGCAGGAGGGCGAGGCCATCGTCAAGCGCGCACCGTACGTGGACCTGGTGTTCGGCCCGCAGACCCTGCACCGGCTGCCGGAGCTGATCCGTGCCCGCCGCGAGCAGAACCGCCCGCAGGTCGACATCAGCTTCCCCGAGATCGAAAAGTTCGACCGACTGCCCGAGCCGCGCGCCGAGGGCCCCTCGGCGTTCGTGTCGATCATGGAAGGCTGTTCCAAGTACTGCTCGTTCTGCGTGGTGCCCTATACCCGCGGCACCGAGGTCAGCCGCCCGTTCGAGGACGTGGTGGTGGAGTGCGCGCAGCTGGCCGCGCAGGGCGTGCGCGAGATCAACCTGCTCGGCCAGAACGTCAATGCCTACCGGGGCCCGTACGGCGACGGCGAGATCGCCGACCTCGGCCTGCTGATCCGCACCATCGCCGAGATCGACGGCATCGGCCGCATCCGCTTCACCACCTCGCACCCGCTGGAGTTCAGCGACTCGCTGGTGGACGCCTACCGCGACGTGCCCAAGCTGGCCAATTACCTGCACCTGCCGGTACAGGCCGGCAGCGACCGCGTGCTCAGCGCCATGAAGCGCGGTTACACCGCGCTCGAGTTCAAGGCCAAGATCCGCAAGCTGCGCGCGGTACGCCCGGACATCTCGATCAGTTCGGATTTCATCGTCGGCTTTCCCGGCGAGACCGAGGCCGACTTCGAGAAGACCATGAAGCTGATCGAGGACGTGGGCTTCGACCAGAGCTTCTCCTTCATCTACTCGCGCCGCCCCGGCACCCCGGCCGCCGACCTGGAGGACACCACCCCCGAGGCGGAGAAGCACGCGCGCCTGTCGCGCCTGCAGGCGCACATCAACGCATATGCCGCCGGCATCTCCAGGAACATGGTCGGCAGCGTGCAGACCGTGCTGGTGGAGGGCACCTCGCGCAAGGACGACAACGAGCTGACCGGCAAGACCGAGAACATGCGCTCGGTCAATTTCCCGGGCCCGAAGCGGCTGATCGGCCAGTTCGTGGACGTGGTCATCACCGAGGCGCTGACCAACTCGCTGCGCGGACGCATCGTCACCCCGGACTGAGCCGCAGCCGGCTGCCGCCCCGGGCAGCCGGTGCGCGCGGCCGCTGGCCAGTTCTTGGCCAGCCCGTGCGCCGCCTTGTGCGGCAACGGCCGCCACGGCTTATCCACATGTTCGCCCGGGCCTCATCCACATCCGCTGTGGACAACCCCGCGCCACGTGGACAGATTTTCACCACCACCGGCAACCGCTTGCCACGCAAGGCGCGCGCGCAGCTATCCACAGGTTCGTCGCGCGCGCATCCACACCCACGGTGGACAACCGCGCCGCATGCTCAGTCCAGCCGCTTGCGGAAGCGCAGGATCGCGCCTGCCATCATCACCGCACTGAAGACCAGCAGCGCCAGCGCATCGGGCCACAGCTCCCACAGGCTGGCGCCACGCAGCATCACCCCGCGCACCAGGCGCAGGAAATGGGTCAGCGGCAGCAGCTCCGCCAGCCATTGCACCGGACGCGGCATGCCCGCGAACGGGAACATGAAGCCGGACAGCAGGATCGACGGCAGGAACAGGAAGAAGGTCATCTGCATCGCCTGGAACTGCGACTGCGCGCGGGTCGATATCAGCAGCCCCAGCGCCAGGTTGGCGACGATCAGCAGGCTGGCGGCGATGAATACATGCCACAGGCTGCCCCCGATGGGCACGTGGAAGCACCACGCGCCCAGTGCCAGCACCATGCTGGTCTGCACCAGCCCGACCACCACGTAGGGAACGACCTTGCCGACCATCAGCTCGGCGCTGGTCAGCGGCGTGGCGATCAGCAGTTCCATGTTGCCGCGTTCGCGTTCGCGCACGATCGCCACCGCGGTGAACAGCACCATGGTCATGGTCAGGATCACCCCCACCAGCCCCGGTACGATGTTGGTCGCCGAGCTGCGCTGCGGGTTGTAGAAGGCGACCACGCTGACCGGGGTCGGCGCCAGCGGGTCGAACGCCATGCCGTCCAGCGGCATCCGCGCCAGCTGCGCGGCCGCGCTCTGCACCGCGTTGTCACTGCCGTCGACCAGGATCTGCAGCGCTTCGCGGCCTTCGGCGCGGCGGCGCTCGTAGTCGGGCGGAATGACGATGCCGATGCTGATCTCGCCGCGGCGCATCGCGTCCACCAGTTGCTGCGGCGTCGCCACCTCCAGCGCCGGCGCCACCACGCCGCTGGCCACGATGTCACGCGCCAGCATCCGCGAGGCCGAGGTACGGGCCTGGTCGGCGATGCCCGCGGACAGATCGCGCAGGTTGGTGTTGATGGCGTAGCCGAACAGCAGCAGCTGCATCACCGGGATGCCGATGATCATCGCCAGGGTGATGCGGTCGCGCCGCATCTGCCGCAGCTCCTTGCGCATCACCCCCAGCAGGCGGCGCAGCTTCATGCCTCGTCCCGGGCGGCAGCCGGCCGCTGGCGGGTCGCGGCGACGAACACGTCTTCCAGGCTGGCGGGCTGGGGCTGCATGCGCGCGGCGATGCCCGCCGCCTGCAGCGCTTCGGCCAGTGGCGCCGGCGCGGCACCGGGATCCAGCAGCACGCGCAGGCGGTTGCCGATCTGCGCCACGCTGGCCACGCCGGCGCAGGCCGCCAGCACCCGCGCGGCCTGCCGCGGCGGATCGGCGTCGACCACGAGCGTGCGCCCGGCCAGCCGCGCGGTGAGTTCGGCCGGGGTACCGTCGGCCACCAGCACGCCACGGTCGAGGATGGCGATGCGGTGGCAGCGCTCGGCCTCGTCCATGTAATGGGTGGAGACCAGCAGGGTGGTGCCGGCATCGGCCAGTTCGAACAGCTTTTCCCAGAAATCGCGGCGCGATTCGGGGTCCACCGCGCTGGTGGGTTCGTCCAGGAACAGCAGTTCCGGTTGGTGGATGACCGCCGCGGCCAGCGCCAGGCGCTGTTTCTGGCCACCGCTCAGGGTGCCCGCCAGCTGCTTCTGCCGGTCCTGGAAACGGTATTGCTCGACCAGCGTGTCGATGCGCCGCCGCGCCTGCGCCCCCGGCAGGTCGTGCACGGCCGCCATGAACTCCAGGTTCTCGCGCACGCCCAGGTCGTCGAACAGCGAGAACTTCTGCGTCATGTAGCCGATGCGGCTGCGCAGCGCCTCGGCCTGCGCGGGAATGCGCAGGCCCAGCACCTCGATCTCGCCGGCGCTGGGCGTGAGCAGGCCACACAGCATGCGGATGGTGGTGGACTTGCCCGAACCGTTCGGACCCAGGAAGCCGTACACCTGCCGGCGCGGCACGTCCAGGTCGATGCCGTCCACCGCCCGCAGCGCGCCGAAGCGCCGGCTCAGGCCGCGCGCGCGGATCGCGACGCCGGCGCCGTCCATCAGCGCGCGCCCACCGCGGCGTCGGCCAGCACCCGTACCGGGGCCCCCACCGGCAGCGCCGCCGCGTCGCTGCCCAGGCTGATCTCGGCCAAGTAACTCAGGCGCTCGGCGTCCTGCCCGGTCAGCGCGAAGTACGGGGTGAACACCGGGTCGCTGCGGATCATGCGCACCCGGCCGGCGAACACCGGACCGGCCGGCTGCAGTTGCACCCGCAGCGGATCGCCCACCTGCAGCCGGTTGCGCAGTGCCTGCGGCAGGTAGACGCGCGCGTAAGGCGCCTCCCCCACCAGCAGCACCGCCAGCGGCGCGCCCACCGCCGGCTGGTCGCCGAGCTTGTAGGGAAGGCTGTCGACGCGGCCGGCACGCGGGGCCACCAGGGTCAGCTTGTCCAGCAGCAGCGATTGCGTCGCGGCCGTGGCCCGGGCGGCCGCCAGTGCGGCCTCGCCCTGCGCCAGTTGCTCGCTGCGGATGCCGTGCAGGCGTTCGTCCAGCGCCGCCGCGGCCTGCCGCACCTGCGCCTGTGCGCTGCGCGCGGCGGCCAGCGCGCGATCCAGCTCCGCCGGCGCCACCAACTGGCGCTGCGCCAGGGGCCGCAGTCGCGCAAGGTACGCCTGCGCTTCGCGCGCCTGCGCCTGCGCGGCGGCCAGCGCAGCGCGGGCCTGGTCGATGTCTTCGCTGCGCGGGCCATGGCGCAGTTCCAGCAGTGCGGCGTCGCTCTGCTGCACCCGCGCCTGCAGTGCATCCAGCTGCGCCCGGGTCTGCGCCGGTTCCAGCTGCAGCAGCGGCGCCCCGGCGGCGACCCGTTGGCCTTCGCGCACATCCAGGCGCACGATGCGCTCGGACACCGGCGCCGGCACCGTCACCCGGTCCCATTCCAGCGTGCCCAGTGCCTGCGGCGCCTGCTGCGAACAGCCCGCCAGCGCCAGCACCAACACCCATATCACGGGGTTGCCCCGGTCATTCATGTTCCGGCTCCAGAACGCGCGTCAACACCGCCATCGCATGCCGCTGCACCGCATCGGCCCCCAGCTCCCCGGCGCCGAACAGCTGCTGCCAGATCGGCGCACTGGCCAGCGGGAACATCGTCAGCCCCACCATCGACACCACCAGCAGCCGCGGATCCAGCGCCGGGGCGAGCCGCCCGGCCTGTTGCGCGGCGCTCAACCGCTGCATCAGCAGGCGCGGCAGCAACGGCCCGGCCTGCTCCAGCATCATCCCGCGCAGGGCACCACCTTCGCAGAGGATTTCCCTTACCCACAGCGTCGGCAACCAGGGATTGGCCGCCACCGCGCGGGTGATGCCGGCGACGAAGGCGGCCACCATCGCCGCCACGTCGTCGCCCGCCCCGCCCACCCCGGCATGGACCTCGGCCATCACCGGCCACAGCCGTTCGGCCACCACCGCCTGGCGCAGTTGCAGCTTGTCGCCGAAGTAATAGTGGACCAGCGCCGGCGTCACGCCGACGCGACGGGCGATGTCGCGCAGCGAGGTGGCGCCGATGCCCTGCGCGACGAAACAGGCCAGCGCCGCGTCCAGCAGCCGTTCGCGCAGGTCGACGGCATCGGCGCCGGGCCGCCGCCCCGGCGCGCGCCGGCGCGGCGGGCGCGCAGGCGCGGCGGGCTTGGCGGTAGCGGTGGGTGTCGTGGACCGGGAACGTTTCATCGCCACATTTAATTCAACGAACAATTAAATTTCAATGATGATCCGGTGCGGCCCTCCCGGTCGGCCGTCTTCGCGCCATGCCCCAGTCACCGGAAGCCCGCCACCGCCCCGGACAGCGCGCGGACCGGAAGTGAGAAGATGCCCACCCTCGCCCCGGCGGCATTGATACCGGGCGCGCCGGCACCATTTCTGGACCCATGACTGCGACCATCCACCACGATTTCACCCTCGACCCGGCCGACAACGAGCGGCTGGCCAACCTCGCCGGCCCGTTCGACGAGAACCTGCGCCAGATCGAGCTGCGCCTGGGCGTGCAGATCGCCAACCGCGGCAACGTGTTCCGCGTCAGCGGCCCGGGCAAGGCCGCCAGCGAAGCCGAGCGCCTGCTCAAGGCGCTCTACGACGAGGCCGCCGGCACCGCCCTGGACAGCCACGCCATCCACCTGCTGCTGAGCCGCGCCAATGTCGAACAGGTGGCCGAGCGCGCCTACGAGGCGCAGGACGTGGCGATCAAGGTCAAGCGCGGCACCGTGCGCGGCCGCGGCCAGAACCAGTCGCGCTACCTGCACCAGATCGCCACCCACGACATCAACTTCGGCATCGGCCCGGCCGGCACCGGCAAGACCTTCCTGGCGGTGGCCATGGCGGTGGAGGCGCTGAACGAATCGCGCGTGCAGCGGCTGATCCTGGTGCGCCCGGCGGTGGAGGCCGGCGAGAAGCTGGGCTTCCTGCCCGGCGACCTCACCCAGAAGGTCGACCCTTACCTGCGCCCGCTGTACGACGCGCTGTACGAGATGCTGGGCGTGGAGAAGGTCGCCAAGCTGCTGGAGAAGAACGTCATCGAGATCGCGCCGCTGGCGTACATGCGCGGGCGCACGCTCAACGACGCCTTCGTGATCCTGGACGAAGCCCAGAACACCACCATCGAGCAGATGAAGATGTTCCTGACCCGGCTGGGCTTCGGCTCGACCGCGGTGGTCACCGGCGACCTCACCCAGACCGACCTGCCCAAGCACGTCAAATCCGGGCTGCGCGACGCCATCGAGGTGCTGCGCGACGTCGAGGGCGTGAGCTTCACCTTCTTCGAATCGCGCGACGTGGTCCGCCACCCGCTGGTGGCGCGCATCGTCAGCGCCTACGACCGCCGCGACCTGCAGCGGGTCAACCCCGCGGCCGGGTAACGGCCAGCACGCCCGGCACCGACCCGCACGGGAGGTGCCATGGCCCTTCCGCGTGCGTTGTCACCGGGGGGCTGTTGGCCGTTGCCACCGGCATTCCGGCGGCCGCCGCCACCGGAATGCCGCGATGCGTGCGCCTGCCTGCAAACCGGCTGCGACGGTCGCGCCCGGGCGGGCCGGCGATTTCGAGCGGAAGGAAGCCGCTTCAACCCGCAGCGGGAACATGCGCGCGCGGGATTCCGCCATGCGCTGCAGAATCACCCGCAGATCCGCATCGACATGCAGGTCGATCCAGGCCGATGGCGCAGGCCGCCGCGGGCGGGGGCGGCATGGCAAGCCTTCCGCCAGCACCTGCCGCTGGCAAGCGCGCTAGGCACCTGCACGCAGTTGCGCGAACTGCATCAGGGCACGTTTCCGCCGCAGCCGGAGACGGGCGACACGCCACCCGCCGCACCATCGACCCGGCGGTGCTCACGGCCAAGGCCGAGGCCGGGCAACCCGCTGGGCACAAACCGCAGCTGAACATGCGCCTGCCGCCGCCGGACTGGCTGCCGGATTCCTACGGCTACCGGTTCCACAAGCAATTCAGTTAATTCACGCTGCGCGCCTCGGCCGCGCAGGCGCGTACTCGGCCGGATGAATCCAACGTGCTGACCGACCCGGCCGCGCGCGTGCGAGCCCCGGCGCCGCTGGTCGCCAATGTCGCCGGCCGCGTTGACGACACCCTGCATGACGACAACGCGGCGACGCAGGAAGCGCCACACCGGGGCGCCGGATCACCGCGCTGCCGGAGAAGCCGGCATCGTCGACCGGTGCGACAGCGCCGCGTGCGTGGGAATCGCCCTCGACGCGGCCCCCCTGAAGGTCGCGGTGAAACGGCATGCGCGCGATACTGTGCGTCTCCGCACTGCCTGATCGCTGGAACTGCCATGACCAAGGGCCCCGTCCGTCTCGATGTCGCCGTCAGCTACGCCCTGCCCCGCGCCGGGTTGCCGGCCGCGGTGAGTTTCCGGCGCTGGGTCGCCGCGGCACTGGAGGGGCGGATCCGCGAGGCCGACCTGGCGATCCGCCTGGTCGATGCCCGCGAAGGCCGCTCGCTGAACCGCCATTACCGCGGCAAGGATTACGCCACCAACGTGCTCAGCTTCCCGGCCGAAATTCCCGAAGGACTGCCCAAGGGCGTCAAGTTCCCGCTGCTCGGCGACCTGGTGATCTGCGCGCCGGTGGTGGCGCGCGAAGCCGGTGAGCAGCGCAAGGCGCTCAACGCGCACTACGCGCACCTGACCGTGCACGGCGTACTGCACCTGCTCGGCTGGGACCACGAGGACGACAAGGAAGCCGAGGCGATGGAACAACTCGAGCGCGAGATCCTGGCCGAGCTGGGCATCGCCGACCCCTACGCCGGCGAGCGCTGACCACCCCCCAGGGTTGAAACCGGCGGCGATCCATCATTCAATCGCGCCAGCCATCGCCACGGAGTCATTCAGGATGAACGACCACACGCAGGCCCCGCTTCCATCCGCTCCACGCCATCGCATCGGGCAGGTCGTGCGCATGCTGTCCGCCACGGTGTTCCTGGTGTCGTTCGCGGCCACCTGTTATCTGTCGCTGCTTGCGCCTGTCTTCAGTCCGCGCACGATTCCCGACACATGGGCGCTGGCCGTGGTGGTAGTGGCGCTGTTGACGGCGCCGATGGGCTGGCGCGCGATCGCCCGCCTGTTCACCGGGCGCCCGGTGGCAACGCTGCGGTTCTTCCGTGCATCGCCGCTGACGCTGGGCCTGGCGTTCGCGCTGGCGGCGGCGTACTTCGCCCTGGCTCCGCGGCTCGATGCGGCCCAGGCGGCATTCACCCTTCCCATCAACACGGCGCTGGTCCTGCGGGCGATCGGCGCGGCGGCAACACTGCTGACGCTGTGCACGCTGCTGGCGGTTCCGCTGATCCTGCTGGGGCGCCTGCTGGGTTGGGGCGGCGGCTGGCTGTGGCGGCGGATGAGCGCGCACTGATAACGTGGGGGCCCCTGCGACCACCCTGCCCCTCGTGCCCACGATCCGCCCGCTGCCAATGCTGCTCGCCGCCGCGCTGCCGGCCACCGCATCCGCCGACCCGGCCATCGACCTGCCCGCCCTGATCGAGTGCCGCCAGAGCGTGAGCGAGTTCGTCGCGCTGGCGCCGATCGCCGCCGATCCGCTCAAGGCGGTGGCCCTGGGCTGGCGGCCGCTGCCGCAGAGCAACCTGTTCATGAACGAGTACATGCTGAACACGCCGGTGACCGTGTTCGGGCATACGTCCGACCATATCGCCATGGCCGGCTCCAGCATCATGGCGATCCTCGACCTGGCCGATCCGCGGCCGCTGGCCACGGCGCTGGAGCTGGAAACCGGCTACGACGCCGACGGCAAGTTCATGGCCGGCCGCGAACTGGTCAGCCGCGACGTCAACGACGCCAGCACCGGCGAGGCGCTGATCGAGTCGGTGATCCTGAGCGTGTCCAACGTCAAATCGCACCCTGGGAAGACCCTGGCCGGCTGCACCTACAGCCTGGATCTGCCGGCCGAGAACGAGCTGCCGGCCCCCGCCGCAGGCGCCAAGGCGGACACGCCGCCGGGCTGAGCGGGCGCCCGCGGACATCCTGCTAGACTTTCAGCACCGCCCGGTCCGCCGGGTGCCCTGAACGAAGAGATGTCCGAAGACGACAGTAGTACCCCCCCGGAGCTGGGCGAAAAGAAGCGCGGCTGGCTTGAACGCCTGAGCGCGGCCTTCTCCGGCGAACCCCATACCCGCGACGAACTGGTGGCCGTGCTGCAGACGGCCGAGCAGGACGGCCTGATCGCCGCCGACACCCTGCGCATGATGGAAGGCGCCATCGCGGTGGCCGAGCTGACCGTCGGCGACGTGATGATCCCGCGCTCGCAGATGGTGTCCCTTCCGGTCGAGCAGCCGTTCCTGGAACTGATGAAGCAGGTGGTCGAGTCCGGCCATTCGCGCTTCCCCGTGCACGGCGAGAACAAGGACGACGTGCTCGGCATCCTGCTGGCCAAGGACCTGCTGCGCGGCGTCGTCGCCGACAACAGCCACGCCAGCATCCGCGAGCTGCTGCGCCCGGCGGTGCTGATCCCCGAGTCCAAGAAGCTCAACGTGCTGCTCAAGGAGTTCCGGCTCTCGCGCAACCACATGGCGATCGTGGTGGACGAGTACGGCGGCGTCGCCGGGCTGGTCACCATCGAGGACGTGCTGGAGCAGATCGTCGGCCAGATCGACGACGAACACGACGAGGCCGAGGACCACACCGCGCAGATCGCCATCCAGGCCGACGGCCGCTACGTGGTCGACGCGCTGACCGCGATCGAGGACTTCAACGAACGCTTCGGCGCCGGGTTCTCCGACGACGACTACGACACCATCGGCGGGCTGGTCACCGAGGCCATCGGCCACCTGCCCGAGATCGGCGACGAACTCACCCTGGACCGTTTCGTGTTCCGGGTGGCGCGCGCCAACGCGCGGCGGGTGCAGGCCTTCCACGTCACCGTGCTGCCGCCCGACCCGCAGGACGACGCTTGATCGCCGCGGGTCTTTTCCGGCGGCCGCGTCCCGCCCTGCCGCTCGCGCGCCTGCTGGCGTGCGCACTGCTCTGGCTGCTGGTGGCCGGCGTGGCATCGGCCGCAGCCGCGCCCGCCGCCGATGCCGCGGGCAGCGCGCCGCGCATCGGCGTGGTGACGATGCAGCCGGGCGAGGTGTTCTTCGAGCGCTTCGGCCACGACGCGCTGGTGGTCGCCGAGCCCGGCGGCGGCCCGGCCATTTCCTACAATTTCGGTTTCTTCGACCCGTCCGAGCCGGACTTCATCGGCAACTTCGTGCGCGGGCGGATGATGTACTACCTGGTCGCACTGCCGCTGGACGAGGACCTGGCGCAGTACCGCGACGCCGGGCGCGGCGCCTCCATCCAGTGGCTGGACCTGCCGCCGCAGCAGGCGCGGGCGCTGGCCGACGACCTGGCCGAGCGCTCCCGCCCGGAGAACGCGCGCTACCGCTACGACTACTTCACCGCCAACTGCTCGACGATGGTGCGCGACGCGCTCGACCGCGCCATGGGCGGCGGCCTGCGGTCGCAGCTGGCCGGGCGTTCGCGCGGCAACACCTACCGCAGCGAAGCGGTGCGGCTGGCCTCGCCGTCGCCGTGGATGTGGCTGGGCTTCGACCTGGGCCTGGGCCCATGGGCCGACCAGCCACTGTCGCGCTGGCAGGAGGCGTTCGTGCCGATGCGCCTGGCCGACGGCCTGCGCGAGGCCCGCAACAGCCAGGGACGCCCGCTGGTGCAGGCCGAACAGGAACTGCTGCCGCAACGGCTGGCGCCCGAACCGGGCGAGCATGACCGCGCCTGGTGGCCGTGGCTGCTGACCGGGCTGGTCCTGGCCGGCGGGATCTTCGCCGCGCGCGGCCACCGGCGCGTGCTCGGCGGCGTCGCGCTGCCGTTCTGGCTGTTCTGCGGCGTGGCCGGGGTACTGCTGGCCTACCTCTGGGGCGCCAGCGAACACCGCGCCGCCTGGGGCAACCGCAACCTGCTGCTGCTCAATCCGCTGGCGCTGGCCCTGCTGCCGGGCGCCTGGCAACTGCTGCGCGGGCGCCTGCCGGGCCGCGCGTTCGGCGCGCTGCTGTGGACGCTGGCCGGCATCGCCGCGCTGTCGCTGCCGCTGCATTGGCTGTCGCTGCAGGCCCAGTTCAACATGCAGTGGATCGTGCTGCTGCTGCCGGTCCACCTGGCGCTGGCCCTGGTGCTGGGCCGGCGCGGCTTGGCGCCTGTGCCGGGCTGAGGCACGATGCAGCCCATGGACCTCGGTATTTCCCCCATGGCGGCGGCCAACCCGCCCTGCGTCATCAACTGCACCTGGTACGGCGAGGACGGCACGCTGCGCAACCTGGCGCTGGATTCGATCAGCGACGTGCTCGAAGCCAGCAGCCGCGGCTTCGTCTGGGTCGGCCTGTACGAACCCGACGACGCGGTGCTGGACAAGGTGCAGGCCGAGTTCGGGCTGCACGACCTGGCCATCGAGGACACGCGCAAGGCGCACCAGCGGCCCAAGGTGGAGACCTACGGCGACTCGCTGTTCGTGGTGGTGCACACCGCGCAGGTGGTCGAGGAGCGCATCCGCTATGGCGAGACCCATGCCTTCCTCGGCCCGCGCTACCTGGTGACCGTGCGCCATGGCGCCTCGCTGTCGTACGCGCCGGTACGCGCGCGGCTGGAGCGCGAGCACGACCTGGTGGCCCGGGGGCCGTCGTTCTGCCTGTATGCGGTGCTCGACGCGGTGGTGGACAACTACCTGCCGATCACCGACAGCTTCGGCGATACGCTGGATTCGCTGGAGAAGGACATCTTCGCCGAGAACTACCGGCGCCGCACCGTCATCCGCCTGTACGACCTCAAGCGCGAACTCAACAAGATGCGGCTGGCGGTCACCCCGCTGCAGGACGCGCTGTCGCAGCTGCAGCGCAATCCGGCGCAGCTGCTCAACGACGAGGCGCGGCTGTACCTGCGCGACGTGCAGGACCATGCCGCGCGGGTCAACGACGCCATCGACACCCTGCGCGAGATGCTCGGCACCGCGCTGAGCGTGAACCTGTCGCTGGTCACCCTGGCACAGGGCGAGACCGTCAAGCGGCTTGGCGCGTGGGCGGCACTGCTGGCCGCGCCGACCCTGATCACCAGCTGGTACGGCATGAACTTCACCCACATGCCGGAGCTGGCCGGACGCTTCGCCTATCCGCTGCTGGTGCTGCTGGTCGGCGCCGTCTGCGCGGTGCTGTACCGGCTGTTCAAGCGCTCGGGCTGGCTGTAGGCCCGGGCCGCCCGCGGCCCTTCCCATCCTTCATAGCCCTGCGGGGAACAGCATGCGCGACGACACCCTTTCCGACCACCGCCGCCGGCGTTTCCTGCGCGGCTCGCTGGCTGCCGGCGCGGTGGCCCTGCCACTGCTGGGCCAGTCCGGCGGCGCGCTGGCCGCCGATGGCCAGGGCGATGCGCCGACGCTGCCCGCGTCGATCCGCGCGCTGCAGCCGGTGGCGCAGCGGGTGGTACCGATCAGCGTCGACGAGCGCGTGCAGCGCCTGGCACGCGCGCAGGCGCTGATGGACCAGCAGCGGATCGACGCAGTGTTCATCGGCGCCGGCACTTCGCTGGCCTATTTCACCGGCATGCACTGGTGGAACAGCGAGCGCCTGACCGGGGTGATCCTGCCGCGCACCGGCGAGCCGGTCTATGTGACCCCGGCGTTCGAGCGCAGCCGCACGCTGGAGCAGATCAAACTCGGCAGCGACGTACGCGGCTGGCAGGAAGACGAGGATCCCTATGCGCTGGTCGCGCAGGTGCTGCGCGGTTTCGGCGCCGCCAGCGGCACGGTCGGCATCGAGGAAACGGTGCCGTTCTTCCGCAGCCGCGGGATCATGAACGCCCTGCCCCATGCCACGTTCGTCGATGCCTGGCCGGTCACCGCCGGCTGCCGGCGCATCAAGAGTGCGGCCGAACTGGCGTTGATGCGGCTGGCCAACCAGACCACCCTGGCGGTGTACGAAGCGGTGTGGAAGGCGCTGGCGCCGGGCATGACCGAGGACGACATCGCCGCGCTGGTGACCTTGGCGTATGCACGCACCGGCCTGCGCGGCAGCGCCGACGTCAACATCGGCCCCGCCGCCGCCTCGCCGCACGGCTCGGATGCACCGCAGCGGCTGACCGAGGGCACGCCGATCATCTTCGACGGCGGCTGCCGGGCCGACGGCTACACCAGCGACATGACCCGCACCGTGGTGCTGGGCAAGGCCGGCGATGACGTCCGCCGCGTGTTCGACGTGGTGCTCAAGGCGCAGACCAGCGCGCTGCGGGTAGCGCGCCCCGGGGTGGCGATGGAAGCGCTGGACGCGGCCGCGCGCAGGCGCATCGTCGATGCCGGCTACGGCCCGGACTACACCTACTTCAGCCACCGCCTCGGCCACGGCATCGGCATGGACATGCACGAGTGGGATTACCTGGTCCGCGGCAACATCCGCCTGCTCGAACCCGGCATGACCTTCAGCAACGAACCCGGCATCTACCTGCCCGGCAGGTTCGGCGTGCGCCTGGAGGACATCCTGCACATCACCGCCGACGGCGCCGAACTGCTGACCCCGCAGAGCCCGTCGATCGACCAGCCGTTCGGCTGAACCGCAGAGGCGGGGCTAGCCCCGCATGCGGCTTCACCGGGAAGACCCCTGTACGGGGCAAGCCCCGTACCTACGCCACGTAGACGGTCTTGATGTTGGTGAACTCGCGGATGCCGTGCTCGGCCAGTTCGCGGCCGAAACCCGAGCGTTTGGTGCCGCCGAACGGCAGCCGCGCGTCGCTCCTGACCACGGCATTGACGAACGCCGCGCCGCACTGCAGCTGCGCGGCGACCCGCTCGCCGCGGGCGGCATCGCCGCTCCACACGCTGCCGCCGAGCCCGAACGCGGTGTCGTTGGCCACCCGCACCGCCTCGGCTTCGTCCTTGACCCGCAGGATCGCCGCCACCGGGCCGAACAGCTCCTCCTCGTAGGCCGGCATGCCCGGCGCGACATGGTCGAGGATCGACGCCGGGTAGCCGGCATGGGTGCCGGCCAGCGGCTCGCAGCCCAGCAACGCCCGGGCGCCCTGGTCGATGCTCTGGCGCACCTGCCGGTGCAGGCCGTCGCGCAGGTCGGCGCGCGCCAGCGGCGCCAGCGTGGTGGCCTCGTCCTGCGGGTCGCCGTACACCCGTGCCTTCGCCGCCTCGACGAAGCGCTGCACGAAGCGGTCGGCGATGGCATCCACCAGCACGAAGCGCTTGGCGGCGATGCAGGTCTGCCCGGCATTGTCGAAGCGCGACTTCACCGCCGCGGCGACGGCGGCGTCGAGGTCGGCGTCGTCCAGCACCACGAAGGCGTCGCTGCCGCCCAGCTCCATCACGCACTTCTTCAACTGGTCGCCGGCGTTGGCGGCGATCGAGCGCCCGGCACGCTCGCTGCCGGTCAGGGTGACCGCCTTGACCCGGCGATCGCGCAGCACGGCGGCCGCCTGCTCGTTGTCGATGTGCAGCACGCCGAACACCCCGGCCGGCATGCCGGCATCGGCCAGCACCGCGGCGATCAGGTCGGCGCAGCCGGGCACGTTGCTGGCGTGCTTGAGCAGCGCCACGTTGCCGGCCATCAGCGACGGCGCCAGGAAGCGGAACACCTGCCATATCGGGAAATTCCATGGCATCACCGCCAGCACGCAGCCGATCGGCGGGTACACCACGTAACTGCGCTGCGCCTCGGTCGCGATCGGCTGCGGGCTGAGGTAAGCGGCGGCGTGGTCGGCGTAGTACTCGCAGGCCGCCGCGCTCTTCTCGATCTCGGCCAGCGCCTCGCCGCGCAGCTTGCCCATTTCCCGGGTCATCGCGTGCTGGATCTCGTCGCGGCGCGCGCGCAGCGCCGCGGCCACCTGGCGCAGCAGCGCGCCGCGCTGCGCCAGCGGCAGGCCCGACCACGCCGGGAACGCCGCCTGCGCGGCGGCCAGCCGCTGCTCGACGGCGACGGCGCTCATCAGCTCGACCGTGCGCAGGACGCGGCCGTCGAAGGGGTTGAGGGTCTGGTACGAAGTCATTGCGCTGCACCTGCATCCAAGGAAGGCCCGCAGGATAGCGCCGGTGACGTTGCGTTCGCGTTGACGGGTGTGGTGCCGGGCAAGCCGGCGCTTACGGCGCAGGGCCGCCGCAGGCACCACGGATGCGGGGCTTGCCCGCGTGGCCGTCGAGGCGGCTCAACCGTTGTCCTGCAGCGCCAGCTGCATGTCGCGCTGGCGCCGCCGGTCGGCGCGGGCGGAGATCCACCAGCCGAGGACCGCCACGGTCGACACCGCCAGCACCAGCAGCGTGGCCAGCGCGTTGATCTTGGGGCTCACGCCCATGCGCACCGAGGCGAAGATCTTCATCGGCAGCGTGGTCGAGCTGGGCCCGGCGACGAAGCTGGCGATCACCACGTCGTCCAGCGACAGGGTGAAGGCCAGCAGCCAGCCGGACAGCAGCGCCGGGGCGATGATCGGCAGGGTGATCAGGAAGAACACCTTGAGCCGGTTGGCGCCCAGGTCCATGGCCGCCTCTTCCAGCGAGCGGTCCAGCTCCTGCAGGCGCGAGGACACCACCACGGTCACGAACGACAGGGTAAAGGTGACGTGCGCGATCCAGATCGCCACCACGCCCTTGGACGGCAGCCCGAACAGGCCGCCCATCGACACCAGCATCAGCAGGATCGACAGGCCGATGATCACCTCCGGCATCACCAGCGGCGCGGTCACCAGCGCGCCGAACACGGTCTTGCCGGGGAAGCGGCGGAAGCGGGTCATCGCCATCGCCGCCATGGTGCCGAGCACCATCGACGCGCTCGCGGTCCAGAACGCGACCTTGACGCTGACCCAGGCCGCGTCCAGCAGCTGCCGGTCGCGCAGCAGCTCGCCGTACCACTGCGTGGAAAAGCCCGCCCACACCGTCGCCAGCCGCGAGGCGTTGAACGAGTACAGCATCAGCAGCAGGATCGGCAGGTACAGGAAGGCGAAGCCGAGCAGCAGCACGCCCCAGCCCAGCCAGCGGTGGCCACGGACGCCGCTCATGCCAGCTTCCCTTCCAGCGTGCGTTGCTGGGAGCGGTTGAAGATGAGGATCGGGACCAGCAGCAGGAGCAGCATCACGACCGCCACCGCCGAGGCCAGCGGCCAGTCGCGGTTGTTGAAGAATTCGCCCCACAGCACGCGGCCGATCATCAGCGTGTCCGGCCCGCCGAGCATTTCCGGGATGACGAATTCGCCCACCGCCGGGATCATCACCAGCATGCAGCCGGCGACGATGCCGCTGCGCGACAGGGGCAGGGTGATGCGCATGAACGCCTGCCATGGCCTGGCGCCAAGGTCGTAGGCCGCCTCCAGCAGGCGGTGGTCGAGCTTGACCAGGTTGGCGTACAGCGGCAGCACCATGAACGGCAGGTAGCAGTAGACGATGCCGATATAGGCCGCCAGCGGCGTGTACAGGATCTGCAGCGGCTGGTCGATCAGGCCCATGCCCAGCAGCGTGCGGTTGACCAGGCCGTTGCTGTCGAGGATGCCGATCCAGGCATAGACGCGGATCAGGAACGAGGTCCACGACGGCAGCACCACCAGCATCATCGCGATGTTGCGCGCCGACGGCGACAGGCGCGAAATGACGTAGGCCATCGGGTAGCCGATCAGCAGGGTGAACACGGTGGCGATGACCGCGATCCGGATCGAGCTGAGGTAGGCGACCACGTACTGGCTGTCGGCGAACAGCTGGGTGTAGTTGCCCAGGTTGAGGTTGACGGTGAAGGCGTTGTCCACGTACGCCACGATGGACGTATACGGCGGCATCGCCACCGCCATCTTCGCGAACGAGATCTTCATCACGATCAGGAACGGGATCGCGAAGAACAGCAGCAGCCACAGGTAGGGCACGCCGATCACGCCGGCGCGGACGCCCGGCAGCCAGCGCCGCCAACCGCCAGGGTTCGGCCCGCGCGCGCTCATGAAGTCAGCACCACGCCGTCGTTGTCGTCCCAGCTCACCCAGACCTCGTCGTTCCAGGTGATGCCGTCGCTGTCCCAGCGCTTCATGTTGGCGAAGTTGGACAGGATCTTGGCGCCGCTGGGCAGGCGCACGTGGTAGACCGAGTGGCTGCCGAAGTAGGCGATGTCCTCGACCACCCCGAACGCCTTGTTGGTGTCGCCGGCGGGCTCGTCCTTGGCGATGTGCACCTTTTCCGGGCGCAGCGCGAACGCCACCGGCTGCCCTTCATAACCGGTGATGCCGTGGCCGACGTAGATCGGCGCCGGGAAGTCGGCGGTGCGCACGGTGACGTACTCGGGCAGGTCCTCGTCGATCACGCCCTCGAACAGGTTGACCGAGCCGATGAAGCCGGCGACGAAGCGGTTGGCCGGCTGCTCGTAGATGTCGTCCGGCTTGCCGATCTGCTGGATCCAGCCCTGGTCCATCACCGCGATGCGGGTGGCCATGGTCATGGCCTCTTCCTGGTCGTGGGTGACCATCACGCAGGTCACGCCGAGCTGTTCGATGATGTTGACCAGCTCCAGCTGCATCTTCGAGCGCAGCTTTTTGTCCAGCGCGCCCATCGGCTCGTCCAGCAGCAGCAGCTTGGGGCTCTTGGCCAGCGAGCGCGCCAGTGCCACGCGCTGCTGCTGGCCGCCGGAGAGCTGGTGCGGCTTGCGCTTGCCCAGCTTCTGCAGCTGCACCAGTTCCAGCATCTCGCCGACGCGGCGGGCGATGGCGTCGCGCGCCATGCCGTCCTGCTTCAGGCCGAAGGCGATGTTCTGCTCCACGGTCATGTGCGGGAACAGCGCATAGGACTGGAACATCATGTTGATCGGCCGCTCGTAGGGCGGCAGCGCGTTGATCTCCTGGCCGTCGAGCAGGATCCGGCCGCGGGTCGGGGTCTCGAAGCCGGCCAGGCAGCGCAGCAGCGTGGACTTGCCGCTGCCCGAGCCGCCCAGCAGCGCGAAGATCTCGCCCTTGCGCACGTCCAGGTTGACGTCGTCGACGGCGACGAAGCCATCGAACTCCTTGCGCAGGTCGCGGATGGACAGGTAGCCGGGCTCGCTGTTCAGGGCGATGGCGTCGGGCCGGATGTCGGGCTTGGCATCAACGGGCATGAAGGGTTCCGGGAACGGGCGGGACGGACGGGCGCGCGTAGTGTAGTGCCGGCGTTTTGCCGGGGACACCCTGCCGTTCCACGCAGGAATGCCCTGTTCGACGCGGTATGGACCGGGTGGCGCGCCAGAAATGCCGGCCGAAGGAGAAGCCCCCCTTGGAGTCCAAGGGGGGCGCGCCATAGGCGCGGGGGATGTGGATGAAGATGAGCCGGGGCCCAGGGTTTGCCTTGCAAACCTTGGGGAACTACGCGAATGCGTGGTTCAGCGCCCGGTCTTGATCTCGGTCCAGAGCCGGGTATAGAGCTTGTCCACTTCCGGCGGGTTGATCGCGTAGGTGAACATCTTCGCCGCCACGTCCTGCGGCGGATAGATGGTGCGGTCCTCGCGGATCGCCGCGTCCACCAGCGGCGTGGCCGGCTTCACCGGGTTGGCGTAGTGGGTGACGTTGGTGTTGTTGGCGGCCACCTGCGGCTCGAGCAGGTAGTTGATGAACGCATAGGCGTTCTGCGGGTGCTTGGCGTCCTTCGGGATGGCCAGCATGTCGAACCACTGCGGCGCGCCTTCCTTCGGGATCGAATAGGCCACTTCCACGTCGTTGCCGGCCTCCTCGGCGCGGTCGCGGGCCTGGATGATGTCGCCCGACCAGCCCACCACCAGGCAGGTGCTGCCATTGGCCAGCGAACCGACGTACTGGCTGGAGTGGAAGTTCTGCACGTACGGGCGGATGCTCTTGAGCAGGTCCGCGGCCTTCTGGATGGTGGCCGGGTCGGTGCTGTGCGGGTCCTGGCCCAGGTAGTGCAGCGCGATCGGGATCATGTCCGCCGGGGTGTCGAGAAGGGTGACCCCGCAATCCTTCATCCTGGCGATGTTCTCCGGCTTGAACACCAGGTCCCAGCTGCCGGCGATGTCGGTGCTGCCGCCGAAGCGCTCCTTGAGCTTGGCCACGTTGTAGCCGATGCCGGTGGTGCCCATCATGTACGGCACGCCGTACTTGTTTTCCGGGTCCTGGCCGGCGATGCGCGCCATCACCTCCGGGTCGAGGTTGGCCAGGTTCGGGATCTTGCTCTTGTCCAGCGGCAGGAACACGCCGGCCTGGATCTGGCGGCCGAAGAAGTTCAGCGTCGGCACCACGATGTCGTAGCCGCTGTCGCCGGTCAGCAGCTTGGTCTCGACCATCTCGTCGCTGTCGAACACGTCGTAGGTGACCTTGATGCCGGTCGCCTTCTCGAAGTTCGGGATGGTGTCCTCGGCGATGTAATCCGAGTAGTTGTAGACGTTGAGGACCTTGGCCTCGCCGCCAGCGTCGGCGGTCGGGGCGCCCTGCTCCTTGCCACCACAGGCGGCAAGCAGGGACAGGGCGACGCCAGCGGTCAGGATGCGCAGATTCATGGGTTCTCCAGTGTGATCCGGGAGGGGCCGGCTGAACCGGCGTGGCCGGCCATTGTCCCACGAAGCACCGGCCGGGGCGACGCCGCCCGCCCCGGCCTTCACCCCGGAGCGCCGGCTGCGGCCGCCGCGCGTTCACACGTTGAGCAGCAGGAATTCGCGCTCCCAGGAGCTGATGACGCGGAAGAAGGTCTCGTATTCCTTGCGCTTGACCGACACATAGGCCCGGCAGAAGCGGGGGCCGAGCAGCGCCTGCAACGGCGCGCAGCCTTCCAGCCCGTCCAGCGCCTCGCCCAGCGAGCGCGGCAGTGCATAGCCCGGCGCCTTGGCATTGCCGGCCACCGGCGCGGTCGGGGTGAGCTTCTCGCGGATGCCGAGCAGGCCGCAGGCCAGGGTCGCGGCGATCGCCAGGTAGGGGTTGGCGTCGGAGCCGGCGAAGCGGCTTTCCACGCGGCTGTTCTCCAGGCTGTCGATCGGCACCCGCAGCCCGCAGGTGCGGTTGTCGAAGCCCCATTCCACGTTGCTCGGCGACACCTCGCCGAACACCAGGCGGCGGTAGGAGTTCACGTTCGGGGCGAAGAACGCCATCGCCATCGGCACGTACTTCTGCAGCCCGGCCAGGTACTGCATGAACAGCGCGCTGTACTCGCCCTCGCCTTCACCGGCGAACACGTTGGCGCCGTCACGGGTGCGCAGCAGGCTCTGGTGGATGTGCATGGCGCTGCCCGGCTCGTTCTCCATCGGCTTGGCCAGGAAGGTGGCGTACACCCCGTGGCGCAGCGCCGCCTCGCGCATGGTGCGCTTGAACAGGAACACCTGGTCGGCCAGCGCCATGGCGTCGGCGTGGGTGAAGTTCACCTCCAGCTGCGCCGCGCCGGATTCGTGGATCAGCGTGTCCACGTCCAGCTGCATCGCGTCGCAGTAGTCGTACATCAGGTCGAGGATCGGGTCGAATTCATTGACCGCGTCGATCGAATACGACTGGCGCGCGGTTTCCGGGCGGCCGGAGCGGCCGGCGGGCGGCAGCAGCGGAAAGTCCGGGTCGGTGTTCTTCTGCACCAGGAAGAACTCCACTTCGGGCGCGACGATCGGCTTGAGCCCCAGTTCCTCGTAGGCGGCCAGCACCCGCCGCAGCACGTTGCGCGGCGCCAGCTCGTGCGGCTGCCCGCTGCGGGTGTAGCAGTCATGGATGACCTGCGCGGTCGGGTCGGTCGCCCACGGCACCATGCGCACCGTGTCCGGGTCCGGGCGCAGCACCATGTCCGAATCGGCCGGCGCCACCAGTTCGTAGTAGTCGTCGGGCGAGTCGCCGGTGACGGTGGTGGCGAAGATGCCCTCGGGCAGGCGCGTGCCGTAGTCGTGCGAGAACTTGTCGGCCGGGATGATCTTGCCGCGCGCATTGCCGGTGATGTCCGGCACCAGGCATTCGACCTCGGTGATGTTGCGCTGCTTGAGCCAGCGCAGCAGGGTGCTGTCTTCCTGCACGGCGGCGGGCTTGCGGGGGCGGGAACGGGGACGGGAGCTCATGACGGTTCGGCTTCGGTGGCATGACAGGCGCCCGCCACCGGTATGCAGGCCCTGCCCCGGTGGACAGGCGTGCTGGCACGCTACTGCCGCCCCGGCGTTTAGGCAACCGCCCGCCACCGTGCCCGGGGCAGCCCGGACACGTAGACTGCACTGCCCGCCTGCTTCGATGCGCCCGATGCCCGACGCCGCCGCCCGGCCCGACTATCCGCCCAGCTGGTATGCGGCCAGCCTGCCGCCGCTGGCGCCGCGCGCGCCGCTGCGTGGCCACGCGCGCGCCGACGTGGCGGTACTGGGCGCCGGCTACACCGGGCTGACCGCCGCCCTGGCGCTGGCCGAAAAGGGTTACCGGGTGAGCGTCCTGGAGGCCGAGCGGGTCGGCTGGGGCGCCTCCGGCCGCAATGGCGGGCAGGCGCTGGTGGGCTACGGCTGCGACGCGCAGACGCTGGAATCGCTGCTCGGCGAGCGCGATGCGCGGCTGCTGTTCGAGTTCTCGCGCGACGGCCTGCACCGGCTCAGGCAGCGCATCGCGCGCCACGGCATCGACTGCGACTGGCGCGATGGCCATGCCAGCGTGCCGATCCGCCGCCGCCAGGAACGGGCGCTGCGCGCGGACATGGATACCCTGGCGCGGCGCTACGATTACCCGTTGCAATGGTGGGACCGCGCGCAGTTGCGCCAGGTGCTGGCCAGCGACCGCTACCGCGGCGCGCTGTACGACCCGGGCAGCGGCCACCTGCACCCGTTGGCGTATGCGCAGGGGCTGGCGCGCGCGGCCGAGGCGGCCGGTGCCACGCTGCACGAACATTCGCCGGTGCAGCGACTGCAACGTGGCGCGCGCCCGGTCCTGCACACCGCGCAGGGCAGGCTCGAGGCCGACTTCGTGGTGCTGGCCGGCAACGCCTGGCTGCAGGGCATCGCCCCGGAACTGGAGACCCGGATGATGCCGGTCGGCACCTACATCGGCGCGACCACGCCGCTCGGCGCCGAACGCGTGCGTGCGCTGATCGGCAACGACATGGCCGTGGCCGACGTGAACTGGGCGCTGGACTATTTCCGCCTCAGCCGCGACCACCGGCTGCTGTTCGGCGGCCAGGCCAGCTATTCGGCGCTGCCGCCGCCGGGCCTGCGCGGAGTGATGACCCGGCGCATGCGCGCGGTGTTCCCGCAGCTGGCCGACGTGGAGCTGGAGTACGTCTGGGGCGGCTACATCGACATCACCCGCAACCGCGCCCCGCACTGGGGCCGGCTCGGGCCGAACATCTATTTCGCGCAGGGCTTTTCCGGCCACGGCGTGGCCAGCAGCGGCCTGGCCGGCGATGTCATCGCCGAGGCCATCGCCGGCCAGGCGCAGCGGCTGGACGTATTCGAACGGATCGCGCACCACCGCTTTCCCGGCGGCAGCGCGCTGCGCCGCCCGCTGCTGGTGGCGGCGATGGCCTGGTACAAGCTGCGCGACCTGCTGTGGTGAACCGCCGGCCGCGTGCGGCCGGGCCGTGTCCCGCGCCCGGCGCTGCGTTCAGGCGTCGTTGTCCCCGGCGTCATGCCACAGCTCGTGCGCGTCGACGCGGATGCGCAGGGCCGCCTCCAGTGCATTGGCACGGGCCTCGGCTTCGGCCAGCGCGCTGTCCTGTTCCTGGCGCTGCGCGGCGATCAGTTCGGCGATCCCGGCTTCGCCCAGCGCATAGGCGCGGCGGACCTTGCCGGTGCTGGCGCGCACCGCCTCCAGCGCCTGCCAGCTGTCGCGCCACAGCCGCCAGGCGGCATCGGCCTGGCGCACGGTCTGCTCGGCCTCGCGCTGGATCAGCCGGCGCGTGCCCTCGGCCACGGCGCTGCCGGCCTCGGCACTGGCGCGTTGCGCATCGGCATTGGCCGAACGCAGCGCGCCGCCGAACGGAATGCTGACCACCACGCCGAGCGAACGTTCCTCGCCGCCGCGCTCGTCCAGCCAGCGCAGGCCCACGCTGGGATCCGGGCGGCGCTCGGCGCGGGCGCGCAGGGCCGCGCGCTCCAGCCGTTCGGCCTCGCGCTCGGCGGCCCCGATCTCATGGCTGCGACCGACGATGTGGTCGATGTGGCGTTGCGCGCCGGTGTCGTCGGCGACCGGCTCGGGCAGCGCCGGCGCACGCTCCGGCAGCGGGATCGAGGGGAACGTGGTGCGCAGGGCGATGCGCGCGGCCTCGCAGCGCGCCGCCGCCGCGGTCGCCTGCGCGCGGACCTGCGCCGCCGCGGCCTGCGCGCTGTCGAGGTCGCGCCGGGCGGCATCGCCGGCAGCGACGCGGCGGGCGATGGCATCGCGGTCGCGCTGCACCAGCGCCAGCTGCGCCTGCGCCTGGGCCACCCCGGCTTCGGCCCGCAACCATTCCATCCATTGCGCCAGCAGCAGGCGCGCGGCCTGGTGCTCGGCGTCGGCCAGTTGCAGGCCGGCGACCTCGCGCCCCAGCCGGCCGATCTCGCGGTCCAGCCGTGCCTTGCCCGGCAGCCGCACGCCGCGGCTGAGCTGGGCTTCGTATTCGCGGTAGTCCAGGCCGCCCTGCACGCGCCGCTGCTGCGACATCAGGCTCAGGGTGGGTTCGTGCGGCCCGGCGGCCAGCCCGCGCGCCTCGGCCTCGGCGCGGCTGGCGCGCGCAGCGGCCGCCTGCACGTCCGGGTGCACGGCGATGGCCTGCAGGACCAGCGGCTCGGGCGGCAGGTAGGCGGCATCGGGCGCGGCCAGCGCCAGGCCGGGGCCGGCCAGCCACGCGGCCAGCGCCAGGGTCAGCCGCAGCGGCTTCATGCCAGCCTCCCGAAGCGTTCGACGATCTCGCTCCACCAGCGGATGTCGGCACCGGGCAGGCGCTGGCGCAGTCCGTCCAGCACCTCGTCCACGCGCTCGGCCGGCAGCACCAGCCAGGCCAGGTCGCGGGCGACGCGGCCACGTACGCGCTCGCGCACGCTGGCGGTATCGAAGCTGCTGCCATGGCCTTCGCCGTGCAGCGTGGTGAAACCGGGCAGGTCGGGCATGTCGAGCAGCGCGGCGATCACCGCGTCCTCCAGTACGGGGGAGAAAACCAGGTTCAGGCGACGCAGTTCCATCAACGGGCTCCGAAGCGGCGGAACAGGACCGGCAGCAGCAACAGCGTCAGTGCGGTCGAACTGACCAGCCCGCCGATCACCACGATCGCCAGCGGGCGCTGGATCTCCGAGCCGGGGCCGCTGGCGAACAGCAGCGGCACCAGCCCCAGGCCGGTGATGCTGGCGGTCATCAGCACCGGGCGCAGGCGCCGCCGCGCGCCTTCGCGCACCACCGTCGCCATGGCCATGCCGGTGGCGGACAACTGGTTGAAGTGCTCGACCAGCACCAGCCCGTTGAGCACCGCGATGCCGAGCAGGGCGATGAAGCCGATCGAGGCCGGCACCGACAGGTATTGGCCGGTCAGCCACAGCGCGAGCACGCCGCCGACCATCGCGAACGGCACGTTGCCCAGTACCAGCAGCGCCTGCCGCATCGAACCGAAGGTGGAGAACAGCACCAGGAAGATCAGGCCGATGGCCACCGGCACCACCATGCCCAGGCGCGCGGCGGCGCGCTGCTGGTTTTCGAACTGGCCGCCCCAGACGATGCGGTAGCCTTCGGGCAACGGCACCTCGCCGGCAACCCGGGCACGCGCCTCCTCGACGAAGCCGACCAGGTCGCGGCCGTCGACATTGGCCTGCACCAGGGCGAAGCGCGAGCCGTTCTCGCGGCGCACCGCCACCGGGCCGGTGCTGCGCTCGATCTGCGCCAGCGCCGACAACGGCACCTCGCCGGTGCCATCGCCGCGCGCCAGCAGCAGCCGCTCGAAGCGCGCCGGATCCTGCTGCACGCCGGCATCCCCGCGCACCAGCACCGGGATGCGCCGGTCCGGTGCGATCACCGTGCCGGCCGGCAGACCTTCGATCTGCGCGCGCAGTTCGTCCTGCACGTCGGCCACGGCCAGGCCGGCGCGGCCGGCGGCCTGGGCATCGATCTGCAGGCGCAGGTATTCCACGCCCTCGGCGGTCTGCGCCAGCACGTCCTGCGCGCCGGCCACGTCCTGCAGCACCTGCGCGATGCGCGTGCCGAGCTGGTTGACAGTGGCCAGCTCCGGCCCGAACACCTTGACCGCGACGTCGCCACGGCTGCCGGTGAGCATCTCGCTGACCCGCATCTCGATCGGCTGGGTGAAGCCGTAGTCGATGCCGGGGAAATCCTCCAGCACGGTGCGGATCTGGTCGGCCAGCCATTCCTTGTCCGGCCTGCGCCACTGCGCCTTGGGCTTGAGCTCCAGGAACACGTCACTCTCGTTCAGGCCCATCGGGTCCAGGCCCAGTTCGTCCGAGCCCACCCGCGCGATCACGTGCAGGATCTCCGGCACCCGTGCCTTCAGCGCCCGTTCCACCGCCAGGTCCTGTTCGACGCTGCTTTCGATGCCGATCGACGGCAGTTTGGCCAGCTGCACCAGCAGGTCGCCCTCGTCCATGGTCGGCAGGAAGGTCTTGCCGACCCCGAACCACGCCGCCACGCCCAGCAGCAAGGCCGCGCCGGCGCCGATCGCCACGCGCCGCGGCCGCGCCAGCGCACCGTCGAGCAGCGGCATGTACAGCGCGTCGAGCCTGCGCATCAGCCACGGCTCGGCGTGGGCGCGTTCGCGCAACAGCAGCGACGCCAGCACCGGGATCACCGTCAGCGACAGCAGCAGCGAGCCGGCCAGCGCGAACACGATGGTCAGCGCCACCGGGCCGAACAGCTTGCCCTCCAGGCCTTCCAGCGCCAGCAGCGGCAGGAACACCAGGCAGATGATGAGGATGCCCGAGGCCACCGGCGCGGCCACTTCGCGCACCGCGGCGAACACCCGGTGCAGGCGCGGCAGGCCCGCGCCGGACGCAGCCGGGTCGAGCCGGCTGACGGTGTTCTCCACCACCACCACCGCCGCATCGACCAGCATGCCGATGGCGATCGCCAGCCCGCCCAGGCTCATCAGGTTCGCGCTCATGCCGAACGCGCGCATCATCAGGAAGGTGAGCAGCGCCGCGAACGGCAGGGTCAGCGCCACCACCAGCGCCGCGCGCAGCTCGCCTAGGAACAGCAGCAGCAGCACCACCACCAGCACGGTGGCCTCGAGCAGGGCCTTGGTCACGGTGCCGACCGCGCGGTCGATCAGCGCGCTGCGGTCGTAGAACGGCTCCACCCGCACCCCGGCCGGCAATTGCGGCGCCAGTTCGGCCAGGCGCGCGCGCACCGCGCCGACCACCGCGCCGGCATCGGCGCCGCGCAGGCCGACCACGATGCCCTGCACCGCCTCGCCCTGGCCGTCGCGGGTGACCGCGCCATAGCGGGTCATTCCGGCCATGCGCACCTGGGCCACATCGCCGACCCGCAGGGGGATCCCATCCTGCACCCGCAACACGATGTTGCGCAGGTCCTCCAGCCCGCGCACCGCACCCTCGGCGCGGACCACCAGCGCTTCCTCGCCGTCGCCGAGACGACCGGAGCCGTCGTTGCGGTTGTTGCGCTCCAGCGCGTCGGCCAGGTCGCGGAAATGCAGGCCGGCGGCCGACAGCGCGGCGCGGTCGGGCACCACTACGTAGCTGCTCACCTCGCCGCCGAGCGCGTTCACGTCGGCCACGCCGGGGATGGTGCGCAGCGCCGGGCGGATCACCCAGTCCAGCAGCGCGCGGCGCTCGGCCAGCGGCAGGTCGCCGCCCTCGATGGTGAACATGAAAAGATCGGACAGCGGCGTGGCGATCGGCGCCAGCCCGCCGCCGACCCCGTCCGGCAGCGCGACGTTGCCGAAGCGCTCGGCGACCTGCTGCCGCGCCCAGTAGATGTCGGTGCCTTCGGCGAAGTCCAGGGTGATGTCGGCGATGGCGTACTTGGCGGTGGAGCGCAGCATGGTGCCGTTGGGCAGGCCGAGCAGCTCCAGCTCCAGCGGCGCGACGACGCGGCTCTCCACTTCCTCCGGGGTCATCCCCGGCGCCTTCAGGATCAGCTTGACCTGGGTCGGCGCGATGTCCGGGTAGGCATCCACCGGCAGTTCCAGGAACGCCAGCGCGCCGGCCAGCGCCAGCCCCGCGGCGGCCACCAGCACCAGCACCCGCTGGGTCAGGGAGAATTCGACCAGGCGTCCGAGCATTGGCTTACTCCCCGGCCGCCAGCAGCGCCTTCAATGCGCTGGTACCGGCCACCGCCACCGCGCTACCGGCCGCGAGCGGCCCGCGCACCACCACCTGGGTCGCCGATTCGCCCAGCACTTCGACGGTCACCACCCGGTAGCCGCCCTGCGTGGCGGCGAATACCACGCTGTCGCGGCCCACCCGTGCCAACGCACCGCGCGGCAGCGCCAGCGCCCCCTGCGGTGCCGGCAGCTCCAGCGTCACCGCCACCGGCTGGCCCGGCACCAGTGCGCTGGCGGCCGCGAAGCGCGCGCGCACCGGCACGGTCTGGCTGGCGCTATCGACCGCGCTGCCCACGGCGGTGATCCGGCCGCGCGCGTCGGTGCCGTCGATGCGCGCCACCTGCCCGGCCGCCAGGCGCATGCGTGCTGCCGCCGGCGCGCGGATGGCCACGTCCAGCTGCGCGGTATCGGCCACCACGAACGCGGCGGCCATGGCCTCCAGCGCCTGCCCCGGCGCCACCTTGCGCTCGAGCACGCGCCCGGCCAGCGGCGCGCGCAGTTCGTATTCGCCCGGCAGCCCGCCCCTGGCCGCCGGCGCCAGCGCCAGCGCCCGCGCGAACTGCGCCTGGGTGGCCCCGGTCTGCTCCTGCAGCGCGCGGCTGCTCTCGGCACGCGCGGCGGGCACGATGCCCTCGGCCAGCAGCTCGGCATCGCGTCGCGCCTGCCGCGCCGCCAGGCGTGCTTCGCTGGCCGCGCGCCCGGCGTCGGCCTCGAGCATCATCCGTTCGCGGCTCTGCACCCGTGCCAGCGGCGCACCGGCCGCGACCTGGCTGCCCTCGACCGCCAGCACCCGGGTCACCGTACCGGCGTACGGCGCGGTCACCACCGCGCTGCGCTCCAGCGCCGGCTCCACCGTCGCCGGCAGGTGTTCCAGCGGAATGCCGGTGGCCGCGACCGCCGCCGCGTTGCGCACGCCCAGCGCGCGCGCCTGCTCGGCCGGCAGGCGGATCGCCGCCGGCGCGGCGGCAGCCACCGCGGTGCAACTGGCCAGCAGCAGCGCCACGCCGAACGGCAGCGCCGGAAGGAAACGGGGACGGCAGGACATCGAACAACCTCGACGTGGGGTACGGGGTGCCGGGAGTCTGCCGGGCGTGGCTTTGGAAACGCTTAAGGCGCTCGAGTGCGAAGCAGTTGCGTTTGCGTCCCGCTGCCGGCATCCGGCGGGTTGCCGCCCGCGGCGTGCCTGCACACGGCGGCACGGCCCGGCGCGCACGGCGGTTGCGAGCGCGCCGGGCCAGTGGCTGCCGTGCACGATGGAGCGGCCGTGCTGGGTCGCACCGGCACGGCGGTGGCGACCGCGGTCAGGCCTCCGGCAGCGCCGGGAACGGGCCCAGGCGGGCGACCAGTTCGCCCGCTTCGAGGCGGAACTGCAGGTCCAGCGCCAGTATCCGCGCCAGGGTCCGCGCCAGGGCCAGGCCGAGGCCGCCATGGGTGTCGGGCGCATGCTCCGGGCGCTTGCGCCAGAAGCGCTCGCCCAGCCGCGGCAGGTCGCTGTCGTGCAGATCGGGCGCGGGATTGCGGACCTCGAGCCAGGCGCCCTCCGCCAGCACCCGCATCCCGGCCACGATGCGGCTGCCGGGCGGGGCGTATTCGGCGGCGTTCTGCAGCAGGTTGGCGACGATGCGCTCGAGCAGCGCGACGTCGCTCGACGTCCACCACTCCACCGCGCCATCGAGCTGGATGCGCGCGCCCGCGGACGTGGCCCGCGCCAATACCTGGCGCTGCTGCTCGAGCAGCGCGCGCAGGTCCAGCGGCTCCGGCTGCGGCTCGGCCTGACCGGACTCGTAGCGCGACAACGCCAGCAGGCCATCGACGCTGCGCTGCATGCGCTCCACCGCCGCCAGCGATATCGCCAGCGCCGCCGCCGCGCGACCGGGGTCGCCGCCGCGCAGCGCCAGCTCGGCGCTGGTGCGGATCTCGGCCAGCGGCGTGCGCAGTTCGTGGGCGACGTCGCGCGCGAACCGGCGTTCGCGTTCCAGCGCGTCGTAGAGGCGGCCGAACGCGCTGTCCAGCGCCGCGGCCAGCGGCGCCAGCTCGGTCGGCAGCGTCGCGTCGAGCAGCGGCACCTGCGCGGTTTCCGGCGACAGCGACCCCACCCGGCCGCCCAGCCGCAGCAGCGGCCGCAGGCCACGGTTGACCACCACGATCGCCAGCGCCGCCGCGCCCAGCGCCGCCAGCAGGCTGACCAGCAGCAGCGACAGGTGGATGCGCCGTTCCAGCAGGTCCACGTCGGTGCGTTCGATGGCGACGGTGAGCAGCGCCGCGCGCGGGTCGCCGGCCGGGCCCGGGGCCACCTGCTGTGCCACCGCACGGCCGCGGTGGCCGTCGGGAAGCACCAGGTCGTAATACAACGGCTCGGCGGCGGGCAGCCGCGGCGGGCGCGCCAGTGCCTGCGCGCCGCTGGAAGACGAGCGCGCGAGCACCGCGCCGGTGCGGTCCCAGATGGTGTAGAAATCGGTGTGCCCGTGCTCGCGGAACTCGGGCATCAGCGCATCCACCGGGGTGCCGCTGGCAAGCATGGCGCCGACCGCGCGCGCGCGGTCGAGCAGCTGCGCGTCCAGCCGCGCGTACAGGTGGTGGTCCAGCACCTGGTCCAGCAGCAGGAACAACACCACCAGCAGGCTGCCCAGCCCGCCCACCAGCGCCACGATCAGGCGCCGCCGGATCGACCTCAGCCAGTGCCGCTCAGACGACCACATAGCCGAACCCGCGGCGGGTCTCGATCAGGCCATCGACGCCGGCACGCGCGAGCTTGGCGCGCAGGGTGCTGACCAGTACCTCGATCACCTTGTCCGAGGCGGTGCTGCTGCCGGCATACAGCCGCTCGAACAGGCCGCCGCGGGTATGCACGCGGCCGCGCTCGCGCAGCAGCAGTTCCAGCAGCGCGTACTCCTTGGGCGACAACGCGATCGCCCCGTGCGGACCGGTCGCCAGGCAGGTCGCGGTATCCACGCTCAGCGCGCCGGCGACCAGCCGCGGCGACGCGTCTTCGAAGCGGCGCCGCGCCAGCGCCTTCAGCCGCGCCAGCAGTTCGTCGATGGCGAAGGGCTTGACCAGGTAGTCGTCGGCGCCGCGGTTGAGCGCCTCGACCCGGTCGCTGACCTGGTCGCGCGCGGACAGCACCAGCACGCGGGTGGCGCGCCGCTGCGCGCGCAGGCCGTCGAGCACCCCCAGCCCGTCGATGCCCGGCAGCGCCAGGTCCAGCACCATCAGGTCATAGTCGTAATGCGCCAGGAACCCCAGCGCCTGGCTGCCATCGGCGGCGGCGTCGACCGCGTGGCCCTCCGCGGCCAGGGCGATGGCCAGGCTCTCGCGCAGGGCGGTGGAATCCTCGACAAGCAACAACCGCATGGGGCAGACGACATCACCGGAGACCGCGGCATCATGCCCTGTCCGTCCGGCCAATGCACCGCGGGCCTGTCATGCCGCCGTCGCCGGCGCCGGGCTAAAGTCCGCCGCGCGCCGGCCGCTAACTGCTTGCGACGACCCGCCACCGGATTCCCCCACCCATGACAGTGTCGCCGCCGGCCGGCTTCGACAGCCGACCGATCCCCCCCCTGCCCCAGCGCATCCTGCTGGTCGAGAACTCGCGCACCTTCACCACGATGCTGCGCGAGGCCATCGAACAGCGCCTGGAGCTGCCGGTGAGCGTTGCGTCCTCGCTGGCCGAGGCCGGCGCCCTGCTCGACGCCGAGGACGACTGGTTCCTGGTGCTGACCGGGCTGGTGCTTGCCGACGGCGACCGCGACGGCGTGGTGGCCTACTTCGTCGAACGCGGGCTGCCGACCATCGTGGTCAGCAGCGTCTACGACGAGGACCTGCGCCGGCGGGTGCTGCAGCAGGACATCATCGACTACGTCCTGAAGAACACGCCCGGCAGCCTGGATTACCTGGTGTGGCTGGTGCAGCGGCTGGAGCGCAACCGCCGCATCTCGGCGCTGGTGGTGGACGACTCACCGTCGGCGCGCGGCTACGCCGCCTCGCTGCTGGCCATGTACGGCTACCGCGTCGCCCAGGCCGGCGACGGCCCGGCCGCGCTGCAGGCGCTGGAAGCGGACCCGGCGATCCGCCTGGCCATCGTCGACCAGGAAATGCCGGGGATGGACGGGGTCGAGCTGACCCGCCGGCTGCGCGCCCTGCGCGCGCGCGACCGGGTGGCGGTGATCGGCATCTCCGGCAACTCCGACCCGTCGCTGATCCCGCGCTTCCTGAAGAACGGCGCCAACGACTTCCTGCGCAAACCCTTCTCGCGCGAGGAGTTCTTCTGCCGGGTGTCGCAGAACGTCGACCAGCTGGAGCTGATCGGCACCCTGCAGGACCTGGCCACCCGCGACTTCCTCACCGGCCTGCCCAACCGCCGCAGCTTCCTGGAGCGCAGCCAGCGCCAGCTGGAGCGGCGCGCCGCCGATGCCGGCAGCGTGGCGGTGGCGATGGTCGACATCGACCATTTCAAGCACATCAACGACAGCCTCGGCCACGAGGCCGGCGACCAGGCACTGCGCGCGGTGGCCGGGGTCCTGCACGCCCACACCCGGCCGCAGGACCTGAGCGCCCGTTTCGGCGGCGAGGAGTTCTGCCTGCTGGTCACCGTGGAGGACGAGGACGCCTGCGCGCGCCATTTCGAACAGCTGCGCGCGGCCGTGGCCGCGCTGGAGCTGACCCTAGGCGGCAGCACGCTGCGCATGACCGTGAGCATCGGCGTGTGCCGCATGCCGGCGCACAGCTGCACGCTGCACGCGCTGATCGCCGAGGCCGACCGCCAGCTCTACCTGGCCAAGGCCGGCGGCCGCAACCGGGTGCGCGGCATTACCCTGGACGAAACCGCCTGCGTGCTTTGATCCAGATCAACGCGGCGCGCCGCCGCCCTGCCTAGAGTGCGCCCGACAGCACCTACTTGGAGAAGCGGCGGTGGCACTTTTGGTCTGGCAGGACGATCTCAACACGGGCGTGGAGGTCATCGACCACCAGCACATGCGCATCGTGGAGATGCTCAACCACCTGCACGTGACCCAGAAGAGCATGGAGCGCGTCGCCGTGGGCGAGGTGATCGACGAGCTGATCGACTACACCCTGTCGCACTTCGCCTTCGAGGAAGAGCTCATGGAGGAGGCGGGCTACCCGTTCTGCGCCGCGCACAAGCGCGTGCACGAGGTGTTCATCAAGCGCGTCTCCGAGTACCGCATGCGTTTCGAGTCGGGCGAGGACATCACCGACGACCTGCGCAACATGCTCTCGCGCTGGCTGTTCAACCACATCCGCGGCGACGACAAGGCCTACGCCGAGCACGTCAAGCGCCACCTCAACAAGTTCGCCCGCGAACACGAGGAAGGCGGCTGGCTCGGGCGCACGCTCAAGCGCCTGTTCCGCTGAGCGCAGCGCACGCCTGCCGGCGCCGCGCGGCGCATGGCGGCTCGTGCACCATGGAACCGCCGGGAACGATGCCCGGCACCCGGCCATGAACGGCCGATGGCCGCCAGGGATGGCGGCCCCTTGCGCGGCACGCGCGGCACGGATCAGCGCCGCGACGCGGCGCGGCGCTGGATCGCCCACAACGCCAGCGCGGTGGCCAGCGCGCTGGCGCACAGGTAGCCGCCCACCGCACCGACCCCGAACTTCCCGGCCAGCCAGGTCGCCGCGTAGGGCGCCGGCGCGGCGCCGAGGATGCCGGCCAGGTTGAACGACAGCGAGGCGCCGGTATAACGCACCTGCACCGGATACAGGCTGGCCAGCATGGTGCCGCAGGGGCCGTAGGTCAGGCCCATCAGGAACAGCCCCAGCGACAGGAAGCCCAGCACCTGCCACGGGTGCGCGGCCTGGAACAGCGGCTGGAACAGCAGCCCGAACACGAAGATCGCCAGGGTCGCCCACAGCATCGTGCGGATCGTGCCGTGGCGGTCGCCGTGCAGCGCCGCCAGCGGGATGCCCGCGGCGAAAAACAGGATGCCGACCATCTGCAGCAGCAGGAACTGCTCGCGCGTATAGCCCAGCGCCGAGGTGCCGTAGCCCAGGGTGAACACCGTCATCAGGTAGAACAGCACGAAGGTCGCGAACGCCGCCAGGGTCCCGGCCACCAGCGCGAAGCCATGGCCGGCGACCACCTCGCGCATCGGCAGCCGCACCCGCTGCCCGTGCGCGACCGCGCGGCGGAAATCCGGGGTCTCATGGATGTTCAGGCGCACCCACAGGCCGACGATCACCAGCAGCGCACTGGCTAGGAACGGCACGCGCCAGCCCCAGGCCAGGAACGCGGCATCGTCCAGCAGCCGGCCCAGCAGCAGGAAGATGCCGGCCGACATCAGGAAGCCCAGCGGCGCGCCCAGTTGCGGGAACATGCCGTACCAGGCGCGCTTGCCCGGCGGCGCGTTCTCGGTGGCCAGCAGCACCGCCCCGCCCCATTCGCCGCCCAGGCCCAGGCCCTGGCCGAAGCGGCACAGCGCCAGCAGCGCCGGGGCCAGCAGGCCGATATCGGCATGGGTGGGCAACAGGCCGATGGCGACCGTGGACAGGCCCATGGTCAGCAGCGCCGCCACCAGCGTGGCCTTGCGCCCGATGCGGTCGCCGTAGTGGCCGAACAGCGCCGAGCCCACCGGCCGCGCGATGAAGGCCACCGCGAAGGTCGCCAGCGACTGCAGCAGCGCCGCGTTGGCGCTGCTCTCGGGAAAGAACAGCGTGGGAAACACCAGCACCGCGGCGGTGGCATAGATGTAGAAATCGAAGAACTCGATGGTGGTGCCGACCAAGCTGGCGGCGAGCACGCGGCGCGGGGAATTGGCGGGAGTCGCGATCGAGGGCATGGGCGCCAGGGCAGGGAGATGTCCGCGCAGTCTGCCACGCCGCGGGCAGCCACTGCCGGCCGCCGGCGGCGACACGCCCGCGCGTCCACCGCCCCCTGCATCGCCCCGTCCTGGCCTGCCCGGCACGCTGCCCGGCGCTGCGCGAAGCGACCCACCGCGGCCCGCCGGCACGTTGTCCCGGGCCCGGCCACGGCGGCGTGCGTTCACGCCCGCGCGACGTCCCCGCAACGGGAATTGAACGCGGCCTTGGCGCGCCCTCCACCGCGGTTAACCGCGGCGCAGCGGCGAGCCGCGCCACGCTGCCGGTTCACGGTCGCATGCACGGGCGCTCGGCTAGGTTCGGCCGTGCGCATATCGACGCGCCGAAACGACAGGAGCAGCCATGAACGATCGACCGCTACAGACCGCCCTCCTCGCCGCCGCGCTGGCGCTGGCCGGGTCCGGCGCCGCCCACGCGCAGGACGCGCTCACCGCGCCGCAGGTACGCGCGCAGCTGGAGGCGCAGGGCTATACCAAGGTCAAGGACCTGGAGTTCAAGGACGGCATGTGGAAGGCCGATGCCACCAGCGCCAACGGCAAGCACGTGGATGTGCGCCTGGATCCGCGTACCGGCAAGGTGTACCCGGACAAGGCGGTGTCGCCGCTGGGCGAGGCCGATATCCGCGCCCAGCTGGCCACCGCCGGTTACAGCGGGGTGCATGACGTCAAGCTCGACGATGGCCTGTGGCAGGCCAAGGGCACGACCGCCGCGGGCGAGAAGGTGAAGGTGCAGCTGGATCCGGCGACGGGTGAAGTGATCGCACTGGAAAAGGACTGACCGCCGCCATGCCGGGCGCATGATGCAGCGGTGGCCGCCGCGGGCCGGCCCAGGCGTCGGGCCCGCGGCGTGCCTGGATCGCGTCAGGCCAGCACGCCGGCCTCGCGCAGCGCCGCTTCCACCCGCGGCTGGTTGCCCGGCTCCAGTTCGGTCATCGGCAGGCGCAGGGTGCCGCCGCACAGGCCCAGCCGCTGCATCGCCCACTTCACCGGGATCGGGTTGGCCTCGACGAACAGCTGCCGGTGCAGCGGCAGCAGCCGCCGCTGGATCGCCATCGCCGCCGGCACCTGCCCGGCCAGCGCGGCCACGCAGAGCTCGTGCATCAGCCGTGGCGCCACGTTGGCGGTCACGCTCACGTTGCCATGCCCACCGCACAGCATCAGCGCCACCGCGGTGGCATCGTCGCCCGAGTACACCGCGAACCCGTCCGGCACGTCGCGGATCAGCCACTGCGCGCGCTCAAGGTTGCCGGTGGCTTCCTTGATGCCGATCACCCCCGGCACCTGCGCCAGCCGCAGCACGGTGTCGTGCTGCAGGTCGGCGACACTGCGGCCGGGCACGTTGTAGAGCACGATCGGCAGGTCACCGGTGGCCTCGGCGATGGCGCGGAAATGGCGGTACTGCCCTTCCTGCCCCGGCTTGTTGTAGTACGGCACCACCTGCAGCTGGCTGTCGGCGCCGACCTGGCGCGCGTACTGCGCCAGCGCGATGGCTTCGGCGGTGGAATTGCCGCCGCAGCCGGCCATCACCGGCACCCGCCCGGCCGCCTGCTCCACCGCCACGCGGATGATCTCGCAATGCTCTTCCACGGTGACCGTCGGCGACTCGCCGGTGGTGCCGACCACGCCGATGCAGTCGGTGCCCTCGGCCACGTGCCAGTCCACCAGCCGGCGCAGCGCCGGGTAATCCACGCTGCCGTCTTCGTGCATGGGCGTGACGAGCGCGACGATGCTGCCGCGCAGGGGGACGTGGGAGGAGGTCATCGCGGTATCCGGGGGCGTCGGGGAGAAGGAACCGTCGATTCTAATCGTGAAGCCGGGCACGCGGCCCTGTCCGTCCGGTGCCGCGCACGTTGGTTTCAACCCCAACCACATCGCGCGGGCACTCCCGCCCCGGCAGGTGCCGCCGGTGGCCAGCGCGCGCCGTCGCCCGCCGCGGCGACCGGCTCGGCGGACACGGCGACCACGCACGGCAACGGGCGGCTCAGGCGCCGGCCACCGCCGGATGCAGCCGCGCCCACAGCACGATCATCGCCAGCGCCAGGAGCACCCAGGCCGCGGTGGCCACGCCCAGCGTGACCGCCAGCGGCCAGCGCACGCTGCCGAAGTAGACCACCACCAGGTAGCCGGCATAGGGGAACAGCGACCACAGCCCGAACAGGGCGGTCTTCTGCAGGTCGGCACCGGTGCGCTGGCTGCCGACGATGTAGTGCGCGATCAGCGCGAACGTCGGGAACAGCGGCACCAGGCCGGCGATGAAGAAGCTCTTCGACCTGGCCAGCAGCGCGATGGCCAGTACCGCCAGCGCGCCCAGCAGGGATTTCAGGAACAGGGGAATCATGAGCGGCGCGTTGCGTTTCGGGGGAGCGGCTGCGTGCGGCGTGGACTAGCGGGCCGCCAGCACCAGCGCCAGCGCGACGGCGGCCGGCAGCGCCTGCACGAACAGGATGGCGCGGCTGGCGGTGGCGGCGCCATACAGGCCGGCCACCAGCACGCAGGCCAGGAAGAACGTGCGCACGCCGTATCCGGCCGCGCCCAGCGCCAGGGCATAGACCAGGCCGGCGGCCAGGAAGCCGTTGTAGAGCCCCTGGTTCGCCGCCAGCACCCGCGTCTGTTCGGCGAACTCACGGCTCAGGCCAAAGGCCCTGCGCCCCGCCGGCCGCGTCCACAGGAACATCTCCAGCACAAGGATGCCGGCATGGATCAGCGCGACCAGGGCGGTCGCGATATCGGCAATGAGCAGCATGACCGCCTCGTCCAGTCGCGGCAGGCGAGCATGCGCGACTTGCCGCAGGCCGGCAAGCACGGCGGCCGCGGCGTCCCCGGCCTCACTTACAATGCCGCCCCCCTGTTCCACCGGCATGCGCATGGACATCATCGTCAACGAAGAACTCAAGGCCTACATCGATCCGCTGACCGCGGACGAGCATGACGCGCTGGAGCGCAGCCTGCTGGCCGAGGGCTGCCGCGACGCGCTGGTGCTGTGGGGCAACGTGCTGGTCGACGGCCACAACCGCTACGGCATCTGCCGCAAGCACGGCATCCCGTTCCAGACGGTGCAGAACACCCGCTTCCAGTCGATGCAGGACGTGCACCTGTGGATGATCGAGCAGCACCTGGGGCGGCGCAGCGTGTCCGATTTCCAGCGCGGCGTGCTGGCCCTGCGCAAGCGTGCGATCGTCGAGGCCCGGCACCGCGCCGAGCAGGAGCAGCTGCGCCGCGAGAGCGAGGGCGAGGCGCCGCTGGCGGCGGCCACCGACGGCCCGGCCGATGCCGACCTGCCGCCGTGGGAGCCGGCGCCGAAGCTGTCCAGGGCCGAACTCGCCCGCGAAGCCAAGCTCAGCGCCAGCCAGGTGACGCTGATCGAGAAGATCAGCGCGCAGGCCGCGCAGGAGGTGATCGAGGCGGTGAAGGCCGGCGAGATCTCGCTCAGCGCCGCGGCGGTGGTCGCCAGCCTGCCGGAGGAGGAACAGCGCTTGGCCGCGCAGGGCGGCAAGAGCCAGCTGAAGGAAGCCGCGCGGCGGGTGCGCGAGTCGCGCCGCAAGCCGCGGCCGGCGGCGGCGGAGGACGCCGCGCAGCCGCCACAGGACCTGCCCGCGCAGGCCAGTGGCGACGCCGGCGAAGTGGAAGCGCTGCGCCAGCGCGTGGCCTCGCTGACGGCCGAGAACCAGGCGCTGCGCATGGAGCTCGAGGCACTGCGCGCGCGCCTGGCCGGTGCCGCGCCGGCGGACGCCGTGGAGGCCTGACCGGCCGCGTCCCGGCGCACCGCGCACTGCCGCCAGGGCGCAGGCGGCGCGCGCCGGTCCTGCGCGCACGACCCCGCGCGATTGCAAGACGACCGGCGCGGCGGTCACCATGCGCCCGTCCCCACAGGAGTCGGCCATGGCCTCGGCATCCCCGGAACTGGAACAGTTCGTCCGCGACGCCTTGATGCGCGGCCATGAACGCGAACAGGTGCGGCAGGCGCTGCTCGCCGCCGGCTGGAGCGCCGAACAGATACGCGGCGTGCTCGACGGCTGGGCCGAGGTGGACTTCGCGCTGCCGGTGCCGCGCCCGCGCGCTTCGCTGTCGGCGCGCGAAGCGTTCCTCTACCTGGTGCTGTTCAGCACCCTGTATTTCTTCGCCTGGAACCTGGGCAGCCTGCTGTTCGCCCTGCTCGAACACGCCCTGCCCGACCCGGCTGACGCGCAGTGGCAGGTGGCGCGGCTTACCGGTTCGATCCGCTGGTCGATCTCGGCGCTGGTCATCGCCTTCCCGGTGTTCGCCCTGCTCGCCCGCCACCTTGCCCACGACGTGGCGCGCAACCCGATCAAGCGGCTGTCGCCGGTCCGCCGCTGGCTGACCTACCTGACCCTGTTCGTCGCCGCCAGCGTGCTCATCGGCGACCTGACCACGCTGGTGTTCAACCTGCTCGGCGGCGAACTGAGCCTGCGTTTCGTGCTCAAGGTCGCGGTGGTGGCGGCCATCGCCGGCACCGTATTCGGCCACTACCTGCGCGACCTGCGCCGCGAAGAGGTCGTCGACGGCGGCCACGCCGGCTCCGGCCGCGGCGTGCTGTGGGCGACCGGCGTCGCCACGGCGCTGGCGGTCGCCGCCGGCATGGGGATCATGGATTCGCCGATGCAGCAGCGGCAGCTGCGGCTGGACGAAGCCCGCATCGGCGACCTGCAGACCTTGGAGTCGGCCATCAGCACATGGCGCAGCCAACACGACGCGCTGCCGCCGGACATGGACGCGCTGGCCGCGCAGCCGGGCGTCAACCTGCCGCGGCGCGATCCGGCCGGCGGCGCGGATTACCGCTACCGCCGCATCGACGACAGCCACTACGAGCTGTGCGCGGACTTCGCCACCGACAGCGGCCAGCGCCGCGCGCGCTGGCGCCTGCCGCAGGCCGGGCAATGGGCGCACCCGGCCGGCGCGCACTGCTTCCGCCGCAGCGCGGGCGACAAGGATTGAGCGTGGCGCCGGCCGATCCGCGCCGCGCCCAGTTGCGCCGGCTCAAGCTGTACGCGCTGGCGATGCTGCTGGCGATGCTGGCCGGCTTCGTGCTCAGCCACCTCAACGGCGAACACGGCGCCTGGGCGTGGGTGGGCGCGTTCTGCGAGGCGGCCATGGTCGGCGCATTGGCCGACTGGTTCGCGGTGGTGGCGCTGTTCCGGCGCCCGCTGAACCTGCCCATCCCGCATACCGCCATCATTCCGCGCAGCAAGGCGCGCATCGCCGACAGCCTGGCGCTGTTCGTGCGCGACCACTTCCTCGAGCCCGAGGCCCTGCTGGCCAAGCTCAGGGTGTTCGACCCGGCCACCCGCCTGGGCCAATGGCTGGCGCAGCCGCCGCAGGCGCGGATGCTGGCCGGCATGGCCCGCGGCTGGGCGCTGCAGGCACTGGACCTGCTGGACGAATCGGCCGTGCGCCGGGCCATCCAGGGCTTCGTGGTCGAACAGCTGCGGCAGTGGAACGCCGCGGCCACCGCCGGCGACCTGCTCGGCCTGCTGACCGCCGACGACCGCCACCAGCGGGTGCTGGACGAGGGCCTGACCCGCATTGCCGGTTGGCTCGACAGCGAGACCGTGCGCCAGCGTGCCTCGGCACTGATCGTGCGCTACATCCGCAAGGAATGGCCGAAGCTGGCCAGCACCGTGGACTGGGTCAAGCCGATCGACGAGATCGGCGATTCGCTCGCCGGGCGCATGGCCCGCGCCGGGCTGGACGAATTGCAGGCGATCCTGTCCGAACCCGGGCATCCGCTGCGCCAGGACTACGCACGCTGGCTGGGCGGCTACCTGCAGCGGCTGCGCGAGGACCCCGCGCTGGCCGCGCGGGTGGACGCGCTCAAGCAGCAGCTGATCGACCACCCGGCCGTGCAGGATTACGTGCAGGGCCTGTGGCAGCGCATCCACCAGCAGCTGCGCGATGACCTGTCGCGCGAGGATTCGGTGCTGGCCGCGCACCTGGAACGCAACCTCGGCAAGCTCGGCGCCAGCATCGGCCGCGACCCGGCGCTGCGCGACGCGCTCAACCAGCACATGCTGGCCGGCGCCGAGCGGCTCACCACGCGGCTGCGCAGCGGCGTGACCACGCACATCGCGCAGACGCTCAAGGCCTGGGACGAGCGCAAGCTGGTCGAGCAACTGGAACTGAGCGTGGGCCGCGACCTGCAGTACATCCGCTTCAACGGCACCCTGGTCGGCGGCCTGATCGGCCTGCTGCTGCATGCGCTGACCGTCTGGCTGCGCTTCTGATCGCGGCCCGAGCCGCTGCGCCCGTGCCCGGCCGCAGCGTGCAACTGCTTGCCCGATCAATTGAGAATGGTTATCGTTAATACGTAGGCAGTACGCCCAGCCCTGCGCGGCGCGATGCATCGCATCCCCCCGCCGCCCGCCCCGTGTACCCCCCAACCAAACCGATGCGGCGCGACGCTTCCTGCGTCGTGCCGTGCATGTGGGCCGGCTACGGGAGAGGCGACGTGCAGCGCACGGTCACGCGGGGCGTGGCGCGCTGCCATGGGCGATTCCGCGGGTCGGCCTTCCCACCGCCCACCAGGAATCCACGATGCAGTCCACACGCTTGCTCCCGCCGCCACGGCCCACGCTGCTGGCCCTTGCCCTGAGCGCCGCCCTGTCCGCGCCCGCCGCACTGGCCCAGACCGCGCCGGGCGACGCCACCACGCTCGATGCGGTCAAGGTCGTGGCCGAAGCAGACGACGCATACACGGTGCGGCACGCGCGCACCGCGACCCGGCTCGACCTGTCGCTGCGCCACACCCCGCAGTCGGTCACCGTGCTGACCCGCCAGCAGCTGGACGACATGGGCCTGCACGCGATGTCCGACGTGATGGGCCAGGTGACCGGCGTGCACGTCTCGGTGACCGACAGCGAGCGCATCAACTACGTCTCGCGCGGCTACAACATCAGCAACTTCCAAGTCGACGGCATGCTCAACACCTTCAGCGGCTACATCAAGACCAACAACGACAGCGCCCTCTACGAGCGCATCGAGGTGGTCCGCGGCGCCACCGGCCTGACCACCGGCGCCGGTGATCCGTCGGGCACCATCAACTACGTGCGCAAACGCCCCACCGACCAGTTCGCGATGAGCGCCAGCGTGACGGCCGGGCGCTGGGGCAACCAGCGCCTGGAGGCCGACATCGGTGGCCCGCTCGCGCTGGACGGCCGCGTCCGCGCACGCATGGTCGCGGCCAGGCAGCAGAGCGATTCGTTCCGCGACGTGTACCGGCTGGACAAGTCTGTGTTCTACGGCATCGTCCAGGCCGACCTCACCAGCAGCACCCTGCTCGAGGCCGGCTACGAATACCAGTCGCCGGAGACCTCCGGCGTGACCTGGGGCGTGGTGCCGTACTGGGGCGTGGACGGCCAGCCGGCCAACCTGCCGCGTTCGACCAACCTGTCGGCGCGCTGGAGCCAGTGGCCGATCGTGGAGAAGACCGCGTTCGCGCGGCTGGAGCAGAGCCTGGGCCACGACTGGTCGGCCAGGGCCAGCTATACCCGCTCCAGGCGCGATACGCAGGGCGAAGTCTGGTACGGCGCCGCCGGCTATCCACGCCCGGACGGCAGCGGCGTGCGGGCCTACGTGGGCGTGTTCGGCGAGCGCGGCGACATGCAGGTGCTGGACCTCAACGCCGGCGGCCCGTTCCGCCTGTTCGGGCGCGAACACGAACTGGTGGTCGGCGTCGGCCAGTCGCTGCGCAAGGGCGAAGTGCCGGCGACCGACTACGCCTATCCCGATGGCTACGACCAGGTCGCCGACTGGCGCCACTGGGACGGCAACGTCGCGCCGCTGCGCGTCAGCCGCCCCGGCTGGCTGGCCGCGCAGGACGAACTGAAGCAACGCGCCGCCTACCTGGCCACGCGCCTGCAGCTGGCCGACCCGCTGCTGGCGGTGCTGGGCGCGCGCTACGGCAGCTGGGAGACGCGCAGCTGGAACTACACCCGCGACAGCGCCGGCAAGCTGCTCGGCACCCGCCGCGGCGGCTACCGGCCCGACGATTCGCTGACCCCGTACGCGGGCCTGGTGTATGACCTCGGCGCGCACTTCAGCGCCTATGCCAGCTACACCGACATCTTCCAGCCGCAGAACTACCGCGACAAGGACAACCGTTATCTGAAGCCGGTGGTGGGCGACATGTGGGAGGCCGGCCTCAAGGGCGAATTCTTCGATGGCCTGCTGAACGCCTCCGCCGCGCTGTTCAGGGGCGCGAAGGACAACGTCGCCGAGCTGGACGATTCGGTGCCTGAAGGCTCGCTGCCCGACGGCGCCAGCGCCTACCGTTCCACCGGCAAGGGCAACCGGGTCAAGGGCTGGGAAGTCGAAGCCCAGGGCCGCCTGGGCGAGCGCTGGAACCTGTCGGCCGGCTATGCCCACACCACCGTGCGCAACCCGCAGGGCGTGCGCCAGAACACCACCACGCCGGTGGACACCTTCCGCCTCAATGCCAGCTGGCGTCCCGACGGCGCCTGGAGCCGGCTGTCGCTGGGCGGCGGCGCGACCTGGCAGAGCGCGATCTGGCGCATGAGCAACCGCCCGGCCGCCGACTACGCGACCAGCGGCAGGACCTACAGGTCGCCGATCACCCAGGACGCGTTCTTCCTGCTCAACGCCTTCGCCAGCTACCGCTTCAACGACAACCTCTCCGCGCAACTGAACATCAGCAACCTGCTGGACAGGAAGTACTACAACAACGTCGGCTTCTACGACGGCGTGTACTGGGGCGAGCCGCGCAACGTGCGCCTGACCCTGCGCTGGAAGCTGTAAGCCCTCCAGGGAACCGCTGCCGGATGCAGCGCCGGCCATGGATGGCCACCTTCCGCCGCGCGCAGCGCGCGGCGCCCGTCCGATCCGATACCGCAGACTCCGTGGACAACACGATACCCCTCCCCCACCCGTGGCACCGCCGGCTCGGTGCCTTCCTCGCCCGCCCCTGGCCGGGCGTGTTGTCGCGCACGCTGGCGGCGATCCTCGGCGGCTACGCCCTGGCCGCCGCGTCGGCCGCATTCCTCGCCGTGGCGCTGCCGATGGCGCGCAGCCAGGCGGTGCTGACCGGCATGCTGCTGGCCATCGTGGTGTACGCCTGCGCCGCGTTGTGGGCCTTCGCCAGCGGCAGCGCGCTGCGCGCCTGGGCCGGCATCGCCACCCCCGCCCTGCTGTTCTGGCTGGGCGTGCAGTGGCTGGGAGCGCCGGCATGAAGCAGGGGTTCCGCCAGTCGATGGCCTGGCTGCACACCTGGACCGGGTTACTGGTGGGCTGGGTGCTGCTGCTGATCTTCATGGCCGGCACCGCCAGCTACTACCGCGAGGAGATCAGCCGCTGGATGCGCCCGGAGCTGCCGCGCAACGCGGTCGACGCCGACCAGGCCGCGGCCAATGCGCTCGCCTTCCTGCGCGAACGGGCGCCGCACGCCGAAAGCTGGAACGTAAGCCTGCCCGACCCGCGCAACCCGGCCATGCGCACGTTCTGGCGCAACCCCGAGTCGATGGCCCCGCCGCCGGCCGACGGCGGGGAACGACGCAGCCGCCGCGGCGGGCGCTTCGGCGACGCCACCCTGGACCCCAACACCGGGCGCGAGGTGAGCGCGCGCGACACCCGCGGCGGCGACTTCTTCTACCGCCTGCACTTCGACCTGCACTACCTGCCGGTGCTATGGGCGCGCTGGATCGTCGGCTTCTGCGCGATGTTCATGCTGGTGGCCATCGTCACCGGCGTCATCACCCACAAGAAGATCTTCCGGGACTTCTTCACCTTCCGCCCGGGAAAAGGCCGGCGCTCGTGGCTGGATTTCCACAACGTCAGCGCGGTGATGGCCCTGCCCTACCACGCGATGATCACCTATACCGGCATCGTGACGCTGATGTTCCTGTACCTGCCGTGGGGCGTGAAGGCGGCTTACCCGGACGACGAGGACGCGTTCTTCAACGACGCCTTCGCGCGCCTGGCCGAGGTCCAGGGGCCGGCCGCGGGCCGCGCGGCGCCGCTGCCGATCCAGCAGCTGCTGGACAGCGCGCGGCGGCACTGGAATGGGGCGCAGATCGCCGGCTTCGTGGTGCACCGCCCCGGCGCCGCCAACGCGGTGGTCGACATCCAGCAGCGCGACGGCCGCCGGTTGAGCATCGACACGCCGTCGCTGCGCTACGACGCGGTCAGTGGCGCGCTGCTCGGCGCCAGCCCGGATGCCGGTGGCGCCACCCGCACCCGCGGGGTGCTGTACGGCCTGCACCTGGCCCGCTTCGCCGAGCCCGGCCTGCGCGCGCTGTTCTTCCTGTCCGGGCTGGCCGGTTGCCTGATGGTGGCCAGCGGCGTGGTGCTGTGGGCGGTCAAGGAGCGGCCGAAGCATGCCAGGGCCGGCAAGACCGGCGTCGGCCTGCGCCTGGTCGATGCGCTCAACATCGGCACCGTGGCCGGCCTGCCCATCGCCTTCGCCGCCTACTTCTGGGGCAACCGCCTGCTGCCGCTGCAGCTGGCCGGGCGCCCGGCGGCCGAGGCCGACGTGTTCTTCTGCGCCTGGGGCGCGGCGCTGCTGGCTGCCCTGGCGTGGCCGCGGCGGGCGATGTGGGCCGCGCAGCTGTACCTGGGCGCGGCGGCGTTCGCGCTGCTGCCGCTGCTCAACGCGCTGACCACCCGGACCCACCTGGTCGCGGCCATCGCCGACGGCGACTGGGCGCTGGCCGGCTTCGACCTGGCCATGATCGGCTTCGGCGCGATGCTGGCGTGCTGCGCCTGGCGCGTGCAGCACTGGCAACCACCGCCCAGCGCGGCGCAAAGGAAACGCCGGCAGCACGGCGCCGGCGAGGAGGCCCGCGCATGATGGCGCTCTCCCTCGGGCTGTCTTTCGCGGCGTTCGCCACGCTGTCGCTGGCCATGGAAAAACACCAGCAGGACCTGTACGGCAAGGCTGCCGCCAGCCCGGCGCGCAGGCGGCTGTGGCGCGGGCTGGGCTGGGCGGTGCTGGCGCTGGGTACCGGCCTGTGCGTACGCGCGCACGGCTGGGCGCTGGGGCCGGTGATCTGGCTCGGCGCGCTGACCGCCGCCGGACTGGTGCTGGCGCTCGCGCTGCATCCATACCGGCCGCGCTGGGTGGTGCCGCTGGCATGGACGCTGCCGCTCGCCGGACTGCTGGTCGCGCTTTGCTGACGGCGGCGGCGCATGCGCCGCGACGCCGGGTGACGGGCGCGGCCCCGTTCCCGGATCGACCCTCCGGGAACGGCACCCGCCGCGCTTACGGCACCGCCGCGGTGACGACGATCTCGATCTTCCACGCCGGGTTGGCGAGCTTGGCCTGCACGGTGGCGCGCGCCGGCGTGGCGCCTTCCGGCACCCACTTGTCCCAGGCCTGGTTCATGCCGGCGAAATCGGCCATGTCGGCCAGGAAGATTTCCGCGCGCAGGATGTGGTGCTTGTCGGTCGGCGCCAGCCGCAGCAGGTCGTCGATGGCTTTCAGCACCTGTTCGGTCTGGCCGACGATGTCGGCGCTGGTGTCTTCGGGCACCTGCCCGGCGAGGTAGGCCACGCCGTGGTGGATGGTCATTTCCGACATGCGCGGACCGGTATCGAAACGTTCGATCATGGGCTTTCCCGTGGGTGGATGTGGGCCCATTGTGCCCGCAACCGACGGTTTCAGCGGAGACGGGGCAGCCGCCACAACTGCACGGCGGCCAGCGCCAGCCAGCCGAGCACCAGCGCGATCACCGCCTTCTGCCCCAGCCCGCGCGGCGTGTCGCGCCAGAGCACGTGCAGCCACAGCCCGGCGAAGGCCAGCCACGCCCATCCCCACGCCAGCGGATAGGCACCGCGCCAGCGGCGGTCGCGACCGAAGCACCAGGCCTGCAGCAGCATCGCCGTGGTGACGCACAGGAATGCGGTCTGCGCGGCCAGCGCATGCACCAGCGGCGCCAGCGCCGGCGCGTGCTGCGGCAGCCAGCTGTCGCCCACGGCCACCGTGGCCAGGCCGGTGCCGGCCACGCAGAACAGGGCCAGCGGCAGGCCGCGCCGCGCCGGTCCGCGCAAGCGCAGGTGCAGTGCGATGGCGAGCGCCACGATCGCCGCGGCCAGCACGCAGTAGGCGCTGCGCAGCCACGGCGCGTACGGGCCGTGCAGGTACAGGCTGAGCGTGGCACGCGTCCAGTCCAGGTCGGTACGCGCCACCTGCAGCCAGGTCGCGACAACGGCGAAAAGCAGCAGCGCGGCCAGCACCGGCAGCGCGGCCAGGCGCGCGGGATCGCGATGTGGACGGTAGCGGCCGGCGGCCACGGCCTGTTCCTTGCGCAGGGGCGGGACACCAGCTTAGCCGCGCCGCCAGCCGTCCGCCCGCTGAAGGCCACGCGCCCACTTGCCAGCACCGTCACGCCATGCCGATAGTCTCTGCACTCCCGCGCCTGCATGGCGCCCTGCCCGTTGCCGCGCATGGCCGACCCCGCCGTACCCACCGCTCCCCCGACCGCCGGCTGGCGCCGGTTCGCCGCCGTCGCCGTGACCCTGGCGATCATGGGCATGGCCCTGCACGCGCTGGCCGGCGAGTTCAGCGAGCACGGCTACCGGCAGATCCGCGGCGCCATGCATGCGCTGTCATGGTCGCAGCTGGGGCTGGCGCTGCTGCTGGGCATGGCCAGTTACGCCTGCCTGATCGGGTTCGATGCGATCGGGCTGCGCCGCGCCAACCGGCGCCTGCCGCCGGGCCGGGTAGCGATCACCGCCTTCCTCGCGCATGCCGCCGGGCAGACCCTGGGCTTCGCCGCGCTCACCGGCGGCGCGATCCGGGTGCGCAGCTATGGCAGCGCCGGGTTGGGACTGGCCGAGATCGGCCAGGTGGTGCTGATGAGCACCCTGGGCTTCGTGTTCGGCGCCTGGGTGCTGCTGGGCCTGGCGTTGTGGCTGGAGCCGGGCGCGGCGGCATTGGCGCTGCCGCTGGACGCGTCGGCGGTGCGCCTGCTGGGCATCGCCCTGCTGCTCGGCTTCGCTGCGATGTGGCTGCTGGTCGGCGCCGACGGCCGCAGCATCGGCTGGCGCCGGCACCGGGTATGGATACCGGACCGGCGCACGGTGCTGGAGGTCACCGCACTGAGCCTGGTGGAACTGGGCCTGGCGTCGGCCGCGTTCTACGTGCTGCTGCCGGCGCAGGATGGCGTGGGCTACATCGGCTTTGTCGGGTTGTACCTGGTGGCGGTGGTCGCCGGGCTGGTCTCCACGGTGCCGGCCGGGCTGGGCGTGTTTGAGTGGAGCCTGCTCAAGCTGCTGCCGCAGCTGGCGCCGGCGGCGATCCTGGCCGCGGCGGTGGCCTACCGCGTCACCTATTACCTGGTGCCGCTGTTCCTCTCCACCCTGCTGGCCGGGCTGGCCGCCGTCCGCCGGCCGCTGCGCAGCGGCGCCAGCACCGCCTGGAACGTGCTGCGCCCCTGGCTGCCGCAGGTGATCGCGCTGGCGGTGTTCGCGGTCGGTGCGCTGCTGGTGATCGACGGCACCCTGCCGGCGCCGCGGCATCGCGCATTGCATGCGCCGCTGCCGATCGTGGAGACCTCGCACCTGCTGGGCAGCCTCGGCGGCGTGCTGCTGTTGCTGATCGGCCAGGGGCTGCAGCGGCGCAGCCATGCGGCGTGGCTGATCGCGTTGGCAGTGAGCGTGCTGTTGCCGATTCCGGCCTGGCTGCGCGGCGGCCATGCGCTGGTGGCGCTGACCCTGCCGCTGGTGGCGGTGGCGCTGTGGGCGGCGCGGCGGGAGTTCTACCGCCAGGGCGCGCTGCTCGACGAGGCCTGGTCGTGGCCGTGGCTGCGCAACGTGGCGCTGGTGCTGGTGGCCACGGTGTGGCTGCTGTTCTTCGTCTACAGCCACGTCGAGTACCAGAACGAGCTGTGGTGGCAGTTCGCCACGTCCGGCAACGCGCCACGCGCGCTGCGCGCGTTGCTGCTGGTCAGCATCGTGGTGATCGTGTTCGGGGTGGCGCGGCTGCTGCACAGCACCCGCGCGCCGTTGCCGCTACCCGACGCCGCGCAGCTCGAGCAGCTGCGGCCGCTGCTGGCGCAGGCGCACGACACCCAGGCCTGCCTGGCGATGACCGGCGACAAGGCGATCCTGCGCAGCGACTACGGCAACGGCTTCGTGATGATGCAGCGCTACGGCGGCTCGCTGGTGTCGATGGGCGACCCGATCGGCCCGCCGGACACCGCGCGCATGCTGATCTGGAAATTCCGCGAGGAAGCCGACCGGCTCGGCCTGCGCCCGGTGTTTTACCAGACCGGGGACCAGCACTGGCAGACCTACCTCGACCTGGGCCTGACCCTGGTCAAGCTCGGCGAGGAAGCGATGGTGTCGCTGGCCGGCTTCAGCCTGGAAGGCAGCGCGCGCGCGGAACTGCGCCAGGCGTGGAACAAGGGCCGCCGCAGCGGCCTGGCGTTCCGGGTGGTACCGGCCGCGGATGTCGCGCCGCTGCTGCCGGCGCTGGAGGCGATCTCCGACGCCTGGCTGGAGGAGAAGGCCGGCGACGAGAAGGGGTTCTCGCTGGGCAGCTTCGACCCCGACTACCTGTGCCGCTTCCCGATGGCCCTGGTCGAGGCCGAGGGCCGGATCGTGGCGTTCGCCAACCTGTGGCAGGCGCCGCTCGCGCGCGAGTTGTCGGTGGACCTGATGCGGCACGCCGCCGACGCCCCCAAGGGCACCATGGACTTCCTGTTCATCGAACTGTTCCTGTGGGGCGCGGCCAACGGCCATACCCGCTTCTCGCTGGGCATGGCACCGCTGACGGGGCTGGCCGAACACCGCCTGGCCGGGCGCTGGAACCGCTTCGCCAACCTGGTCGCGCGCCACGGCGAGCGCTTCTATGGCTTCGGCGGCCTGCGCCGCTTCAAGTCCAAGTTCGCGCCGGAATGGCGCCCGCGCTACCTGGCCGCACCGGGCGGCATGCACCTGCCCGCCGCGCTGCTGGACGTGACCCGGCTCATTTCGCTGGATCCGCGCCGGCAGTCGAACTGAGCCCGCGCAGCCGCTGCAGGATCACCCGCGCCAGCCCGGCGTAATCGCCCTGGAAGTGATGGTCGCCGGGCAGGCGCACGACCTGCGCCGACCCGGCCGGCAGCCGCGGGCACAGCGCATCGTCGTCGTCCTGGCCGTAGACGCAGACGGTGCGTGCCGCCGGCAGCCGGCGCATCTCCGGGGCGATCGGCAGCCCGTCGCCATCGCCCCCCAGCCAGTTGCTGACGTGGAACTCGTAGTCGGCGTGCGTGCCCACCGACAGCAACGCGGTCATCGCCAGCATCGAGGCGGTATCGGCGGACAGCCGGTTGATCGCCGCCGGCAGCACGTCGGCGCCCTGCGAGAAGCCGAGCAGCAGCAGCTTCGGACGCTGCCACTGCCGCGCGTAATGGCGGGCGATGCGGTCCAGGTCGGCGGCGAAGCCGGCCGGCGTGCGCGCACTCCAGAAATAGCGCAGCGAATCCACGCCCACCACCGGGATGCCGGCCTGCGCCAGCGCGCCGGCGACCTCCTTGTCCAGCCCGGCCCAGCCACCGTCGCCGGACACGAACACGGCAAAGGTGTCGCCATTGCCGGCGGCCGGCACTTCGACCAGCGGCAGGCCGTCCAGCTCATGTGGCACCGGCGGCAGGCTCACCCCGCGCTGCGCGCCCAGTACCCGCGCCGCGGCAACCTCGCCGGGCAGCGCGCTGCCGGCGGCAGTGCGCTGGAAGCGCCGCGCCAGCGGCACCGCCCGCGCGAAGGCCTCGACCTCGCCCGCCGGACAGCGCGGGGCATGCCCCGGCGCGGCCTCCAGCCACGGGAAGCCCAGCGCCACCGGCAGCAGCGTGCCACCGTGGATACCGTCGCCGCAGATCATCCGCGTATCGCCCAGGCGCGGGCAGAAATCCTCGGTGAGCAGGCCGGCGAACACGTCCGGGCCGGACTGCGCGGACACCGCGTAGGCCAGCGCGGCCCCGGCGCCATCGCCGCCCAGGATCGGCAGGTGGTAGGTCGGCACCCGCAGATAGGCCTGCACATAGCGCGAGAAGTTCTCCACGTCGCCGGCGGAGAACCCGCAGCTGCCGCCTTCCTTCGCCAGCACCCCGGCCAGGTGGCGGGTATCGACGTCCACCACCAGCGCGCCATCGCGGCGCAGTGCCTGCAGCCGTGCCTGCCGCGGCGCGGCGTCGCCCTCACCGGCAAACCAGACCACCACCCGCTGCACCGGTCCATCGGGCAACAGCACCGGCACCCGTTCGAAACGGCCATGGCTGACCGGCTCCAGCGCCAGTGCCGGCGCCGCCAGCAGACCCGACACCATCACCACCACCAGAGCGAGCGACGCATGTGCCATGAGAGCTTCCTTGACCAGGGAAACGGCAAGCCTACGCCTGCCAATGCGGGAACGGGGTGGAAACGCGGTGTCAGTCCTGCGCGTCCGGATGGCGCAGCTTCCACGCCGCCAGCGCCTGCCGGTAGTGCGCCAGCTCGTCGGCATACAGGTCCAGCACACACAGCGGACAGCCGCTGCCGCAGCATTCGTTGGGCCCCGGCTCCTCCGGCGGCGTGGGCCGCGGGTCCGGGTCGGGCGTGGGGATGGGAATCGGGTTCATCGCTTCGGCCGGTGTGGCCGTCGTCAAAACAGGATGGAGCAATTCTAGGCCATGGGGTCCGGCGAGGCGTGGGCTATGGCTATGGCTATGGCCGTGGCCGTGGTCGTGGCTGTGGCTGTGGTCGTGGCTGTGGCTGTGGCTGTGGCTGCTGTTGCTGTTGCTGTTGCTGTTGCTGTTGCTCGTGATCTTGCACTGCTTTTGACTTCCGGGTCCCCTTCCGCAGCGACGTAGCCGGCGGGAATAACCCGAAGGGCGACGTGCAGGGATGCACGTCGTTTTTCTACGAGACAGGGATGTCTCGTAGAAAAATCCCGCTGGCGGAGTGGACCCGCGGCACGCAGTGCCGTGGGCGCGGAGGCAGGGGGTGCTTTCTCTTGGTTACTTCTCTTTGCACGAGCAAAGAGAAGTAACTCGCTCCTGCGAAGCAGGGGCGAAAGCTCGGCCTTCAAGCTTCCGCTTTCATACTTGCCCCAAGCCCATTGAATTTCTTGGCTATCACCTTGGCCTCCGCTCCTGCCGGTTTGAGAAGGCAAGCAAAGGCTGGAGCAGGATCAAAAGCTTTCGCTCCCCTTCGGGGCGCGAGCCACCTTTCTTTGCTCGTGCAAAGAAAGGTGGCCCAAAGAGGCGCTTTTCAACAGCCGGATGGCTGGTCAACACGCCCCTGCCTCCGCGCCCGCCGCGCTACGCGCGCCGGGTCCACTCCGCCTGTGGGATTTTTCGACGAGACCCAGCTGCGATGCAGCTGGGGCCGGGGCAGTCGCCTCACGGCGCCAGCCCGCTCACCGGGGCGAAGCAGTGCTTCGCCTATTTCCGGTTCGCCCCTGTCGCGTCGAAAAACGATGTGCATCCCTGCACGTCGCCCTTCGGGTTATCCCCACCGGCTCCGTCGCTGCGGAAGGGGACCCTGAAAGTCAAAAGCAATGAGCAACAGCCAAAGCCAACGCAGGCCTCAGCCCGTCACCCGATGCAGATTCACCCGCGCCTGCGCGTCATACCGCGCATGGAAGAAATCGCTGAAGAAAACGCGTGGCTGCGCCAGCACACCTTTCAGAAAACGCCGGCGATTGAGCCGGAACAGGAAACCCGGCACCTTGTCCCGGTACTCCTCGGCGATGCCACGGTCATAGGCATCGAACACGCCTCAGCCCGTCACCCGCCGCAGATTCTCGCGCGCCTGCGCGTCATACCGCGCATGGAAGAAATCGCTGAAGAAAATGCGCGGCTGCGCCAGCACCCCCTTCAGGAAACGCCGGCGATTGAGCCGGAACAGGAAACCCGGCACCTTGCCCCGGTACTCCTCGGCGATGCCACGGTCATAGGCATCGAACACCTCGGGCGGCGCGCCAAGAATGGCCATGTCGCTGTCCAGGAACAGCGCCGCGTCTGCGTCCAGCTCATCGCCACGCACCTGGCCGTGGCGTGCGGTAAGCGCGATCAGCGCCGCCACCCGCTCCGCATCCACGCCGGCATCGGGCAGCCAGCGCGCGATCGCCGCCCGCGCCATCGCCGCCGAGCGCGCCTCGTTGTCGCCGCGCCCGGCCTCGTACACCGCGTCGTGGTACAGCATCGCCAGCGCCACCTCGCGCGGCTGCCGCCAACCCGGGCCGGCGGCGACGTCGCGATGGTGGTGCAGCAACGCCTGCACGTGGCCAAGGTTGTGGTACGCACGCGGCGGCTGCGCGTGCGCGGCTTCGATCTCGGCCAGTTGGCCTGCCGGCAGCGGCATCGGGATCAGGTCCATGCGCCATTCTAGGCACCGGCCGCGGCGGCGGCGACGCCGGTTGCGGGCCTCACGCCAACGCGTGCCCTGCCCACGCCCTGCTGGCCGGTACCGCGCGGCGGCGGCGCCCGGCGACGGCCCTCAGCCCAGCGTCCAGCGCCCTTCCAGCTGATAGCGGGTCTGCCCGAGGAAGCTGCGGATCAGCACGAACTCACGCACCAGCCAGCGCATCGGCTGCACCGGCTGCACCGGCAGGCGCCGCTTGTCGTAGAGCAGGGTCAGGTGCGGCGTGAACCCCGGATCGGGGCGGCTGCCGATGGCCTGCAGGCAGCGCGCCAGCTCCTGGTGCAGGCCCTGCAGCAGGTCGGCACCATGCGCGCTGCGCAGCACGAACGGATGCTGGCGGCCACCGGCAAAGCTGCCGACTTCATCGAAGCACACCTCGAATTCCGGCATCCGCACCCGCGCCGCGGCCTGCTGCACCTTGGCCAGCAGGCTCGGCGGCAGGCCGGCGTAATCGCCCAGGTGATGCAGGGTGACATGCAGGCGCTCGCGCGCCAGCGGCCGTCCGTCCAGGCCGTGTTCGGCACGCAGTCCCTCGGCCAGTTCGGCGATGCGCCAGGCGGTGGCCGGGTCCGGCATCACCGCGAAGAACAGGCGCTCGGTGGGGATGTCGCTGCCGAGACCCAGCGACAGTTGCGCCTCGGCGGAGGGAATGAACTTCGTCATGGTCGAATGGAAACGCCGGCCGGCGGGAGCGCGCCGGGGTACGGCGGCCGGCCTGGTCTGGGGCGCGGATACTAGCAGACCCGGCGCGGTGCCGGGCCGTGCGCCGCCGCTGCCCGCAACGCGCATGGCAAAAATATGACCAGCCGCGCGCAACGCCGACGGCACAAGGGCTGCCGCGAGTTATCCACATCTTTGCCAAACCCCGGTCCACACCTTCTGTGGATGCCGCGCCAGGCGGCGGCGACGGGCTTACACTGGTGCCGCCACCGCAACCCACCGGGGTCGCCATGATCGCCTGGAGTGCTTTCGCCCTGCTCGCCGCCATCAGCGTCACCCCGCCGGACGCGGCGGACGCGCGGCTGGCGCCACCGACGCCCGAACAGATCATGGCCATTCCCCCCGCGCTGGAACAACGGGTGCGCGAGGAGGTCATCGCGCCCAGCCGCTCGCCGGAACAGCGCCTGCAGCGGCTGATGGAACTGGTCTTCCAGCCCCGCGCGCCGGCCGCGGCGGAGGCCCCGGATGCAGCGCTGCGGTACGACACCGCCGCGACCCTGACCGTCGCCGAGGCCTGGCGCCAGCGCCGCGCCAATTGCCTTTCCTTCACCCTGCTGTTCATGGCCCTGGCGCGCGAAGCGGGTATCGAGGCCGACGTCCAGGAGGTCGGACGGGTCGTCACCTGGTACCAGGAGCAGGGCGTGGTCTACAACGCGGGGCACGTCAACGTCGGGCTGCGCGTGAATGGTCGCCGCGGCACCCTGGACCTGGACCAGGACGTGCTGTACGACCGTCGTGGCCCGCGCCCGGTTTCCGACCAGCGCGCACTGGCCCATTTCTACAACAACCGCGGTGCCGAGCTGCTGGCCGAGGGGCAGGTCGCGGCGGCCCGCGAGCATTTCCGGGTGGCGCTGCAGCAGGAGGCGCGCTTCGCGCCGGCATGGAACAACCTGGGCGTGCTGGAAACCCGCGCGGGCGACACCGCCGCCGCGGCGGCCGCGTTCGACCGGGCCCTGGCCATCGACCCCGACCTGCCCTCCACGCTCGCCAACGCCAGCGCGCTGTACCTGCGGATCGGCGACAACGCGCGTGCCGCGCGGCTGGACGCGCGGCTGCGGCGCGAACACGAGCGCGACCCGTTCTACCAGTTCATCCAGGGCGTGGAAGCCGAACGCCGTGCCGATTACGCCGCCGCCATCCACTACTACCGGCATGCGGTGCGGCTGTATGGCAGCGCGCACCAGTTCCACTTCGGGCTGGCGCGCGCCTACTCGCTCAGCGGCGATGACCGCCGCGCGGTGCGCGAACTGGAGCGGGCCCGCGAGCTGGGCAGCTCCGACCACCTGCGTGCGATCTACCAGGCCAAACTGGAGGCGCTGCGCCGGCTCACCGCCCGGCACGCCGGGCATTGACGCGCCCGGCGGCCGCCACGCGCGGGCTCAGGCCTTGCGCAGGAAGCAGGTCTTGAGCACCAGGCCCTTGATCTTGTCCGAGTTGCCTTCGATGTGCTCGGCGTCGTCGTCGACCAGGCGGATGTTGCGGATCACCGTGCCCTGCTTGAGCGGGATCGACGAACCCTTGACCTTCAGGTCCTTGATGACGGTGACGGTGTCGCCGGCGACCAGTACGTTGCCGTTGCTGTCGCGCACCACCAGCGCTGCTTCGCCCGCCTCGCCCGGGGTCCATTCGTGGCCGCAATCGGCGCAGATCCACAGCGCGCCGTCGGGATAGACGTTCTGCGACGAACACTGCGGGCAGGAAGAAACGGGCATGGCGACTCCAGACGATGACGTTGCAAGCCCGCTATTGTAGCCGCCCGCCCCGGGTTCGCCGGGGCGGGCCTGGCGGGGATGCTCAGCGCGCGCCGAGGTCGACCCGCACATTGCCCGAATGCGAGGTGATGGAGATGTCGCCGTCGCCGCCGCCGAGGCGCGCGTCCAGGCTGCTCCCCGGACCGTAGCGCGGGCGCTCGACCTGGCCCACGTCCGAGCGGATGGCGCCGCTGAAGCTGCTGACCTTCAGTTGCGCGGAGGTGCGCGCCGGCAGCGCCAGCGCGATCGGCGCGCTCACCGTCTGCAGGCTGATGCGCCCGCCCGGCTGCAACCCGGCGCTACGCACGCCGAGCCCGCCGGACACGGTTTCGGCGTCGAGCCGCTGCACCGCCGACAGGTCCAGGTCGACCGGCCCGGACACCGAGTTGGCCGCCACCTCGCCGCCGCTGCCACCGCTGGCGTTGATCGCGCCGCTGACCGTGCGCAGCTCCAGCCGCGGGGTACGCAGCTGCGAGCGGATCGCGCCGCTGACGGTATTGAGCGTGGCCTGCCCGGCCTGCCCGCGCACGGTGATGCCGCCGCTGACGGTGTTGGCCTGCAACCTGCGCAGATCGACATCGGCCACGTCCAGCGTGGCGCTGACGGTACCGGCCTGCAGTTCGCTGCCGCGCGGCACCCGCAGTTCCAGCACCGCACCCCGGCTGTTGCGGCTGTTGCGCGGGTAGACCACCTTCAACTGCACGCGGTTGGCGCTGTTCTGGACCTCCAGGCGCTGGCCTTCGCCCAGGGTGCCGGTCAGCTGCACCTCGTTGCGGTCCCAGCCGCGCACGTTCACCGAGCCGGCGATGTTGCTGATCTCCACCCGCCCGCCGCTGGACAGTGGGTGGTGTTCGTTGACCGGCGTCTGCGCCAGCGCCGGTGCCAGGGGGGCCAGCAGCACGACGGCGGCCAGCAGGTGTCGCAGGGAAACATTCACGGGGATTCTCCTTCAGGTGGAAAGACCGGCGCCATCCAGGCCCTGCCGGGTAAGTTCAAGCCGCAGCGCGTAGGTGCGCCGCAGCTGGCCGAGCAGGAAGCCGGCATCGGGGCTCTGCGCGATCGCCGAGCGGATGCTGCCGGCGCTGGCATCGAGTTCGTGCAGCGCCGGCGCGAGTTCGGCCGGCACGCTGTCCTGTGGGATCGCCGCCAGTGCCTGGCGATAGGTCGCGGCCAGCGCGTCGGCCTGCGCCGCCAGCGACGATGCCTGCGTCATCCGTGTCGCCTGGGTGGCCTGGGTGGCCTGCGGCGGCGGCCCGGCCCACCAGCGGCCGGTGCCCAGCAATGCCAGCGCCGCCACCGCGGCGGCCGCGGCGACGGAGGTCCAGCGCCGACGACGCGGGCGCGGGGTCACGGCGGCGGGCCGCTCGCGTGGCGCCTCGTGCAGCCGTGCGGCGATGTGCTGCCAGGCCGCGGCCGGCGGCACGCGCTCGCTGGGAAGCCGGCGCAGGCGCGCGGCCAGGTCATCGTGGTCGTGGTCGGAATCGTGTTCGTTCATGATGTTTCTCCCAGGCGCGCGCGCAACAACCCGCGCGCACGATGCAGCTGCGCCTTGGAACTGCCGACGGCCATCTGCAGTTCCTCGGCGATTTCGTGGTGCTTCCAGCCCTCGATGTCGTGCAGCACCAGCACCGCACGGGCGCGGGGTGGCAGCGTTTCCAGCGCGCGTTCCAGGTCCAGCCCGGTGGCCTGGCAACGACTGGACGCCGGCATCCGCGCCAGCAGATCCATGCCCTCCTCGCCGATCTCCAGCGCCTCGAACGCGGCGCTGGCGCGCAGTTCCATCAGCGCCGTGTTCACCGCCATGCGGTGCAGCCAGGTGCCCAGCGCGCTCTCGAAACGGAACTGCGGCAACGTGCGCCAGGCCTGGATGAAGGTCTCCTGCAGCGCGTCATCGGCACGCGCCGCGTTGCCGCCGCACAGCCGCCACAGCAGCGCATACAGGCGCGGGGCGTGGCGGCGGTAGATGCGCTCGTAGGCGTGGCGGTCGCCACCGGCGGCGGCACGCGCCAGCGCGGCATCGTCGGCGGCCTGCGGGAAAGGAGCGGTGGCGGTCACGGTGGCGTCGAGCATATCCGTTGGATGCGGCGGCCAGCGGAAAGGTTTAAAGCCGCCTGCGATCTTTTTGCCGGGGCGGCGCAGCGGCCGAGCCGATACGGGCTGACAAGGCCGCGCCGGCTGGCCGACAATCCCGCCTCGCCCCCCGCCTGCCAACCATGTCCCTGTCCACCGCTGCCCGCACCGACACCGGCGCCGCGCCCCGTCGGCAAGCCCACCGCGGCCGCTGGCGCCCGGCGTGCGCGATATGCACGGCGGCCCCGCGCGAGCCCGTGCCCGTGCCCGGGCCGTGGCGCGGCAGTACCGGCGGCATGGCCACGCACCGCTTACCCGAACGTTGCAACGCAGCTGCCCGCGAGCGGGCGCGGCGCCGCAAGGAGACAACCCGATGAAGAACTACCTGCCCGAATGGATGCACGGATGGATCAGCCTGCTCGACACCGCGCTGGTGGTTATCCTGATCCTGCTGGTGGCGTGGCTGCTGCGCCTGCTCACCCGGCGCCTGCTGGCGCGCCTGGGCATGCACTACACGCTGCCGCCGCAGGTGGAAACCGCCGCCCGGCGGCTGTCCAACTTCGTGATCGGCAGCGCCGCGCTGGTGGCCATCCTCGACCAGCTCGGGGTATCGCCGACCATTTTGTGGACCGCGTTCACCGGTTTCGCCGCGGTCGGCGCGGTGGCGTTCTTCGCCGCCTGGAGCGTGCTGTCCAACATCTTCTGCGCGCTGCTGATCTTCACCACCCGGCCGTTCCGCCTCGGCGACCGCATCGAACTGCTGGAGAACGGCGAGAAGCCCGGGCTGAAGGGCCAGGTGATCGACATCAACCTGATCTACACCACGCTGCAGGAGATCGGCGGCCCGGCCGAGGGCACGCTGATGCAGATACCCAACAGCCTGTTCTTCCAGCGCGGACTGCGCCGCTGGACGGCCGCCGCCACGCAGGCGCAGGCGATCCAGGGCGACGGCTGAGTCTCGGCCGCAGGCAGCGGCCTCCCCGGCTGCCTGCGCCCATCACGTACCACAGCGTTCCGTCCGCGTACGGCCGCTGCGTGCGAAAATTCCGCCCGCAGCACCGCAGCACCGCAGCAGAGCCGCCCCCCACCGGCTCCCTTTCCGCAATGTCCCGCTCTCCCCTCTCCCCGTGCTCCGCTCCCGCGGCGGACACCGCCTCGCCCGTTGCCGTCGTCCGCAGCGACCGCCAGCGCTGGCTGGGCGTGGTCGCGCTGGCGATGGCTGCCTTCGTGTTCAACACCAGCGAATTCGTTCCGGTCGGGCTGTTGAGCGACATCGGCGGCAGTTTCGGCATGCCCATCGAGCATGTCGGGCTGATGCTCACCGCCTACGCCTGGGTGGTCGCGCTGGCGTCGCTGCCCGGCATGCTGCTCACCCGCGATGTCGACCGCCGTCGCCTGCTGCTGGGCGTGTTCGCGCTGTTCGTGGCCAGTCACCTGCTGTCGGCACTGGCCTGGAGTTTCGGCGTGTTGATGCTCAGCCGCATCGGCATTGCCCTGGCACACGCGGTGTTCTGGGCGATCACCGCCTCGCTGGCGGTGCGCATCGCGCCGGCGGACAAGCGCCCGCAGGCGCTGGGGCTGCTGGCCACGGGCACCTCGGTGGCGATGGTGCTGGGCATCCCGCTGGGCCGGGTCATCGGCGAACTGCTGGGCTGGCGCATCACCTTCCTGGCCATCGGCGGTGTCGCCCTGCTGGCGATGGCGGTGCTGGCGCGGCTGCTGCCGCCGCTGCCCAGCCAGAACAGCGGGTCGGTCCGCAGCCTGCCGCTGCTGCTGCGCCGGCCGGCGCTGCTGGCGCTGTACCTGCTGGTGACGGTGGTGGTGGCGGCGCAGTTCACCGGCTACAGCTACATCGAACCGTTCGTGCAGCAGGTCGGCGGCTTCGACACGCACGTGACCACCTGGGTGCTGCTGCTGTTCGGCGGCATGGGCCTGTTCGGCAGCGTGCTGTTCGCGCGCCTGGGCACCCGCTGGCCGCGTGGCTTCCTGCTCGCCGCCGTCGGCACCCTGGCGCTGTGCCTGCTGGGCCTGCGCCCGGCCACCGGCGGCGCGTGGATGCTCTACGCACTGGCCTCGGTGTGGGGCGTGGCGATGATCTGTTTCGCGTTGTCGATGCAGTCCAAGGTGCTGCGGCTGGCGGCCGACGCCACCGACGTGGCGATGGCGCTGTTCTCGGGCATCTTCAACATCGGCATCGGCGCCGGCGCGCTGATCGGCAGCCAGGTCGGGCTGCGCCTGGGCATGCAGCACATCGGCCTGGTCGGCGGGCTGGTCGCCGTCGCCGGCGGCGTGTGGTGGCTGTTCGCGATGCAGCGCTGGGCCACCGGCTTCAGCGCCGGCGGCAGTGACCACTGACCTCAGCGCAGCTGGCTGTCCTTGCTGCCACGGCGGTTGTAGCCGCTGTGTGCCGACTCCTCCGCATCCAGCGCCTGCTGGCAGGCCACGCACAGGCGTACGCCGGGAATGGCCCTGCGCCGCGCCTCGGGAATCGGCGCATCGCATTCCTCGCAGCGCTCCAGCCCCGGCCCGCTGGGCAGGCGGCTGCGGGCGCGCTTGATGGCGTCCTCGACAGTGGCGTCGATCTGATCCTGAACGGCGGTATCTCCCGCCCAACCGGTGGCCATGGCTGGCTGCTCCGTAGTGACCGGGGGCCAGCCTAGCGCAAACGCCTGTACCCCGGGCCAACGCGCCGCCGCGGTGTCACCACACCAGGTCGTCGGGCACCACGAACTGCGCGTAATAGGCGTCGTCCTCGGCGTTGCCGCTGGACGCCGGCGCGTCGCCGGGCTGGCCGTGGTCGAGCACGATCAGGCTGGCGTCGCGCTCGCGCACCTTCTCGGCAGCCAGCCGTGGCAGCAGCTCGAAGCCCTCGCCGTGGCGCGCGATCACCAGGGTGCCGGCGGCCAGCTGCTTGCGCAGCGCCTCGTTCACCAGCAGGGTGCGGATCGCGGCGCCATCGCTGAAGCGGTACTCCAGCTCGCCGCGGCGCGGTACCCGGCGGTCGGCGATGATCTGCCGCGCCTGCGCGCGCAGTTCCTCGGCGCGGCGCTGGGCGTTGCGCTCGGCAGCCAGCAGGCGGTCGCGCTCGGCCTTTTCCGCACGCACGCGCTCGGCCTCGCGCTGGCTGTCGCTGGGGCCGGCGGGCGCCCCCTTGGCGTGCCGCGCCTTGTTCTGCTCGCGCGCGACCTGGGCCACCTGCGATTTCTTCACCAGGCCGGCCTTGAGCAACTGCTCCTGCAGGGGATTCGCCTTTGCCATGTTTCGCACTACGTGATCGGATCGATGCTGCCATGATACCGGCCCGTCCCCGCCCGCGCCTGCCGATGCAGCCCCTGACCTACCTCGCCGGTTACCCCGAACACCTGCAGCAGCACGCCCGCGCGCTGCTGGCGCGAGGAGCCCTGGGCGAGGCCGTGCGCCGCCGCTACCCGGAGCCGCACGCGGTGCGCAGCGACCGCCAGCTCTACGACTACGTGCAGGCGCTGAAGGAGCGCCACCTGCGCCAGTCGGTGCCGCTGGGCAAGGTGCTGTACGACGGCAAGCTGCAGGTACTCAAGCATGCACTGGGACTGCACACGGCGGTGTCGCGCAACCACGGCGGCAGGCTCAGGGCCAGCCGCGAGATCCGCATCGCCAGCGTGTTCCGCGATGCCCCGGCGCCGTTCCTGCGCATGATCGTGGTACACGAGCTGGCGCACCTGAAGGAAGCCGAACACAACAAGGCCTTCTACCAGCTGTGCCTGCACATGGAGCCGGATTACCACCAGCTGGAGTTCGACCTGCGCCTGTACCTGACCGCGCTGGAGCACGAAACCGCCAGCTCTCCTGACGTCCCGTAAGGCCGGGGCTTGCCCCGCATGCCGCCTCGCCGGGAAAGCCTCGTGCCGGGCAAGCCCGGCACCTACGGTCGCCACGGCGCTACACTCCCCGCCCGCCGTACTGTCCGCCCCCATGACCAGCCCGATCCGCCTCGACAAGCGCCTCGCCGCGCAGCTGAACTGTTCCCGCGCCCAGGCCCGGCACTACATCGAGGGTGGCTGGGTCCGCGTCGACGGGGTGGTGGTGGAGGCGCCGCAGGCGATGGTGGGCGCGCAGACCGTCACCCTCACCGCCGGCGCCAGCAGCGAGCCGGCCGAACCGGCGACGCTGCTGCTGAACAAGCCCGCCGGCTGCACAACCGAAGAAATGTCCGCGCTGCTGCGCGAGGACGCGCGCTTCGCCGACGATGCGTCCGGCATCCGCCTGCTGCACCGCCACTTCCTGCGCCTGGAAACGCCGATGCCGCTGGACGACGATGCCTGCGGGCTGGTGGTGCTCACCCAGGACTGGCGCGTGCGCCGCCACCTGCTCGAGACTGGCGCGACGCTGGAACAGGAATACATGGTGGACGTGGACGGCGAAGGCAGCCCCTGGGCGCTGCCGCGGCTGACCCACGGCCTGGATTACCAGGGCCGCGCACTGCCCGCCTGCAAGGTCAGCTGGCAGAGCGAGCAGCGCCTGCGCTTCGCGATCAAGGACGTGCGGCCGGGCCAGCTGCAGCACATGTGCGCCGCGGTCGGCCTGCGCGCCACCCGGGTGCGGCGGCTGCGCATCGGCCGCATCGGCCTGAGCCGGATGCCGGACGGGCAGTGGCGCTATCTCGGCTCCGGCCAGCGCTTCTGAGCCGCACTCCCGCAGGCGCAGGGCTTGCCCTGCACGACACTCTCCCGGCCAAAGCCCCGCCGGTCGCGCCGACTTACGCCAGCAAGCGCAGCACAGCCGCCGCCACCGCACCCACCAGCACCACCCCCAGGAACGGCAGCCGCAGCGCCAGGGCCAGCGCGGCCACCAACAGCGCGCCGAGGCGCGCGTCCAGGACCACGCCCTGCCCGGCGGACACCGCGTTCATCGTGGTCAGCGACGCCAGCAGGCCAATGGTCAGCGCACCGGCCACGCGGGTCATGCGCGGCGACTGCATCCAGCGCACCGGCACCAGATAGCCGCAGAACTTGATCGCCCAGGCCGCCACGCTGGCCAGCAGCACCCAGCCCCACAGCGTCACCGGGCGTCTCCCGCATCGTGGCCGGGCGCCACGTCCGGTTCCAGCCCTTCATCGGCCGGCCCGCGCCCGAACCCGCCCCACAGCGCGGCAACCGCGGCGGCCAGCAGGATCGGCACGCCCGGTGGCGCCCACGGCAGCGCCAGCACCGTGACCAGCGCGCAGGCCACGGCGATGGCCACCGCTTCGCGCGCGCGCAGGCGCGGCCACAGCAGACCCAGGAAGGCCGCCACCGCGGCGCCGTCCAGCCCCCAGCGGCGCGGGTCGCCCAGTGCATCGCCGAGCAACGCGCCCAGCAGGGTGCACAGGTTCCACAGCACGTACACGCCGACACCGGCGACCCAGAACCCGCGGCGCTGCTCGGCCGGCGCGTCCTGGCCGGCGGCGGTGGCCGCCGATTCGTCGATGGTGACCTGCGCCGCCAGCGGGCGCAGCCAGCCGCGCGGCCGCAGCAGGTGGTTGATCTGCGCGCCGTACACCGCGTTGCGGATGCCCAGCAGGGTGGCCGCGCCGAACGCGGCCGGGCCGCCGCCGCCAGCACCGACCACGCCGATGAAGGCGAACTGCGAGCCGCCGGTGAACATCAGCAGGCTGAGCGCCGCGGTCTGGCCGACGCTGAAGCCCGATGCCACCGCCAGTGCCCCGAAGGAAATGCCGTACAGGCCGGTGGCCACGGCGATGGACAGGCCGATGCGGACCGCGGGGGTGAGGCGCGGCGCCATGTTCAGCCGCGCCCGCGTGCCTGTTCGGCGGCGGCCACGAACACCACGTCGGTGGAGGAGTTGAGCGCGGTCTCGGCCGAGTCCTGTACCACGCCGACGATGAAGCCCACCGCCACCACCTGCATCGCCACGTCGTTGGAGATGCCGAACAGGCCGCAGGCCAGCGGGATCAGCAGCAGCGAGCCGCCCGGCACGCCGGAGGCACCGCAGGCACCGATCGCCGCCACCACGCTCAGCAGCAGCGCGGTGGGCAGGTCCACGGCGATGCCCAGGGTGTTGACCGCCGCCAGCGTCAGCACCGAGATGGTGATCGCCGCGCCGGCCATGTTGATGGTCGCGCCCAGCGGGATCGCCACCGAATAGGTTTCCTCGTGCAGGCCCAGCTTGCGGCACAGCTCCATGTTGACCGGGATGTTGGCCGCCGAGGAGCGGGTGAAGAACGCGGTGATGCCGCTCTCGCGCAGGCACCGCAGCACCAGCGGGTACGGGTTGCGGCGGGTGGTCAGCGCCACGATCAGCGGGTTGCCGACGAAAGCCATGAACAGCATCGCCCCCACCAGCACGCACAGCACGTGCAGGTAGACCTTCAGCGCGCCGAGGCCGGATTCGGCCAGCAGCGAGGCGACGATGCCGAACACGCCCAGCGGCGCCAGCCGGATCACCATGCGCACGATCCATGTGATCGCGGCGGACAGATCGCCGACCAGCGCGCGCGTGCCGGCGCCGGCATGGCGCAGCGCCAGCCCCAGGCCGATGGCCCAGGCCAGCAGGCCGATGTAGTTGGCGCGGGCCAGCGCGTTGACCGGGTTGTCCACCACCTGCATCAGCAGGGCGCGCAGCACCTCGCCGATGCCCCCCGGCGCGCTCAGCCCGGCGTCGGTGGGGGCCTTCAGCAGCAGCGTGCTGGGAAACAGGTAACTGGCCAGCACGCCGACCAGCGCCGCGGCCAGGGTGCCGGCCACGTACAGCAGCAGGATCGTGCGGATGTGGGTCTTCTGCCCCTGCTGGTGGTTGGCGATGGAGGCCGTCACCAGCACCAGCACCAGCACCGGGGCGACCGCCTTGAGCGCGGCCACGAACACCGTGCCGAGCAGGCCGGCGGCGTGCGCGCCCTGCGGCCAGGCCAGCGCCAGCACGATGCCGGCGAGCAGGCCGATGATGATCTGGACCACCAGGCTGGGGGCACGGAAGGAACGGGAACGGTTGCGCATCGGCGGGCTCGGGCAGGACAAACCGCGATTCTCGCCCAGACCCCGCCGCGCCCACACCCCCGGAACGTCATGGCCGACGCACCGGCATCACCCGGACACCGCTAGGATGCGCCCATGGAACCTTCCCCTTCCCGCGGCAGGCGCCTGCTGCGCCTGTGCTGCCGCGTCCTCGCCGCGCTCCTGCTGCTGGTCGCCAGCGGCCTGCTGCTGGGCGACTGGCTCACCCCGCGCGCCGTCGGCGAGCCCTCCACGGCGCTGCCGCCACGCGCCGGGCAGACCGCGCTGGACCGCGCGCTCGAGCCGCAGCTGGCCGCACACCCGGGCCGCAGCGGCGCGGCCTACCTGGTCGACGGCCTGGAAGCCTTCGCCGCGCGCTCGGTGGTCACCCGCCAGGCCGGCCGCAGCCTCGACCTGCAGTACTACATATGGCACGACGACATGGTCGGCCACCTGCTGGTGAACGACGTATACGCCGCGGCCGCGCGCGGGGTGCGCGTGCGGCTGCTGCTGGACGACATGAACGCCAAGGGGCTGGATGCGCAGCTGCTGGCGCTCGACGCGCACCCGCGCATCGAAGTGCGCCTGTACAACCCGTTCCGCAACCGCGAGGGCCTGTGGCGGCTGGTGGAGATGGTGCAGCGGGTCTTCAGCATCAACCACCGCATGCACAACAAGGCCTGGATCGCCGACGGCCGCGTGGCCATCGTCGGCGGCCGCAACATCGGCGCCGAGTACTTCGATGCCCGCGAGGACGTCAATTTCCGCGACCTGGACCTGCTGCTCGCCGGCCCGGCCGCCGGCGAGGCCAGCGCCATCTTCGACGCATTCTGGAACAGCCCCGCCGCCGTACCGATCGCCGCCCTCGCCGCGCATTCGGAGCGCCAGCTCGACCAGCTGGTTTCCCGTGCGGCGCTGGACGCGCGCCGGGAAGAGGCGCTGCCCTACCTGCAACGGCTGCGCGAGCGGCTGGCTGGCCCCTATGTCGGCGGGCGCCTGCCGCTGCACTGGACCGAGCGCCTCCAGGTCCATTCCGACCCGCCGCTCAAGCACCGCGACAACGACCGCGGCGACTGGCTGGTGACGCGCCTGGGCCAGGAACTGGGGCAGGCGCGGCACAAGACCCTGCTGATATCGCCCTATTTCGTCCCCGGCGACAGCGGCACCGGTGAACTGCTGCGGCAGCTGGCCGACGGCGTGCAGGTGGGCATCGTCACCAATTCGCTGGCGGCCAATGACGTGGCCGCGGTGCACAGCGGCTACATGCACTACCGGCTGCCGCTGCTGCGCGGCGGCGCCAGCGTGTACGAACTCAAATCGCGCGGCAGCGACGGCGGTCGCGGCTCGGCCTTCGGCAGCAGTGGCGCCAGCCTGCACACCAAGGCCATCGTCGTCGACGACCGGCGCGGCTTCGTCGGCTCGTTCAACCTGGACCCGCGCTCGGCCTACCTCAATACCGAAATGGGCGTGCTGTTCGACGATCCGGTGCTGGCCGCACAGCTGCGCGAGGAATACCTGCGCCTGTCCGGGGCCGAGCTGAGCTACTACCTGTATCTGGACAGCGACGGGAACCTGCGCTGGCTGGACCGGGCGCGGACGCCACCGGCCGGCTACGTCGTCGAACCGGACACCACCTGGCTGCAGCGCGCCACCGCCCGGGTGATCAGTTGGCTGCCGCTGGAATCACAACTGTGATGCCGCGCCGCGAGGCGCGGCTCAGCCCTCGCCCGGCGCGTCCGGGCTGACCCGCTTCCACAGCCAGCCACCGACATGGCCGGGAACGCAGGCGGACAGCGTCTCCAGTGCCTGCGCTTCCTCCAGCAGTCCTTCCCGGCACAGCATCGACAGCGCCGCGGCCAGTTCGCCGACCTCCAGCGAACGCGCCAATGGCGTCGATGGCGCGCCCTGCCCGCCGGCCTCCAGCGCCGCGGCAACATCGGCGGAAAGCTGCCATGCGCGCGCGATCCGCGCCGCCAGCAGCGGGGTGCAGCGTTCCAGCAGCGACAGCAGCAGGGCCGGCGACGGCGCCAGCGTCTGCCGGCGCGAATAGGCGTCGGCGGTGGCGCGCACCACCATCACCATCGCCAGCCCGCGCAGCAGGCCGGCCAGCTGCGCGGAGAAGCCGTCTTCGCGCTCCACGCTGCGGGCATGGTCGGCCGCGGCCAGCGACATGCGCAGGGTGTAGTCCCACACCCGCTGCGAGAACCTGCCGCCATCGCCGTCGGGAGGGTTCATCACCGGCTGCACCAGCGCCGCGGAAATGATCTGGCGGATGCCTTCGTTGCCGACCACGGTCACCGCCCGCTCGATGCTGCGCACTTCCTGTTGCTGGAAGCGGTACAGCGCACTGTTGGCGATGCGCAGCAGGTTCACCGTCAGCAACGGGTCACTGCCGATGATGCGGCCGATGGAACGCGCCGAGGCGGTGCTGTCGTTGACGCTCTGGATCAGCTGCGGCAGCAGGTGCGGGCGCCGCGGGATGTAGCGTTGCGACAGGTCCGCGCGCTCCAGCACCGCCATCACCGTATCGGCGATCTGGCGGTGCTCAGCCGCAGCGGGCGGCTCCGCCGCGTCGCCTTCGATGCCGAGCGCGGCGCGCAGGAACTGCCGGCGCATCCGTGGCAGCAGCGCCGGGTCCATTGCCGGGGCGGCCGCGTGGTCGGCATCGGCGGCCTCGGGGACGAAGCTCCAGGCCGCCTGCGGACGCCGCCGGCCGAACCACCAGGCCGCGCCCACGCCGGCCAGCAGTGCGGCCAGCAGCGCCGGGACGATCACCGGTTGCATGGCTGGTACCCCGGGCGGGCGGGAGCTGAAGGCCGCATGCCGCGCCCCGTTACCTGTCGGCTTTTTCCAGGCGGATGCCGAGCGGACCGCCCAGCGAACCGTCTTCGTTGATGGTGAAATTCAGCGACGCGCCCTTCTGCGGCAACGCCACCTTCAAGGTATCGCCCTCGCGCACGTAGGTGGTTTCCTGGGAGATGCCCATCGCCTCGATGGTGACCGTGCCGCCGGGCGTGAAGCTGTACCGGGTGACGCCCATCGCATCGGCATAGACGCCCTTGATCCCCTGGCTGCAGGCCGACAGCAGGCACAGCACGGCGATGACGGGCAGGTACTTCTTCATTGCTTCCCCCGGAGGTAATGGCGCGGCCATCCACGGCCGCCGCATGCGGATTGATTCTGCCACAGGCCGGCGCCGGCCAAGCCGCCGGTCGTCAGTCGTCTGCGCCCGCCGGTGCGCCGCTGGCGAGCGCGGCCTGCGGCAACGGCGCGCGCACGAAGCGCGCCGACAACCGCAGCGCATAGACCAGGCCGGCGAGCAGCGCCAGGCCGGCGCCGCTGGCGAACGCGGCGGCCAGCCCGAAGCGGGCGGCGACCAGGCCGGCCAGCACCATGCCGGCGCCGATGCCCACGTCCAGCGCGCAGAAATAGGTGGCCACCGCGGTGCCGCGGCGGGCATGGCCGCCGAGATTGACCATCATCGTCTGGTAGGCCGGGTAGACCACGCCGAAGCCGAAGCCGGCCAGCAGCCCGGACAGGTAGTACGTCGCCGGTGCGGCCGCATACGCCATCAGCCCGAGCCCGGCGACGATCGCCAGGCTGCCGCCGTTTGTCGCCAGCACCACCCGGCCGCCGTCGATCAGGCGCCCGGAAAAGCCGCGCGAGACCATCATGCCCACCGCCATCAGGGTGAAGAAGATGCCGGTATTGCCCGCGCCCAACTGTTTGCCGTGGAGCGCGGCAAAGGCCAGCAGCATGCCGTAGCCCAGGCCGATCACGGCCAGGTTCAATGCCAGCGGGAGGCCGCGTACCAGCAGGAAACGATCCAGCGACAACACCGCCGCGGCACCGTCGCGCCGCTTGCGCGGCGCATGCACCCGCGACGCCACCAGCAGGCCGGCGATGCCGGCGGCCACCGCCGCCTCGAAGATCACCTGGAACGGATGGTGGTCCATCAGCCACAACCCGGCCATCGGCCCCAGCGCCATCGCCAGGCTGCTCATCAGCCCGAACAGGCCGATGCCCTCGCCGCGGCGCGCCGAGGGGATGATGTCGATGGCCTGGGTGTTGGCCGCGGTGCTCATCACCGCGAAGGTCACGCCGATGCCCAGCCGCACCAGCACGAACACCAGCACGGTGTGCGCCAGCAGGTAGCCGGAGGTGAACAGCACGTACGCCGCCAGCGCCAGCAGGTAGGCGTGCTTGGCGTTGAAGCGATCGACGATGAAACCGGAGAACGGCCGCACCAGCAGCGCGGCGATCACGTAGCTGGACAACACCAGCCCCACGGTGGCCTCGCCGATCCGCAGCTGCTCCACGAGATGGAACGGCAGCGTCGGCATCAGCACGTAGAACGACATGCCCATCAGGAAGTTGGCGATGCACGCCAACACGAACCCCGGGGTCCACAGCGCGGGCCGCGGCTGGCTCATGCGCGGCCGCGGAGTGCGCGCCCCGGTAGCGCACTGGCGCCCGCGCGGATGCGCCTGGGCAACGCCCGCGCCATCAACCGACGCCGCGCAGCGCCAGGGTCAGCGCCAGCACGCTCAGGATCACCGCGATGGTGCCGTCCAGCACGCGCCAGGTGCCGGGCTTGTGGAACAGCGGCGTCAGCAGGCGCGCGCCCAGACCCTGCGCGGTCAGCCACAGCGCGCTGGCGGTGACCACGCCGGCGGCGAACGCCATGCGCGCGTGGCCGAAGTTGTCGGCGATCGAACCGATCACCACCATGTCCAGCCAGAAATGCGGGTTGATCACCGAGAACCCGGCCGCGGCCATCATCGCCGCCCGGCGCGAGGATTGCGCGCTGTCGTCCAGCTGCATGCCGCCACCGCCGGCTACGGCCCGCCGCGCCGACTGCAGCGCATACCAGACCAGGAAGGCGACGCCGCCCCACAGCAGCACGGTCGTCAGCCACGGCAACTGGCTGGTGAGCGTGCGCAGGCCCGCCACGCTGGCGAAGATGAAGGCCGCGTCGATGGCGAAGCAGGTGGCGATCACCGGGATCACGTGCTGGCGCAGGATGCCCTGGCGCAGGATGAAGGCGCTCTGCGCGCCGACCACGGCGAAAAGACCGATGCCGGTACCGGCACCGCTGAGCCAGGCGGCGCTGGTGGCCTGGGCGGTTACGACGGAAAACATGGGGGGAAACTGCCTGTCTGCGGGTGGGGAGGACACACCGGGGATGCGTCGAAGGCGGCGATTGTCGCAGTGCAGCATCCAGAAGTGGAGCTAAACTTCTTAAACCCTCATTAGCAGAACTTAATCATGCGCATCGACCATGCCCAGTTGCGGGCGCTGGCGGCGGTGATCCGCGAAGGCAGCTTCGAGCGCGCCGCGCTGGCGTTGAACGTCACCGCCTCGGCGGTATCGCAGCGGATCAAGGCGCTGGAGGAGCGGGTCGGCAAGCTGCTGGTCCGGCGCACCACGCCCACCGAAGCCACCGCCGAGGGCCAGGTGCTGGTGCGCCTGGCCGAGCAGACCGCGCTGCTGGAGCGCGATGCGTTCGAGCGCATCGGCCTGTCAGACGCCGACCTGCCACGCGCCAGCATCCCGGTGGCGGTGAACCACGACAGCATGGAAACCTGGTTTCCCGAGGCCGCGCTGGCGTTCGCCCGGCTCGGCAGCACCACCCTGGACCTGCATACCGAGGACCAGGACCACACCGCCGCGCTGTTGCGCCAGGGCGCGGTGCTGGGCGCGGTCACCACCCTGTCCGAGCCGGTGCAGGGCTGCCAGATCCACGCGCTGGGCAGCATGCGCTACGCCGCCACCTGCACCCCCGAGTTCCATGCGCGGCACTTCGCCAGGGGCGTCACCGCGCAGGCGCTGGCGCAGGCCCCGGTACTGGTGTTCAACCGCAAGGACGACCTGCAGGCGCGCTATGCCCAGCGCCTGACCGGCTCGCAGCAACCGCTGCAGGCGCCGACCTGGTGGATCCCCTCCACCCGCGCCTTCGTCCATGCCAACCTCGGCGGCCTGGGCTGGACCATGAACCCGCTGCCGCTGGTTCGCCGCCACCTGGACAGCGGGCGCCTGGTCTACGTCAAGGCGCGCGCCTGGGAGGACATCCCGCTGTACTGGCAGCACTGGAAGGGCGAGGTCGCGTCGATGGCGCTGCTGACCCGCGCCATCCTGCAGGCGTCCTCCACCCTGATCCGCAGGCGCCGCTAGCGCCGCTGCGCGCGTGCCCGGGTCCGCCGCCGCGCGGCGGTGCCAGGCAGGCCGGTCCCGGGCGCGGGTCAGGCCAGCGCGTACTCCAGCCCGCCGCGCACCGCGGCCACCTGGGCGTCGTCGCACTGCGCGGGCGTGGCGCGCGGGCTGTCGGGGTAGACCTCGGTGGTGGTGGTGTAGCGCGCGTCGGTGATGCCCGCGCACAGGCCCAGCGCCCTGTACGGGTACTCGATCACCCCGGGCGCGACCACCGGCGAGCCGATGATCCGCCCCTGCGCGTCCGCCGGCGCGATGTGGGTGACCGCGGCCACCGCGGCGATCACCGCCTGCTGGAACGCCGGTTGCGGGTTGAGCGCGTCGGCACACAGGTAGAAGCCGTCGGGGACGCTGTCCGCCTCGAACGGCTTGCCATCGCGCGCGGCCAGCGCCGGGCGGAACTCGCCTTCGTCGCTGTCGGTGGTCTCGTGCAGGTCGATGTGCATCACGAAGCGCCCCGCCAGCGGCTGCACCAGTGCCATCAGCGCCGCCGACTCGGGCGCCGGGCTGGCGGCGGTGAAGTTGCGGTTGGGGTCCAGCGCCAGCGCGTTCCAGCGCTGGATGCGCTCATAGCCCCACGGGCTCACGCAGGGCGCGACCAGCAGGTTGCAGCGGCCGGCGTAGTTGGCGCCGTGCCGCTCGACGAACTTCAGCGCGCCCAGCACGCCGCTGGTTTCGTAGCCGTGCACGCCACCGGTCACCAGCGCCACCGGCAGCGCGTCGTCCCAGCCGCGGCTGCGGATCGCCAGCAGCGGATAGCGGCCGGAGGGATAGTCCAGTTCGCCGTATCCGGCCACGTCGAAGCGGTCGCGCAGCGCGTCGATCCGGGCCAGCACGTCGTCGGCATAGCTGCGCTGCACGCGCTGCCGCGCCAGCCATTGCGCCCTTTCCGCCGCGCCCCAGGCCTGGCCGGGGGTTCCGATGGGATAAAAAGCGGTGGTCATGGCGGCTCCTGGTGGTGACGGACAGGCGCGCACTCTACACCGCCCGGCGCGGCGGCGAGGCCACGCCGGCGCCGGTCACCCCGGGCGGGCGGGGTCGGCAAGCAGCCCGGCGATGTCCGCGTCCTTCTGCTGCCACAGCCCGTTCATCCACTGCTGGAAGCGTGCGCGGAAAGCGCGGTCGCCCTGGTAATCGCCGGCGACCAGATCGGCCGGGATCGGCCGCTGTCGCACCAGCACCTTCACTTCCGGGACGCGGTTGGCCATCAGGTCCAGCATCGACGGGATGCCACCGGGATAGACGATGGTCACGTCCAGCAGCGCATGCAGGCCCTGCCCCATCGCATCGAGCACGAAGGCCACGCCACCGGACTTGGGCTTGAGCAGGTGCCGGAACGGCGAGCCCTGGCCGTCGTGCTTGGCACGGGTGAAGCGGGTGCCTTCGACGAAGTTCATCACCGCCACCGGGATGTCGCGGAAGCGCGCGCAGGCGCGCCGCGTCGCCTCCATGTCGCGCCGCCCCAGCTCCGGGTTGCGGGCGATCTGCTTGCGGCTGTAGCGGCCCATGAACGGGAAATCCAGCGCCCACCACGCCAGCCCCAGCACCGGCACCCAGAACAGCGAGCGCTTGAGGAAGAAACGCAGCAGCGGGATGCGCCGGTTGAACACCTTCTGCAGCACCAGGATGTCCACCCAGCTCTGGTGGTTGGCCAGCACCAGGTAGTGGCCGTCGCGCGCCAGCGTGGCCGGGACGTCGACCGTGAAGCGGGTGCGGGTGAACGCCTGCATCATCGCGCTGTTCACCCCGATCCAGCTCTCGGCCAGCCCGGTCAGCAGCGGGTTGCAGGCGCGGCGCACCGCGGCCAGCGGCAGCAACGCCTTGAACAGCGCCACCGCGAACAGCGGCAGGCAGTGCAGCAGGGTGTTGAGCGCGATCAGCAGCAGGATCGGGACGATGCGGAACCATTTCATGGGGGACTATCTCGCGCGGTTCGGGCCGGGGCCGCCATCCAAAAGCGGCACAGGGTAGCAAACGCCGCGGGCGGTGGCCGACGCCCGCCGGTCTTCCACCGGCCCCCCATGGCGGCGCGATAATCCCCTTCCCGCCCCTGCCCCGCCGTCCCCGCATGCCCCCGACGCTGCCGCCCCCGGGCGAGATCCTCGACCTGTTGCCCGACGTGGTGTGCGTGGTCGACCCGCAAGGCCATTACCTGGCGGTCAACGCGGCCTTCGAGCGGCTGATCGGCTATCACCCCGAGGAGGTGCTGGGGCGGCGCATGACCGAACTCATCCACCCCGATGACCACGCCACCACCGCGCAGGCGGTGCAGCGGGTGATGGAGGGCCGGCCGCTACCGCACTTCCGCAACCGCTACGTCCGCCGCGACGGCGGGCTGGTGGACATGCAGTGGTCGGCCAGGTGGCTGCCCGACTACGGCGTACGCATCGCCGTGGGCCACCCGGTCACCGAACTGCGCGACCTGGAGCGGCGGCTGGAGTTCATGGCCGCGCACGACCCGCTCACCCGGCTGCCCAACCGCCACCGGCTGCGCGAGGAACTGGACCGGCTGCTGGCCGACGGCACCCGGCCGCTGGCCGTGCTGTACCTGGACCTGGACGGCTTCAAGGCGATCAACGACCGCCATGGCCACGCGCTGGGCGACCAGGTGCTGCGCGAGACCGCCGCTGGCCTGCGCCAGGCGCTGCGCCACGGCGACTTCATCGCCCGCGTCGGCGGCGACGAGTTCGTGGCGCTGCTGCCGGACTGCGGCCACGCGGACGACGCCCGCGCGGTGGCCGGCATGCTGCAGGCGGCGCTGGACCAACGCCAGGCGCAGCCGTCGTTCGCGCGCATCGGCGTCAGCATCGGCGTGGCCTGCTGCCCGGCCGACGGCCGCGACGCGGAAACCCTGCTGCGCCACGCCGATGCCGACATGTACGCGGCCAAGCACGGCCGCGGGCGGGCCGCCGGTGCCTGAGCCGCGGGGCCGGCACGGGCCTCTGCTACCCTATCGCGATGAACCAAACCGCTGACCGCCCGGCCACCGCTCCTGTTTTCACGCCGATGGCGCAACGCTTCCGCGGCTTCCTGCCGGTGGTGGTGGACGTGGAGACCGGCGGCTTCGACTGGAACCGGCACGCGCTGCTGGAAATCGCCGCCATTCCGCTGGACATGGACGAGAACGGCCTGCTGCGGCCCGGCCAGACCAGCTGCGCGCACGTAGTGCCGGCCGAAGGCACCGAGATCGACCCTAAGTCGCTGGAGGTCACCGGCATCGTGCTGGACCACCCGTTCCGCCTGGCCAAGCCCGAGCGCGAGGCACTGGAACACGTGTTCGCGCCGGTGCGCGCGGCGCTGAAGAAGCATGGCTGCCAGCGCGCGATCCTGGTCGGGCACAACGCCCACTTCGACCTGAACTTCCTCAATGCCGCGGTTGCCCGCAGCGGCCACAAGCGCAATCCGTTCCACCCGTTCAGCGTGTTCGACACGGTGACCCTGGCCGGCGTGGCCTACGGCCAGACCGTGCTGGCGCGGGCGCTGCAGGCCGCCGGCTTCGAGTGGGATGCCAGCCAGGCGCACAGCGCGGTGTACGACACCGAGCAGACCGCGCGCCTGTTCTGCCAGATCGTCAACGGCTTCCGCAGCCAGGAACAGGGAGCCCGCAACGGGTAACGGCGGAAACCGGCGCGGCGCTGCTGCCCGCACGCGTTCCCGGTTCCCGTCCCCCCGTTGCCGGGGTCGTCACCCCAGGCAGATCCGGTCGCGGCCGTCGCTCTTGGCCTGGTACAGGGCCTTGTCGGCGCGCTGGAACAACAGCAGCGGGGTGCGGTCGCCGGCCGCCAGCTGCACCAGCCCGGCACTGAACGTCACCCGCAGGCCCTCGATCCCGGCCCAGTTGCGCTGCGCATGGAACAGCCCCTGCAGGCGCGTGCACACCGCTTGCGCCTCCTCCAGCGGGGTGTCGTTGAGCAGCAGCGCGAATTCCTCGCCGCCCAGCCGCGCCGGCAGGTCGGAATCCCGGCAACTGGCGGCCAGCAGCCGCGCCACCTCGCAAAGCACCTGGTCGCCGACACTGTGCGACCAGCTGTCGTTGACGGTCTTGAAATGGTCGATGTCCAGCACCAGCAGGCTCAGCGGGTGGCCGCTGCGCTGGGAGCGGGCGAAATCGCGCGCCAGCGCCTCGTCGAAGGCACGGCGGTTGGGCAGGCCGGTCAACGGATCCTCGTGGGCCTGGCGCTCGAACGCCACGGCCTGCTGGCGCAGGCGCTCGGCCAGCGCGGTCTTCTCCTGGTTGGCCGCCAGCAGGCGCTCGGCCTGCAACTGCAGGTCGGCGGTGCGCTCGGCAACCTGGCGCGCCAGGCGCATGTTGCTGGTCTTGTAGCGATGGATCAGGTACCGGTACAGCGCCACCAGCGCCAGCAGCAGCGCGATGCCGGCCGCGGCCTGCACGCTGCGGCGCTGCCACGGCAACGGCTCGACGGTGAACTTCCAGGCCGCCTCGCTTTCGCTCCAGCGGCCGCCCGGGTGCATCGCCGAGACATGCAGGGTGTAGTCGCCCGGCGGCAGCCCCACGAACTCGACGCTGCGCTGGTTGCCGCGCTCGATCCAGTCGTGGTCCAGCCCTTCCAGCCGGGTGCGGTAACGGATCCGGTCGGACATCAGGTAGCTCAGGCCGACGTAACCCACCGTCAGCCGGCGCCCGCCGGGCACGGCGGTGACGCCGTGCGCCTGCCAATGCAGCGGCACCCCGTCCAGCTGCACGCTTTCCACCACCACCGGCGGCGGCAACCGTTCGCGGAACCGCTGCAGCCGCAACGGGTCGACCATGCTCAGGCCGCCGGCGGTGGCGACCCAGTAGGTGCCGTCGGCGCGCAGTACCGCGGACGGCCCGGTGCTGCCGTTGGCCTGGGCGTTGTACATGCCGTCGATCTCGTTGTAGCGCTCGACCTCGATCCGCGGGCTGCGGCCATCGGCCACCGCGTCCAGCGCCGCCATCGTGGTGCGCAGGATGCCGCGGTTGCTGCTGATCCAGACATTGCCCAGGCGATCGGGCACCATTTCGAACACGGTGTCCACCGGCATGCCCTGTTCCAGCCCCACCCGCGCCAGGCGGCCGTCGCGGTAGCGGTACAGGCCGCGGTCGGAGGTGGCCCACATCGCGTCGCCGACCGGGGTGAAGCCGAAGATGCTGCGGCCACCGCCGAGCCCGTCCACGTCCAGCCGCTGCACGGTATTCCCGCGCAGCACGCGGATGCCTTCGATGGTGCCTATCCACAGGCCGTCCTCGGTGTGGCGCAGCGCGGTCACCAGCCCGCCCGGCAACCCGGCCACCGTGGGCACCTGCACGCCGTCGGCGCCCAGCCGCACCACGCCGCGCTGGGTGCCGGCCCAGATGCCGTCGCCATCGCGGTCGGCGGCCATCACCCGCACGTTGCCTGCCGCCAGGCCGTCGGCGGTGCCGTAATGGCGGCTGCGGCCCTCGCGGTCGATGCGGTAGATGCCGTCGCCGAAAGTGCCGACCCACGTCGCGCCATCGCGGCTCTGGATCACGCTCAACACCGACGGCGCCTTGCCGACGCTGTTGCGCAGCGGCACCGGCACGATGCGGCCGTCGCGCTCCATCCGGTCCAGGCCGGCGGCACCACCGATCCACAGGCGTCGCTGGTCGTCCTCGATCACCGCGCGCACGTAGTCCCCGCTCAGCCCATCGCGGGTGGTGTAGCTGCTGAACAGGGTTTCGCGCAGCCGGTACAGGCCACCGTTGCCGCCCACCCAGATGCTGCCTTCGGCATCCTCCATCAGGCTGGTGATGCGCCCGTTCTGCATCTGCCGGCTGTCCGGCAGGCGCTCCACGCCATGGCTGCCGATGCGGAACAGCCCCTGGTTCTCGGTGCCCAGCCACAGGTCGCCGTGGCGGTCCTGCAGCATCGCGGTGGTGTGCGAAACCCCGGGCAGCACGTGCACCCGGCGCGCGCCGCCCGGGTGCATCCGGTACAGCGCGCCATCGGTGACGATCCACAACGCGCCGTCCGGCGCGCGATAGGGCCAGGCCGGGCCCGGCGGCAGGTCCAGCGCGGCCGGCGCGTTGCCCAGCACGCCATCGTCGCCGCGCAGCTTCAGGCCATCCATGGTGCCGACCCAGACCCGGTCCTGGTCATCCACGGCCAGCCAGTTGGACAGCGTCATGTTCACCGGCGCGCCCGGCGCCGGCGGCTCGTAGACCAGGCGTCCGTCGGGGGCCAGGTAGCCCAGCCCGCGGCCCTCGTAGAGCAGCCACAGCCGGCCCTTGCTGTCCTTCTGCATCGCCTGGATCAGAACCTTCGGCGCCGGCGGGTGCTGCGGCCACTGCCGCCAGCGCCCGTCGAGCGTGCGCCGCAGGACGTTGCCGCGTGAATCGGTCACCCACAGCGCGCCATCGCGGTCCACGTACAGCGCACCGATGCCGTTGTCGAGCAGCCCGGGCCGGGTGCTGCGGTCATAGAGGTCGAAATCGAGCCCGTTGTAGCGCGCCACCCCTTCCCAGGTGGCGAACCACAGGTGTCCTTCCGGGGTCTGCGCGATGCCGCGCAGCGAGTTGTGCGGCAGGCCGTTGCGCGAGGTCCACATGTCCACCGCGTAATCGCGCAGCGGCGGCGTGTGTTCGGCCGCGGCCGCGCCCCCGGCCACCAGCAGCAGGCACAGCCAAAGCCGCATGAGGCGCCGGACCCAGCGACCGCCGCGCATGCGGCCGGGACGCGATTGGCGGCGTCGCTCAAACGACGGGGCCGGGCGGTCGAGCGGTGCGGACGGCTGCGGCAACGTCATGTGCACGGACAGGGAGAGAGTGCGCACATGGTAGGGGGATTGCCGGCCCCATGCAGCCCCCGCCCCCCGGAACCGGCCGGCGCGTTGTGGCTCAGCCGCGGCGGGCGGGCGCCGCGGCGGACGCCGGCCAGGTGACCACCGCTTCCAGGCCACCGTCGGGATGGTTGCGCAGCACCAGGGTGGCGCCGTTCTTCTCGGCCAGCGTGCGGGCGATGGTCAGGCCCAGGCCGACACCGCCGGTCTCGCGCGAACGCGAGGTCTCCAGGCGCAGGAACGGGGTGAACACCGCCTCCAGTTCGTCCGCCGCCAGGCCCGGGCCGTGGTCGCGGATGCACACCTGGACCTGGCCGTCGCGCGCCTGCGCGCGGATGGACGCCGAGTGCCCGTACTTGACGGCGTTGTCCACCAGGTTGGAGAACAGCCGGTGCATGGCCAGCGGGCGCACCCGCAGCACGGCGCCACAGCCCTGCTCGAACTCGACCGGGTGCCCGGCCTCGGCCGCGTCCCCGGCCACGCTCTGCAACAGCGAATCCAGGTCCAGCACCACGCGCTGCTCGGCGCTTTCGGCGCTGCGGGCCAGTTCCAGCCCCTCGCGCACCAGCGCCTGCATCGCCGCCAGGTCGGCGATCAGCCGTTCGCGCAGCGGTTCGTCGGCCACGTTCTCCAGCCGCAGCCGCAGCCGGGTGAGCGGCGTCTGCAGGTCGTGGGTGATGGCCGCGAGCATCTGCGTGCGCTCGCCGATATGCCGCTGCAGGCGCTGCTGCATGGCGTTGAAGGCTTCGGCCGCGCGCCGCACCTCCTGCGGCCCGGTCACCGGCAATGGATCGCGCTGCAGGTCCTGGCCCAGCTCGGTGGCGGCGTCGGCGAGCCGCTGCAGCGGCGAACTGGCGATGCGCGCCACCACGTAGGCGAGCACGGCGATGGCCAGCGACAGCAGCGACAGGAACAGCGGATCGAAGGCGAAGATGCGGATGCGCGCCGTCGCCGGGTACTGCAATGTGAGCCGCAGCGGGGTGCCATCGCCCAGGGTCAGCTCCACCAGCCGGCAGCGCGGCGGCACCACCGCCGGATAGCGCTTGCGCAGGTGGTGCGGGATGCGCGTGCGCTGCGGCAGCAGCTCCGGCAGCGGTGGCAGGCAGGCGCGGAAGCCGGTGACATACACCCGCGCATCGGCCACCGGCCCCTCGCGGTCGTCCAGGACCGCCATCAGCGCCAGGTCCTGCTTGCCGGCATGGACCTCGCCGCGGGCCGGATGCACGCTCGCGCCGCCGGTTTCCAGCAGCCGCGCGCGCAGCTCGGGGTTGCTCTCAAGCAGGGCCACGAAGCCCTGCAGGCGATCGGCCATGCGCATCAGGTTCTGCTGCTCGAACTCCTGGCGGCGGTGCGCCTCGGCCAGCAGGGTGGCGCCGATCGCCGCGGACAACATGCCGAGCAGCAGGATGACGAACAGCCGCCCCGTCATCGAGGCCAGGAACTGCCGCAGCCGGCGCATCATGCCAGCGTCACCACGCCGGCGAACACATAGCCTTCGCTGCGTACGGTCCTGATCAGGCTGCCGGCGCTGCCGAGCTTCTGCCGCAGGCGGCTGACCTGCAGGTCGATGGCGCGGTCCTGGGCCTCATGGCTGCGACCGCCGCCCAGCGCGGCCAGCTGCTCGCGCGAGAGCACCTTGTTGGCATGGCCGACGAATACCCGCAGCAGGCGGAACTCTGCGCCGGACAGCATCACCACGCGCCCGGCCGGATCCACCAGGTGGCGCCGCTCCAGGTCGAACAGCCAGTCGGCGAACGTCGCCCGGCGCATCGCCAACGGCTCCAGGTTGGCCGGCAGCGCCTCGGTCCGGCGCAGCACGTTGCGGATCCGCGCCAGCAGTTCGCGCGGCTCGAACGGCTTGGCCAGGTAGTCGTCGGCGCCCATTTCCAGCCCGAGCACGCGGTCGATCGGCTCGGCGCGGGCGGTGAGCATGATCACCGGGGTGCTGGCGCGCGCGCGCAGCTCGCGGCACAACGCCAGCCCGTCCTCGCGCGGCAGGTTGAGGTCGAGCACGACCAGGTCGATGGCTTCGCGCGCCAGCGCGTGGCGCATGCCGGCGCCATCGGCGGCGGTGCTCACCGTGTAGCCGGCGCGGCCGAGCTGCTCGGCCAGCAGTCCGCGGATGTCGCTGTCGTCGTCGACCACCAGCAGGCGGTGCATGGGGCGGTGTTCCTTGGTGGGATGCGCAATGCTAACCGAGCCGGACGCGCATCCCGTGCGGCCGCGGCGAGCGGGCGACGCCGCCGCGGCGCACGCCTCAGCGCGTGTCGGCGGCGTCGCCCCAGCCCAGGTCCGGCTCGGGGTAGTAGTGGACGCCCAGCGCGTCCAAGTGTGCGCGCAGCCCTGCCATGCGCCGCACGAACCCCGGATAGCCGCGCCGCGTGGCCGGGCTCCATGCCACCTCGGCCACGGCCGCCAGACGTGGCCACAGACGCGCATCGGCGGCGGCGTCGGTATGCACGAACTCGCTCCACAGCGCCGCTTCCACGCCCACCGCGGTCCGGTAAGGGGTCGGGTCGAAGGCATAGACCCGGGCCAGCGGCACGCCCTCGGCGCGGCACCAGTCGGCGCCGGGCTGGCCGGCACGGTTGCCGTGGTCGATGTACAGGTAGGAGCACGGCGACAGGATCAAGCGGTGGCCGCGGGCGACCGCAGCCTCGATGGCATAGCCGTCGTTCCACAGCTGCACCAGCGCGGTGGGCTTCATCGCGGCCACCGATCCTTCCTCCCAGACCACCGGAGTACGCCCCATCGCGTCCACCATCGCCGCGGTGCGGGCGACGAAATCGGCGTACAGCGGGTGCCTGATCTCATCGCCGCCGATGTGGATTTCATTGGACGGGAAGATCGCCGCCACCTCCTCCAGCACGTCGCGCACGAAGGGGTACACCACCTCGGGCTTGTCCAGGCACAACACGCTGAAGCCCACTTCCACGCCGGCGTAGGTGCCGCGGTTGGCCACGTCGTCGCAGACCAGCGCGTTGTATGAGGCCAGCGCCGCCTGCACGTGCCCGGGCATGTCGATCTCCGGCACCAGGGTGACGCCGCGCGCCTGCGCGTACGCCACCAGGTGCCTCAGCTGCGCCTGGGTGTAGTAACCGGCGCGCCCGCCCTGCACCGCGCTGGCGCCGCCGATTTCCACCAGCCGGGGATAGCGCTTGATCTCGATCCGCCAGCCCTGGTCGTCGGTCAGGTGCAGGTGCAGCCGGTTCAATTTGAACAGGGCCATGCGGTCGATGTGCCTTTCCAGGTAATCAACCGGCAGGAAACTGCGCGCCACGTCCAGCGACAGCCCGCGCCAGCGGTAGGCGGGCACGTCGGTGATCGCCAGCCGCGGCAGCCGGTAATCCGTGCCGGCGCGCGCCGGCAGCAGCTGCCGCAGGGTCTGCACCGCATGCAGCAGCCCGGCATCGGTGCGCGCGCTCAGATGGATCGCATCGTCCACCAGCAGCCGGTAGCCCTCCTCGCCCAGTGCCGGGTCGTCGACCCGCTGCAGCCGCAGCGGCGTGCCCGCGTCCGCGCTGGCGATGTGCAGCGTCGCCAGCAGCTCGTCCAGCGCACGCCGGGCCATGGGCGCGGCGCCCGCGTCCTCCACGACCACCGCCGAGGAAATCCGCAGCACGCCGGGACCGGCCTGGAGGGTGCCCGGCAGCGGCACGATGTGCGCCACCGGCGTCGGTTCCATGGCCACCGTCGGCCGCCGGTGCGCGCAACCGGCCAGCATCGCCAGCGCCATGCAGGACAGCACGATCCCGGGCCTGAACTGTAGTCTCATCGGGTCCTCCCCTGCCGGCGGTCGAGCAGCGGCAGTCTGCCGGCGCCGCGGCGGCGCCCCGGCGGGCGGGCGCGATGCCCGCCCGGCCCGGCGTGGTCAGTCGCCGCCCTTGACGATGCGCCCGTCCTTGACGATCACCGCGAAGCGGCGCGCCGGATCGGCGATCACCTGCAGGTCCGCCAGCGGATTGCCCTCGACCAGCAGCAGGTCCGCCAGCGCGCCTTCCTCGACCACCCCCAGGCGCCCCGGATAGGGGCTGCGCAGGCCGGACAGCGCCAGCAGTTCGGCGTTGTCGTGGGTGACCATGCGCAGGATCTCCGCCGGGGTGAACCACTCCCGCAGGCCGAGGATGAAGGCGTTCTGCTCGACATTGAGCACCGGCTCGAACAGGAAGTCGGTGCCCCACGCCATGCGCACCCCGGCGCGCTTGGCCATGGCCCACATGCGCGCCTGCCCGTCGATCACCGGCTTGCGCTTCTCGCGGCGCAGCGGATCCATGTTCTCGGTGCTCGCGCGCAGGGTCTGGCTGGACAGCCACACGCCACGGCGCGCCATCAGCCGCAGCGTGTCCTCGTCCAGCATCTGCCCGTGTTCGATGCTCTTCACCCCGGCTTCGATGGCGCGGCGCACCGCGCGCACGGTATAGGCATGCACGGTGACGTAGGTGCCCCAGTCCTCGGCGGCCTCCACCGCGGCGCGCATCTCGTCGAGCGTGTACTGGGTGACGTCCACCGGGTCGTAGGCCGAGGACGTGCCGCCGCCGGCCATCAGCTTGATCTGGCTGGCGCCCCGGCGCAGGTTCTCGCGCACCGCGGTGAGCACCTCGTCGCGGCCGTCGGCGATGAAGGTGGCGCCCATTTCCTCGGCCAGCGCCGGCTTGCCGAAGAAGCGCCGCGAGCGCTCATGCGGCAGGCGCATGTCGCCATGCCCGGCGGTCTGGCTGATGGTGGCGCCGGATGGCCAGATGCGCGGGCCGCGCGCATGGCCGGCGTCGATCGCCGCCTTCAGTTCGAAGATCGGCCCGCCGACGTCGCGCACGCTGGTGAAGCCGCGCAGCAGGGTGCGCTCGGATTCGGCCGCCACCCGCGCGGCCAGCTGGTCCGGCGTGTCCGCCAGGGCCAGCATGTCCGCCTGCGAGAGCGCGGTGAACGTGCTGTGCCAGTGCGCGTCGATCAACCCCGGCATCAGCGTGCGGCCGCGGCCTTCGATCACCGTGGCCGTGGCCGCCGGTGTCGCCGCCGCGCCGATCGCGGCGATATGCCGGCCGCGCACCAGCACGTCGGTGGGCGCGCCCAGCGTGCCGCGCACGGTGTCCAGCACCCGGACCCCGCGGAACAGCAGTTCGCCTTCCTCCGCCGCGGCCTGCGCGGACACGGGGGCGGCAAGCAGCAGCGCCCACGACAACGACAGCGTTCGCATCAGCCAGAGCATGGACATGACGTTTCTCCCTGTGGCATGCCGGTACCGCCAGCCGGCGGCCGCGCCAGTATAGGCGGCGGCCGCGACGGCATCGCCATGCCGGCCGCGCGCAGGCAGCCGCCGGCACCGCTCAGCCCCCGGCGAACACCGGTTCCAGCAGGCGGAAGGTACCGGCGTCGGCATCCATCTCCACGCGGCCACCGACCGGCACGATGAACTGTTCGCGGATGTGGCCGATCATCGCCCCGCGGAAGGCCGGGATCTTCAGCGGCGCGATGTAGTCGGCGAACAGCTGGTCCAGGGTCAGCGAGCCATAGCCGTCGCCGGGCGTGCAGCCGGTGCATTCGCCGAAGATGAAGCCGGCGATCCGGTCCAGCGCGCCCATCAGCTTGAGCGTGCTGAGCATGCGGTCGATGCGGTACGGCGCTTCGTCCACGTCTTCCAGAAACAGGATCTTGCCGTTGAAATCGGGCAGGTACGGCGAACCGGCCAGCGCGGTCAGTACGGTCAGGTTGCCGCCCACCAGCTCGCCGCGCGCGGTGCCGCCGGTGATGGTGCGGGTGCGGTTCCTGCGCGGCACCAGTTCGTCGTCGGTATCGACGCTGTTGCGGTACTGCATCAGTTCGCGCTTGAAGAACAGGCGCTCGAACTGGTCCACGTTGAACCGGTTCCAGCTGCCCGAGCCGATCGGCCCGTGGAAGGTCACCAGCCCGGTCCTGGCCTGGATCGCGCAATGCAGCGCGGTGATGTCCGAGTAGCCGAGCAGCACCTTGGGATTGGCGCGGATGGCGGCATAGTCCAGCAGCGGCAGCAGCCGCGCCGCACCGGAGCCGCCGCGCACGCAGACAATGGCCTTGACCTGGCGGTCGGCGAACATGGCGTTCAGGTCGCCGGCGCGCTCGGCATCGGTACCGGCCAGGTGCCCATGCCGCGCATCGTAATGGGCGCCGGTCTTGACCTTGAAGCCCAGCGCCTCCATCGCCTCGCGCGCCAGCTGCAGGCTGAGCGGGTCGCTGCTGGCCGCCGACGGGCTGACCAGCGCCACCGTATCGCCCTTCTCCAGCGGCAGCGGCAGCAACCGCCTGCCGCGTTGCGCCGCCAGCACGCTGCCCGTGCCCATCAGCGGCAACAGGGCCCCCGCCAATGCCGTGCCACCAAGGAATCGCCGCCTGTCCATGCCACCGCCTGTCTGCAGAAAGTGCGGCCGAGGGTAGCAACGGGCCCGCCTGCCCGACAGTGCGCCGCCGGCTTCATGCACAGCCGCGTGCGCGCAGCGGAAACACGCCTGGCGCAAGGCGCCCGGCGCGCTTCATGCAGCACTTGTCGCGGCGCATCCATAACCACGCGGCATGGGTGCCATACGAACTGTCATGCCCTGCCAGGAAAGGCACCACGCCTGCCGCCGGGCGCCCAGTGTCCCGGCACCGGAGAAAGCGCCACGCAAGGCGCGGCCGCCCGGCAACGCCGACCGGTGCCGCTGCACGACACGCCGGTCATGAAGCGATGCACACGCCCAGCGAGCGGCTCTTGGCGCGGTACATGGCCGCGTCGGCGGCGCGCAGGTAGTCATCGATCGTCTTCAGCCCGGACTGGCTGCTGACCAGGCCGATGCTGGCGCTGCTGCTCACCGTATGCGGGCCGATCAGGTACGGCACCTCCAGCGCCGCGACGATCTGCCGCGCACGCTCGGCCGCTTCGCCGGGATCGATCGATTCGAGCAGCAGGTTGAACTCGTCGCCACTCATGCGCGCGACCAGGTCGGCGTTGCGCACGCACGATTCCAGACGCCGCGCCACCTGCTGCAGCAACTGGTCGCCGGCATGGTGGCCCAGGCTGTCATTGACCGCCTTGAACCGGTTGAGGTCCAGCAGCAGCACCGCGAACATGGTGGTGCCACCCCGCGCCGGCCCGTCGGCCCCGGCCGCGGATTCGCCGCGGTGCACGGCGATGGCATGCGCCAGGCGGGCCCGGAACAACGGCCGGCCCGGCAGGTTGGTGAGCGCGTCGTAGGAGCTGCCGCGTTCGGCCAGGTCGCTGAGCGAGCCGGCCATGCGCACGGCAACGCCGTCGTCGAACTGGGCCACGCCGCGCCAGTTCACCCACACCAGCCGCCCGGAACCATGGAAGGCGCGGAAATCCACCGAGAAATTCGGGCTGTTCCCGGACAGGTGGCGGCGGTAGGCCAGCTGCACGCGCGCACGGTCGTCGGGGTCGATGAGCTGCTGCAGGAAGTGCCAGCCGCCGTGATGCACCGGCTCGCCGTCGTCCATCCCGACGATCCGGCGGAAGCGCTCGGACACGTGCATGACATCGCTGCGCAGGTCCCAGTCCCAGATGCCGTCATTGGAGCCAAGGGTGGCCAGCGCATAACGGTTGTCCGAGCGCAGCAGCTCCAGCTCGGTATGCTTCTGGCGGGTCACGTCGATCATCAGCCCGATCATGCGGTTCGGCCGCCCCGGCTCGACCACCGCCCGGCACAGGTCGCGCACCCACACCACCTTGCCGCACTTGGCGATCAGCCGGTAGCTCATCTCGTAGGCATAGCTGTGCGTGGCGTTGTACGCGGCCTCGTCGATGACCAGCGCCTCGGCCAGGTCGTCGGGATGCACGCGCGAGCGCCAGAAGCCCGGATCGGCGCGCCATTCCTCCACCGTGTAGCCGAACAGCCGCTCCACCTGCGGGCTCAGGAAGGTATTGCCCACCCCGCGCTCGGCCTCCCAGACCACGCCATCGATGGTTTCCAGCAACCGCAGGAAGCGCTGGCGGACTTCCACCAGCACCTGCTCGGTGATCTCGGTGATCTCGATCAGCACGCCCTGGCGGCTGAGCACCCGCTCGGCCTCGTCGGTCTCCGGCTGCAGCTGCAGGCGCACCCAGCGGTAATCCCCGTCGGCGAACCGCAACCGGAACACCGGCATGCCCGAGCGCAGGGTGCCGGTGTCGTCGGGGTGCACGAACTCCAGCAACGAGCGGCCCAGCGCCGCTTCCAGCGGGTGCCCGGTGAGCGTGTGCCAGGCCGGATTGAGGTAGGTGATCGCCCACAGCGCATCGGTCTGCACCACCGCCTCGGGCAGCAGGTGCAGCAGGCTCGTGGAGGGCGTGAGGGCGGACATACGGGGCTATGGTCACCGAGCGCCAGCGGGCAGTCCAGCGGCGGCCCGCGCGGGCGCTCATCCTGGCGGATGCACCTGCGCCCGCCGCCGCTACCCGCGTGGCCGCGCAACACCCCCAATTCCGACGCGCCATGCCGTATGCGGCGGGCCGCACGGCATGATATCCGCCCGGGTGACCCGGCTGCGGGCCAGCGGGCATCACCGGGTGCGCCCGGCAAACCGGCGAGGCCCGTCTTCGGGCCCTGCCGCCGCGGCCAATCACATGTTCCGCCGGTACTCCCCGCCCACGTCGTACAGCGCGTGGCTGATCTGGCCGAGGCTGTGGGTCTTGACCGCCTCGATCAACGCCGCGAACACATTGCGGCGCTCGCGCGCGGTGTTCTGCAGGTAGGCCAGGCCGTGGCCATCGTGGACACCGGCGTCGCTGCAGGCGCTGCCAGCCACCTCGTGGCTGTGCGAGGTCTCGCCGGCCGGGGCCAGGGCATTGCGGTTGCGCTGCCAGTTGCGCACGTTCTCGATCTGCTGCCCCTTCTCCTCCTCGGTCGAACGGATCAGCTCGATCTCGGTCGCCACTTCGCCGGCATGCTCCTTCGGCAGGAACATGTTGACGCCGACCAGCGGCAGGCTGCCATCGTGCTTCTTGTGCTCGTAGTACAGGCTCTCTTCCTGGATCTTGCCGCGCTGGTACATGGTGTCCATCGCGCCGAGCACGCCGCCGCGTTCGCTGATCGCCTCGAATTCCTTGTAGACCGCTTCCTCGACGATGTCGGTGAGCTTGTCGACGATGAAGCTGCCCTGCCAAGGGTTCTCGCAGAAGTTCAGCCCCAGCTCCTTGTTGATGATCATCTGGATCGCCACCGCGCGGCGCACGCTTTCCTCGGTGGGCGTGGTGATGGCTTCGTCGTAGGCGTTGGTGTGCAGGCTGTTGCAGTTGTCGAACAGGGCGTACAGCGCCTGCAGCGTGGTGCGGATGTCGTTGAACTGGATCTCCTGCGCGTGCAGCGAACGGCCGGAGGTCTGGATGTGGTATTTCATCATCTGGCTGCGCTCGTTGGCGCCGTAGCGCTCACGCATCGCGCGCGCCCAGATGCGGCGGGCGACGCGGCCGATGACGGTGTATTCCGGGTCCATGCCGTTGGAGAAGAAGAACGACAGGTTGGGCGCGAAGTCGTCGATCTTCATCCCGCGCGCCAGGTAATACTCGACGATGGTGAAGCCGTTGGACAGGGTGAAGGCCAGCTGGCTGATCGGGTTCGCGCCGGCCTCGGCGATGTGGTAGCCGGAGATCGACACCGAGTAGAAGTTGCGCACGCCGTGGTCGACGAAATATTGCTGGATGTCGCCCATCATGCGCAGCGCGAACTCGGTGGAGAAGATGCAGGTGTTCTGCGCCTGGTCTTCCTTGAGGATGTCGGCCTGCACCGTGCCGCGCACCGTGGACAGCGTCTCGGCCTTGATCCGCGCGTAGGTGTCGGCGTCCACCAGCTGGTCGCCGGTGACGCCGAGCAGGCCCAGGCCGAGGCCGTTGTTGGTCGGCGGCAGTTCGCCGTGGTACTGCGGACGGGCACGGCCTTCGAACATCGCCGCGATCTTCTTCTCGGCCTCGGCCCAGCGCGCCGGGTCGGACTTCAGGTACTTCTCCACCTGCTGGTCGATGGCGGTGTTCATGAACATCGCCAGGATCATCGGCGCCGGGCCGTTGATGGTCATCGACACCGAGGTGGTCGGCGCGCACAGGTCGAAGCCAGAGTACAGCTTCTTCATGTCGTCCAGGGTGGGGATGTTGACCCCGGAGTTGCCGATCTTGCCGTAGATGTCCGGGCGCGGCGCCGGGTCCTCGCCGTACAGGGTGACGCTGTCGAAGGCGGTGGACAGGCGCGCGGCCGGCTGGCCCACGCTCAGGTAATGGAAGCGGCGGTTGGTGCGCTCGGGGGTGCCCTCGCCGGCGAACATGCGGATCGGGTCCTCGCCGCTGCGGCGGTACGGGTAGACGCCGCCGGTGTACGGGTAGGAACCGGGCAGGTTCTCCTTCTGCAGGAACACCAGCAGTTCGCCCCAGCTGCGGTAGGTGGGCGCGGCGATCTTGGGAATCTGCTGGTGGCTCAGCGACTCGCGGTAGTTCTCCACGCGGATGGTCTTGCCGCGCACCTGGTATTCGTTGACCTCGTCGGTGATCGACTTCAGCCGCGCCGGCCATTCGCGCAGCAGGCGCAGGGCTTCCGAATCCAGCGACTGCACCGCGTCGTTGTAGCGCTGGCGCAGGGTGCGCAGGCTGGTGTCGGCGGCCGCGTCGGTCAGGGCGTCGGCCGGGTACAGGTCCAGCGCCGCCGGCAGCGCGGCGTCGCCCAGCTCCTTCAGCGCCTGCCAGCAGCCCTGGGCGCGCTCGGCCACCTCGGCCTGCGATTCGATGCGGGCATTGATGGCGCGGCCCTGCTCGGCGATCTCGGCCAGGTAACGCACCCGGCTGCCGGGAATCAGCACGGTCGCGCGCGGCTCCTTCAGCGTGGTGTCGATGGCCGGCATCCAGTCGCAGCCGCCCTGCGCTGCGGCCTCCGCGTTCCCGGCGCCGCGCTTGTCGCGCAGCAGCCGGCACAGGTTGGCGAACATCCAGCTGATGCCCGGGTCGTTGAACTGCGAGGCGATGGTCGGGTACACCGGCACATCCTCGTCCTTCATCGCGAACGCCACCCGGTTGCGCTTCCACTGCTTGCGCACGTCGCGCAGCGCATCCTCGGCGCCGCGCTTGTCGAACTTGTTGAGCACCACCAGCTCGGCATAGTCGAGCATGTCGATCTTTTCCAGCTGGCTGGGCGCGCCGAAGTCGCTGGTCATCACGTACATCGGGAAATCGACCAGATCGACGATCTCCGAGTCGCTCTGGCCGATGCCCGCGGTCTCGACGATCACCAGGTCGTAGGCCAGCGACTTGAGGAAACCGATGCAGTCGCGCAGCACGGTATTGATCGCCGCGTGCTGGCGGCGCGTGGCCATCGAACGCATGTACACGCGCGGGCTGCGCAGCGAGTTCATGCGGATGCGGTCGCCCAGCAGCGCGCCACCGGTGCGGCGGCGGGTCGGGTCGACCGAGACCACCGCGATGCGCATCTGCGGGAAGCTGGCCAGGAAGCGGTTGAGCAGTTCGTCGGTGACGCTGGACTTGCCGGCGCCACCGGTACCGGTGATGCCGATGACCGGGGTCCTGCCGCCGGCCAGCTGCCACTGCCGGCGCAGGTGCGCCAGCTCCGCGTCGCCGAAGGCGCCGTCCTCCAGCCGCGACAGCATGCGGCCGATGGCGATCTCGTCGCCGATGCCGGGCACGCTGGCGTCGTCCGCCGCCGGTGCCGTGTCGCGGGCGTCGCCGGCGCGCCGGACCACGTCCTCGATCATCTCCACCAGCCCCATCTTCATGCCGTCGTTGGGGTGGTAGATGCGCTCCACGCCGTAGGCCTGCAGTTCGCGGATCTCCTCCGGGGTGATGGTGCCACCGCCGCCACCGAACACGCGGATGTGGCCGGCGCCGCGCTCGCGCAGCATGTCCACCATGTACTTGAAATACTCGACATGGCCGCCCTGGTAGGACGACAGCGCGATGGCGTCGGCGTCTTCCTGCAGCGCCGCGCGGACCACGTCTTCCACCGAGCGGTTGTGGCCCAGGTGGATCACTTCCGCGCCCTGCGCCTGGATCAGCCGGCGCATGATGTTGATGGCCGCGTCATGGCCGTCGAACAGGCTGGCGGCGGTGACGAAACGCAGCGGGCTGGTTTCCGTCTGCGTCTGCGGGAGGTGGGGGGCGGGAGTACTCATGGGCCGTGCGACATCTCGGTTTCTGTTGAAACCGATGATAGAGCCGCGCGCCGCGCAGGTCAGGTTGCAGCGCAGCGTGACCCGGCCGCCGTACCGCCCCGCCCCCCGGCCGGCTGCGCCCCCTTCGCGGCCGGCGGCAGCCTGAACATGCGCTGGCCGCCGAATGCTTTAGAATGGCCGCCCGCGACCCGTCACCGCCACGACGAAGTCGCATTTTTGTTTTCTGGCCCACCAGTTGTCTGCAGGATCACGGACGTTGTCGCAGTAACGCCCATCGGAGCTTCCATGCTTTTCGAAACCCTCGCCACTTCCGGGCACGAACAGGTCGTGTTCTGCCACAACCGCGATGCCGGCCTGAAAGCGATCATCGCCATCCACAACACCACCCTGGGCCCTGCCCTGGGCGGGGTGCGCATGCGGCCCTACGCCAACAGCGACGACGCCCTGCGCGACGTGCTGCGGCTGAGCCGCACCATGACCTACAAGAACGCGCTGGCCGGGCTCAACGTGGGCGGCGGCAAGGCGGTGATCATCGGCGACCCGCGCACCGACAAGAGCGAGGTGCTGTTCCGCGCCTTCGGCCGCCAGGTCGAAGCGCTGGGCGGGCGCTACATCACCGCCGAGGACGTCGGCAGCGACGTCAACGACATGGAGCAGATCTACCTGGAGACCGGCTATGTCACCGGCGTGCACCAGGTCCATGGCGGCTCCGGCGACCCGGCCCCGTTCACCGCCTACGGTGCGCTGCAGGCGCTGATGGCCTCGATCAACCGCAAGTTCGGCCACGAGGAAGTGGGCAAGGTCAGCATCGCCGTGCAGGGCCTGGGCCACATCGGCATGGAACTGGTGAAGCTGCTGCGCGAGCGCGGCGCCAAGCTCTACGTGACCGACCTGGACCCGGTGCTGGTGCAGCGCGCGGTCACCGAGTACGGCTGCGAGGCGATCAAGCCCGATGCCATCTACGACGTCGCCGCCGACGTGTTCGCGCCCTGCGCGATGGAAGGCGCCATCGGCATGGAGGAGCTTGACCGGCTCAAGGCCAAGGTCATCTGCGGCACCGCCAACAACCAGCTGGCCAGCCATGCGGTGGGCGACGAACTGCATCGGCGCGGGGTGCTGTGGGCACCGGATTACGCGGTCAACGCCGGCGGCGTGATGAACGTGTCGCTGGAGATCGACGGCTACAACCGCGAGCGCGCCATGCGCCTGATCCGCAGCATCTACCACAACCTCGGCCGCATCTTCGACGCGTCCGAGCGCGACGGGATCTCGCCGCAGCGTGCGGCCGACCGCATCGCCGAGGCCCGCATCGAAGCCATCGGCAAGCTGAAGATGCCGCTGGGCCGCGCCACCCCGCGCATGAGCCGCCTGCGCGGCGAGTAGCCAGCGCACCCGGCCGGCACAAAAAAGGCGGGCGACCCGGTCGCCCGCCTTTTGCATGTCCGCCGCCGCTGGCTCAGAACCCGCGCATGAACCGCAGCGACACCTGCCGGTTGTCGCCGCGTCCGCCCAGGCGCTGGTCGTAGCCCAGCGACAGCTGCGCATCGCGCGCGACCCAGGCATCGAGCGACACGCCGAACAATCCGGCGGCGCACGCGGGCTGCAGGCCATACAGCGGCGCCCAGGCATCGATACCGGTGAAGCGTGCCTGCAGCGGCCCGGCGCCGGCGGACAGCGCCTGCTGCCACTCGGCATAGCCGCCCAGCTGCAGCCCGCGCCAGCGGTAGTCGGCGCGCAGGCCGGCCAGGCCACGCAGCTGGCTGGCCTGCCAGCCGCCGGCGCTCAGCCCGAACCCGTAGCCGCCCTGCTCCTGGAACGCGTCGCTGTCGATGCGGGCGTAGTCGGCGCCCAGGTACGGGGTGAACGCGCCCCGTCCCAGCTCGAAGCGGTAACCGGCCTCGGCGCTGCCGGACAGGAAGCGGCCGGCGTAACGCGCCGTCACCCCGGCACGTTCGCCGCCCAGCAGCAGGCCGCGATCCAGCTCGCGCTGGTAGCCACCCACACCGAGCTGCCCGAGCGCGTACGCCTGGCCCCACTGGCGCCCGGCATAGAACCGGGCCTGGGTCTGGCGGTCGCGGCCGCGGTCGCCGGCCTCGCCGCCGGCCAGCTGCGCCTGCATCTGCCCGAACGCGAAACCCACCCGGGCATCGCCCATGCCGGTCTCGCGGCCCAGCATCCAACCGCCCAGGCGGTAGTCGCCGCCGGCAAGGCCGCCCTGGCCGCCCTCCCCCAGCGAACGCGACCAGGCCCCGTCGGCGCGGCTGCCGCCCTCGCCGAACTGGGTGGACAAGGCCCGCCGGTTCATGTCGATGCTGTCGAAGGTCATCGCCAGCGCCAGCGCATGCGCCTGGCCGGTGAGGCTGCGCAGGCTCGCGCCCAGCCCGTCGAAGCCGCCACCGCCACGCTGCAGGGCGCTGGCACCGGCCGCAAACGCACCTGACTGCAGGGTCACATCGCCATCGAGCAGTTCGAAGGCCTGCTCCACCCGCTGCGCCGCGGCCATTGCCGCGGCATCCGCGCCCGCCACCCGCGCGGCCGCGGTCACGTTGACCCGCTGCAGGTCCAGCCAGGCATTGTGGCTGTCATAACCATAGCCGGCCTGCAGCAGTGCAACGCCGGCATTCTGGGTGGCGGCAGGGGCCGCGTCGAACTGGCCGCTGACACCGCCATCGGCGCGGATCAGGCCCTGCCGCGTGCCGTCCTGTGGCACGTAACCGGGCACCACCCCGTTGATCAGCACACCGCCGCCCTGCAGGGTTGCGCTGCCGGTGACCTGCAGCGCATTGACCCCCAGCGCGATCAGCAGGCGGGAACCGCTGCGCTGCAGGTAATCGCCGTCGATGATGCTGCTGTTGCCACCGCCAAGCATCACGATGCTGGCACCGTTGTCGACATTGCCGGTCACCCGGGTGGCACCGCCCATGAACTGCAGGGCTGCCTGCGTCGGATCGGACCGCGGTACGAGGGTGACGCTGGAGCGTATCGAGGCGCCATCGCGCAGGGCCAGCGTGCCCTGTTCGATGCGGGTGGCGCCGCCGTAGGTATTGGCGCCAGCCAGGGTCAGCGCCCCTGCGCCGCGCTTGACCAGCCCGCCGGCGCCGCTGATGTCATTGCTCCAGACCGACCCCAGCCCCAACTGGTTGACGTCCACCGTCACGTCGCCCCAGTCGAACCGGGCCGGGCCCTTCACCGCCTTGCCGACGTTGAGCAGGCCATAGCCGAACACCGCATCCGGGCCGGGATCGCCCAGGTCGGTGGCGGTGCCCAGCAGGGTCTGCCGCACCAGGTTGTTGTCGAAATACGGGAATGCCTGCCACACCAGCGCCGCCGCGCCCGATACCAGCGGCGCGGCGTAGGAAGTGCCGCTGCCGTAGTAGTAGGACAGGTTCGACGCCGTGGCGGTGGGCCCCACGAAGGCGGAGGTGCCCGGCGCCACCAGGCAGTAGTTCCTCGCCACGCCGCAGGCGTTGGAGTAATCGGCCAGGCGCCCCGGGTTGGCCGTGTCCAGCGCCGCCACCGCCAGCCAGCCACGCTCCAGGTCGGCCGCCGGGCGCGAGCCATTCTCGCCCGGCTGGCTCGGCAGCGCGGCCATGTCGCTGGGATTGGCGCGCGATTCGTTGCCGGTGGCGAACACCACCAGCCCGTCGTTGCCGGCGATGAACGGGCGGTACTCGGCGGCGATCTGCGCCGTCACCGTCGGCCGCGTCCAGTACAGCCCGCCCCAGGAGTTGTTCATGATGCGCACGCCGGCACGGATCAGGTCGTCATGGACGCCGCCCATGCCCAGGCCACCGGTGACCTCGTTGCCCTGCCCGGAACCGTCGTCCTTGGGCCGCTCGTCGTTGATGATGCGCGCCGAGACGATCTGCGCGCCCGGCGCGATGCCCCCGGGCCATTGCCCGGTGGCCGCACCGGCGGCCAGCTGCGCCACCGTGGTGCCATGGCCGACCACGTCGTCCACCGCCAGGTTGTTGCGGCGCGGATCCACGTAACTGAAATTGGCCACCACCCGCCCGGTCAGCGTCGGATGGTTGCGCATCACCCCCGAATCGACCACGCCGATGCGGACGCCGGCACCAGTGAGGCCGGCGGCCTGCGCGGCGCGGGCGTTGGTCAGCGCCAGATGCGCGTCCATCGCCGGCTGCGGCGTGGTCGAAGTGGGCGGCGGCGAGGTCGGCGGCGGACTGGGCGGCGGTGGCGGGGTCGATTTGCTGCCACCGCCGCCGCCGCAGGCGGCCAGCGCCAGTGCCATCGAAGCGGCCAGTGCGGTGTGGCCCCTGAACGTGTTGCGCATGCCCTCTCCCCCATGACTGGCCGGACACCGGTATCCCTGCGGACGGGGCCACCGGCCGGCCATGCGGTGGCTCACCTTCTATACTGCAACGACAAACCGCTGTCTGCCGGGATGTGCCGTTGGTCCAATGGGCACCCCGCCGGCGGCTTTCGATAATCGTTGCAGGATACAACCGAGACCGCACATGTCCGACATCGTCATCGCCGCCGCAAAGCGCACCGCCATCGGCTCCTTCCTCGGCCAGTTCAACGGCGTCCCCACCCCGACCCTCGGCGCCACCGCGATCCGCGCGGCCATGGAGCAGTCCGGCGTTGCCGCCGCCGATGTGTCCGAAGTGATCATGGGCTGCGTACTGCCGGCCAACCTCGGCCAGGCGCCGGCGCGCCAGGCATCGCTCGCCGCCGGCCTGCCGGTCAGCACCGGCTGCACCACGCTCAACAAGGTGTGCGGCTCGGGCATGAAAGCGATCATGCTGGGCCATGACCTGATCAAGGCCGGCTCGGCCAGCATCGTCGTCGCCGGCGGCATGGAGTCCATGTCCAACGCGCCGCACATGATCCCGAACTCGCGCACCGGCAACCGCTACGGCAACTTCCAGGCGGTGGACCACATGGCATGGGACGGCCTGACCAACCCGTACGACGGCCAGGCCATGGGCGTGTTCGCCGAAGGCACCGTCGCCAAGTTCGGCTTCACCCGCGAGGAGCAGGACGCCTACGCCATCGAATCGGTCAAGCGCGCGCAGGCCGCGCAGGCCACCGGCGCGTTCAAGGACGAGATCGTCGCGGTGAAGGTGGCCACCCGCAAGGGCGAGGTCGAGGTCGACCAGGACGAACAGCCGGGCAGGTCCGACATCGCCAAGATCCCGACCCTGAAGCCGGCCTTCAAGAAGGACGGCAGCGTCACCGCGGCCAGTTCCTCCAGCATCTCCGACGGTGCCGCCGCGGTGGTGCTGATGGACGCCGCCGACGCCGCGCGCCGCGGGGTGCAGCCGCTGGCCCGCATCGTCGCCCACGCCACCTACGCGCAGGAGCCGGAGTGGTTCACCACCGCGCCGATCGGTGCGGTCAGGCAGGTGCTGGACAAGGCCGGCTGGCAGGTCGGCGACGTGGATCTGTTCGAGATCAACGAAGCCTTCGCGGTGGTGGCGATGGCGCCGATCCGTGAACTCGGGATCCCGCATGACAAGCTCAACGTCAACGGCGGCGCCTGCGCGCTGGGCCATCCGATCGGCGCCTCGGGCGCGCGCCTGATGGTCACGCTGGTGCACGCCTTGCGCAGCCGTGGCCTCAAGCGTGGCGTCGCCTCTCTCTGCATCGGCGGCGGCGAAGCAACGGCCATCGCCATCGAATTGATTTGATTGGACTTAATGCCTTTTTTACAAAAATGAATGCGCGGTCGCTTGACAGCCCAAACGGGCTTGTCATCATGTTTAAGGCGCGCAATGGCGCGTTGCCTAATCTAACGACGAGGATTCACACAATGAGCATCAACAAGCTGCTGATCGCGATGGCCCTGGGCCTGGCCCTGGCCGCCTGCTCGAAGCAGGAAGCTGCCCAGGACGCCGCTGCTTCGGCCAACGAAGCCGCCACCGACGCCCAGGCCGCCGCTGACCAGGCTGCTGCCGCCGGCGCCGAAACCGCCGACGCCGCCCAGGCTGCTGCCGACACCGCCGCCACCGCTGCTGACGCCGCTGGTGACGCCGCTGCCGCCGCTGCCGGCGCCGCCACCGACGCCGCTGCCGGCGCCGCTGCCGACACCGCCAAGGCTGCTGAAGACGTGGCCGACAAGGCCAAGGACGCTGCCGAAGAAGCCAAGAAGTAATAACTTCTGCTTCGACGCAAGTCGGAAAAGCCGCTGGTTCGCCAGCGGCTTTTTTTTTGCCTTCTCCCGCCTGTCCCCCGTGGCCGCAGGGGCCCGGCGCGCGCGCCACCCAGCCACGGATCGTCCAGGGCGCCGATGGCCGGCGCAGCCGGCGGTGCCGGGTCGGCGTTGACGCAATCTGAATCCGCGTCCGCCTACGCTGCGCGCGTCGTCCCCCAAACCCAGGAGAACGCGATGAAGCTGTTTGTACCGCTGCTGGCCGGCAGCCTGATGCTGGCCCTGTCCGCCTGCAACGACCCCAATGCCGAACAGGCCAAGCGCGATGCCGAAGCCGCGGCCGACCACGCCGCCGATGCCGCACGCAACGCCGGTGAGTCGGCGGCCGACGCCGCCCGCAGCGCCGCCGACCGTGCCGCCGACGCCACCCGCGAGGCCGCCGCCAAGTCGGAGCATGCGCTGGACCGCGCGGCCAACGCCACCAGCGCCGCGGCCGAAGATGCGTCGGCGGCCGCCAAGGAGGCCGCGGCCGATGCCAGCGCCGCCACCGCCAACGCCGCGCAGAAGGTCGCCGACGAAGCGCACGACGCGGCCGAGAAGGCGCGGCAGAAGGCGGACGACGCCAAGCACTGATCGTCCCCACCCCATCGCGCAGCCGTCCCCGGCGGGCGGCTGCGCGATCCCTGTGACGGCGGCGACGCCGTCCAGCGACCTGTCCGGCGCCGCGGGTGCCGGTTGCCGAGGCCAGCGCGCTCAGGCTGCCGGCACGGCCCGTTCCAGGATATCCGCGAACGCCACCGACGCATCCAGCATGCCGTAGGCGGGCGGCAGCGGTGCCGCCAGCCGCGCGGCCACGAACAGGCCCGCCACCGGGCTGCCGCCCCGCAGCAGCGTGGCCGCCTGCAGCAGCAGCGCCAGCGAAGCGGCCACGCGCCGTGCCGCGGCTTCGGCCACCGTTGCCCCGTCCAGCAAGGGCGGCAAGGCCTCCAGCGCCGCGTCGTAGGCCGCCTCGCGCCCACGCGCCTGCTCCAGTTCGCGCAGCAGCGCCTGCCGCGACTGCGGTTCGCGTGACAGCGCGCGCAGCACGTCCAGGCATTGCACGTTGCCGCTGCCTTCCCAGATCGAATTGAGCGGCGCCTGCCGGTACAGCCGCGGCAGCATCGATTCCTCGATGTAGCCTGCACCGCCCAGGCACTCCTGCGCCTCGTTGACGAAGCCCGCCGCGCGCCGGCAGACCCAGAACTTGCCGAGGGCCGTGGCGACGCGCGCGAACGCCGCTTCGGCGGGGTCGCGCGCGGCCGCATCCACCGCGCGCGCGACCCGCAGCGCCAGCGCGGTGGAGGCCTCCGATTCCAGCGCCAGGTCGGCCAGCACGTTGGCCATCAGCGGCTGCTCGACCAGGCGCCTGCCGAAGGCGCGGCGGTGCCGTGCATGGTGCAGCGCCTGGGCCAGCGCCATGCGCATTTCCGCGGCAGCGCCGAGCATGCAGTCCAGCCGCGTCAGCATCACCATCTCAATGATGGTCGCCACGCCGCGCCCTTCGGCGCCGATGCGCCTTGCCCACGCGCCGCAGAACTCGACCTCGCTCGAGGCGTTGGCCCAGTCGCCGAGCTTGTCCTTCAGCCGCATCAGCCGGAAGCCGTTGCGCGCACCGTCGGGCAGGCGCCGCGGCATCAGCAAGCAGCTCAATCCGCCCGGCGCCTGCGCCAGCACCAGCCAGCCGTCGGACATGGGCGCGGACAGGAACCACTTGTGCCCGACCAGCGAGTACTCGCCCTCGCCGGCCAGCGGCGTCGCGCAGGTGCGGTTGCTGCGCACGTCCGAGCCGCCCTGGCGCAGGTTACATGCACCCCCATGGACATTCCAAATTTCCCGCAATTTTTGGCGCTTTGACCAAGAAACACGAGTGTCCATGGTCCAGCCACAGAATCGCTTATCCAGCGGCATGGATTTGTCCATACCTCCACAAGACACCACAGCATTAGAAGTTGCCGTACGGCATCCCCAACCGCCATTGACCCGAGCACGACTTGTTCGTGTGCGAGCTGCGTGATGCTGGCATTGGGGCTCTTGCATATCTAAGCACCCTACTCTTTGCCAACGAAGTCTTGAAGTGGACAACGCGAAC